>JBCCRM010000005.1:0-199102 GCA_039513195.1 Pseudomonadota bacterium | reverse complement strand
TTCAAAAACCGCCGGCTGCTCGAGCCGATCGGCAACATCCCACCCGCAGAAGCAGAGGCCGCCTACTACGCAGTACTGGAAGCTCGCGACGTGGCCGCGTAACTAACCATCACAGGCCTCCGGCAAACCCGGCGCGGTTCAGGGGGCTTTCTCCGCCAAGGGCTGACTGCCGTCTCCGAGCGTTGTGAAGTCCATTGATGGGCTCGACCAAGGGATCTCCACCCCGCCGCGTGGTTGCAGATCTGCCCAGCATTGACATATTTGAGGAATGTCTCGACCGCAGCGTTTGCAGTTGCCGCTCATCGAAGTCTCGGAGCTGTGCTTGCGCAGGATCGCCTGATACTCATTTGAGCAGGATTGCGGCCCACTGTGGGTCTGGTGGGTATATTCCTTTGGCGGCCCGCCGCGCTTTCCCAAACAACCGGCCAGGCGCATGATCCGACCGGTATTGCAGAGCTTCTGGCCCGCATGCGTCCGTTTCCTCCGCTCAGCTCCGACCCCGCCCGGATTGATGCGCGTACTGATGTTGACAGCGTCTACACTTCTGACAGAGTAGACAGCGTCTACATAGGTCGTGGAGACACTCATGCCTTACCAGTCGATCATCGGTTCGCGCCCAAAAGCCTCCTGGCATGCGCCTCGACATTGGTGGCTTGCTCCGCGGACCATTGTGCAGGCCCAGTCTGATCCACGGAATCCGAGTGCGGGTACTCGATCCGTCGAGGGTTACCATCACACGCTCAACATCTGGAAAGACCAGGCCTCAATGCAGCGCGACTTGACCACAGACGCCCATCTGGCGGCACTGGAGGCCTTTCAAAGCTTCACCAATGATCGCATGGTAAGTTACCACTCCGGCAATACTCCGGACTGGGAGCAATCCCATGCGATCTGGTGTTAGCAGCCCGCGAGCTGCGCCGGTGACCCGTCTTTTGCAGGCAATGCTGGTTTCGCTTGCAGGGGCGCTGATAGCGGCCGCCTTGGTCGGCTGCTCCGTTCTCACGCCCCTTCCAAAGCCCGCTACGTTCGAAGAGAGGCTCAGCCAGTTGCCAACGGACGGGCTCGACCTTTCGGCGCCAGTCACCGTCCGATGGGATCGACACATGATCCCATTCATTGAGGCGCAGACCGATGACGACGCGGCCTTTGCGCTGGGTCTGGTACACGCGCATCTGCGACTCGGGCAATTGGCGGTGGCGAGGCGCATCGCTGAGGGTCGGCTTTCGGAAAGTGCAGGTCCTGCCACCATAGAGTTGGATCGTGCTATCCGCGCCTTCGACTTTGGCCGTTCGGTGGACCGGATCTATCAAGAGATGCCGCAGGGGTCGCGCCGGTGGATCGATCGCTACGTGGCCGGAATCAACGCCTATGCGGACCGGCTGACGCCCGAGCAATTGCCGCACGAGATGAAGGTGATGGACATCGCTTGGGAACCCTGGGCGCCGCAGGACAGCCTGCTGTTGGGGCGGGTCTCGGGAATCGACATTAACTGGGAGATCATCCTGACCCTGCTGCAGGTGGAGGATGACGCTGCCCGTGCCCGCATCCTCGCGCGGCTGCGAGAGGACTACGGCGTCGGCGCGTTAACCTTCGGAGACGCCGGACGAGACGCCATTCCCATGGCATCTTTGCCGCGCCTTGCCGGGCTTTCCCGCCAAATCGGCAAGGCCGGAAGCAATAGTGTTGTGGTCGGACCGTCGCGTAGCGCCTCCGGCAGTCCGCTGATTGCGAATGATCCGCATTTGGCCTTCTTCATCCCAAACCCATGGGTCATCGTCGGGCTGCGTTCGCCAAGCTATGAGATCGTCGGCATGATGGTGCCAGGAACGCCGGTCTTCGGCTTTGGGCGCACGCGCGAAATCGCTTGGGGCGGCACCAATCTCCGGGCCACGACGAGCGAGCTGGTTGATGTCAGCGGACTGCCCTCAACCGCATTCGAGAAAGAACGCCAGGAAATCGACACGCGCTTCTGGTTCGACACAAACACGACCTCCCGATGGACAGCCTATGGCCCGGTCATGTCAGACCTGGAAGCCGTTCCACTGGTTGGACCAGCCTTTGCCGTCCGCTGGATCGGACACGGCGTCTCGGACGAGGTCACGGCGTTGCTTGCAGCGATGCGCGCCAAAACCGTTGGTGAGTTCCGCGAGGCGATGGCGAGATACGCAATCCCCTCGCAGACCTTTCTTGCCGCTGACAGAAAGGGCGCAATCGCCAGCGTGATCGCGACCCAGGTTCCAGCACGACCGGCCGGAGATCCATTGCGTCTGCTCACCAGCCCTGAGACCTCGGATCGGAACTGGTTGGCACTACGGACCAGCCGAGATCTACCGTTCGTGGTGGATCCGCCCTCTGGCGTGCTCGCCTCGGCAAACAACAGGCCAGCACCCGACGGAGTGCGTCCCTATGGCGGACATTTCCCGCAGGACGAGCGGGTGCGGCGACTGAATGAGCTGCTCGCGGCGCAGGAACGCTTCAGCCTAGACGATCTGCAGCGGATTCAAATGGATGTGGTCTCTCCACTGACTGTGGAAGCGCTGGAGGTTCTGCGACCGCGGTTGGCGGCCTGGAAGCCGCGATCTGATCAGGAAGCGAAGGCAATCGCCGCTCTGATGGCCTGGGACGGCGCCTATCATTCGAAGAGTGCCGCGGCATTGATCTTCGAAGGGTTCATGATCCGCTTTACCGAGATGGCCTTCACGCAGATGTCGCGTTCTGTCGATGGCGACGTCTTCGCGAAGCTGAGGCGCGCGCGGGCAATCCTGTTGGCCGATATCGACAACCTCTCAGCGAAGGGTTGGTCGGAAAGCCTGTCATCAGCTCTGCTTGCCGCTGCTGAGACTGCATCGCGGGATTTCGTTTGGGGCGACGTTCACCGCCTGGACGTGCAGCATATCTTTGGCAACATCCCCGTGCTTGGCAGCCGCTATCGGCTTGAGACCATTCCGGTTCCGGGAAGTCAGGAAACCGTCTTCAAGACAGCGCATCCTCTCACCACCGAAGAACATCGCACGTTCTTTGGAGCGCAGGCGCGGCATCTATCAGATCTAGCGGACCCAGACGCCAACTACTTCGTTCTGCTGGGCGGTCAGGATGGCTGGCTCAACAGTCCGCACTTTGCCGATCAGGTCGCCCTTTGGCGAAACGGCCAGACAATCCAGGTCCCGATGGAAAGAGCGGCGCTGCGAGGCTGGACCTACGCAACCACAACCATCCGGAACTAAGCTGGCATCTTCTGCCTTTCGGGGATCTTGCCGTTGCCAACTTTGAAAAAAGGAACGTCACCAGGTCAGCTACGGCCTCTGAGTAGTCGCAGACGAGTTCCCGACAGAACCCAGCAAAGCGTTGGCGATCCTTCCCCAAACGGCTTCAGTCGCGGATCTTCGGACGGATTGCGCAGAACAGCGCACAGCCGAAACACAGCCTGGCCTCGGGCGGGTAGACGCAAAATCACGCGGTTGTTAGACCGCAGGGATGGCGAAGGTGAAGAAACCGGAAAACTTGCGCGAGGCCTGTGTCGCGGAGGCGGTTAAGATCATCGATACCCAGGGGGTCGAAAACCTCAGTCTGCGCGATGTGGCGCGGCGGCTCGGGGTGTCCCATCAGGCCCCCTACAAGCATTTCGAAAGTCGCAATCATATACTGGCCGAGATTGTCCGGCGCGCCTTCGCATCCTTTGCCGACTTCCTTCGGGCAAGGCCCGTTACTGGTGATCCCCGCAACGACCTTGCCGCAATGGGACGCGCCTATCTCAGCTTCGCAGAGACCTATCCTCTGCAGTACCGGCTGATGTTGAATACCCAAATCCCCCATCCGAACGACTTTCCGGATATGATGGAAAGCGCCCGGGATGCGTTCTCGTTACTGATTGATGCCCTCGAAAAACTGCCATCGGCGCGCAGGGCCCCCGACCGGGACACTAGGATCGACTTCGACGCGCTCTTCATCATTTCAGTGCTGCACGGCTTTTCGAGCATGCACGGCTCACCGATCGCGGACACCATGCGGCTGACCCCGGATGAGCTTGAAGCCGCAAGCCCCGAGATCCTGCAGCGGATCGGACGGGCCATCAACAAGGATCAGAAAGCCTAGGGGTTTGGGTACCAGACCACCCCCCTGGGCGCTGCAATATCGGTCTCGGATTGAAACGAAATCCCCCAACTCTTAGCATATGCCCGTCTGAAACAACCGCCGAATGAGTGCCTGGAAACGAGCCTTCCTGGCCCTTCCGATAGGTTGTCCACTGAATCCTCTCTCCGCACGATCTTCGGGAAGGAGGAAGAACCGAAGGGACGATCAGCGACTGCCACAAACGCGGGGCGTCGCGATGCGGCGAGCGAGGTGGCACAGTCGCGCCTGAGCGTGTTGCAGCTGACGAAGGACGTTGGAAAGGTTGCCGAGGCGTGCCGGGTCACATCTGTGAAGCTGGTATCGTGTTCGAGGTGGCCTGATGACATCACAAGGCCGCTTGATTGGTGACAGTTGGGTCGGCCTCCGCGGCATCGATCTGGGCGAAGGCTCCGACCTGCTTGGAGCGGCTGGCGGTTTTCGCGGCGAAGCCGACACAATTCGTCCTACTCTTCGCTGCTCAGGACATCGGCGCGCCTGTCACCGTCTCGCTCGGCCTGCATGATCCGGGTTTGGATCATAGCGACCCAAGGCTCGGACCCTCGTGCGCGGTCCTCGACGCTCCACCCAGCTCTGGGCAACTCGACGATGTGCTCTCGGAAAGCCGCGGGGCACAGGTTTCTTGTTCTAGGCCTTCTGGGCAGGTCGGACGGTCTAGGCAGAGACGGTCAGTAACATCGCCTGGGCGTATGGTATCCCGCTCGAGCAGCGCCGCATGCTGGCGGCGCACGGGATAGGCTCCATCGGCAAGCCGACGCCGGTAAGCGCCCCGCGGGTAGGCGTTGCGACGCACCTCGCGGCTCATCGTCAAAGCGCCCGACCGAGCGCCACTCATGCGGCAAGCAAGATGGCCGACTGCCGAGACGACACAAATCCGCAAGCGAGACCGATCCACGGCCTCATGAGAAACCGGCTTGCGCGATCACACGACAAACACGTCTGTCGGTGGCTTCAAGCGCGCCTTCAACCCCGCCAAGATATTGGGTCAACGCCAGAAACAACAGGTCAGCCGAGCAAATCCAACCGCATCGCCAGTCGCACCATGTCCCGATCACCTGTTACGTGGAGGTCGCGGGCAGCAGCAGCCGGGGTCAGCCAAACCGGGCAATGGCCTGCCTCGGTCGGATCGCTATGGCGCCGCACGGCCCGCGCCAGATAGATCACCTGCGTCTTGCGCGCCCAGTAGCCATAGTCCCACAACCAGGCATAGCGCTGAAATGAACCGATGCGCTGTGGCCCCGCAATGCGCCAGCCAGTCTCCTCCATCACTTCGCGATGGAGCGCGGCCAGCGGTTGTTCGCCGGGATCGACACCGCCACCCGGAAGCTGAAGCTCCTCGCCCTGCCGAACGCAGAGCAGGCGACCATCGCGGCGCAAAAGGCCATAGACGCCCGGCCGGTCGCGATAGGGTGTGTTCGCCCGCCAAGGCTCTCCGATGCGTTTCATGCCCGGCGTCATGCCATGCCGACCACCGGTCGGGAAGGGCTTTGCATGCCGCGGCACGAGCCTCTATGTCGGAACGATGCGCGACGGCGAGAGGTAACGATGGCGACCAAGCTTCGGGGCGACGACACGGTGTTGCCGTTCCAGCTCGACCGGACCAGCATCCGCGGGCGCGTCGTCCGGCTCGACGATGCGCTCGAGGGTATTCTGGAGCAGCACCGCTATCCGCCCTCGGTCTCCGCCCTGGTGGCGGAGGCGGCGATCATCACGGCGCTGGTCGGACACGCGATCAAGCTTCGCTGGAAGTTCTCGCTTCAGATCCGGGGCGAGGGGGCGGTGCGGCTAATCGCAACCGACTACTACGCGCCAGAGGAAGAGGGTCAGCCCGCCCGGATCCGCGCCTATGCCGGCTTCGACAAGGGGGAAGTCGCCTCGACCCGAACACAGGGCATCGAGATGCTTGGCAAGGGGATTTTCGGCGTGACCATCGATCAAGGACCGGAGATGCGACCCTATCAGGGCATGACACCGCTAGTAGGCAGCTCGCTCTCAGCCTGTGCCGAGACCTACTTCGCGCAGTCCGAGCAGATCGCGACGCGGTTCCAGACAGTGGCGGCCCTGGCCCAGACCCCGGGCGAGGACGCCCATTGGCGAGCGGCCGGGATCATGGTGCAGCAGATGCCGGATGCGGGCGGGGTGGCACCGGACGCCCCCTCGGGCGAGGATGGGCTGATGACCGCGGACGACGTGGCGGCCATGGGATCCCGGGGCGAGGATTGGAACCGGACCAACATCCTGATGGGTTCGGTCACCGCGCATGAGTTGATCGGGCCGCAATTGGCGCCAGAGGGTCTGCTGCTGCGCCTCTTCCACGAGGAGCGGCCGCGGGTTTATCCTGCACAAGGTATCGAGTTCGGATGCACTTGCTCGCGGGAGCGGGTGCAACGAGCCCTGGCGCAGTACTCGGCCAAAGACATCGCCTCTATGGCGACCGAAGACGGGCGGGTCACCGCGGACTGCCAATTCTGCTCGGCCCACTACGATTTCGACCCGTCGGAGCTTGGTTTCGAAAACGACCCAGCGCGGGTTGCCTCTCGGGGTCGTTCTTGAGTTCGCTAGAGCATTCTTCGGCCGATTTGAGCCGGATTGGCGTCATGACAATGCGCCCGAACAGTACTTCACAACGTAAGAACCGATGCAATCGGGTCGGAAAGCGCGCTACCGGAGAAACTTTTCGGCCCAACCTTGGTGCCCTTCGACACGCGACAGGGTCGCCATCCGCTCCCTCGCTGCGACGCCTGGCAGATCCTTCGGCGCCGTACCGTCTCGCAGAGCCTTCATGGTGGCATAGATCGCCTCGACCGCTGCAGCGAAGGGTTGATGCCCTTGGAGACAAACCCGAACGCCGAGCGATGCGAGCCATCCCCGGTCGTCCATGCCTGGCCCGGCACCCCCGATGATGAGCGGTTTAGAGAGGGCCTCTGCCGCCGCCTCCAGATCTTCGCGGGTCTTCACGCCGACCAGAAAGCTCGCATCGGCCCCGGCGCTCTCATAGGCCTTGACCCGCGCAATCGCCGCCTCGATCCCAACAAACCCAGCGGCGCTTGTCCGCCCAGCGATCACCAGCCCAGGATCGCGGCGCGCGGCCAGGGCGGCCTTGATCTTGCCGACACCCTCCTCGACCGAGATGAGCTCCGGCGCGCCAGCCGCCCCGAACCCTTGCGGCAGGGCGGTGTCTTCGATGGACAGCCCCGCGATTCCCATGGTCTCCAGTTCCTCAACGGTCCGCATTACGTTCAGCGCATTGCCATAGCCATGGTCGGCATCGGCCAGCACCGGCAGCTCGGCGGCGCGGTTGATACGGTGCGCTTGGCCCGCGAATTCCGAGAGGGTTAGCAGGATCAGATCCGGGTTCCCGAGCACCGTAAGCGAGGCGACGGACCCGGCAAACATGCCCATTTCGAAGCCCAGATCTTCAGCAATCCGGGCCGAGATCGGATCGTGGACAGAGGCCGGGTGGACGCAGACATCGCCCTCCAGGATCGCGCGAAATCGTTCCCGCCGCGGCTGCCATCTGGACATCCCATTTCCCCCCTCAGATCATCGACCAAAGCGTGTAGCCCAGCAGCAGCGCGTATCCCGCAAGCAGGCCGTAAAACACAGTGTCCCGCACCTTGCGCGAGAAGATGAAGAAGAACAGCGCGCCAAGCACTAGAACTTTGAGCAAGACCCCCACAGACGGGTCGGCTCAAGCGGCGAGGAGGGCGCAGAAGCGGTCAACCTCCTCGACCTCGGTCGTGTGAGAGCAGACGAGCCGGACCGAGACATGACCGGGATGCGCCGCATCGTCTCCCTGCGCCCAGGGGTAGTATAGGGCCCCCGCCGCCTGCAGGCGTTGGTGCTGCGTCGCCGAAAAACGGGCGAAGACCATGTTCGCGCCGCGCGCCTGATGGACTGTTGCGCCCGCCGCTTCGACCCCTGCGGCGAGCCGGTCGGCCATGGCATTGGCATGCCCGGCAAGGCGCAGCCAAAGCCCATCGGTAAGATAGGCGTCCATCTGCGCCGCCACGAAGCGCATTTTCGAGAACAAATGCCCGCCCCTCTTGCGTCGCAGCTCGAACTCCCACGCCATCGCGGGATCGAAAAGGATCACTGCCTCCGCCGCCATGGCGCCGTTCTTCGTCGCGCCGAGGCACAGGATGTCGATCCCCGCCTTCCAGGTCATCTCGGCCGGGCTGGCATTAAGGCGCACCACCGCGTTGGCAAAACGGGTACCGTCCATGTGCACCGGGATGCCGGCCTCGCGCGCAATCGCACCGATCTCCGCCAACTGTTCGACGGTGTAGACCGCACCAAGTTCGGTCGCCTGGGTGATCGAGACACAGCCCTTCTGAGCATTGTGCACCCCCACCGGCGCACTGGCTGCAATAGCGTCGCGCAGGCCCTGGGCGTCGATGCGCGCGCCTTCGCCGGCGATCAGGGTCAGCTTGGCCCCACCGGTGTAGAATTCCGGCGCATTGCACTCGTCCCATTCCACATGGGCCTTGGTCTGGCAATAGATCTGCGCCCAGGGAGGGCAAAGGCAAGCGAGCGCCAAGGCATTGGCGGCCGTGCCCGTACTCACCAGATACACCTTGGCCTCCGGGGCCTCGAAGATCTCGCGCACCCGCTCCTCGACCCGTGCGGTCAGCGGATCATTGCCATAGGGCATGGCACCGGCGTCATTGGCTTGAGCCAGGGCGGCCAGGATCTCGGGCGCGGCGCCCGACGCGTTGTCGGAGGTGAAGAGCATCGGCCTCTCTCAGTGGCAGTCGCTTCGGGGAGGTAGCAGCCGAGGGCCCAGCCAGCAAGGCGGTGCGGGGGCAGATCCCGGGCCAAGGCTGCGATAGACTATGGTGACCCATGAGGAAGGAGCGCGACCATGTCCGCCAACCAAAAGCCCAGCATCGATGAGATCTATGCTCGCTCGAAAAGCGGCAGCCCCGAGACCGTCTATGCCGATTGGGCCGCGCAATACGACGCGGACAACATGGCGCTGGGATTTCGATTGCCTTTTCTTGCCGCAGCCTTCGCGGCACGCCACGTGCCGCTGGACGCGGGCCCGGTGCTCGATGCTGGCGCGGGCACGGGCATGGTGGGGGCGAGCCTCGCAGTGCTAGGCTATGATGAAATCACCGCAATCGACATTTCCGAGCCGATGCTTGCGGTCGCCGAGCGCACCGGCGCTTACAGCGTGCTGAAGCGGCAGGTGCTGGGCGAGCCGCTCGACTTCCCGGATGGCAGCTTTGCCGCAACGCTCTGTATCGGCAGCTTTGGCGAGGGGCACGCCCCGGCCAAAGCTTTAGAAGAACTGGTCCGCGTGACCCGCCGCGGTGGTACGGTGATCTTCAACGTGCCAGAGGCGAATTGGAGCCTCGGCGGCTTTGCCCCCGTGATCGATGACCTGACCCATGCCGGGCGCTGGCTGATGCTGGAGGAGCGGAGCGGATGGCGGGCCTACGTCGTCGGCGAGACGGACTTGACCGTGCGCCTCTTCGTTTTCCGGGTAACTTGAAACGCGTCTAGCAGCCCTCATGCATTCAGCGAGTCCCCGACGACGAAGTCTTCCAAGTCTTCCTCCGCCACTTCCCATTCGGGCACAATGGGGTCGGAAAGGCACATCCCCGCGCGTCGTGTGCTGTGCGGATCGCCGGTAACCAGCGGGTGCCAGACGGGTAGATCGCCGCCCTCCCACAGCAGGCGGTAGGCGCAGGTCGGTGGCATCCACGGGGCGGCCTCCGCCAGGCTCTCGGGCGTTAGGCCAACGCATCCCTCGACTAAACGGTGCCGGAGATCGTAGTTCCCACAGCGGCAGGTAGCCGGGTCGAATAGCCGGCAGGTGACATTGGTGTAGTGGACGCGGCCGGTATCGGCATCCTCGAGCTTGATCACGCAGCAGCGCCCGCAGCCGTCGCAGAGGCTTTCCCACTCCTCCGCGGTCATCTCCTCGAGCGACTTTCGCCGCCAGAATGGATCCGCGGAGATTGGCATCGTTGTTGCGCCCCTCAGATCGGCCCGCGCGGCCATACCCGCAGGGCCAGCCGGCCATAGGCCGTTCCCGGCGCGTAGCGTGCCACCAGCAGCGCCATCACCACACCCGATCCACCGACCATGCCGAGGATCTGGGCCACCGAAAAACCCGACAGCACGAGCACCGCCGCAAGGATCGAGGAGAGGACCATCAGCCCACTATCGACAACATTCGAACAGGCGATGAATTGGCTGCGCCGGGCCGGCGGCGCCTCGTGCTGCAATACGGCATTGAGCGGCGTGACATAGAGCCCAGCGGAAGCGGCGAGGCAGATAAACACAATCAGCACCGGCCACCCAGACGCGGTGCCAAGGAAGTCCGCTATTCCCAGCAGTTCAGCCCCCTCGACCGGCAGCGCCGGCGTGATGCTCCAAAGCACGACCGAGAAAACCCCCAGCCCCACAGCGCCGATGGGCGCGATTTCGGGCCCGACCTCGCCGCGGCTCATCCATTCCGTCATGAGCGCGCCGAGGGCCACCCCCACCGAAAAGGCCGCCAGGAGCAGAGTCACGACATCGTCGTTCACCCCGAGCTCCTCCTTGGCATAGGCCGGCAGCAACGTCAGGAAGGTCGCACCCACGAACCAGAACCAGGCGATGGCGAGGATCGCCCGGAAGGCAGCCGGTTGATCGGTGCAGGAGGCCACCAGCCGCCACATTGCCCGCGGGAACACCCAGTCGACCTTTGGCGCCGCGCCGAGGGGCGGCGCCGGCGGCGCTGCGCATGCGGCCGCATACCCGGCACCCGAAATCGCGATCACGGCGACCGAGACCACGGTGACGCCCCATTCCGTCAGCACGAGCTGGAAGCCCGCCACCGTTCCACCGAGGATCGCGAGGAAGGTCGCCGCCTGCACCAAGCCGTTGCCGCCGACAAGCTCCTCGTCGCGCAGATACTGCGGCAGCACGGCGTATTTGATCGGGGCGAAGGCCGCCGATTGCGCCCCCATCAGAAACAGCACGAAATAGAGAAGGAACAGGTTTTGCGTGTGATAGGCGACCACGGCGACGCCCATGATGCAAAGCTCGGAGAGCTTCACGAAACGCATCATCCGCGCTTTGTCCATCCCGTCGGCGATTAACCCAGCGGTTGGGGCGAACAAAGCGAAGGGCAATATGAACAGGGCGCCCGCGATCAGGTTCAGCAGGCTGAGGGACATCGTCAGCTCGTCCGCCAATCTGAACGTCAAGAGCGCGACAAAGGCGTTCTTGTAGACCTGATCGTTGAAGGCGCCCAGGAACTGCACCAGGAACAGCGGCAGAAACCGCCGCGTGCGCAACAGTGCGAATTGGTTGGCCGCGGGCTCGGTCATGCCGCTCTCCTCCTCCGTCCTGCTGGAGCCTAGCGCTGCGTCGGGCCGAGGCCAGCGCTGCATGCGAATCGCCGGCCGTGATAGCGTCGCCCCAGCGCGCGAAACGGGAGGGAAACATGGACACGAGCCAGGGTACAATTCATTGGTCGGAGCTGATGACCCGCGATCCTGCTGCAGCCAAGGCATTCTTCGAAAGGGTGATTGGCTGGCAGATCGAAGCCTTCGATATGGGCGAGGCGCATTCCTACCATGTCTGCATGCAGGGCGGCCGGCCGATTGCGGGGATTTTCACCATGGACGGCCCCGATTTCACGGATATGGAGCCCCATTGGATGACCTATATCGCGGTCGAAGATGCCGACAAGACCTGCGAGCAGACCGTCGCCGCGGGTGGAGAGGTGGTTCGTCCCTGTTTCGATGTCGAGACCGTGGGAAGGATTGCGATGATAAAGGATCCGACCGGTGGCGTTGTCGGCATCATCAAGCCGGCCGCCCAAGCGACAGCTTAGGTTTCGTTGCTCGCGCCGCGGAGATGGCGGTCCTCCGCCGCCTCCAACGCCGGGCCAGACGCATGCTCGCGGATCAAGCGCATCGTGTTCGTCTCGATCCGCTCTTCGACCGTCGCCATGAAGCTGTCGAGATCCAGCCCAGGCTGGATCGGCTCCAAAAACTCGATCGCCGCGGTCTTGTTAGCGTGTTTCGTCCATTCGCGTTTCGGCCAAATGACGCCGTGAGAGGATGCGACCGGGATCGCCGGAATGCCGAGCGCGCAATAGATATGCCCGGCACCTTTTCGATAGCGCTCTTTGGCGCCTAGCGCCATCAGCTCCCCCTCAGGATAAATGATCATCGGCCGGCCCTGCCCGATGATCCGCCGCGCGCCGTCGATCGCCTGTTGCGTGCGGCCCTGCGGCCCCTGATCCACCGAGATCAGCACCAGGTCCAAGGCGCGGAGGACGGCACCGAAAAACGGGTAGCGCTCAAGCTCCTGCATCGCGACGGCGCCGGTATCCGGGAACAGCAGACCCAGCATAACAATGTCGAGCTCGCTCTGATGCTTAGAGACCAACAGTCGCGGTCCGTCGGTCTCAAGATGCTCCCGGCCGCGGATCTCAACCCGCCCACCAAGGAACAGGCGCAACGCCCAAAGGACGGCCCGCCCCCAGAAGCGCAGGACCGGCCACATGCGCTCCTTCCTAGAGAGCTTGGCAAGGCCGTAGCTGATGAACGCGATGACAAAGGTGAAGCCGTAGAAGAAAACGTTGAACAGCAGACTTCGCATTGCCACGCACCTCGGTCGAGACCATCCGCCCCTAGGTCAGGGCGCGGGCACTCTCTAAACCGATGTGGCCGCGGTGGCCAGCGCCGCCCGCGCGTCCTCGCTGTCACGATCCATTTGGGCAACAAGCGCATCGACGCTAGCGAAACGGGCTTCGGGACGGAGAAAGGCGACCAAGGCGGCGGAGATCTCGGCTCCGTAGAGATCGCCGGCGAAGTCGAAGAGATGGACCTCGAAATTCGGAACGTTCTCTCCGAATTGTGGGCGCACACCGGCCGACGCAACGCCAGCAAAGCGCCCGCGATGTGCGCCGTCGTGGACGGTCACTTCGCAAGCATAGACACCGAAACGGGGGGAAAGCTGCTCCCCAAGCGCAAGATTGGCGGTCGGATAGCCCAGCTCTCGGCCGCGCTGGTCGCCCTTTTCGACGACGCCGGAAACGCTATGCCAGCGGCCGAGCTGAGCTGCCGCGTCGGCGCAGCGGCCCTGCTCCACAAGCACCCGAACGGCGGTGGAGGAATAGGCACCCTCCTCGCCCATCTCCGTGTGCTGAATGGTGACGCCAAGGCCGCTGCCTTCGCCAAGCGTGCGCAGGGCAACCGCGTCCCCCGCCCGACGGTTGCCGAAGCGGAAGTCCTCCCCGACGACCACATGGGAAAGGCCAATCCTCTGCACCAGGGTTTCGGCCACGAAGGCCTCGGGCGATAGGGCGGCGAGATCGGCACCGAAGCGCAGGCAATAGAGATGGGAGACACCCAGATCGGCCAAAATCCGCGCCTTCTCGGCCAATGGCGTCAGGCGAAAGGGCGGTGCACCGGGCTGAAAGTATCGGCGGGGATGCGGCTCGAAAGTCACCACACCCAAGGCAGCTCCCCTTTGCCCACCGATGGCTTCAGCGACCGAGATCAGCTTGCGATGGCCGAGATGCACACCGTCGAAATTGCCCAGTGCCGCCGAAACACCGCGCGCCTCTGCGCCCAGAGGCCCGTCGACCCTGTGGATCTTCATTGCCTGTCCCTGCCTCCGGGACCGGCGGTCCCGTCAGTCGAATTTCTTGGACGGAGCGAGCACCAAAGCTTCGCCCTTAAGCACCGCTTTCTCGCCCACCTCGCAGCGGCAATCAAGGGTCACCCGGCGCTTCGCATGGTCGATGCCAGCGACCGTCACCGACGCGATGACCGCATCGCCCGGATAGACAGGCGCCATGAATTTAAGACTTTGGCCCAGATAGACGCTGCCATGACCCGGCAGTTGCTCGCCGATCACGGCTGAGACCAGGCTCGCGGTGAGCATGCCATGGGCAATACGGCTGCCGAAGATCGTATCTTGCGCGTAATCGTCGTCGAGATGGACCGGATTGTGGTCGCAGGACAGGTCGGCAAACAGCCGGATATCGAGATCGGTGATCGTCTTTGACAGCGACCGGCTCATCCCGATCTCCAGATCCTCGATGCAAATCGTGCCGCGCGGAATATTGTCCAACATGCGCCACTGCCTTTCACCACAAGCCCACCGTGGGCGGGAAAGTAGAGCCACCCCCCTCGTGCACGCAACATAATTGCGCAATTTAATTTCGCGGAAGCTGCTCTTGGCACGGCGATGTTGCTCGCGCGTCTCGTTGTTCAGCGAAGCCGGCCGATCGCATAGCCCGGTGCCTGCCCGTGAGACCGCAGGAACGCGTCGAGAAGTGCGGGATCAGGCACCTCCGGATCGCCGCCGGTCTCCGCCGTCGCCAAGCCGCCGGTGACGAAGACCACGTCAACGCCGTAGTCGATCGCCCCCTTCACATCCGTATGCACCCCGTCGCCCATGGCCAGAACCTTCTGCCGCGGCACTGGGCGTCCGGCGAGCTCTTCGATCAGCGCAAAGCTCTGATCGTATGTGGGCCTGTGGGGTTTCCCGAACCAAACCACGGTGCCGCCTGCCGCCTCATAAGCCTCGGCAATCGCCCCAGCGCAGTAGAGCCGCAGGTCGCCGCGGTCGACGATCACATCCGGGTTGGCGCAAAGCAGCGAGAGGCCGCGATCGCGCCAATCGGCGATGCGCTCGGCATAGTGCTCCGGTCCCTCGGTGGCATCGTCGAACAGGCCCGTGCAGAGGATCGCCTCGGCGTCCTCCAACGTCACGGGCGCGAGGCCGACATCGCCCAGCATGTGGAGATCCCGATCAGGGCCGACATAGTAATAGTGGCTGCCGTAGGCGCGGGAGCCGAGCGCGCGCTGGCAGGCTTCCCCCGACGACATGATACCGTCCCAGCTTTCCTCCGGCGCGCCGATCGATGCCAGGAAGCCCCGGACCGACCCGGCTGGCCGGGGCGCATTGGTCAGCAGGACCACCAGCCCGCCACGGTCTCGAAACCGGCGCAACGCGTCGACCGCCGCAGGATAAGGTGTTAGTCCGTTGTGATAACAGCCCCAGAGATCAACGAGCAGCGCATCGTAGGCACCCACGATCTCGTCGATCGAGGAGAGGATGGTAGGGCTCACGGCGTCACGTCTCCCCGGCGGGCCTGATCGCCGCTCGGTTAGTTGGCAAAGTCGATCAGGTCAAGCGTGGCGGCGCCACAGCCTTCGGAGGCGGAGGAACAGGCGGTAGGCGATTTCACCGAGCGCCACGAACGGCCAGCGGTCGAGGACCGCACCGATCCGCCGCGTCGGGCCGAGCGCCCGCCACAGCGCCACGAAGCCAGCCGCGCCGTCCACAACCGCGCCATCCTGGCGTGTGACCGTGAAGCGCCCGAGCAGCGCCTGGCGGTCCTTTCCCGCGGGCAGCTCTGCGGCGGGCAAATCGGCGGCGACATCGACCCAAGCGACGGCGTCGGCGCCGACCATCCCCCGGTACCAACTGATCTCCCGCCGGCAGACCGGGCAGGCGCCATCGAAAAAGACCGTTGCGGCGGCTCGCGGGGCCGTTCCGACCGCAGTGCCGCTTGTCGGCTGCGACATCTCTGGTGACACTGTACTCATGCGACGGCGAGATGGGCTGCGATGGCGACTTGCCAAGCGGCTGCGACCGCGCGCCGCCTCGGGCGGCCTGCGAACTGGTTGGAAAGGATAGGCAGAGCGATGGATCAGCAACAGAGCGGCAAACAGACGGGCCTGATGCCGGGCGTGCCGGGCCCGGCGCGGTGGCTGGGCCTAGCCGGGCTGATCCCGTTCGCCGCCGGCGCGATTGCGACATGGGTTCTGGAGCCGCCTTTCAGCATCCTCGCTCGCGATATGCTGGCCGTCTACGGGGCGGTAATCCTTTCGTTCATGGGCGGGTGCCGCTGGGGCTTCGCCGCCGCGGGATTGGGCAGTGGGCCCGGCTGGCTGCCTTTGGCGACCTCGGTCGCACCGGCGATCTTCGGCTGGATCACGGTCTTCTCGCCGCATCCACAGCCGTTTTTCTATCTCTCGGTAGGCTTCGCAGCGCTTTTGGGCGCCGACCTTCTACTGACCAAGGAAGGCGGCGCGCCCGATTGGTGGCCGAGTCTGCGTTGGCCGCTGACGGCTGGGGTGATCGCTAGCCTCTCGGCCGCCGGCTTTGCCTGAACCTGCCTAGAGCGCCTGGCGCGTTACAGTAAAGCCACGCTCGCGCAAGAGCGCGACGATCCCGGTCTCTCCGGGCAGATGCAGCGCCCCCATGGCCGCAAACACCCCGCCGAGGGCAACTTCCCGGACCAAAACATCCATCCAGGCCTCGTTCCGGTTCGTCAAAACCGCATTGACGAAACTGTCGCTCAACCGTTCGCTCTCGGTTTCGCCGATCTGCGCTGCGGAAATCTCAACGGAATAGGCAAGGATCGCCGCCACTTGCTCCGCCTCGTAGAGCCCGAGGTTCGTGCGGCGCAGATCTTCCTCCGCATCCGTCCACGCCAAGAGATCGCCGACCAGCGCCTTCATCGCATCGTCCGGGATCCCATCGAAGGCACTCAGCGCTTGTTCATAGGTCTCGAGACCGGCAACCGGGGTACCCGCCGCCTCCGCGCGGTCTGCGAGCGCCTGATCCATAATCGGCGCGCCTTCCGACAACTCACGGATCTGGCACAGCGGGAAGCCGAAGGTCGCAAACAACAGCCATGGCCGCATCCGCCCGGCGAGTTCAACGGTAATCCCTCGGCTCGACAAAGCAGCGTCCAACCGCGCACGATCCTCCCCAGCGACGACCAGGCCAGTGTCGCTGGGCGCAAAACTAAAGCTCGGATCCGTCTCGATCCGCTCATTCATCCGGGCGATTTCCGCATCGGTCATTTCGACCAGCATCAGCCGCGCTCCGTCGAGGGCCTGCGCCACGTTGCGGCCGAGCGGTCGACGCCCCATTTCGGTGTCATGATAGGTACCCAACAGCCAAGACGGCGCCGCGCCAGGTGTCTCGACTTTCCAAAACACCCCTACATGGTTTGGGATTGCCGCCGCTCGCTCGAAAATCCGCTGATGGGCGGCCGGATCGCGCTGCTGCAACTCGGCCAAAAGGTCCCGCCCCTCACAGGCCGCAAAAGCGAGTTGTGGCCAAACGAGGCAAAGCAAGAGGGCGACGGGCATCATGCGCATGACGGCTCCTTTCCGTGGGACGGACTGAAGGATACGCGCCGACGGCCCCGCTTGGAACAGCCGCTTGACATCGGGGAACGCTTTCAATACCTACCAGTCGCTGCCGCGTTAGCACTCAGCAGTGGCGAGTGCTAGCGGCCCGGAAAAACCCCGGCGCAGGCAGTGCCAAAATTCGAACTGTTTTGACAAGGAGCACCCCGATGGGCTTCACCCCGCTTCACGACCGCGTGCTGGTTCGCCGGATCGAGTCCGACGAGAAGACCGCAGGCGGCCTGATCATCCCAGACAGCGCGAAGGAAAAGCCGCAGGAAGGCGAAGTCGTTGCAGTCGGCGCCGGCGCCAAGGACGACGACGGCGAGCGGATCGCGATGGATGTCAAAGCTGGCGACCGGATCCTGTTCGGCAAGTGGTCGGGCACCGAGGTCAAGATCGACGGCGAGGATCTGTTGATCATGAAGGAAAGCGATATCCTAGGCATCGTCGACGGCATTGCCGCGGCCAAAGCGGCCTGATCGCGCACCATCCGCCAAAACCCAAATTCCAATTGCAACGGAGCTATGAGACATGGCTGCGAAAGACGTAAAATTCCACACCGATGCCCGTGAGCGCATGTTGCGCGGTGTCGACACTCTCGCTAACGCGGTGAAGGTGACCCTCGGCCCGAAGGGTCGGAACGTGGTACTCGACAAGAGCTTCGGCGCACCCCGGATCACCAAGGACGGCGTGACCGTCGCCAAGGAGATCGAACTCAGCGACAAGTTCGAAAACATGGGTGCACAGATGGTCCGCGAAGTGGCCTCCCGCACCAATGACGAGGCTGGCGACGGCACCACCACCGCCACCGTGCTCGCCCAAGCCATCGTCAAAGAGGGCATGAAGTCGGTTGCCGCTGGCATGAACCCTATGGACGTGAAGCGCGGTGTCGACAAGGCGGTCGAGAAGGTCGTCGCCGAGATCAAAGAGATGTCCCGCCCGGTTTCTGGCAGCGAGGAAGTTGCGCAGGTCGGCTCGATCTCCGCCAATGGCGAGACCGAGATTGGCAGCCAGATCTCCGACGCCATGCAGAAGGTCGGCAATGAAGGCGTGATCACGGTCGAGGAGAACAAAGGTCTCGATACCGAGACCGAAGTGGTGGAGGGGATGCAGTTCGATCGCGGCTATCTCTCGCCATACTTCATCACCAACGCCGACAAGATGGTGGCGGAGCTCGAGGACGCCTACATCCTGTTGCATGAGAAAAAGCTCTCCTCGCTGCAGCCGATGGTGCCGCTGCTCGAGGCCGTGATCCAGACCGGGAAGCCGCTTTTGATCATCGCTGAGGATGTCGAGGGCGAGGCGCTAGCGACCCTGGTGGTCAACAAGCTGCGTGGCGGGCTCAAGATCGCAGCCGTGAAAGCCCCGGGCTTTGGCGACCGCCGCAAGGCCATGCTGCAGGACATCGCCATCCTGACGGGCGGCCAGGTAATTTCCGAAGATCTCGGGATGAAGCTGGAAAGCGTCACCGTCGAGATGATGGGCCAGGCCAAGAAGGTCCGGATCACCAAGGACGACACGACCGTCGTTGACGGTGCCGGCGACAAGGGCGAGATCCAGGCCCGCGTCGCGCAGATCCGCCAGCAGATCGAAGAAACCACCTCCGACTATGACCGCGAGAAGCTGCAGGAGCGTCTGGCAAAGCTCGCCGGCGGCGTGGCCGTGATCCGCGTCGGTGGTGCCACCGAGGTCGAGGTGAAAGAACGCAAGGACCGCGTCGATGACGCCCTCAACGCCACCCGCGCGGCGGTGCAAGAAGGCATCGTGGTCGGTGGCGGCTCGGCCCTCGTCCATGCCGGCAAGGCACTCGACGGGCTCACCGGCGAGAACTCCGATCAGGACGCGGGCATCACCATCGTCCGCCGCGCGATCGAATCGCCGATGCGCCAGATCGCCGAGAATGCCGGCGTCGACGGTGCCGTCGTTGCGGGCAAGGTGAAGGAGAACGCCGACGCCAAATTCGGCTTCGACGCCCAGAACGAGGAGTACGGCGACCTGATGTCCAAGGGCATCATCGACCCGGCCAAGGTCGTGCGCACCGCCCTCGAAGATGCAGCTTCGGTCGCCGGTCTGCTGATCACCACCGAGGCGATGGTCGCAGAGAAGCCGGAGAAGAAGGACCCGATGCCGGCCGGTGGCGGCATGCCCGATATGGGCGGCATGATGTAAGCGGCGTCTCCATGCGCTGAGGGATCGGGCCGCACCACATGGTGCGGCCCTTTTCCGTTCAGGCGGCGCAACAACATCCATTCAGGCGGACCGCCGGCAAGTTGCGACGCGAAGCATCGGTCTCGCCGACTGCCGACCGAACCACGCTTCGCGGCCCGGCCATGCCCGGCGCGCTTGGCCAGGCAGGTCGCCCGCACCGCGGGCCGCCGGACCATGACAGACAAGTGAGGCCCAGTGATCGGCGCGCACTTGAATCGCTTGGCGAATTTTCCGAAACACTGCACCAGCAGGGAGGATTTCCGAGGGAAGGATTCCTACCGATGGGATGGCTTAGGGCTGGCGTCTATATCGCGTTGCTGGCCGGAACCGGGGTGGCTTTGGCGCCCGTCAATGATTCTGACGGAAAGGTCGCTCGGTTCGAGAGAGCGTCGAACGGCGGTTGGTCCTTGGTGCTCGGCCACGATCCGGCGCATCTGGTCCCGGCCCGCTGGCTCGCCGGCCGTGACGGCGAGGTGATCCGGGCCGATCTCGTGATGGAAGAGGTTTCTCCCGGTTCGACGCGCTATCGCCTCGCCGACGGGCTCGAGGCCGGGCTCTTCCGGGGTGTTTGGGTCTGGTGCGTGAAATCCACCACGAATCTGGCCAGACTACAGCTCGAAGCAGTGGATTGAGCCCCCGGGGCAGGCTAGCCTCCCGGATCATGGTCGAGCCCTATGGTATCCTGCGCATCCGCACCGCCCAAGCTAGGGACGCGATGGCCATCGCCAGAATGGCGAATTCCCTCGCGCAAGCGACTGGATCCGGCCCCGGCGCCATGACCGCTGCAGCCGTCATCCGCGACCTGATCGAAGCCGATGGATTAACCCCAATTGTTGCCGTGCGTGGGCGCGACGTGCTCGGCTATGCGCTCTATTCGACCGATTACGAGACCGCCCATGCCGCCCGCGGCCTCTATGTCGCCGATCTCTATGTGGAGGAGGCGGTGCGCGGCACCGGCATCGCCCGGGCCCTGATGCAAGAACTCGCGCGGCGGTGCCTGGCGGATGGCGGGCGGTTCCTCTGGTGGATGGTGATGGACACGAACGAGACGGCGCAGGGCTTCTATGATCGCCTCGGCGCGACCCGGGATGCGGTCAGCGCCCGCGCCGTTTTCGATGCGCCGTTCGAGGCATTGTTGGCCAACCCGGCGAGGGAGGCAAAGGCATGAGACTGGTGCCGGCAGCGCATCGGGGCTGGTCGGATCGCGCCGCCGAGCCCGATAATGCGCCCGGCTCGGATCCGGGCTCTGCCCTCCCCCTGGATGGGGGAGGGTTAGGGAGGGGGTGACCATGCCCGACCTCGGTCTCTTGGACCGGATCGCCAGGGAAACGCGTCCCATGGCGGCGAAGGGCACAGTCGCCAACTACATTCCCGCCCTCGCCCGCGTCGATCCCAGCAAATTTGCGATGGTGGTCAACTGGGCCGATGGGACGGAATGGGCCACAGGCGACGCCGACGAGCCGTTTTCGATCCAGTCGATCTCGAAGCTCTTCACCCTGGCGCTTGCCATGGAATGGGTCGGAGACGACCTCTGGCAGCGCGTCGGCCGTGAGCCCTCGGGCATGCGCTTCAACTCGCTGATCCAGCTCGAAACCGAACGCGGCATCCCCCGCAATCCGTTCATCAATGCCGGGGCCATCGTTGTGACCGACGCATTGATCGAGCGGCGCTGGAACTTCGAAACGGCGTTCCGGGCGCAGATGCGCCTCCTCTCCGGCAGCGATCGGGTGCAGTACGATCGCGATGTCTTCGGCTCCGAACGCCGCCACGGCGACCTGAACCGCGCCATCGCCTTTGTTCTAAAGGCTTACGGCAACCTGCGCAGCGACCCTCAGGCTGTGTGCGATACCTATTTTCGGGGCTGCTCCCTGGCCATGACGGCGCGCGAACTCGCCCGGGCCGCAATGTTCATCGTCACCCCACAACCCGGTCCTGCAGCCTGCGCGCCGGGGCGACATGCGCGGCGCCTGCGCGCAATCATGCGAACCTGCGGGCTCTATGACCAATCCGGCGAGTTCGCGTTCGATGTCGGGCTGCCGGGTAAATCCGGCGTCGGCGGCGGTATCCTCGCGGTGCAACCGGGCGCCTTCGCGGCGGTTGTCTGGTCGCCGCCGCTCGACCGGTTCGGAAACTCCGTCGCGGGCCAAGCGGCGCTAGAGCGGCTCACCGCTGCTGTTTGCTAAGCGCCGGGGCCGTTCAACGGGGTTCGCGGATGGTACTTTGGTAGAACCTTCGCAGATGGTCCATCGTCTCCGGCCCGGAGACCTCGGTGAGCTTGCCGTCCAGCGCCGCCTCCGAGCTGCCGATCAGTTCGGCATGGCCCGGCAGGTCAGGGTCGAGCATGCGTGCCCCCATCGCCCAATCCGGAAACACTCGGGCGCTCGACGGACCCCGCGACAAGACCACCGCCCCACGGTGGCGCGGATCGGCCTTGATGCGCTCCATCATCAGCGAGACCGACCTCTCCGGCCCCTCCAGACACTGCATAAACATGCCCTCGCCATAGAGCAGGAGACCGGTCAGGCCGAGCGGAGGATTATTGCGCTCCGCCGATGCGAGGATCGCATCCAGAGCCGCCCTGCGGTCGGTGGAAATTGCGCGGCTAAAGTAAACGACGGATTCCAAAGAATGCTCCCAATGCGCGTAGACGGCACCAACGGCAGAGGCATCGCATCGGGTCCCTAACGATATCTTTACGCCGTGGGTGACATTGCACTGCAACAGGACCGATCAGTCGGCGCGCGGCGCACCACGCCTCGGTGCGACCGATCACCGCCAAGCGATTGGCAGCGACGGCGCCGCGGCGTAGGGTGAGCAGATCCAGGATGGAGGCTGCAAATGCCGAACGACCAGCTCACCAACGCCCAGATGCGCGATATCGAAGCGCTCTTGCACCCTTACACCAATATGACCGCCCACCGGGCAGGCGGTGCCCATGTCATCGACCGGGGCGAGGGCGTCTATGTCTATGACGATGCCGGCAAACGCTATATCGAGGGGATGGCGGGCCTCTGGTGCGCCGGCCTCGGCTTTGGCGACCAAGAGCTGATCGAGGCGGCGCAGGCGCAATTGGCCAGGCTTCCCTATTATCACCTCTTCGGCGGGCGCAGCCACGAGCCTGCCATCGAGCTCGCCGAAAAGATTAAGGACATGTTTCCGACGCCGATGGCGCGGGTGTTCTACTGCTCCTCCGGCTCTGAGGCGAACGATACTCAGATCAAGCTGACCTGGTACATGAACAACGCGCTTGGGCGGCCGCAGAAGAAGAAGATTATCTCCCGCAAGCGCGGCTATCACGGGGTAACTTTGGTCTCCGCCTCGCTCACCGGGCTGCCCCTCAATCACGGGCAATTCGACCTGCCCTTCGATTTCGTGAAGCACACGCGCTGCCCGCATCACTGGCGCGAGTCGGAAGCTGGCGAGAGCGAGGAGGCATTTTCGCAGCGTCTGGCGACGGAACTGGAAGAGATGATCCTCGCGGAGGATCCGGACACCGTGGCCGCCTTCATTGCAGAGCCCGTGATGGGCGCCGGCGGCGTGATCGTACCGCCGAAGGGATACTTCGCGGCGATCCAACCGGTCCTCGCCAAATACGATGTGCGGCTCATCGATGACGAGGTGATCTGCGGCTTCGGCCGAACCGGTAACTGGTTCGGGGCGGAGACGCTGGGGGTGGCGCCGCAATCCGTATCGATGGCCAAGCAGCTCACCGCCGCCTACGCGCCGCTGTCCGCAGTTGCGATGGATGTCGAGATGGCCGAAGCGATCGAGGCTGAGAGCGGCCGGCAACCGGCGCTCGGCCACGGTTATACTTATGGTGGCCACCCGCTCGGCTGTGCGGTCGGGCTCGCAACGCTTGAGATCTACCAGCGGCGAAACATGGTCGCACACGTGCAGAAGATTGCGCCGCTTTTCCAGGCAAAGCTTCGCGCGCTCGCGGACCATCCGCTGGTCGGCGAGGCCCGCGGCATCGGCTTGATGGGGGGGCTGGAACTCTCGCCAGAAAAGACCACGGCGGCGATGTTTGCGCAGCCCGGCAAGGTGGGCCCGCATCTCTCGAAGGTACTGCTTGAGCATGGGGTCATCCTGCGCGCGATCGGCGACACGCTGGCCTTCTGCCCGCCGATGATCATCACCGAGGACGAGGTCGAGAGCCTCTTCGCCCCGCTACCCGCCGCCCTCGACACAACTTATGCCTGGGCAAAGGCGGAGGGGCATCTCGGATGAGCCGTCCCGATCACCTGGTTTTCAGAGGCATGATGATGGGCATTCTTCTCGCCGCCGCCATGGCGCTGCTGCCATTTGCGACGGTGCTGTTCGATACCGAACGGACGATGGCGTTGCGCGCCTTTGGGACCGTCCCCGCAGCGACTATGGCGCTGACCTTTGCCAGCGCAGCGCTCGCCATCGGTTTGCAGGCGCTCCACGGCACCGCATCCGGCTTGGCCGGTCGGCTCGTCGCCTCCGGCGCTCGTCGGAGGATCGACCGGGCCACGTTGCGTTCGGTTGCGATTCTGTCCGCCCTCCTCGTTCCTGCCTCGGCCGCGGTCGCGGATGAGGATGCTACGGCCGAGGAGACCCATTTTGCGAGCTGGCTGACCGGTGAGTGGGTGGAAACCGGGGCGGGCAGCTGCGAGGATCCGCATCTGCGTTACCGGGTCGAGGGTGATCTTTATCGGGTCTGGCAAGTCCGACCTGGCTACGATCTTCCTCTGGGCGCCAACCAAATTCTCGCGGTCGAGGGTCGGAATGCCCGCGTCTTCCACCCCTCCTGGCCAGCCGAGCAAATCATCCAGTATGTCGATGAAGAGACGCATCTCCTCAGCCAGGTCAACGGTATCCGCGGCGTTCGCTTCACCCGCTGCCGTTAGGGCGAGGTCCGCCCTGCTCCCGCGATGAGCGGCGCAGACCGCCACGCAGGCAGTTGCCATTGCGGCAGCGTGACGCTGTGTTTCCACAGCCCGACGATGCTCGCAGAGCTGCAGCTTCGCCGCTGCGCTTGCAGCTTTTGCCGCAGCCATGGCGCCAGGACTTTGGCCGACCCGGCAGGGATGCTCGAGATCCTCGCCGCGCCCGGCGGGCTGACACGCTACCGGTTTGGCTTAGGCACGGCCGATTTCCTGCTCTGCCCCCGCTGCGGTGTCTATCTGGCAGCGTTCATTGACGTTGAGGGGAAGGGCTTTGCCACTCTCAATGCGAACGTGCTGGAGGCACGGGATCGCCTCGACCCGGCCCCGCCGCTCGTCCATTACGACGGCGAAACAGCAGCCGACCGCATCGCCAGGCGCCGTGCCCGCTGGACCCCGACAACCCTGCGCGAGCCCGATGGCTGAGGTGCAACCCGCCAGCGCGCCGGTCCGTGGGATCGCCCTCAAATGCGCCTCCGTCGCGATCTTTTCGGTGATGGCGGCGGCGGTGAAGGCGGCACAAGCGGAGGTGCCGGCGGGCGAAGCCGTCTTCTTCCGCGCCTTCCTCGCGCTGCCAGTGGTTGTCGCCTATGCCTGGGCACGGGGTCGGCTCGCCGCTGCGACCTCGACTAGAAATCTCCGCGCCCATGCGATACGGGGCGTCATCGGAGCCGCTGGAATGGGTGTCAGCTTCACGGCGCTCGGCCTCCTGCCGCTGCCGGAGGTGATTGCGATCGGCTTTGCGGCGCCGCTCCTCGCGACGGTGATGGCGGTGTTTCTGCTCGGCGAGGTGGTCCGGGCCTATCGGTGGAGCGCCGTTTTCATTGGGCTGATCGGTGTCATCGTGATGATCTGGCCGAGGCTGACGGTCTTGCGCGACGGCTTCGGCTCCGACCTTGAAGCGATTGGCACGATCACCGCGCTTGTCGCGGCCTTTCTGATGGCACTTGCCCAGATCCACGTTCGGTGGCTGGCACGGACCGAGCCGGTGCTGGCCATCGTGTTTTGGTTCCATGTCAGCTGCTCGCTCGGGGCTCTTCTCACGCTGCCGTTCGGCTGGGTCTGGCCGTCGGCGGAAGTCTGGCTGCTGTTGATTGTCTCAGGCGTCTTTGGCGGTACCGCGCAGATTTTTTTGACCGAGAGCTACCGCCACGCCGACGCCTCGACAGTCGCGCCCTTCGATTACACATCGATGATCTACGGGCTGTTGATCGGGTACTTCATCTTCGGGGAAGCACCAGAGGTTGCTGTGCTCCTAGGCGCCAGCATCGTGATCGGCGCCGGCCTCTTTATTCTGTGGCGGGAGCGGCAGCTCGGCATTCTCGCAGAGCGGAAAGAGGCCAGGCGCGCGATGCCGCCCCAGGGCTGAGCGGCAGGCGGGTGGTCTGGATCCGGCAGGCCCGCCACCTCCCTCCCCCACCCACCCCCGGTCGGTGGCGGGCCTGCCCGGGATTGACCTCCGCGCACCGATGGGCCAGCAGGGCGCGATGCTGATCTACAAAATCCTGACGGCCGATCAATGGTCGGCCCTCCAGGCGCACGGGGAGAGCGCCGGCGCCCCGGTCGATCTGGCCGACGGCTTTGTGCATTTCTCGACAGCAGCGCAGGTGGCGGAGACCGTGTCGACGTATTTTGCCGGGCAAGATGGCCTGATGCTGCTGGCGATAGAGGCCGCCGCCCTCGGCGACGCGTTGAAATGGGAACCGTCCCGGGGCGGACAGCTTTTCCCTCATCTCTACGGATCCCTGCGATTGGGCGATGTCGTGTCTGCGAATCCTCTGCCCATCGGCACCGATGGCCACCACCGGTTTCCGCCGGGCTTCGCCAAATGACCCTACTAGAACGCGCCGGTCTGGCGGCGGTCGGCCTGTTGGAACCCGAACGCGCCCATGCCCTGGCCCTCCTGGCACTCAGGGTCGGTGCGGGCCCTCGCACGGGCCCGGTCACTGCGCCGCGTCTGGAAACGAGGATCGCCGGTCTTGCGCTCCCCAACCCGATCGGCATCGCTGCGGGCTTCGACAAGAATGCCGAGGCGCTGCGGCCGCTTCTCGCCGCCGGTCCCGGCTTCGTCGAGATCGGCGCCATAACCCCGCGCCCGCAGCCCGGCAATCCACGGCCGCGGCTGTTCCGCCTGCGCCATGATCATGCCGTGATCAACCGCCTCGGATTTAACAATCGTGGCATGGTAAATGTGCGGCCCAGGCTGATCCGGGCCCGCGGCGCCGGTTTGGTCGGTGTCAATCTTGGCGCGAACAAGGACAGCCCGGACCGCGCAGCGGATTATGAGTCGGTCTTTCGGGCGCTCCATGACGCCGCGGATTTCTTCACGGTGAATGTATCGTCGCCGAACACCGAGGGGCTTCGCGCTCTGCAGGCCCGTGCGGCCTTGGACGAGCTCCTCGAACGTATGACGGCCGCACGCAGGGTCCTCGATGCGGAAGCGACCAAGCCGCTTTTTCTGAAGATATCGCCAGATCTCGAGGCAGAAGCGTTGGCCGAGATTGCCGAATTGTCCGTCGTGCACCGGATCGACGCAATCATCGCCACCAACACCACGCTTGCCCGGGACGCTCTCGCCTCAGCTAGGGCGAAGGAGGCAGGCGGCCTCTCCGGCCGGCCTTTGAAGGCGCGCGCCGAGGCGGTGCTGGCGAGCCTTTACCGCCTGACCGAGGGGCGCATCCCGCTGATAGGGGTCGGTGGGATCGAGAGCGCCGAGGACGCCTATGCCCGCATCCGGCATGGCGCGAGCGCGGTGCAGCTTTACACGGCCATGGTCTATCGCGGTATCTCGCTCCCCGGGCAGATCGCAAGGGACCTCGATCAGCTGCTCCTTCGCGACGGCTTCAACTCTGTCGCCGAGGCGGTAGGCAGTGCCCATTCCTGACCTCTCCCACGAGGCGCCGCACAACCCGCCAAGGCCTGCGGCGGTGCCACAGGCACGTATGCGGGCACGCCGCCGCGGGCGCGGCCTTGCCACTCTCCGTCAGGCGGTCGCGGCGGCCAGGACGGCCCGCGTCAGCGGGGCGGAACCGTCAGCTGCCGATGCTCCGCACTTCAAGCCGCCCAGGACCTGGCTAGCCGGGCCTCCAAGCGCGGATAGAGCGCAGCCAAGGTCAGCGCCCGCATCGCTAGCCAAATCCAAATGCCCAGCCACAGCCCATGATTGCCCAGTGCCTCCACCAAAATCAGGCTCGACGGGACGAACACCGCCACCGAGACGATCATCGCGTTGCGCATAGCCGCCCCCTCGGCCGCACCGACGAAAACGCCGTCGAGTTGAAAGGCGAAGACCGCAATCACAGGGATGAGGCTCGCCCACAGGATATGGGCGAAGGCGACCTCTCGGACCGCGTCGACATTGGTGAAGGCCCGCACGATCGGCCCCGACAGCCCCGTGGCCAGCGCCGCGAAGGCTATCGACAGCAGGAACGCGGCGACGGTCGAGACGATCACGGCGCGGCGTAACCGCGACCGGTCCCGGCCGCCGAAGGCCTGCCCCACCAGGGTTTCCGCCGCCATCGCAAAGCCATCCAACGCATAGGCCGAAAAGGTCAGGAACTGTAGAAGGATACCGTTGGCAGCAAGCACCACGTCGCCTTGGGTCGAGCCAAGCCGCGCTACCCAAGCGAGGCTCCCGGTCAGCAAAAGCGTCCGCACGAAGATATCGCGGTTGAGAGCCATCACTTGACGCAGCTCGGCCCGTTCCAGGACCCGCGCCCAGTCGAGCCGGCAATCCGGCGCCAGCCGGCGCCCCTCTGCCCGCGCACGCAGGACCCCGACGCCAAGGCCGATCCAAGCGGCAATGGCTGTGCCGAGGGCGACACCCTCGACGCCCCAGCCCAGGCCAACCACAAAAACGAGATTGAGCGCCACGTTGCTGAGCGACACCACCAACTGCAGCTCGAGGAGCCGATTGGTCCGCTCGAGCCCCGTAAACCATCCGATCAGCGCATATGTCCCGAGATGAGCGGGCGCTCCCCAGACCAGGATGAGCACGTAGTTTCGGGCGAGGCGCTCGGCTTCAGCCGACCCCTCGAACAGCATCAGACCCAGGGACGCAATCGGGACCTGCAGCAGAATCAGCACTGCCGAAACCGCCGCGGCAACCACGAAGGCGCGGGCCCGCGTGTTCATGACCCGTCGGCGATCCCCAGCGCCGTAGGCCTGGGCGGTCAGCCCGGAGACGCCCACCTGCAGGAAATTGAAGGAGGAGAACAGCAGCGTCACGATGCTGGCACCCAAGGTCACAGCCGCCAGCAGGACCGCCTCGCCCTGATTGCCGATAATCGCCGTGTCGATTGCGCCCTGCAACGGCACCGTGGCATTCGCGAAGACCACCGGCAGCGCGATGGACGCGACCCGCCGATAGGTGATTGCCCCGGAGGACACAGCCTCCCCAGTCACTGAAAGCCCTTCCCCGGCGCATTGACCGCCCAACCGCAAGCCACAGCCGCACCATCTATAGCTGTACCAAAAATCACACAAACCTGGCGTTCCGAACGGCGCGCCCGCCTTGCCTCATTACCGACCCGCAAAATCACATTCTCTCCGCATTTGAGTGGTTTGTGGGGCACCAATAAGAAAGCGTGTGAGGCAGACGTGGCAGCATCAGGCATCCGGGCGATGACGGGGACCGTCGCCCGGTACCTGCCACGGAAGAGGCTGGTAAGTGAACCTCCGGGTGAGCGTGGAGCGAGAAGGAGGACAAGATGTTTCTCGACCCCCAAAAACAGGACGTGGTGATCGCGCTCTTTGCCATCATGCTGTCCACTCAAGGGCCAAACGCCGTGCCTAACGAAGATCGGCCCGCAACCCGCGACGCCACCTTCGTCCATGACATGGACCAACCCTTGCCCGGGCGCCGTTCGCAGCACCCGACCTTTATCGCCGCCGATCTATCCATGGCATCCCCCGTCGGCGGTCGCTGACGGTGCCCTACCGGTCGCGCCCCATCGGGCCGCGGCAGAGACCCCCGGGAGGACGGCTGAGTATTGATCTCAGCCCCCCTGGCCGGGCATCAGGAAGTTCCCACGCAACATCGCGATTGGCCGCAAGCGCTCCTCCTGCCAAGCCTCCACATGCAAATGCGCCACCCGTCGCCCTGACTTTTGCACCCGTGCCCGGGCGAAACTGTCCCGCGCGCGCCCGGAACGCAAATAGTCCACGGTGATATCGACGGTTTTCGGAAACACCGGGAACGCACCCTCCGCGACCGCCTTTGCCCAGGCTCCACCTTTATCGATCTCCGCCGAGACCATGTCCCAGGCGAGCTGCATCAGCGCCGTTATCTCCAGGAAAGATCCGGTGGCCCCACCATGGAGCGCCGGCAACAGAGGATTACCGACCAAGCCTTGGCGGAACGGCAGCCGGGCCGTCAACTCGTCGCCCAGCCGCTCGAAGCGCACGCCGAGCAGTCGATTATAGGGCACCGTCTGGGTCAGGGCGGAGAGGGCGGCGTCACGGTCTGCCTCTCGCGCCATTTGATGATTTGTCTCAGCCACCGGCCTTGGTCCTCTTTGCGCTCCGCTCGATCACAAAAGCAGCGGCGGCGGACGCGACGAGATCGTCGGATCCTTCGTGAAACGCGACCGCCCGTGCAAACGCGACCGATCTGGTGATCCGATAGCACTCGGCCCGCGCAAACACCGTTTGTCCGACACTTGCCGGACGCATGTAGTCGATCCTCAGATCGAGTGTGGCGGTCGACTCGAGCTTTTCCGGCACCGCCATCACCGCCGCACCGCAGGCCGTGTCCAGCAGCGCCGTGACCACGCCCCCATGCATAACGCCAGTTTGCGGGTCGCCGATCAGTCGTTCGTCGTAGGGCACCGAGAGGATTGCAACGCTGCCCCCGGCGCCATGCAGCCGCATGCCGATCTCTCCTGAAAAGGGCAAGCCGCTCATCAGCTCCCCCTCCCCGACGGGCTCAAGCAGGGGTTGCGTCCCTCCCAGCATCAACGCGCCCAGCTGGGGCTCGTCGTTCTCCTGTCGGCTCATGCGCTTCCTCCACCCCAGACCCCGCCGGGGTTACGCCAAAGGCGAGCCTCTGTCGATCAACCGAATGTGACGGAAAAAACTTACGACGGATGCGATTCTTATTGACGTTTACGTCAACGTAATGCATATCTCGGAACATTGACGGGGGTAACACTGCCAGTGGGCAAGCCTGCCGTCCAAGATCAGGGAAACGCACTGGATGAGCCAAGAGACCTACACCATTGGCGCGTTGTGTCAGGAGTTCGGGGTGACCCCCCGCACCTTGCGGTTCTATGAGTACAAGGAGCTGCTGGCACCGATCCGTGACGGGCAACGTCGAACGTTCACCGTTCGCGACCGTGCGCGCCTCAAGCTGATACTGCGCGGCAAGCGCTTCGGCTTCTCGCTATTGGAAATCAAAGACCTGCTCGACCTCTACCGCGTGGACGAGAGCGGCGTCACTCAACTCGCTGCCACGCTGGAAGCGGCGGAGCGTCATCACACCGAGTTGACATCGAAACGCGACGAATTGAGCAGTGCCATTGCCGATCTGGAAGACCAGATGAATTTGGTGAAGCAGATGCTCTCTCAGAAAAGCCAGGTGAGCGCAGCCGAGTGATCGGCTGCACAACTCACGAGATCGAGACGGGCAGAGCAGCCCGCCCAGGACGCCCGGAGGAAAATCTTACATGCCCACCTACACCCCACCTTTGCGCGACTATGCCTTCGTCTTGCACGAGGCGCTTAAGGTCCAAGACCAGACCGCGATCGAGGGTTACGAGGACCTGACGCCGGACTTCACGGCCGCGATCCTGGAAGAGGCGGGCAAGATCGCGCGGGATGTCCTGACGCCGCTGAACCAGATCGGCGATCAGCAGGGATGTCGGCTTGAAAACGGCGTTGTTCGCACGCCGGATGGGTTCAAAGAGGCCTGGGCAACCATCGTCGACGGCGCCTGGCCATCGATGGAATGCGATCCGGAATATGGCGGCCAAGGCATCCCAACCATCCTGAATATGGCGGTCGGAACGTTCAAATCCTCGGCCAATCTCGCCTTCATGATGTACCCAGGACTCACCCATGGGGCGTATTCGGCACTCCACAGCTATGGGACGGAGGAGCAAAAGCAGGCCTATCTGCCGAAGCTCGTCTCGGGCGAGTGGATGGGCACGATGAACCTTACCGAACCGCATTGCGGGACCGATCTCGGCTTGATCCGTACCAAGGCGGAACCGGCCAACGACGGCAGCTTTAACATCTCCGGCCAAAAGATCTTCATCTCGTCGGGCGAGCATGACATGTCGGAGAACATCATCCATCTGGTGCTCGCCAAGACCCCCGGTTCTCCGGCGGGGACAAAGGGGATCTCGCTCTTCGTCGTGCCGAAATACCTGGTCAATGCCGATGGTAGCCTCGGCGACCGCAACGCGGTGACCTGCGGCAAGGTCGAGGAGAAGATGGGCATCCACGGCAACTCGACCTGCGTCATGAATTATGACGGGGCTAAGGGCTGGCTCGTGGGCGAGGAGAACAAGGGCCTGAAGGCCATGTTCGTGATGATGAACGAGGCGCGCCTGCTGGTCGGTATGCAGGGTCTCTCCATCGCGACGGCCGCCTATCAGAACGCGGCAGCTTATGCGAAGGACCGTCTCGCCGGGCGGGCGGTGACCGGGTCGGAAAACCCGAACGGTCCGGCCGACCCGCTGATCGTGCACCCGGACATCCGCCGGCTGCTGCTCGACCAAAAGAGCTTTTGCGAGGGCGGCATCGGCTTCCTCTCCTGGGTGACGATGCTGCTGGATGCGGAAAAGCGGCACACCGACTTGGGAGAGCGGGAGCGGGCCGCCGACATGGTCGCGCTGCTGACGCCGGTAATCAAAGGCTTCCTGACCGAGGAAGGCTATCGCCTGACCTCCAATGCACAGCAGGTCTTCGGCGGCCACGGCTATATCGAGGAATGGGGCATGTCCCAATATGTCCGCGACGCCCGGATCACGATGATCTACGAGGGCGCCACGGGGGTGCAGGCGCTGGACCTCGTAGGACGCAAGCTCGCCATGAAAGGCGGCAAGCCGATCATGACATTCTTCGACTACATCAAGGGCTATATTCGCGAAAACGATGACGATTTGGCGCTGGCTAAGAACTTTCTGGAGCCGCTGAAGAAGGCATCAAAGGATCTGCAGGCGGCGGCCATGTATTTCATGCAGGCCGGCATGAAGAACCCGAACGCAGCCTTGGCCGGATCTGTCGATTTCATGCATCTTTTTGGCCATGTCTGCATGGGTCTCGCCTGGACGCGGATGGCAAAGGCGGCCTCGAAGGCGCTGCAGGACGGAACCTCGGACCCAGACTATTACAATGCCAAGCTCGCGACGGGGCGGTACTACATGAGCCGGATCCTGCCGGAGACGGGACTGCGCCTGGCCCGGATCGAGAGCGGCGCCGAGCCGGTAATGGACCTGCCCGCCGAAGCATTCTGAGAACAGGCGTTGGGGCATGGGTCGCGCCACCCCCTCCCTAAACCTCCCCTATCAAGGAGGAGGGAACGCCCATGGCCGGGATCTGAGCAATGCCCAAGCGTCTGCCAAAGCCAAAGCGATTCCAGGCGAGCCTGACAGAGGCGGCATATGACCGTCTGCGCGCCCTGAACGACCGCTATGGGCTGGGCAACAACTACCTGCTGGTGGTGTTGCTGGAGCGCCTGGACGACTATGCCGATGCCGAGCGGCTCGACGCGGCATTCCGAGCCTTCATCGCCGAATACGGCGCCCCTTCGCCTGCCGGCGAAGCCAAGACAGCCGATAAGGGAGAGACCGAATGACCGAGGCCTATATCTACGACGCTGTGCGCAGCCCCCGCGGCAAGGGCAAGAAGGACGGCAGCCTCCACGAAGTGACGGCGCTGCGTCTCTCGGCGAACGTGCTGAACGCGATCAAGGATCGCAACGATCTGCCCACAGACCAGGTCGAGGACGTGATTTGGGGCTGCGTCACGCCTGTGGGCGAGCAAGGCGGCGAGATCGCGCGTTCGGCAGTGCTTTATGCCGGGTGGGACGAGCGGGCGCCGGGTCTCCACATCAACCGGTTCTGCGCCTCGGGGCTCGAAGCGGTCAACCTCGCCGCCAACCAAGTGCGCGGCGGCGCCGGCGATCTCTATGTGGCGGGCGGCGTCGAGATGATGAGCCGCATCCCAATGGGATCGGACGGGTTTGCGATCGGTGTTGACCCGTATATCGCCATGAAGACCTATTTCGTGCCGCAAGGGATCTCAGCCGACATCATCGCGACAGAGTACGGCTTTTCCCGCGACGATGTGGACGCCTATGCGGTGGAGAGCCAGAAGCGTGCCGCCGCGGCCTGGCAGGACGACCGCTTCGCCAACTCGGTGATCACCGTGAAGGACCAGAACGGCGTGGCGATCCTGGACCGCGACGAGCACATGCGGCCCGAGACCGATATGCAGTCATTGGGATCGCTGAAACCCTCCTTCAAAGAAATGGGCGAAGGGATGCCCGGCTTCGATGCTGTCGCAATGCTGAAATACCCGCATCTCGAGCGGATCGAGCATGTGCACCATGCCGGCAATTCCTCTGGCATCGTCGATGGGGCAGCGGCGGTGCTGATCGGCTCGAAGGAGGCGGGCGAACGGCTCGGCCTCAAGCCCCGGGCGCGTGTAAAGGCGACAAGCAAGGTTGGGACCGACCCGACGATCATGCTGACCGGCCCGGTGCCCGCGACAGAGAAGATCCTGCGTGAGAGTGGGATGGAGATCGCCGATCTGGATCTCTTCGAGGTGAACGAGGCTTTCGCCTCGGTCGTGCTGCGGTTCATGCAAGCGTTCGATGTCGACCACGTTAGGGTCAACCCCAATGGCGGCGCCATTGCCATGGGCCATCCCCTCGGCGCCACGGGGGCAATGATCCTGGGCACCGCCCTCGACGAGCTGGAGCGCTCGGACAAAGAAACCGCCCTGGTCACCCTCTGCGTGGCCTCTGGCATGGGAGCGGCCACCATCATCGAGCGGGTGTGATGCCGAAGCTCGACCGCAAGGCCGTCCGCAAGGATGTCGGTGTCAGCTACCCAGAGCCGTTCCGAAGCCGGGTCGGCGCGATCGAGCGCATTCGTCTCGGCACCGGCGGCGGGCTGACGCAGTTCGGCGTTAACCTAACGACCCTGTTGCCCGGTGACGTGTCGTCGATGCGCCACTGCCAAGCCAAGGAGGACGAGTTCGTGTGGATCGTCTCGGGCGAGGCCGTGCTGATAGACAATGACGGTGACCATCCGATGGGTCCTGGCGATGCGGCGGCGTTCCCGGCGGGCGACGGCAACGCCCATCACCTGGTCAACCGCTCAGACCAGCCGGTGGTGATGCTCGAGATCGGCAGCCGCATACCCGGCGAAACCGCCGACTACCCAGACGACGACCTGGCGATTGGCCATACCGGCGGGGTTCGCCGGTTCACCCATAAAGACGGCACACCCTACGAATAAGAGGCCGCCGAGGAAGACCCTGTCCGGAAGGCCGGGCCGAATGATGCAAGGGCCGCGGTAAGACGCGGCGGAGGAGACCGAGAGATGACCGACATCTTCACCATGACAACGGATGCGGACGGCATCGCGACCATCACCTGGGACCTGCCCGGCGCCTCGATGAATGTGCTGAACGAGGCGGGGATCCGAGAACTGGACGCCCATGTCGACACAGCCCTCGCCGACACAGCCGTCAAAGGTGTGATCCTGACCTCAAGCAAAAAGGACTTTGCTGGCGGAATGGATCTCAACACCCTCGCCGCGATGAAGACACGGGCCACCGCCGAGGGCGGCAACCCGGCCGAGACGATCTTCGGCTTCGTCATGGCGCTCCACGCCATACTCCGCAAGATCGAGCGCGCGGGCGCCGACCCGAAGACGCTGAAGGGCGGCAAACCCTTCTGCTGGGCCAGCCCCGGCACCGCCATGGGCATTGGAACCGAGATCGCTCTGGCCTGCCACCGCCGCATTGCAGCCGACAACCCGAAGGCCAAAATCGGCCTGCCCGAGATTCTGGTCGGCCTCTTCCCCGGCTCTGGCGGCACCACCCGCCTGGTCCGGATGCTGGGCCTGATGGGCGCTGCTCCGTTCTTGTTGGAGGGCAAGACCCCGAATCCGAAAAAGGCCAAGTCCGCCGGCTTGATCGATGAGGTGGTGGCCTCAGACCAGCTCCTTGCTCGCGCCAAGGAATGGCTCCTCTCCGCCACCGAAAAGGACGCGGTGAAACCCTGGGACCAGCGAGGCTTCAAGATCCCGGGCGGCGCGCCTTACACCCGCGAGGGCTTCGAGATGTTTCTCGGCGGCATTGTCATGACCCACGGCAAGACCCAAGGCGTTTACCCTGCTGCCCGCGCCATGCTCTCTGCAGTCTATGAGGGCGCGCTCGTGCCCTTTGACCAGGCGATCAAGATCGAGGCGCGCTGGTTTACCACCGTGCTGATGAATCCGTCGTCGGAGGCAATGATCCGCTCGCTTTTCCTGAACAAGCAAGCGCTCGAAAAAGGCGCGGTTCGCCCGAAGGGCGTGCCCGATATGGCGGTGAAGAAGCTCGGTGTCCTCGGCGCCGGCATGATGGGCGCGGGCATTGCCTATGTGTCGGCCGATGCGGGCATGGAGGTGGTGCTGATCGACCGCGACCAGGAAAGCGCCGACAAGGGCCGCGCGACCATCGAGGGGCTGCTCGACGACAGCCTCAAGAAAAAGCGCATAGACGAAGCAGGCAAAGCTTCGGTGCTCGACCGGGTGACCGCGACACCCGACTATTCCGCGCTGCAGGACTGCGACCTGATCGTCGAGGCAGTTTTCGAGGATCCGAACCTGAAAGCCAAAGTGACCGGGATGGCAGAGGCTGAGATCCCCGCCGATGCGATCTTCGCCACCAACACCTCGACCTTGCCGATAACCGACCTCGCCAAGGCCTCCGCCCGGCCGGAGCGCTATATCGGCATCCATTTCTTCTCGCCGGTCCACAAGATGCTGCTGGTCGAGATCATCAAGGGCCGCGAGACGGGCGACGAGGCGGTGGCGAAGGCGCTCGACTTCGTGCGCCAGATCCGAAAAACCCCGATCGTCGTGAACGACGCGCGCTTCTTTTACGCCAATCGCTGCATCCTGCCTTACGTGAACGAAGGCCTGCGCATGGTGGCTGAGGGGGTGAAGCCCGCCCTCATCGAGAATGCCGCGAAGCAGATGGGGATGCCGCTGGGGCCGTTGCAACTCGTCGACGAAACGTCGCTGGAGCTCGGCCTCAAGATCGCCTTGGCGACCAAGGCCGCCATGGGCAATGCTTACCCGGCGAGCCCGGCGGACGACGTGCTCCACGCGATGGTCGAAACCCATCAGCGGCTCGGGCGTAAGAACCTTGCCGGATTCTATGCCTATGACGAGAAGGGCAAGCGCCAGGGCCTCTGGGCGGAACTAGCTGCGCTCTACCCGGCCGCGGCCGACCAACCTGCGCTGGAGGAGGTGCAGAACCGGCTGATGATGGCCCAGACCTTAGAGGCCGTTCGGGCACTCGAAGAAGGCGTGTTGATGGATATCCGCGAGGGCGATGTCGGTGCAATCCTCGGCTGGGGCTTCGCGCCCTGGTCCGGCGGGCCGCTCTCATGGTTGGACATCCTGGGTGCGGAACGGGCCGTCGCAATCTGCGACGCACTCACAGAACGCCATGGCCCCCGGTTTACGCCGCCCGCGCTGCTACGCGATATGGCTGCCAAGTCGGAAGGCTTCTACACTCGTTTCGCCCCCAAAGCTGCCTGACGCCGGCCCTTGACCCGTCGGCGGGCAGGACGGGTCAAGGACGGGCATAAGCCCGATCCTTGACGCGAGCAGGCCCCGCTGAGGCAGGCTAGACCTGGGCCGCCCTCGCTGCCTTCCCCAGCAGATGCCACCTCCACCAGCCAACGCGAACGGCACGGCACCAAACGCCGCGCGGTGCGGCGCCGAGCCTGTGGGCTGCCCCGCCGGTCGAGAAAGCGCAGATGGCTGCCGGGGTGGGCGGGGCTCGGCGCCGCACCGCGCCCTCGCCTTCCGCGCACAGGCCCAATACCCTTCGCCAAATCGAAGGAGCCCCCGATGCCCAGTTTCACCGTCTCTGTTCCGATCTTTCGCAGCTTCGACGAGGCGAAAGCCCGCGAATTCTACCTCGACTTCCTCGGCTTTACCGTAGGCTTCGAGCATCGCTTCACCCCCGACGCGCCACTTTATATGGAGGTGCGCCTAGGCGATTGCGTCCTGCATCTCAGCGAGCACTATGGGGACGCGACACCCGGTTCGGCCGTCCGCGTCGAAACGGTCGATCTCGCCGGCTACCACCGATCCCTGATCGCCAAAGCCTATAAATACGCCCGCCCTGGTCTTCACGACCAAAGCTGGGGCTGGCGAGAGATGATCGTCGCCGACCCCTTCCAAAACCGCCTTGTGTTTTGCGAGCCTCTGCCGACGGCCTAAGCGCGGGCAACACCCATTGCGCTGGTCACGAAGCCATGCTCCATCTGGGCCAAAGTCGATACCGCAAGCTCGGGGGCACTGCCATGACCATCGTAATCCTATCGGATGTCGCCGAGGCCGCGGCCGAACAGGTGGGCACCCGGCATCCGGGCGAGCGGATCATCCCAGTCTCGACGCCCGACGGTCTGCCCGCCGCCCTCGCCGAGAACCCGGACATCGGCTTTTCGATCCACTCGCCAAAGCTGCCTGCGGCAATCCACCGGCAATTGGTCAACGCGCCCTCGCTGCGCTGGGTGCAAATCGGCGGCTCGGGCTACGAACATCTCACGCCCTTTCCCGACGGCCTTGCGGTGACCAACGGCGCCGGGGTCCTGGCGCCCTTTTTGGCCGAGACGACCATCGGTGCGCTCCTCGCGCTGAACTGCAATCTCGTACGTTACCAAGACGCCTCCCGCGCAAGGCGCTGGCAGCCCATGACCTTCCGCCCCCTCGCGGGCCAACGCCTTGCCGTGGTCGGAACCGGCGCAATCGGACAGCAGGTGGCGCTGCGCGCCCGCCAACTGGGCATGCAGGTGATCGGGTTGAACCGAGCCGGCAGCCCGGTCGACGATGTGCCGGAGGCGCGCCCGCTCGCCGCCCTCGACGCCGTCTTGGCCGAGGTGGATGCCGTCTCCGTCCATTTGCGCCTGACGCCAGAGACCACAGGCCTCTTTAATGCCGAACGGTTCGGCCATATGCGGCCCGGCGCGTTGTTCCTGAACTCCGCCCGCGGCCGCGTGGTGGTCGAAAAGGACCTGATCGAGGCGCTCCGCAGCGGTCAGGTGGGCGGCGCCTGGCTCGACGTCTTCGAGGTCGAACCCCTACCGGCCGAAAGCCCGCTATGGACCATGGAGAATGTGCTGCTTTCGCCCCATGCCTCCGACCAGGTCCGCGATTGGGAGGACCGCTTCGCCGTTCTCTTCGCGGACAATCTCAGCCGATGGCGCGCGGGTAAGCCGTTGCTTCGCCAAGTCGCAGGCTGAGGGTCACTTCTTGTCATCGCCGAGTTGGCGTTCCAGATAGGGCCGCAGATCGGTCGAATTCCGCTCGTCCCGTGCCTGCCTTTGCGCCCGGTCAATCCGACGCAGGAACGCGTCCTCTTCCTCCTGCGGTAGGCGAAAGCGATCGTATCTGCGCAACAGCCGCGCGTCGCGGTCCGGGATCAGCCTGTCCTTGCGCAAGACGCGCAGCTCGCCGATCCCGAGCCGGCGCGACCGGCGCTCCTGCCGTTGCAGGGCCCGGTCCGCCCGTTGGCGCTGACGTTCGGCTGCGCTTCGCGCACGCTCCTGGCCCTCCGCGCGGCGCAGGGCCCGCCGCCTTTCCCGCTCCAACGCGTTGATCCGGCGCTGGTCGCGGATCCGGGCCTGTCGCGTCTCGACGAAATCGCGCTGCTGCAACCGCCTGTTCTCGGCCCCATCCGCCTCGATCCGGCTGCCCCGCTGGTCGGTCTCGACCTCCAGACCCTGGCGGGCCCGTTCTTGCTGGCGCAGTCTCTCCGCCCGGCGCCGGTCGGCAGCCAGACGGCGGCGCTCAGTCTCGACCCGCGCCTGGGAACGAGCCTCGATCCGGGCCGCCTCGGTCAGCGAGCGCTCCACCTTGTCGACGGTCTTATGGCGCTGCCTCCGCCGGCTCTCGCGTGCCAAATGCAGATAGCCCTTGCGCTGTACCTCGGCATAAAACAGCCGCCCGTCCGAAGTCGGATACACCTTCCGCCCGCGCTGGTCGTAATATTCCGACACCGCATAGACATCGTCGGGGAACCGTTCGCCAGGCACGGCGAAGCTGTCGCCCTCGAACGGGGTGCACCCGGCCGCCACCACTAGCGCCACCGCCAAAACCGCCCGAAATATCCCTGTCGCGGGCATCGCCAACTCCGTTCTTCGCTGGCCTTCTTCGATCATAACGTGTGGCACAGGCGATTCGGGTGCAACCCCTAAGCCGGAACCGCGATTTCCCCGATCCGAAGTCCAGAAGCGACCTGACACTTCGCTTCCAGAGAAGACGGCGCCTCCCAGCCGATTCACCCTTTTCTGAGCAACCAGACGACGGGGAAGCCATGACCGCGCATGATCTCGACCTTCAGGCCGTCACGCAGCCAGTCGCTGCCGCGCGCGGTCTGCCGAACGGCTTTTACACCGATCCAGAGATGCACCGGCAGGAGAAGGCGAAATTGTTCTTCGCCCATTGGGCCGGTCTCGGCTTTGCCCATGAGGTCGCCAATCCCGGCGATGTGCGCCCGATCAGCTATCTCGGCCAGCCTCTGATGATGGTCCGCGACCGCACGGGCGCGCTGAAAGTGTTCTATAACGTCTGCCGCCACCGCGGCATGAAACTGATCGAGGAAGCCGGCAACCTGCCCCGGGCGATCCGCTGCCCGTACCACTCCTGGTGCTACGAGCTCGACGGACGCCTTCGCACGACGCCCCATGTCGGCGGCCCGGGGCGCAACCGCCACGACGAGATCAACCGAGAGGATCTCGGACTGGTCGAAGTTCGCTCGGCCGAATGGCTGGGCGTCGTCTGGATCAATCTCGACGGCAAGGCGCCCCCCTTCGAGGAATGGGCCGGCCATGTGCGCAACCGCTGGTCGGAGTTTCAGCGCCCGGTCTATGCCTGCGGGCCGGAAGGCGACTTTACCCTCGAAGTGCAGAGCAACTGGAAACTCGCGGTCGAGAACTTCTGCGAAAGCTACCATTTGCCCTGGGTGCATCCCGGGCTGAACAGCTATTCGCGGCTGGAAGATCACTACCATATCGAAGAACTGGGCGCCTATTCGGGCCAGGGCACCCTAGTCTACCGGCCGATGTTGGCGGAGGACGGCAAACGCTTCCCTGACTTCCCAGACCTCAGCGACAAGTGGAACGAGGGCGCGGAATACATCGCACTTTACCCGAATGTCCTCCTCGGCGTTCATCGGGACCACACCGTCGCGATCATTCTGGAGCCGCAGAGTCACCATCACACACTGGAACGCGTCGCCGTCCTCTACACCGACCCGGAGGTCGCCGGCGACAAATGGTCGGCCATGCGCCACAAGAACGCCGCCCAGTGGCGCGAAGTGTTCGAGGAGGACATCTTCGTGGTCGAGGGGATGCAGAAGGGCCGCCATGCAGAGGGTTTCGACGGCGGAAAGTTCTCGCCGGCGATGGACGGCCCGACCCATTGCTTCCACCATTGGGTGGCGAGTGAAATGCAGCGCTGAGCGCGCCGATGCCGGGACAAAGCGCTGCGATCAAGGATGACGGATGGGAGAGGCGAGCGGCGCTCGACCGGGCCTTGCTGGCCGCCCATGCCGATGCCGACGGGCTGACACTTGCAGCGCTCTATGCCGACGCCAGCGACCTCTCTGAGGCCGCCGGGGACATCGACGCAGCAGCCTTCTACATGACCCATGCCTATGTCTTTGCGCTTGAGACCGGGCACCCAATGGCCGATGCGTTCCATGCGCGGCTGCTGGCCCTAGGGCGGGAGGAGTGAGCGACGCCTGGCAGATCCATTGGCTGGAGGCGTCCGGCACGCTCGTCCCCTGGCATGAAACCATCCTTGTCGAGGTCAACGCCGCCAAAGCGATGCTGGCGGCGGTTCTAAGGCCGCCCCGTCTCGACATCCTGGTGCAACGCAACACCAGGGTTATTCAGGAAATCGGGATGGTCGGCCACGCGCACCATAGCACGCTCTTCTCGCTCAGCCTTGACCCGGATAATCCGGCCTTTGAAGCCGGCTTGCAGGACGCCACGCTGCGTCGGCAGGTGATCCACGAGGCGCATCACTGCCTCCGCATGGCCGGGCCCGGCTATGGCCGCAGCCTCGGCGAAGCACTGGTCAGCGAGGGGCTCGCCGGACAATTCGTGCGCCGAATGTTCAATAACCCGCCGGAGCCCTGGGAAACAGCGGTCGAGCCAGAAACCCTTCGCACCCACACCCCGTCGCCACAGCGTCTGGCTGCCGAAACCTATGATCACGGGGCCTGGTTCTTCGGGACCGGCGAGTTGCCGCGCTGGTTGGGATATAGTTTGGGCTATCGGATGGCGGCCGAGTGGGTCGACGCTGCTCAACCTACGCCGGAGCGGATGGTCGGCGTCCCAGCTACCGAGGTTCTTTGCGCCTGGACCGACGCCACCCGGTGACGGAGGCGGTACTGCGGTCCCTGCATGTGTCGCGCCCGCCGCCGCGGGTGGGTGGTGGGGGCGGCGGCGGGCGCGACCAAACTCAAAACGGCGGCCCATGCCACGGGTCGCGCAGGGCTCAGCGACGGCTGGCGTCCCAGAAGGGGCGCCCAGCTTCGCATTCCGCCTCCGCCTCGGTCAGGCCGATATCGCGCAGCATATGCTGATTGAGCCGCGCCAACCGATCCCGCTCCCGCGCGACCCGCATCCAATGGCGGATCAGCCCGAAAAGACCGATACTGGGGCCGCGCAGCGGCCGAACGACAGGGGTGACATCTGTGATCTGCATGGCATCGTCTCCTTTGCGCACGGGGCGAAACGCCCGATGCGAAAGACAGTCGCAAATCCGTCCTGACAGCCTGATGTCAGCAACCGTTGCGGCCTCCTGACATCGTGCTGTCAGGAGCGATGCGCTAGAAATCGGCGGTGAAAGGAAACCCATGCGCCGTGCCGACCGCCTGTTCGACATCATCCAACTGCTGCGCCGCAACCGGCTGGTCCGCGCGCAGGACCTCGCGGCTGCATTGGAGGTGTCGGAGCGCACGATCTATCGCGACATCGCGGCCCTCATCGCCTCCGGCGTGCCGATCGAGGGCGAGGCCGGCGTTGGCTACATCCTCCGCGGCGGCTTCGATCTGCCGCCCCTGATGTTCACCGAGGACGAGATCGAAGCCCTGGTCCTCGGCGCCCGGATCGTACGCTCTTGGGCGGATCAAGGGCTCGCCGCCGCGGCGGAGAGCGGATTAGCCAAGATCCAAGCGGTGCTGCCCGACCGCCTCCAGGCGCATATGGACGCCGTGCCGATCGATGCCCCGGCGAACCATTACGCAGCCCCGATCGACTATTGCCGCGGCACCCTCCGCCGCGCGATCGGAGAGCGTCGCAAGATCCGCTTTCGCTACACCAATGGCGCCGGCGAAGTGTCGGACCGCACCGTTTGCCCTCTGCTCCTCTCCTTTTTCGGGCCGGTCTGGACCCTGACCGCCTGGTGCGAGATGCGCCAGGATTTCCGTGTCTTCCGCCTCGACAGGATCGTGGCGCCCGAGACGCTGGAAACCGGTTTCGGCCCGGAATACCGGGCCCGGCTCGACGCCACCGGCAGCGCTTAGATCCACACGCCCGACCGCCCTGTTCGATGTCGGAAATCCACCGGTATCGGTCGACTAAAGGGTAGGGTTTCGACCGAAAACCTGTTCCTGTCGAAGGCTGGCACGCAGCGGGAGGGGTCGATGCGGAATCATGCGCGCGTTGTGGTGATCGGCGGCGGCGTCGTCGGCTGCTCGGTGCTTTATCATTTGGCTAAGGCCGGTTGGACCGACGCGCTTTTGCTGGAACGCTCGGAGCTCACTTCCGGCTCCACCTGGCATGCGGCCGGCGGTTGCCACACCATCAACGGCGACCCGAATGTCGCGAAGCTGCAGAAGTACACCATCCAGCTCTACCGCGAGATCGAGGAGCTTTCGGGCCAGTCCACCGGCTTTCACATGACCGGCGGTGTGATGCTCGCCAGCACGCCGGAGCGTTTCGACTGGCTCAAGTCCATGTCCGCCAAAGGCCGCTATCAGGACATCCGGACCGAAGTGATCACGCCCGAGAAAGCGCACGAGATCATGCCGCTGCTGGATCCCTCGCAGTTCGTAGGGGCCCTGAAAACCGAGGTGGACGGGCATCTCGACCCGTCCGGCGTGACCTGGGCCTATGCCAAGGCGGCGAAAAAACTCGGCGCCGAGTTCCACCAGCAGACCAAGGTCGAGGGCATAGAAAGGCTACCGTCGGGCGAGTGGTTGGTCCGGACGGCCAAGGGCGACATCACTTGCCAGCACGTGGTCAACGCCGGCGGCCTGTGGGCGCGGGAGGTCGGGCGCATGGTCGGACTGGAACTGCCAGTGCTCGCGATGGAGCATATGTATCTGCTGACCGAGGACATGCCAGAGGTCGCGGAGATCAACGCCCAGACCGGCACGGAGGTCGTCCACGCGGTAGATTTCGACGGCGAGCTCTACCTCCGCCAGGAACGCGGCGGCATGTTGATGGGCACCTATGAACGGGCCTGCGTGCCCTGGGCGGAACGCGAGACGCCCTGGGACTTCGGCCATGAATTGCTGCAGCCGGATATCGACCGGATCGCCCCCTCGCTGGAGGTCGGTTTCAAGCATTTCCCGGCCTTCGAGCGCGCCGGGATCAAGCAGATTATCAACGGTCCCTTCACCTTCGCGCCCGACGGCAACCCGCTGGTCGGGCCGATCCGCGGCCTGCCTGGTTTCTGGTCCGCTTGCGGGGTGATGGCCGGCTTCAGTCAGGGCGGCGGTGTCGGCCTGTCGCTTGCAAACTGGATGATCGACGGCGATCCCGGCTTCGATGTCTGGGCGATGGATGTGGCGCGCTACGGGGACTGGGCGTCCATGCGCTACACCAACGCCAAGGTGCGGGAGAACTACTCGCGCCGTTTCTCGATCAAATATCCCAACGAGGAACTGCCCGCTGGGCGGCCGCTAAAAACCACCCCGATTTATGACCGGCTGATCGCCGCGGGCGCGCAGATGGGCGATGCCTGGGGGTTGGAGGCGCCTTTGTGGTTTGCGCCGGAGGGCGTGCGTGACGTCTTCTCCTGGCGCCGATCCACCGATTTCGAGCATGTGGCGGCGGAGGTCGCGGCGGTTCGCGGCGGCGTGGGCATGATGGAGATCTCCGGTTTCTCGAAGTTCTCGGTCACCGGCCCCGGCGCACGGGATTGGCTGGACCGGATGGTCGCCTGCCGCCTCCCGAAACCCGGGCGCATGACCCTGGCGCCGATGCTGAAGGCAGATGGGAAGCTGCAGGGCGACCTGACCGTCGGCTGCCTCGATGGGCAAAGCGCTCTAGCGGGCTTGCCCTGGGGCCGCGGCGGACGATCCGGGGAAAGCTTCTTCCTCGCAGGCTCTGGCGCAGCGGAAGTGTTCTACCGCCGCTGGTTCGAGCAGCACCTGCCAACCGACGGCTCCGCGCGGCTCGAAAGCCTGGGCCTTGGCCTCTGCGGGCTGTCGCTTGCAGGACCAATGGCGCGCGACGTGCTCGCTGCGTGCACCAGCGCCGACATCTCCAACACGGCCTTCCGCTTCATGGGCCTTCAAGCCATCGAGATCGGCATGGCCCCCTGCCTCGCCGCCAGGGTCAGCTTCACCGGCGATCTGGGCTTCGAGATCTGGATGCGTCCGGAGTTCCAGCGCCATGTGTTCGAGACACTGATGGAGGCAGGCCGCCCCCACAACCTGCGCCTTTTCGGGTTGCGCGCTTTGAACGCCATGCGTCTGGAGAAGAATTTCGGGGGCTGGGCGCGGGAGTACCGCCCGATCTATGGTCCGCTGGAGGCTGGGCTCGATCGCTTCATCGCCTATGAAAAACCAGCCGAGTTCATCGGTAAAGAAGCGGCGCTGGCCGAACGCGCCTCCGGCGGGGCGCTGCGGCTCAAGACCTTCACGCTGGAGGCAAAGGACGCCGACGTCATAGGCGACGAGCCGATTTGGCTGAACGGCGATGTGGTCGGCTGGGTCACCTCCGGTGGCTACGCCCACAATTCCGGACGCTCCATGGCCATGGGCTATGTGCCCAAAGAGCACGCTGCGGCAGACGGTCCCTGGCAGATCGAGCTTTTGGGTGAGAGGCTGCCTGCGGCGCTGCAACATGCGCCGATCTGGGACGCGAATGCCGAAAGGATGCGCGCGTGAGGGCATGCCCAAAGCGCAGTCCGGGGCTCAACCCGGGATCTCGACCGCATCCGTGGCTGGCGGAGGGACGCGTGTGAGGCAACGCTATTCGGCGCTGTCGGTCCTCTGGGGCGGGCTGACGGGGCAGAAACACTGGAAACCGGTCTGGGACCGTCAGGCCCCGCGCAGCCATTACGACGTGATCATCGTGGGCGGCGGTGGGCATGGTCTTGCGACCGCCTATTACCTCGCCAAGGAACACGGTATCACCCGCGTCGCGGTCTTGGAGAAAGGCTGGCTCGGCGGCGGCAATGCCGGGCGGAACACCACCATCGTGCGCTCCAACTACATGATCGAGGGCAACACCGAGTTCTACGAGCACTCCCTCAAGCTCTGGGAGGACCTATCCCACGAGCTCAACTACAACGTCATGTTCAGCCAGCGCGCGCATCTCAGCCTAGTGTTCACACCCGGGCAAAAAGACGCTATGGCCCGGCAGTATAACATCATGCGGCTGAACGGCATCGATGGCGAATACTGGGATCGGGACGAATTGCGCCGCAAGATCCCCCACCTCGCCTATGAAGGCCGCTATCCGATCCTCGGCGCCTATGTGCAGCCGCGTGCCGGCACCGCCCGCCATGACGCGGTGAATTGGGGCTTTGCCCGCGGGGCCGCGGCGCTCGGCGTCGACATCATCCAGAATTGCGAAGTCACCGGCTTTCACCACGAAGCCGGCGCCGTCACCGGGGTCGAGGCTATGCATGGCGGCCACCCGGTAACCATCCGGGCCGAGAAAATTGGTCTCGCCGTCGCCGGACACACCTCGGTCCTCGCCCACAAGGCGGGCTTGGGCAAACTGCCGGTGGAAACGCACAAGCTCCAGGCCTTCGTGTCGGAACCGCTAAAGCCGATCCTCGACTTCGTGATCGTGTTTGGCGGACCCGGGCACTTCTATATCAGCCAGTCGGACAAGGGCGGCATGGTGTTTGGCGGCGACCTCGACAAATACCCGAGCTATGCGCAAAAGGGAAACCTGCCGGTCTATTCGGATGTCGCTGCCAACTGCATGGCGATCATGCCTTGCCTCGGCCGGGTAAAGCTGGTGCGCCAATGGGCGGGCGTGATGGATATGACCATGGACGGCTCTCCCTTCATCTGCAAAACGGCGATCCCCGGCCTCTATCTCAATGGCGGCTGGTGCTATGGCGGGTTCAAGGCAACGCCGGGTTCCGGCCATGTCTTCGCCCACACTATCGCGACGGACGAGCCGCATTGGGCAAACCGCCGCTTGACCCTCGACCGGTATCGCGAGGGGCGCGCCATCGACGAGGGCGGCCATGGGCCGACGCCGAAATGGCATTGATGGACAGGGGATCCAGCGAGGGAGAACTGACCCTGCGCGAGGCGGGACCCATCGATGACGGACGCATTGTAACCCTCTACCGGGAAATGGCGGCCGCCCATGGCGATGAGATGACCGAGGCCGAGACCGCCGACAAGCTGCGCCGCATGCGCCGGGTCCCTCACCGGATCACCCTCCTCTGCCGGGACGGGGAGACGGTTGGCTATGCATTCTGGCTGGACCTGGGCGACCACGTGTTCATCCGCAGTTTCGCGATTGCAGAAGGCGAGCGGTCGGCTGGGCTCGGCCGGCTGTTCTTCGAGCGGCTGGTGGCGGAGGTGTTCCCCGATCTCGGGCAGATCCGGCTGCAAGCGAAGGGCGAGGGGGCTAAACGCTTTTGGACGGCAGTGGGATTCCAGTCTTCGGCTGAAGCCATGCGGATCGAGCTGCCGGAGACACCCTGATGCTGCTGATCCACTGCCCCTTTTGCGGCCCGCGCGACCATTCGGAGTTCGCCTATATCGGTGACGCCTCCGTCGTCTACCCACCGCTGGAGGCGTCCGAGGACGCTTGGTTCAATGCAGTCTATCTGCGCGACAATCCGAAGGGGCTGGTGACCGAGATCTGGCATCACGTCTTGGGCTGCCGTGCCTTTCTGATCCTCGAGAGGAATACCCTGACCCACGAGATCATGTCTGTCCGCCTGGCCGATCCGGCGATCCAGGCAGCACTCCAGGCGGAGACCGCATCGTGAGCGGCTACCGCCTGCGCGAGGGCGGGATCATCGACCGCACGCAGCCGCTTTCCTTCGACTGGGACGGGCGAACCTATACCGGGCTCGCCGGCGACACGCTCGGCTCGGCGCTGCTCGCCGCCGGCGTCACGGTTGTGGGGCGCAGCTTCAAATACCATCGCCCGCGCGGGATCATGACCGCGGGGCCTGAAGAGCCCGGCGCCATCGTCACCACCGGCGAGGGCGCGCATCGCACACCGAACGAGAAGGTGACCGAGGTCGAGCTGCACCGCGGCCTCATCGCCTCCGGCCAGAATGCCTGGCCCTCGGTCCGCTTCGATCTCGGCCAAATCAACGATCTCATGAGCCGGTTCTTCGCAGCGGGCTTTTACTACAAGACCTTTATGGGTCTCCGCGGCAAAGGCACTTGGGAGTGGATGCAGTTCGAAAAGCTGATCCGCCGGGCGGCCGGGATGGGCGTGGCGAGCCGGGAACCGGACCCCGACGCCTACGAACTGATCCACGACTTCTGCGATGTGCTGGTGGTCGGCAGCGGCCCGGCCGGTATTGCCGCGGCCGAGACGGCGGCAGCCGCCGGCCACGATGTGATGCTGTTGGAGCGGGACTTCGCACTCGGTGGTCGCAAGGTCGGAGCAGACGGCGCCAGGGCTCAGGCACTGACCAAGGTGCGGGTCCTGACCCGGGCCACCGCCTTCGGCCTCTATGACGGCAATGTCGTCGGGGTCTATGAGCGCTTGCGCGACCACTTGGCCGAGCCCGACCCGCATGTGCCCCGGGGCGCGATCCGGATCGTCAGGCCACGCCATGTGATCCTGGCGACCGGTGCCATCGAACGCCCCATTGCCTTCGGCAACAACGATCGCCCCGGCGTCATGCTGGCAGGCGCAATGGAGGTCTATGCCCGCCGCTTCGGCACCGCCCCCGGCAGCCGCGCAGTGATCGCCACAAACAATGACAGCGCCTACGCCGCGGCGACATTGTTGGCCAGTTCTGGGGTGGTGGTCACCTTGCTGGAGGCGCGAGACCATGCACCTGACCTCGCCCGGGATGCCCGCGCCGCCGGGGTAGAGGTGCTGAACGGCCGCTTGCCCGCCGAGACTACGGGCCGCATGGCGGTGACCGGGCTTCGGATCGCGCGTCGCCTGTCCGATGGTCGCTTGATCAATGAGGGGCACCTGCCCTGCGACACGGTCGGCATTTCCGGCGGCTGGTCCCCGGTGGTCCATCTCGCCTCTCATCGCGGGTTCAAGCCGATCTGGGATGCGGACCTCGCGGCCTTCGTGCCAGGCGACCTGCCGCCGGGCCTCGCCTTTGCCGGGGCCTCCCGCGGCGTTTGGGGCGATGCCGAGGCCGCGCTTGACGGCGCTGCCGCCGCATCGCAGGCCCTGGCGACCTCGAAGCGCAAGCGGACTAAGCCCCGGCCCGCAACCGGTGGCGGCGCGCCGATTGCACCGCTTTGGGAGGTACAGCTGCCAAGCGCCACGGCCCCTGCCTTCCTGGACCCCCAAAACGACGTGACCACCAAGGATGTCCGTCTCGCGGCGCGGGAGGGCTACGCGAGCGTCGAGCATATGAAGCGCTACACCACCCTCGGCATGGCTACCGATCAGGGAAAGATCGGCAATGTCGTCGGCCTTGCGCTGCTCGCCGATGCGCTGGGGCAGACCGTGCCGGAGACCGGCCTCACCACCTTCCGTCCGCCTTACACGCCGGTGCCCATCGGTGCTCTCGCCGGGCGCGCTCGCGGCGCCGATTGGCTGCCGGTCAGGCGCACGCCCATGCATGACGTCCACGCGAAGGAGGGGGCGGTTTTCACCGATGCCGGCCTCTGGAAACGCGCCTGGTACTATCCCGAGGCACCGGACGAGCCGCTCGCGAAGGCCTATGTGCGGGAGACCGAGCGCGTGCGCCGCACCGCGGGAATGGTCGATGTCACGACCCTCGGCAAGATCGCGGTGCAGGGGCCGGATGCGGGCACGTTCCTCGACCGGGTCTACGTCAACACCTTCTCGACCTTGCCGGTCATGAAATGCCGCTATGGCGTCAATCTGCGCGACGACGGGATGGTGTTTGACGACGGCGTAACCTGGCGTCTGGCGGAGAACGAATACCTGGTCACCTGCACCACCGCCCATGCGGCCGAGATGATGGCCTGGTTCGAATACCTGCTCGCGATACGCTTCCCCGAACTGCGGGTCCATGTCGCCTCCGTAACGGACCAATGGGCCGGCGTCGCGGTGGCTGGGCCCCGTTCCCGCTCGGTCGTGCAGGCCGCCCTATCCGCTGGCGATGTCTCGGCCGAGGCGCTGGGTTTCATGGGCGTTGCAAAGGGCCATGTCGCGACCGGCGAGGGTGGCTTCGACGTCCTGATCGCGCGGATCAGCTTTTCTGGCGAAATGGCGTTCGAGGTCTATGCGCCATCCGGCTATGGCGCATTTTTGTGGCAAGCCTTGGAGATACAGCTGCGAGACCAGGGCGGCGTCGCCTACGGGGTGGAAGCGCTCGGCGCGCTCCGGATCGAAAAGGGCCATGTCACCGGTGCGGAACTCGACGGCCGGGTGACCCTGGAGGATGCCGGTCTCGGCCGCATGGCGTCCAAGAAAAAAGCCTATGTCGGCCAGGCCCTCCGCAAGCGGCCCGAAATGGCGCGCGCCGACCGCCCAAAGCTCGCGCATTTCATGCCGGTGGAGAGTCAAGCGACCTTCAAGATAGGCGCGATTGTCTGCGAGCCTGGCAAGGTCTCGGGCCACGGCATCGGTTGGATCACCGGGGTAACCCGAGCGCCTGCGCTTGGGAACGCCTGGCTCGGCATCGGGTTCGTCGCTGGTGGCCCAGCGGCTTGGGAGGGGCGAGAAGTCATGATTGCCGACCCGATCCGAGGCAGCGAGGTAACGGCGCATGTGATGTCGGCCCACCAATTCGATCCAAAGGGGGAGCGGATGCATGGTTGAGCCCGTCTCCGCCCTCGCCGGACATCTAGAGCCGCGGGTGGTGGGCGCCGATGCGGGATCGCTGAGCCTGTCTGAGGCGCCGGTCGGCGGGCTTTGGTTGCTCGCCGCCTGGCCGGACCGCCTGGCCGAGGTCGGGGCCGCGATAGCCAGACTGGGTGGGGTCAAAGCAGTGCCGGGACCAGGGCGGTTCTCGGCCGGACCCAAGGGCACCGCGGTGATCCGGGTCGAGCCTTTGAAGTGGCTGCTGCTTTCGCCAGTAGCGATCGCGGCACCGACGCTCGACCCCTCGCTGGGGACGGTGCTCGACCTCTCCCATGCCCGCACATGCATCCGTATCGCGGGCGACGCGCGCGCCGATCTGATGGCGCGACTTGTGCCCCTCGATCTGCGGCCAGAGGCGTTTCCGAAGGGGTCGGTGGCGTCCTCCGGGGTTGAGGGGGTCGGCGTCACCCTCCTCTCCCATGACGCCTATTTCGACATGCTGGTGCCGCGCAGCTTCGGGCTGAGCGTGTGGGAGAGGGTCTTGGTCAGCGCCGCCCCTCTCGGCGCGCGCATCGGCAAGGAGTGACCTTCTGAAGTCACTTTTGTGCCCATGCGCTGGGTCAGCGTTGCGGTGGTCCATGCGGGGCATTTCAACTGGAGCAGCGGTGTCGCACTGCAAATCATCAGGATCCGCGCCCGGTGCGCAGCACCGGAACGCACCGCAACCCCAAGGCGGGTGGGACTTTGCCGCCCCCAAACTGACGACCGCGATCCTCGGTCGTGCCATTCATCTCAGGCGAGGCGGCAAACGGCACGAGAGCGCGTTCCGACCCGATTGCATCGACTCCCGCGCCCTTGGGTATTGTTAGGGTGCCGCATTGCCGCGCCAGTCTGAGTCAGATTGGCTGGAAAATGCTTTAGCGCCACCAAACCAAACCCAGCGCTGCCATCATGCCCTGCGCCTTCGACACCAACCTTTGGCCCGGCCCGCCCTTGCGCACATGGCCGGCGGCGAGCCGCTCCACCGCCAACTCCGGCGGGCATGGCAAGCCCGACACCGGATCCACATACGACGGATAGGCGATCAGCACAGCATGCACGAGGTGATCGAGTTTCGGCCGCGAAGTTCTGCGCGGGCACGCAGGTCCGTGATCATCGGTCAGCCCCCATCCAGCATAGAAGGGCTGTCCGAGACACGTGACCGGGATCCCGCGCAGAAGCGCCTCGAACCCCATCAGCGAGGTCATGGTCCAAAGCCTATCGGTTCGGTCGAGCAGATCCACCGCCGATGCGTCCCGCGCGATATGGTCGGCCAAACGGGCTGCTTCGGCGTCCGGCACCTTGCCCTTTCGCAGTCCCGCCTCGACATCCGGGTGCGGCTTGTAGATCAGGAAGGCGTGCGGGTTTCCCGCCCGAGCAGCTTGCAGCAGGGCGAGATTGGTGCAGACCGTGCCGGCAGCCCCCCGCTCGATGGAGGCATCGTCCTCGACTTGCCCGGGGACCAATACCACGGGCCGGCCGCCGGCGGCTGGCAATGTTTCGGTCCGCCCGACATTGTACTTCGTGACCCGCGCTGCCACGATCTGTCCCCGCAATGCCGCCGCCCGGGCGCATTCCGGTCCAGCTGGGTCGAGCAGAGCCGCCTCGGCAATCAGCGTCTCCAGCCGCGAGGGACGGCTGGGGTCGTAATAGATCCCGAGATCGTCAAAGACGAGGGACCCCGCGTCGATCAGATTGGCGCCAAGACCGACCGAGCGCAGGAACCCGTCCTCGACCGACCCTGCGGTGACCCCCTCGGCCTTGGCGCGGTCGAGCACCGCAGGCGCGACCTTCGACGCCCAGAACCAAACGCGCCGCCCCTCGGCCCTCCCGCGGGCGATGGCGTCGCCTGGATCGCTTTCGAAGGCCGCCGGAAGCGGGTAGCGCCGGCCATAGCGCAACGTGTTGACCCGCTTCCATGGGTGGAAACCCACATAGACTTCGCCTCGATGGGCCGGGTCGGTGCCTCGGCGTGCGGACAAGAAAGTCAGCGCCTCGACTGTTTCCTCGAAGCTCGCCAAGCGGTCACGCCAAGGATCGGCATAGACGGGATAGAGGAGATAGGCGGCGGCGAACACGGCCTCTAAGCTGGGGCGGGCCACTCGTCGAGGGATCGGCTGCGCGTCCTCCGTCAGACCCCAGCCCGCATAGAAGGGCAGGCCGAACACCCGTACCCGCTTGCCGGCAATCAGCCCCTCGAAACCGAGTTGCGAGGTGACGGTGTAGACCGCGGACGCACCCTCTAACAGTTCCCAGGGATTGCTCGCCTCGGTGTGCAGCAGATCGCCCGGACGCAGATCGGCGGGGGAGAAGTGGCCGGTCTTTTTTCCCGCCAACACGTCGGGATGGGTGCGGATTACAATCCGGCTGCTTGGGTTCTCCGCCCGTGCCGAGGCCAGCATATCCCGGAACGTCTCGCCCGAGGCGGCGCCATAACCGATGGAAGCATCCCCCGCGGTCTGATCGATGACCAGCACGTAGCCGGCCTCAGGCACCCAGCCGGTGCCGCGGGCCACGGGCGTATACTTCGAAAGCCCCGCCTCGCGCAGCCGGGCGATGCCTGCCCGCGCGCGCGCCAAGACGGTGTCGTCGAGCCCCTCGCCGGTTTGGATCAGCCGCTCCAACCGCGACCGGCGAGACGCATCGTAGTAAATCCCCTCCGCATCCAGGATCAACGAAAGCGGCGCTTCGCCTGTAACGCCGGGATGGACCGAGCGGAGAAACCCGTCTTCGATGGTCAACAGGCCCGCATCGGTGAGGCCCGCCATCCGCCGCCCAGGCGCGGACATAGGTTTACGGCCCCAAACGCCGATGGCGCCGCGGCGCCCTGGCAGGCCGAGCGTGATGCGCCAACCGGCAAGGCGCAGGATGCGGCGGATCTGCGGGTCCTGGGGAAAGCCCGGTGCGAAGACATGCAGCGGCCGCACCGCAATGCCGTCAGCCATGGTCGAGCAGGCCGAGCGCCTCCAACCGTGCCCGGTAGCGTGCGCCCTGGGCATCCACCGAGTACTCTCTGCGCATTAACGCCTGCCCCGCCGCGGCGCGGGTTTGGGCGGTCTGCGGGTCGTCGACCGTTTCGCGTAGAGCGGCGACCAGATCCTCCTGCTCGATATCCGCCCACTTCGCGCCCGGCACGGGATAGATCGCCTCGCGCCGCCCGACTGGCTTCGCCTTCCAGGTGACCAGGCGCGCGGTCTCGGCCGTGCAGAAATCCGCGGTGCCCGAATAGTCGGTGACGATCACCGGGCGCGCCAGCAGATGGGCATGGGCGGGTGCATAGCCGAACCCCTCCGCCCGATGGGGCGAGACCACACAGTCGCAGGCGGCGATCAGCGCCATATACCGGGGCGTCGGCATCTTGCCGGTCAGGATCACGATCCGCGAATCCGCCGCGGCGGCGGCCCAGATCTTCTTCCACTGATCATGCGGGTCGCCCCAATGGCCGCGCACGACCTCGGTCGTCTTGATCACCAGTCCGACATCGCGCCGGTTCCGCGGAAAGGCGGCGCGAAACGCCCGAACGGCGGCGAGCGGGTTCTTTCGCTCCACCGAAGAGTGGAAGTCGAACACCAACAGGAACAGAAAGGCCCCCTCCGGAATCCCAAGCGCTTTTCGGTCCGCGTCCTCCACCGGCCCCGTGGTCACCGCCTTGCGGACGTTCTCGACCGGAACACGCCCGGCGGCGGCGTAAGCGTCGGCCACGAAGCCGGACGGACACCAGGCCTCGTCGAGCATGTCGAGCGCGAGTTTGTGCGCCTCTGGCAGCACGTCGAATTCCCAAAGCAGGAAACCGACATTCACCGCCTCGCGCCGGAGGCGCAGGCTCGGCTGCATCAGAGTCTGCGGCACCATATCGGCGTTCAGATGCAAGATCCTAAGGGGCCGACGGAGCGGAACCAAGGACTTGGCCTCCCCCACTCCCCCGCGCTCCAAAGGCAGGCGCGATAGGCCAACCTCCAAGCCCCGGAGGAGTGGCGGCAACCCGATGCGGGATAGCACCTGCGCGGTCATCGCGAGATTGGCGCTCAGCCCTGATCCCTGAAGCGCGTAGCCGATCACCTCCACATCCGCTTCGGCAGGGCCGGGGCAGCTGGCGAAGTTTGCGAGGGCCGGGTTGCGCGCGGCCAGGGCGGCGAACCAGGCGCGGGCCGCCGGGTGGCTCCACGCGCTTGCGCCCTCCGCCTCGATCCGCCCGGTCAAAAGACCGAGCGCGAATTCGAGCCCGCTAAGCGCCGCACGGCTGGCAACCACCGGACCCGCCAATTGGGCCTGCACAGCATCAGGCAGTTGCGGCGGCGGACAGCCGGCGGCCACCGCCTCGACCATCGACGCCAGCGACCGGGTCAATGCCTCCGCTGCCGCGGGATCATCCACCTCAGCGCGCTGCAGCGGCGAGTCAAACCCGTCGCAGGCGGCAAGATCGACCCACCACCGGTGCAGCCCCAGCGCCGCCGGCGTGTCGATCGCAGCGACCTGGCCATGGACCAAGCGCAGGGAAGGCAGAACCAACCCGCCGCCGGCACTCTTGCGCCCAGCCGATTGGTACCACGCCACCAGTCGCTTGGCCGCCGCCGGCGCCCCAGGACGCTGTTTCGGCAGCGCTTTCAATGCGGCGCGGACATGCACGATCAGGCGAGAGACCGGCTGCCCGGCAACCGACCAGGCCGGGTCTGGCGCATGGGCCGCATCGCTTCTCGACGCCACCTCCGCGTCGGTCGCGACCGGCTCCGACAGCGATACCTCATCCGCAAACCGGCCGATCGGCACCGCCTGTCGCCGCAGACGATCGACGGCCGCAACCAGCATCGAGGGCCTCCGCGGCGGCGCCAACAGCGGGCCGATCCTGGCGGCCTCCTCCGCCAAGGTCACCGGTCTGCTAGAACGCCGCCCCGGCGCAGGCGCCAGCAAACGGCGCAACCGCGCGCGATGCTTGGACAGCGGCAGCCCCGGCGACAGGCGATCCACGCGCCGCCGGGACAGCATCGCCTGGCCGAATGCGCCTAGAGGCCCGCGCCCACCGACCCTTCCGCCAAGGGTGATCACCTGCCGCCCAATCCGCGCCAGCCGCCAGAGCGCCCGAAACTGGTGCAGCATGACCGGCAAGTGCTGATGCCGCTTCGGCGTCCGCATCGAAAAGGCGGCCGGGTCGATCACGACCACATCGAAGATCTCGCCTTTTAGTTCCTCGAACAACCGCTCGATATCGATCTGCTTGCGAAACTCCAGAACCCGGTGCGCCAGACCCTGGCCGGAGACGGCAAGCGTCACCACCGAATATCCCTCCGCAGCCAAGACTAGGGCAGACTGGGCCGCCAGGGCCGCGCCCTTGCCGGGCTCCGGCGGAAAGGCGCCGATCACCAGCGCCCTCGGCCGCTCCGGACCCGCGGCGGGTTTCGCCCACTCCGTCGCAGGCGCGACCACGTTCTGGCTGACCGTCATCCCATGATCCGCCTACGCTCGAACCACAACAGCAACATGCCGAAGGTCACCGCCGAGAGCACGAATGTGACCAGATACTCCAGCGAGAAGACGATGCTGGGATAGTCCTCGCCATAAAAGCCTTTCCGGTTCATCTCGACCGCCTGAAGGATTGGGTTCCAGGCCAGGGCATCGCGGAAAAATGGCGGCAGAAAGGACGGCACATAGAAGATGCCGGAGATGAACAAGAGCGCCCGGCGAAACACCGTGTAAATTCGGTCGAGCGCTGGGATGAATTGTTTGCAATAGCCCCGGATCATGCCCATGCCAAAGCCGAGGAACCCTGCCAGACCCAGGGCACCGAGGCAGCGAAACCAATCCTGGGGCATTGTCGCGTGCCCCTCATACCAGGTTATGAAGCCCCAAATCAGCAGCACCGACAGAAAGGTGGTGATCCAGGCGAACAAGAGCTGCGCAATCGCGTCATGGAACAGACCGATATGCGGCAGTCGCACTGGGCTCGGCAGCGAAATGACCGCCACCGCCACCGATTGCGACGCGGCGTTATAGAGGGTGAGCATGCTGATCCCGGTCAACAAAAAGATCGGGAAACTGCGCCCGTAATCCGCAGTCTTGCCGACCAGCGAAAAGACGATCACCAAAACCGCCAACTGGCCGGCCGGTTCCAGAAAAACCCAGACAAGTTTCATGCTTTCGCGCTTATTGCGCGGCACGAAACTCTGCCAAAGGAGCGTCCAAATCAGATTGAGACGGTCCAGGATTGATCGGGAGGCAGTACTTCCATACAAGATCTTTAGACCAGCAGGCTGTTTCACCGCTTCCCAGTCCATATCGATGCGGCAGCCGGGGTGCAAGCACGATGCGGCGGCGCAGCGAAACGGGAGCGGCGCGGCGCAAAGAATGACCGGATGGGGCCACTGGGCCGGGACGGATAACGGGATGAAGGCAGACAATCCTCTGGTCGCCGACCGCCGGGCCGCACCGCGCCGTCCGAGGCCAAAGGCTGTGCCCCAGGCGCAACCGCTGCCGCCGCTCAAAATGGCACGCCGGTCGTTCTTCTGGCCCTTTGTCGGCTTTGCTGCTGGGGTTTGCGTGCCGGCGCTGCTCGCCGCGCTCTATTTCTACACGATCGCGGTGGACCGCTATGTTTCGGAGTTCCGCTATGCCGTGCGCGGCGGCGCGATCCAGGAAGGCAGCGACGATGTCGGCGGTGTCCTGGGCGCTGCTGCCAGCGCGCTGCAGATGGCCGGCGACAGCTTTATTCTCGAAGACTATCTCGTCTCTCCTGCCGCCCTGGCGGATCTGGAGGCACGGGTGCCGCTGCGCGAGATGCTCGACCGCGATGGCGACGACCCGGTGCGCGGCTACGAGCCGACCATCGCGCCGGAGGAGTTGTTGGAGTTTTGGGAAAGCGCCATCACCGTCACCTTCGACGTGATCACCGGCATCACCACCGTGACCGTCAGCGCCTATCACCCGGACGACTCCCGGCGGATCGCCGATGCGCTGGTCGAGATGCTGGACCGCCTGGTCGACCAGCTCTCGGAAGAGGCGCAGACCGAGATGCTGGCCTTTGTCGACAAGGAATTCGCGACGGCAGAGACCCGGCTGGCTCAGGCCCTCGCCGAGATCGAGGATTTCCGCCGCCGCAACCGGGTTATCACGCCGGAGGGCGAGGGCGAGACGATCCTGACGATGATCGCGCAGCTGACAGATCAATTGACCGATGCGCGCGTGCGCCTGCGCACACTGCGTCAGAACGTGCCGAACTCGCCGCAGATCTCGGTGCTGGAAAAGCGGATTGAAAGCCTGCTCGCCCAGATCAGCGCCGAGCGGGACAGTTTTGGCGGGGGGCCGGCCGATCAATTCCTGCCGGAGCAGCTCAACGAGTATGAGCGGCTGGAAAACCAGTACCAGATCGCCCGGGACACCTTTGTCTCGACGCTAGAGCTGCGTCAGCAGGCCCAGGCCAATGCCGAACTGAGCCGTGTGCAATTGGTCGTCTTCGTGACGCCGCGCCGCCCGATCCTTTCAACCATGCCGATCCGCTGGCTCGAAGTGCTGAAATATACCGGCATTGCGTTTGCGATCTGGCTGGTGCTGCGCATCTTCACGGCGTCTCTTCGGACGCCATAGGCGGGTCGGAGGGCGCGCCGAACGCATCGGTCAACTGGTCCAGATCCGGGAAGAAGCGCAGTTTGCCCCGCGACAGGATGGCAAAACGGTTGGCGTCGTTGCGGCGGGCGACCAGCGGGTCATGGGTCACCAGGATCACCGTCGCCCGCGCGCGCAGATCCAGGAACAACGGCTCCAACCGCGCGCGAAGATGCGGCGCATTGGGCAACAGCGAACCATCCGCCAAATAGACCTCGGCCGGCACCAGATAGCTGCAGGCATACATCACCAAACTGCGGTCGACCCCGGGCACCTCCTTGAACGGTTTGGTCAACACCGTCGGGTCGTCGAGGAGCGAGGCGACGGCAGCCACATAGCTTTTGGTCTGAATGCCATAGGCGGCGGCAATCATGCCGAGCCCCCGCTCCAAACTGCCCGCAGTGTGCAGCGCCCAGCCGGCGGCCACCTGCGGCGCCGGCGGGCCGGATAGGACGACGTGCCCGCTGTCCGGCACCCGCTGCCCGGAAATCACTCGCAACAGCAGGCTCTTGCCGCAGCCCCGCGCGCCGACGATCGCGGTAAGCTCGCCGGTCGAAAAGCGGGCCGACAGATCGCTGAGGATCAGCTTGCGGCCATCCGACTTGGTCACCCGTTCGAGACGCAGGACAACCCGGCCATCCGCCATCTCGGCATCGCCATTGGTGTCGCTGTCCATCATGCGAGGATGCCGATCTCTCTCAGCCGCACCCGGTATCGCTCCGCCTGCGCGGCGACCGAAAAGCGGTCCCGCATCAGCGCCTGGCCACGGGCGGCCCGGCCGACGGCGGTTTCCCGATCCTCGTAGACGCTCCGCATCGCAGCCGCCAGGGCATCCGCGTCGATATCCGCCCATGACGCGCCATGGATCGGAAACATCGCCTCCGCCGACCGAACCTCGCGCCGGTGCCATGCAACAGGATAGCCGGTGTCGGCGGTGATGAAGTCGGCGGTGCCGGAGTAGTCGGTTGCGATCACCGGCCGGCCAAAGATCAGCGCATAGGCGGGCAGATAGCCGAAGCCCTCGGCTCGGTGGGGCGAGACCAGGCAATCGCAGCCCTTTATCATGCCGAGATAGCTATCGAACGCCATCTTGTCGGCAACAATCCGGATGCGCGGATCTGCCTCCGCCAGCGCGGCGATCTGCGGCCATTGGCCATGGGGGTCGCCCCAATGACCGCGGACGACCTGCGTGGTCTTGACGATCAGGCGCACCTTTTCGCCCGCCTGGAACGCCCGGGTGAAGGCTATGGCGCCAGCGAGCGGGTTCTTCCGCTCGACCGAAGAATGGAAGTCGAAACTCACCAGGAATGTGAATTCGTCGCCTTCGACGCCCATCGCCTGTTTCGACATCGGGGCCACCTCCGGCAGCTCCAGCCCCTTTAGCACCGTGCGCACCGGCCGCCCGGTCTCTCTGGCATAGACGTCGGACAGGAAGGTGGAGGGACACCAGATCTCGTCCAGCATATCCATCGCCAGGCGATGGCTGTCGGGGATGCGGTCGAACTCCCAAAGCAAGAAGCCGATAGCATAGAGGTCCGGGTGACGGTCGAACAGCGGGTGGCACAGCACCTGCGGCACAGCATCGGCGTTTAGATGCACCAGTGCGGCCTTGCGCGCCGTCTGCCCGTCACCCTTGCCGATCGCCCTGGCAGGCACCTCGGAAAACCCCTGGTCGGCATTCCTGATCCGGGGGGTGACGCCGGCGCGCGCCAACGCCTCGGCGCTCATCCACAGATTGGCCCCCAGTCCGCTCTCGCTCCCCGCCATGCCGATCAGCTCGAAAGCCCGGTCCTCTTCGGGCGATGCCTTAGTCGCGAATGCCTCGAAGGGCGGGTGGACGGCGCAGACCGTCGCTCGAAACCAATGGCGGATCGCGTCGGACCCGGCGGGATCGAGCAAATCCTCCGGCGAGGTTGCTGCTTCTGCGCAATAGAAGGCCGTCAGCAACTCGAACCGGCTAACGGCGCCCTTGCGCCCATCAACCGGCCCGGCGAACCAGGCGCGCACCGGGCCATCGAAACGCTGCGCTCGGATCGGAGTATCGAAGCTGTTCAAGAGCTGGTCATAAACGAAGGCTACCCGCGCCGATGGATCGGCAGGCGGATAGAGCTTCCGATACGCCTCGTTCTCTACCAATGCGCGCCACAGGATTTCCGGCATGTCGAAAGGCTGTCCGCGGCCCGCCGCGGGGACGCGCGCCGCCTCCGCCCGGCAGTAATCCGGGGTCAGCGCAGCATGGAAACGCCTGGCTGGCTCATGCGCCAGATACCACCATTCGGCGATAGCGCGGCCGCGGCCCGCCGCCAGCAAGGTTGGGTTCACGGACGTCGCCTCCGCCGCCAACAACCGGCTGACGCGGCAAAGCCCTGCGCCAGATGGCGCTGCGTCCTGGGCCAGGTGATCCCGCAAAGCGTCCGACACCGGCGCGATCATTCCGCGAAACGTTTTTGGCACCGCAGAGAGATACCAGCGCGCAAACCCATCGGCCTGCCAGGGGTCGGCAAGATCGAACTCCTCCTCCACCCGCAGCGCAGCCCGCGCATGGGCCATAAAACGCGACATGGGCAGCTTGGCATCCGCCATGCCAGGCTCCGGCGCATTCGCCATGGCCGTGCGCGGGCCGTCGCCGGGAAGGAACGGACCCGGCGCACGGCCCGTCGTGGCACCCTTCCGGATCCTCAGGATCAGCGCATGGCGGGAGAAGTCATGCGCTGCCCAGGTTTCCGACAACAACGCGACGTCGCCCGCGGGCCTAGCGCCTGGCGGTCCGTCCGGCGCCCCGAGGTCGAGCGCCTGGATCAACGCCGCAGCGGCCTTTGTCGGATCGGCCATCACCGCACTCCGCGCGATCCGGAGTGTCTTTCGCCCCACAGCGTCGCTCGGCTTCCCGCCCGCAGGCGCGATGATCACCCGCAGACGACGCGCCGCCACCCGACCGACGGCCTGGCGAAAGGACACAGCTCGGATCGCGGCCCCTGGCAGGTCCAGAAGCGCTTTCGCAGAAAAGCCGGGCGCGACCATGCGCGCATCGCGTGGGTCCTGGCTCTCGATCTCGATGAAGAAATCGGGCCGCCAGGCGCCCAGATCTTCCGGCAAGCGCCCGGGCCGCCGCGGAAGTACCGTCTCGGCCCGTCCGCGGTCGCGGCGGCAGAGCGTGCAAACCGCATGGCCTGTGGCTCGCAAGCCCCGGACCAGCGCCGCAGAGAAGACCGCATCGCCGCCACCTGCCGGAAGGAATGAGCCCAGTACGGCGATTCGCTGGACAGCGGCCGAAGCCGCGCCCGCGCCTGTCCGTTTCAGCATCCCCTCGCCGTCTCCTGCTCCGCCCCAAGGGCCGCGCGAGCCTCACAGCGCAGCCCTGATGTGATCCGTGCCGATAACCCGTGCCGCCCGCAAACTGTACCGGCGGCCACCGCCCGAGATTACACCGAAGAGCCAGGATTTGGCGAGCGCTCGGGCAGACTTCCACGCTTCGGCTGGTTACCACATGTAGTGGCAGCCAACCGATCCACAGGATTTTGTGCCCTTGCCCCCTTTGCTATCGCACGACACGGACCTAGTCTGGGCGCTTGTGGCGGTGTCCCTAGGGGCACCGGAAGCTCCGCCGTGCCCCGTACCAGCCGGCATAAGGTGTTTGAACACAGCCCTCGCGGCGTGGGAAGGCCCAACAAGTCGGACGGGGACCCAAAACAGAATGGTGACAATGAATTTTGCAGCGCGATATAGTGAAGTACGTACTTGGGGTAGATTCCAATGCAAGTGCGGCAAAGACGTCATTTGAAAGGGGGTTTCCAAAGACTGTAACCAAGAAAAACGGGCAACCTGTGAAGTTGAGGCCACAGGGATAGCACGGTAGACGAATTGTCCGGCTGGGGCGTCCCGCCGGATCGAGCAGGTCAAACCGGGACGGGGTGGACGAAGAAAAATGAGCCGACGGGACCCACAGGCCCTGAGCGAAATTGCCGTGACAGGATATGCCTGTCGCCTCCCCCAAGCTCCAGATCCAAAGGCATTTTGGTCGCTCCTGATGGACGAGCGCTGTGCGGTTGGGTCCGTGACCTCTGACCGCTGGGCGGTCGGGCGGTTCACCAATCCGGATCGCAACACCATGGGCACCGCCTACACCTCGGCCGCAGGGCTGGTGGAGGAGCTATGGGATTTCGACCCCGGATTCTTTGGAATTTCTCCGCGCGAGGCGCATCAGATGGATCCGCAGCAGCGGATGCTACTGATGGTCGCCTGGGAAGCGGTGGAGGCTGCGGCAATGCCGCCCGCAGCGCTGTCCGGCGGCTCGACCGGCGTCTTCGTGGGCGCGTCGAGCCTCGATTACGGCCTCTCGTTTTGCGCCGATCCCGCCGGGATCGAGGCGCAGTTCATGATCGGCAACACACTCTCGATCCTGTCGAACCGGATCTCGTATGCGCTGGATCTCAAGGGGCCGAGCTTCACCGTCGATACGGCCTGTTCGTCGTCCTTCTATGCGCTTCACCAGGCCTTGGCAGCGCTGAGATCGGGCGAGGTCGACACGGCGATTGTCGGCGGCGTGAACGCCATCCTATCCCCCTATCACTATGTCGGGTTCTCCCGCGCGGCGATGCTGTCGCCCACGGGCCTCTGCCGCGCCTTTGACGCCGGCGCAGACGGTTATGTCCGGGCGGAAGGGGCGGTGGCCTTCGTGCTCCGCCGGCTGGATGACGCGACATCCGGTGGCGAACCGGTGCGCAGCGTTCTGGTCGAAACGGGGATCAACTCCGACGGGCGCACCATCGGTCTTTCGATGCCGTCGCGGGACGATCAAGCGCGATTGCTTCGCCAGGTCTATGGCCGGATCGGCGTCACAGGCGATGCGCTCGCTTTCGTCGAAGCGCATGGCACGGGCACTGCGGTCGGTGACCCGATCGAGGCCTCGGCGATTGGCGAGACGTTGGGAAAGGCGCGGACGGCACCCCTGCCGATCGGGTCGGCGAAGTCGAATGTCGGACATCTCGAGGCCGGCTCCGGCATGGTCGGTCTGCTAAAAGCGCAGCTTTCGCTGGAAAATGGCATCTATCCCAGCACGCTGCATGTGGAGACGGTGAACCCAAACATCCCATGCGACGAGCTCGGGCTGTCGGTGGCGACCCGGCCGGTTCGCCTCGGCAGCCGGCCGGGTGGGGCACCCTGGCTGGCAGGAGTGAATTCCTTCGGCTTCGGAGGCGCCAACGCCCATGCTGTTCTTCGCCAGCCGACCGTCGAGGAGCGGACAATCGACGACAGCGGCGGGAATGGTCCGATGCCGCCTTTGGTGTTGTCCGCGGCAACCCGAGAGGGATTGCAGTCGCTCGCCGCGGAATGGCGCGACCGCATCGTTGATACGTCGGAGGCAGAGGGACGGCGCCTGATCGCGACGGCAGCGCATCGACGCCATCGGCTGAGTTGCCGCGCGGTCCTTCTGGGCAAGACCCAGGCTGCCATGGCTTCAGAGCTGGACAGTCTGGCGCGGGATCGCCCAACGGCGACGGCCGCGATCGCCGAAAAGGCGGAGAGGGAGGGCAAGACCGCTTTTGTCTATGCGGGCAATGGTTCGCAATGGGCTGGGATGGGCGCGGGCCTCTACGCCGAAGATGAAGCCTATCGCACCGCTTTCGACGCGGTCGCCGCAGAATTCGCGTCTCAGACCGGCGCGGATCTCATCGGCATCGCAAATGGTGCCGACCTCGAAGCGCGTCTCGACGACAGCGAGATCGCGCAACCCTTGCTGTTCGCCCTTCAGGTCGCGCTCACCGAGGCGCTGGCAGCGCAAGGTCTGCGACCGCAGTTGGTCATGGGCCATTCGGTGGGCGAAGTCGCCGCCGCATGGGCCGCGGGGGCGCTCGGCCTTCCCGACGCGGTCCGTCTCATCCACGCGCGGTCGCGCGCCGTGCACCCGTTGCGGGGCCTTGGCGGCATGGCGGCGGTGCTCACCGGTGTCGAAGCGGTCGAGCAGGCGATTGCCGATTTTGCCCTCGATGGTCTGGTGATGGCAGGCGACAACAGCCCGCGCAGCGTCACTCTCTCGGGACCGGAGGAGGAGCTGAAGCGCTTTGCGGATCTGGCGCGGCGGCGCCGCATCGCCGTTCGGCTGCTCAATGTCGCCTATCCCTATCACGCGCCAGCGATGGAGCAGGTCCGCGAGACGCTCTTGGACGGCATTCAAGGCCTGACGCCGCGCGCGACCGGCGAGACCGCCTTTGTGTCCGCCACGACCGGCCAGCAGATGCCGGGTACCGCCCTCGATGCTGAGTTTTGGTGGCAGAATGCGCGCCAACCCGTCCGTTTCCGCAGCGCAGTAGAGGCGATGGCGGATCTCGGCTGCCGTGTGTTCCTGGAAATCGGCCCGCGGCCGGTGCTGCAAAGCTATGTCAGCGACACCATGCGCGGCCTCGGGCGATCGGTTGCCGTAACGGCGGCGCTCGACGGCCCGACGAAGCCATGCAGCAGCGCGGCGGCCGTCGCGGCACGTGCCGTCGCCCATGGCGCCCGGATCGACGAGACAGCCTTCTTCGGCCCAAAACGGGCGGCAGCGGCCGATATGCCGGCTTATCCTTGGGCGCTCGGACACTACCGCCACGCACCCACGCCGGAGGCGTTGAATACCCTGGGCCGGCAAGAGGATCATCCGCTGCTCGGCTGGTCTGCCCGGGATGGCGATCCGAGCTGGCAGGCGCTTATCGACGCGGAACGGTTGGACTGGCTCGCCGACCACGTGGTCGACGGCGCTGCAGTGATGCCTGCCGCCGGGTTTGCCGAAATCGCCCTCGCCGCGGCGGCGTCGCTGTTCGGCGAGGGACCGGCCGAGCTGTCGGATTTCGACATCCTACAACCCCTGGCGGTCGAAAAGGGGCAGGCCCCGCGGATCCGAACGCAGGTCGAGCCTGAAACCGGCATCGTCCGTATCGAAAGCAGGCCGCAGGGCTCAGACCAGGATTGGCTACTGAACGCCCGGGGCACGGTCGCCCGGGCGCCCACGGGCGCAGAGGCCACGGAGGCCGAGCAATCCGCAGCGCTGCTAGCGGTCGAATGGACGGGCACGCGTCTCTACCGTCTGCTCGGCGAAGCGGGGCTGTCCTATGGGCCAAGCCTGCAGCTCGTGAAAAGCCTGCGCGCCGGTGCTGGGCGCGCGGTGGCAGAGCTTGCGGCCCCTGCAGATGCCGGACGGTTCTTGGTGCACCCGGCGGGCCTCGACGCGGCCCTGCATGGGATCTTTCCGCTGATCGCCGCGCAGATGCGCGAGCGTGGCGTCACGGGCGGCGAAACATTCCTGCCGGTTCGCATGGGCCGGCTGACATTGCTGGCCCGCGGCGTCGCGGCGGTCCGGGCGGACATTCAGCTCCTGCGTCTGACGGATTTCGGCGGCGAGGCGAGCATCGACCTGACCGATGCCGAGGGGCGTCCGGTCGCGCGCCTCACCGGACTGCGGCTGAAGCGTGTGCGCCTCTCGCGGGCGCGCCATGACGGCCCCATTGCGTGGACCGAGCGGATGGTCCGGCTCGCCAGCGAAGACACGGCACGCAACCCACTGCCGATGGCATGGGCGGACCCCGTCGCGCGTCTTCGGGCGCTCGGGCTCGCAGTGACGCCGGGCGAGATGCCCGAGCCCGATGCCGGCTCGCTCCTCGTCGACGCCGCCTGCCGGCGCGTGGCCTGGGACGCAGTGTCCGAACTTGCCGTCGCCGGGATCTGCGCAGAGGCCGACAACGATCACATCCACTGCTCCGCCCGCCCGCTCTATGCACGGCTGCTCGGCGCGCTGCAGGAAGATGGCGCGGTTGCGGATTGCGAGGCGACCGGCGGCAGCAGCCAGCCGGTCCTGCGCCTGGCGGCTGAGGCACCCTACCCGTCCATGGCGGCGGCCGTGGATGCCCTGATCGCGGAGGCGCCAGAGCGCTCCGGCGATCTGATGGCCCTGTTCCGCGTGGCGACCCAGCTTCCCGAACGGCTCCGCGAGGGGCTCGAGACCGCGATGCCGGCACGGCTTGCCGCCGATCACAGTCCCGTCCGCCGCGTGGTCTGGCAAGCTCTAGAGCGGCTCGCCACCGACCTCATCGATGCCTGGCCCGCCCGACGGCGCCTAGCGATCCTGGTGCTCGGCGATGTGCCGCCGCATTTCCGGGACCGGATGATGGCCTCAGACAGCGTGGATAGCCTGGTCCTCTCCGATCCTGACGGGCGGATCAGCGATCTCAACGCCCGCGGCCTGCCGCCCGGGGCAGGCGGCCGCTGCAAAGGCCTTGCGCTGGAGGAGGCGCTCGCCGCGGGTCCCTATGACATCGTGCTCTCCGCTGACCGGTTTGCGGATCTGGGCGAGGCGGGCGTCCCAGCCCTTGCGGAAACGCTCGCCCCGGGCGCTTTGCTCGTGGGTGTCGAAAGCGCGCCCGACCTGTTCACGGATATGCTCGGCGGACTTTCCGAGGGGTGGTGGACTGGCAGCGCAATGGCCGATCTGCCGCTCTCGCACCGGCGCGGCGGCACCGAATGGGCGGAGATGCTCGCGGCGGAGGGCTTTTGTCAGGCTGGGTCGCTCGTCCTGTCCACACCGACCCATCCGGCCCATCTGGTCACCGCGATCCGCGAGCCCGCCGCCGTCAAGGCGGAAGCCAGTGCCGAGGAACGGGCGCGCCATGTCATCGTGTTCCACGATCCAACCGTGGCCGGCGCCAGCGAGGCGGAGACGATTGCCGAAGCGCTCGGCGCCCTTGGGATCGATAGTCATGCGGCACCGTTGCCGGACCCGGTCGCCCCTTGGCCTGTGCCCGACCGGATGACCGACGTGGTGGTTTGCCCGCCGATCACGAAGCGTGGGATGCCCGGGCGCGGCGGTCGAACGCATCGGGAGGGGCAGCGGCGCGTCTCGCTGCTAAGGCGCCTGCTCGCGGGCGGGGACGCACCGGCCCGGGCCTGGGTCGTCACGCGTGGCGCCCGGATCGACGGCGCCGCCAGCGGTGCGGCGGCAGATCACCGTCCCGCCGACGCTGCCCTGCGCGGCCTGGCGCGGGTGTTGGTCAATGAGTATCCCGGCACCGATATCCGCCAGATCGATCTCGACCCGGCGATGGATCCGGCTGCTGGCGCTGCCAGGGCTGCTGCAGTCATCGCCAAGCCCGGGGTAGAGAGGGAATTGTTCCTCGACGCCGATGGCGCGCTCGCGCCGCGGGTCGAACCTCTGCCCAACCCGGCCGTCGCCGCCACCACCGCGCATGCGGGGGCAGAGACCGGGCGGATCCTGACACTGGAACGCGAAGGCTCGCTCGACAGCCTCTCCTGGCGGCCCACGAGCCGCCGTGCGCCTGGCAAGGGCGAGGTCGAAATCGCCGTTGCCGCCACCGGGCTGAACTTTCGCGATGTGATGTGGGCGCAGCGCCTTTTGCCGGCCGAGGCGTTAGAGGCAGGCTTTGCCGGTCCGACTCTCGGCATGGAATGCTCCGGCGTTGTGACACGCTGCGGCAAGGGCAGCGGGCTGGAGGAAGGGCAAAGGGTCATTGCCTTCGCGCCAGCCGCCTTTGCGAGCCATGTTACCCTGCCGGCGGCGGTCGTCGCCCCGCTGCCGGACACGCTGTCCTTCGAGGCCGGCGCCGCGCTGCCGACGATCTTCCTCACCGCACAATACGCCCTCGCCGAGCTGGCGCACGTCGCGCCGGGCGAGACTGTGCTGGTCCACGGCGCGGCCGGTGGCGTCGGCCTCGCGGCCCTGCAGATCGCCAGGTCCCGCGGCGCACGGGTCTTCGCCACCGCCGGGCGGCCGGAGAAGCGGGCGCTCGTCAAGCTCCTGGGCGCTGAGCGGGTGTTCGATAGCCGCAGCCTCGCCTTCGCCGACGAGGTCCTGGCAGCGACCTACGGTGAAGGCGTGGACGTCGTCCTCAACTCCCTGGCCGGCGAGGCGATGGCCCGCTCGATCGCCTGTCTCCGCCCGTTCGGGCGCTTTGTCGAGCTGGGCAAACAGGACTACTACGCAAATTCTCGCATCGGTCTGCGGCCGTTTCGCCAAAATCTCAGCTATTTCGGCGTCGATGCGGACCAGTTGGTCAGCGCCCGGCCGGATCTCGCCAAGCGCATGTTTGGCGAACTGTTGGACGGCTTCGCGTCCGGCGCCCTTTCGCCGCCGCCATTGCAGGTCTTCGATGCGGGCGAGGCGGTCTCCGCGTTCCGCCTGATGCAGCGCGCCGACCATGTGGGCAAGATCGTCATCCGCGGGCCGGAAGTTCCGACCCCTGCCGCGAAAACCGCGGGCGAGGCGGTCGGCAATGGCCCCTGGTTGATCGTCGGCGGCCTCGGTGGGTTCGGCCTCGCTACTGCGCGCTGGCTCGCGGCGAAGGGGGTCGAGCGGTTGTGGCTCACCTCCCGCTCTGGCGTTGCCCAGCCCGGCGGCGAGGCTATCCTCGGCGAGATCCGCGCCGCCGGCACCCGGGTCGAGACCTGCGCCGTCGATGTCTGCGACCGCGAGGCGATGGAGGTGCTGATCGCCCGGATCGAGGCGGAGGGATGCCCGGTCGAGGGTGTTGTCCACGCGGCAATGGTGCTGGACGACGCGCCCTTTGCGGAATTGGACCCACGCCGCTTCGACGCGGTGATGCGCCCGAAGTTTGAGGGCGCGCAATTGCTCGACCGGGTCAGCCGGCAACTCAGCCCGCGCCATTTCCTGCTCTATTCCTCGGTCACGACGCTCTTCGGCAATCCAGGACAGGCGCCCTATGTGGCCGCGAATGCGGCGCTGGAAAGCCTGGCCGCGCAGCGCCGCGCCGCCGGTCTGCCGGCGCTTGCCATCGCCTGGGGTCCGATCCGCGACCAGGGTTACCTGGCGCGGGAGGCCGAGACGCGGGAGTTCCTAGCCAGGCGCCTCGACGACGCGCTGATGTCCGCCGACGAGGCTTTGGCGGGGCTCGGCGCGCTGCTGGCCGCGCCTGGGCTGCCGCCGATGGTTGCCTATGCACCGATGCAATGGGGGCGCTTGGCCGATGATCTGCCGATGGTGCAGAGCACCCTCTTCTCTCTGGTCGACCGTGCCGCCCGCCGCGGCTCCGGCTCGGCCCATGACTTCCTGGCGGAGCTCGAAGGGCTCGATGACGATGCCGCCCGCAAGCACATCCAGCGCCAGCTCATCGCGGAAACGGCGCGGATCCTGCGCCAACCGGAAGGCGATCTCGACCCCTATCGCCCACTGACCGAACTCGGCTTTGACAGCCTGATGGCCGTCGACCTGAAAATGTCGGCGGAGGAGCAGTTGGGCATCTCGCTCCCTCTGATGACCCTAGGCGATCAGGTGACGCTTGCGGATCTTGCCCAGAAGGTGCTGACCCGGATCCGGAGCACCGAGCCGGGCGAGGCCGGTTCGGAGCCCGAGGGCGAGATGGGCGCGCTGGTGGCCAAGCATGTGGCCATCGGCGGCGGCGAAGAGGTGCAGAGCGCCGTCAACCGCATCGCCGAGCAGGTCCGCCGTGCCGGCGGCGGGGGATCTTGATGACGACACAGGCAGAGCCCGAGGACCGTGCAGCCTTGATCGGGCGGTTGCGGGCGGCGCATCGCATGCGGGCGGGTTCCGGAACCATCGGGCCAACCGACCGGACCAGTCCGCGCCAGGCCACCGGGCCGAAAGCCTTCGATTTTGCCAGTCTGCCGCGCGCCAAGACGCTCTCGATGCAACACGCAGCGATGGAGACGGTCGGGCTCTCGAACCCGTTCTTTCGCGTCCATGACGGCGCGCCCGGGCCGGAGCCGGTGATCTCCGGCGCGCCCCGGATCAGCTTCTCCTCCTACAACTATCTCGGCCTGAACGGGCATCCGAAGGTTGCAGCCGCTGCAAAGGACGCCATCGACCGCTATGGCGTCTCGGCCATGGCTTCCCGCGTCGTAGGGGGCGAGCGGCCCTATCACCGCGCGTTGGAGGAGCGGCTCGCCGCCCATTACGGCACCGAGGACGCCGTCGTCATGGTCTCCGGCCATGCGACCAATGTCACCACGGTCGGCACGCTGTTGGACCAGGACGATCTGATCCTGATGGACCAGCTCTCGCACAACTCGATTGCCGAGGGGGCGAAGCTCAGCCGCGCGCACCGGCTGGTGTTCCCGCATAACGATTACGACTGGCTGGAGGAGCGGCTGACGCAAATCCGCGGTCGCCACCGCCATGTCTTGATCGCGGTCGAGGGGCTCTACTCGATGGATGGCGACAGCCCCGATCTTGCAAGGCTGATCGAGATCAAGCGGCGTCACGATGCGTGGCTGATGGTCGACGAGGCGCATGGGATGGGTGTGCTCGGGCCAACCGGCAGAGGCGTGGCGGAGGCGCAAGGCATCGACCCCCAATCGGTCGAGATTTGGATGGGCACGCTGTCGAAGACCCTCGCGGGATGCGGTGGCTATATCTCCGGCAGCCGGGCGCTGATCGATATCTTGAAGTTTTCGGCGCCCGGGTTCGTGTTCTCCGTGGGGATCTCGGCGCCGGTGGCCGCCGCGGCCCTAGCGGCGCTCGAGGTGATGGAGGCGGAACCCGAACGGGTCGAGAGGCTTCAGGCAAATGGCCGCCGCCTGCTCGCCTCGGCGCGGGAGGCCGGGCTCGACACCGGGTTAAGCCAGGGCTCCGCGGTGACGCCGGCGATTATCGGCGACTCGATCAAAGCCATCGCAGTGTCGCATTTTCTGCTGCAAAAGGGGGTCAGCGTCCTGCCGATCACCCATCCGGCGGTGCCGGAGAGGCAGGCGCGGCTGCGGTTCTTTCTCACCAGCGAGCACAATGCAGCCCAGATCGACGAGGCGGTCGGCCGGACCGTCGAGAGTTGCGGAGAGGTCGACCGTCTGGTCGCCGAACTGACGGGACAGCAGGCCGACCTGACCGGCACCTGAAACCGACATCTCGACGGCGCAGGCAACGGAGCATGCGGGCAGGGTGACTGGGGCGCCGCGTCAGCCACCCGGCGCGTGGCAGCGCTGGCGCTCGCGGCGCGCTTCATCGTCGGGGCATGTGGAGAGGCCGCAGGCGCCCGGGGCAGTGCCACCCGCGCCGAGGCTGATGTCTCCGCCGCGGGCGCTGGGCGTGCCAAAGGCGGCAGCGCCGGACGCGGCGGCCTGGATATCAGGTCTCGCGCGGCCCACGGTCTGGCGGTGCCTCTGGCTCGACAGTAGCCGCAAACATGGCCACCATCCGGTCCGACAGCCAGGCCGGCAAGAAGCGGTTGTCGAGCCAGCTTAGCAGCACCAGGGGCCAGGGAAAGCTGATGAATGCCCTGCGCCGCGCCAATCCCCGGAGGATCAGCGCTGCGGCCGGTTCCGCCGGCATTTCCCAGGGCTTCGCACCCCGATGCCGCGCCGACATCGGCGAGGTCACAAAACCGGGGCAAATCACGCTGACCGCAATGCCCCGGGGCCGCAGCCAGCCCCGCAGTGCGATACCATAGGCGCGCACCGCCGCCTTGCTCGCGGAGTAACTCGGCAAATCCGGCTGCGGCCGCAGCGCCGCGATCGAACTCATCAGCGCGATCTGTCCTTCTCCACGGGCGAGCATGCCCGGCAAGAGCGGCTCGACCGTGTTCAGCACACCCTCCACATTCGCCCGCATGATCTTCCGCGCGATGCCCGGTGGCTCCGGGCTACGGTCCGGTCCCAATCCTGCCGAGATACCGGCATTGGCGATCACCAGATCGACCGGAGCTTTAGCCTCGAAGGCTGCGAGAACTGTGGCGAGGGCAGAGCCATCGACCACGTCGGCGACCACCGGCTCGGCGACGGCACCCTGCGCACGGCAGAGGGCTGTGACGGCTTCGAGCCGCTCCATGTCCCTGCCCAGCAACAAGAGCCGCCGTTCCGGCGCCGCTAGCGCCTCGGCGAGCGCCCGACCGATACCGGAGGACGCGCCCGTGATCACCACCGATGTCCAGCACCCGCTCATCCGCCCATCTCCCACTCCGCAGGCGAAAGCGCAGCCCCGATTGACAAGGCGTCGCCCACTCTTTACCGCCGTCCAACCCTAGCCAGCGATGAGTTGCAATGCATCCGCGCACCGTCTTGTTCCTGCAAGGACCGCCAAGCGCCTTTTGGACCGAACTCGGCGATGCCTGTGCAGCAGCGGGGCGGCGGGTACGCAAAGTGCATTTCAGTCTCGGCGACCGGCTGTTCTGGCACCGGGGCGGCTCGGTCTCCTATCGGGGCCGGCTCAGCCGCTGGGAAGCCTGGCTGACCGCGCATATCGCGCGAGAGGGGGTCAGCGACATCGTCTACTACGCCGACCGTTTTCCCTATCACGCGATCGCCGAACGGGTTGCCGTCCGCCTCGGCATCCGGGCCTGGACAACGGAATTCGGCTATCTGCGCCCGGATTGGTTGACCTTCGAGCCCTTGGCCATGGGCAAACGGTCACGCTTTCCAAAGGATCCCAAGGCGATCCGGGCCTTGGCCGAAGGCGTGCCCGACCCGGATACCGAGCCGCTCTTCGCCCATAGCTTTTGGCGGGAAACCACGTCGGAGGTCGCCTGGAACCTGCTCAATCTCGCCGGGCGCCCGATCTACCCGCTATATGTGTCGGAGAAGTATTATCCGCCGCTCCTCGACTACGCCTCCTGGCTGATGCGGCTTACCCGACAGGGTCGGGAGGAGCGGGCGGCGCGGGCCTGTGTCGAGCAGCGGGTCGGGGGCGATGCGCCCTTTATGGTCGTAGCCCTCCAATTGCAGAGCGACTATCAGATCCGGGTGGCGACGGACTACGGGCATATCGAGGCGATGCTCGACGAGATCCTCGGTGCCTTTGCCCGGTGCGCGCCGGCGGATCTGCGCCTTGTGGTCAAGCAGCACCCGCTCGACAATGGTTGGGAGAATTGGCCGAAGCGTACGGCGCGGCTTGCGGCGCGCCATGGCGTGGACGACCGGGTGGAGGTGATCCAGGGCGGCAATCTGCGTCTGCTCACCGGCGCGTCGGCGGGCATGATCACCGCGAACTCGACCGCGGCGGTCGAGGCGCTTCGGCAGCACCGGCCGGTAATCGCGCTCGGTGCCGCGATCTACGACTTGCCAGGGCTGACCCACCAATCCGGGCTGGAGACATTCTTCAGTGCGCCCCAGGCGCCGGAACCGGAGGTAACGGAAGCTTTTCTGCGGGCCGTGAGCGCGCATCTGCAAGTGCGCGGATCGTTTTACAATGCCGCAGGACGGCGCGCGGCAACGGCCGAAATCGCCCGCCGGATCAATCTGCCGGACCTTTATTTCCGCTGCCACCGGCAGATCGAGGGGACCTAGCGGTTGCGCTTTGCCTTCTGCGTGCCAAGCGCCGCCATGGCATGTGCGGGGTTCCGCCCCGCTGACGCGGGCCGTCCCGGCCGCCGCGTCCGCGACCCGGTTCGTGGCGACGCAGGCGCTCGCGGCGGAGGCTATTCCTATTGCGCTTGCGGATCGGCCGCAGAGCGAGAGACGATCCAGCACAGCGCCGGGTGGATCGGTTAGCGAGCCCCAGAGAAGACCGCCGGGGGCGTCCTTGCCTGGAGCATTTTTCAGCTGATCGGAATCAGACGAGCGTCGCGAAAATGCTCTCGAACAATAGCTTAGAGCGCGGGAACCGATGCAATCGGGTCGCAAAGCGGTCTAGATCTTCGCCCGATCCCGAGGCGCCGCCGAGATCAAGCGCGGGCGGTCAGCCACCATGCAGTTCCGGCCCAAAATTGGCCGGCAGCAGAGCCCCGAGCAGGTGATGACCGACAATGCCAGTGGCGTCACAGATCAAAACCGGCGTCTCTGGCCCCGCGAACTCCGCCAGGCGTTGGCGGCAGCCACCGCACGGGGTCGGTGCCCGCCCGTCGGGCCCCGCGACCGCCACCGCGAGGATCTGACGCCCACCTGCCGCGACCATGACGCCAATGGCGCTCGCCTCGGCGCATTGGCTTTGCGGATAGGCGACATTCTCGACATTGCAGCCGGCATGGATGCGGCCCTGTTCGTCCAACAGAGCCGCCCCCACCCGGAAGCCCGAATAGGGCGCATAGGCGCGGTCACGGACAGCAAGCGCGGCGGCCGTCAGTGCCGCTTCCTGCTCCGCCGCCAGCGGATCCGCCACCCCTAGCGTTCCTTCCGATAGGGCACGCCGAGCGCCCTGGGCGGCACCGCGCGGCCGAAGAAGCCGGCGAGGAGTACGACGGTCGCGATATAGGGAAGGACCAGGATGAACTCGACCGGCGCGGGACCGATCAGCGGCAGAGACACGCCCTGGAGCCGCGCCGCGCCAGCCTCGAGCCCGCCGAAGAGGAGGCAGGCGAACAACACAGTCCATGGTCGCCATTTGCCGAAGATCATCGCTGCCAGCGCAATATAACCCTTGCCCGCGCTCATCTCCCGCACGAAACCCGCACCATGGGCAGTAGAGAGATAGGCCCCCGCGACCCCGCAGAGGAGCCCGGCGATCAGGACCGCACGGTAGCGCAAAGCGGTAACCGAAACCCCGGCGCTGTCGACCGCAGCGGGCATCTCGCCGACGGCCCGCAGTCGCAGTCCGAAGCGGGTGCGCGCCAGGACCAGGGCGACCAGGGGCACAGCGAGGAGCGCCAGATAGACCGGCAAAGTGTGGCCCGAGATAAGCTCGGCGTAGAAAGGACCCAATCCCGGGACACCGGACAGGGTCTCGGCCCCCGGCAGGCTCAGAGATCCGAACCGCTCGCCCGGGCCGAGCGGCGGGGTCTGCCCACCCTGGCGGAACAGCGCGATGCCAACCACGACAGTCAGGCCGGAGGCGAGGATGTTCACCGCGACGCCGGAGATGATCTGCTCGCCCCGATGGGTGATACAGGCAAAGCCATGGACCAGCGCCAGCAGGGCCGAAACGATCAGCGCCGCACCGAGGCCAGCCCAGGCACTGCCGGTTATCGATGCGATGGCCGCGGCGGCGAAGGCTGCGGCCAGCAGCTTCCCCTCCAGCCCAATATCGATGATGCCCGCGCGCTCCGACACCAAGCCCGCCATGGCGCAGAGGATCAAAGGCGTCGCCAGGCGCAACGCACCGTCGGAGAGCCGCAAGGCGTCGATCCACAGCTCCATCAGGCCCGCCCAGCCGCGCGCATCATCATCGGCACGAACATCTGCGCGAGCGCGCCAGAGAAGAGGATGATCAGCGCCTGGATCACCAGCACCATCTCGCGCGTGATGGTCTGGAATTCGAAATCGAGCTCGGTGCCGCCCTGGTAAAGTGCCCCGAAGAGGAGTGCTGCGAGGACAATGCCGACCGGGTGATTGCGGCCCATCAGCGCCACAGCGATCCCGGTGAAGCCGTAGCCGGCAGTGAAATTCAGCACCAGCTTGTGCTGTGCGCCTAGGATCTCGTTAACGGCCATCAGCCCGGCCAGCGCGCCAGAGATGGCCATGGCCGCCACCACCATGCGCGGCACCGCGATGCCGGCATAGACCGCCGCCGGCTCGGAATGGCCGATCGCGCGCAGGGCATAGCCGAAACGGGTGCGCCAGATCAGCAGCCAAACCCCCGCCGCCGCCAGCAGCGCCAGCGGAAAGGCGAGATTGAGGGGGGAGGAGCCGATCTGCACCCCAACCGCGCCGAGCATGTCCTGGATCTGCGGCAGCTCTGCGCTTTCGGCGATGCGGCGCGACTGCGGCGAGCCCTGGCCGGAACTCATCAGCGGCCCGGCGAGCAGCGCCACCATCAGGCCCGCGGCGATAAAGTTGAACATGATGGTGGTGATGACGATGTGACTGCCGCGATAGGCCTGCAGCCAGCCCGGGATCAGCGCCCAGCCGGCGCCGAGGGCAGCGGCCCCCGCGACGGCCAGCGGGATCACCAACAGCCCGGGCAGGATAGCGTCGAGCGCCAGGCACACCAGAACCGCGCCGAGCCCGCCGAGCGCAGCCTGCCCCTCCGCCCCGATATTGAACAGCATCGCCTGGAACGCGACGGAGACGGCGAGGCCGGTGAAGATGAAATTGGTGGTGTAGAAGAGCGTGTAGCCGAGCGCGCCGTCGAAGACGAAGGCGCCCTGGATCATGACCCGTAAGGCCGCGAACGGGTCCTCGCCGATCGCCGCGATCAACAGGCCGGACAACGCAAAGGCGAGCGCAATGTTCATCGCCGGGATCAGGCCCAGATCGATCCAGGCGGGCAGACCCTTCACGGTGCAGCCCCATGCGCTGCATCACCCGCCCCGACGGGTCCTCCGCCTCCGGGTGGGTGGGCGGGGGAGGTGGAGGACCCGTCGGACGACGAAACCCCCGCCATCATCAGCCCGATCTGCGCCGTATCCGCCTCCGCCCGGTCGATCACCCCGGTAATCCGCCCGGCACTCATCACCGCGATCCGATCCGCTAGCATCATGATCTCGTCGAGCTCGACAGAGACCAATAGGATCGCGCAGCCCTCGTCCCGAAGGCTTACGATGGCGCGGTGGATGAACTCGATGGCGCCGATATCCACACCGCGGGTCGGCTGGCCCACCAGCAGAATCCTGGGCCGCGTCTCGATCTCGCGCGCCAGCACCAGCTTCTGCTGGTTGCCGCCGGAAAAGCCGGAGGCGCGCAGCCGCGGCCCCGGCGGGCGGACATCGAAACGCTCCATCAACGCCGCGCAGTGCTGCTGCAGGGTGGCAGGGCTCAGCAGACGCCCAGGCCCGGCATTCGGCCCGTCATGATAGCCCAGGACCGCATTTTCCCGCGCATCGAAGGGCAAGACCAAGCCGCGGCGATGCCGATCCTCCGGCACATGGGCGAGGCCGAGGCCCCGCATCTCCGCCGGATCGGCCGGGTCGTCGGGGTCGACCACCCGGTTGCCGATGATGAGCCGCCCCTCCTGCAAGCGCTCGATGCCGGAGAGGAGGTCCAAAAGCTCCGATTGCCCATTGCCGGAGACGCCGGCGATGCCGAGGATTTCGCCCGCGCGGATCGTCAGGCTCACCCGGTCGAGCCGCAGGACCCCGCCAGCGTCGCGCCAGCTCAACCCGTCGGCCACCAAAGCGTCGCCCGCCGCCTCCGCCGGGTGCCATTCGCCGTCGAGCGCCACTTCCCGCCCGACCATCAGCGAGGCCAGCTCGGCCCGCGATGTCTCCGCCGTTACCCGATGCGCGACCATCTCCCCCTGCCGCATAACCGAGACATGGTCGGTCACCTCCATGATCTCGCGCAGCTTATGGGTGATCAGCAGCACCGTGACCCCCTGCCCGCGGAGCGCCCGCAGAATGTCGAAAAACCGGTCGGTCTCCTCCGGCGTCAGAACGCCCGTCGGCTCGTCCAGGATCAGGATCTTGGCGCCCCGGCTCAGCGCCTTCAGGATCTCGACGCGCTGCTGCAACCCTACCGGCAGATCGCCGACAATCGCATCGGGCTCCACGACCAGCCCGAAATCCCGGGCCAGGCGCTGCAGCTCCGCCCGGGCGGCCTTCTTCCCCTCCGCCAGGAATGGCCCACCCTCGGCCCCCAGCATGACGTTCTCGAGGACGCTGAGATTGGGGACCAGCATGAAATGCTGATGCACCATGCCGATGCCATGGGCGATGGCGTCCGCTGCCCCCTCGAAGCGCGCCGGCTGCCCGTCGACCACGATCTCGCCGCTATCCGCGTGGTAAAAACCGTAGAGGATCGAGACGAGGGTCGACTTCCCCGCCCCGTTCTCGCCAATGATGCCGTGGATCGTGCCGGCCTCGACGGTCAGGTCGACATCGCGGTTGGCCTGCACGGCGCCGAACCGTTTCGACACGCCCTTCAGCGCAACGGCAGGCGCGCTCACGCCCCACCCTCGGGAACCGCGGCGACCAGTTCGACGGTGTTGCCGTCCGGGTCGGCCGTGAACACGCCCCGCCAACCGACCCAATCGAAATGCTCGATCCGGTAGGGCTGGTCGATCCGCTGATACCAGGCAATGGCCGCGTCCTGCTCCTCCCAGCCGAGGCTGAGCGCCAGGTGGTGGAGGCTGGAGGCAGCCCCGGCCTCAGGCACCGTTCCGGTCGGATGCAGCCCCGGGCGCACCGCAGCATCGGCCGCAAACAACGCCAAGACCGCCGTGTGCCCGGCATGCCCGTCGGCAATGCGGAAAAAGGTGACCCCACCATCTCGGGCCGCCATCAGCTCCAGCCCGATCACGTCGCGATAGAACCGCTCCATCGCGTCCATGTCGCGGCAGCGTATGGCGATCTCGCCAAGGGCGCGAACCTGGAATCCACGCGCCCTCTCGGCCTTCAAGTCGGGCGCGGCCACGCCCGTTCCCCCTCGCGGCACCGTTCAGAACGGGCAGGACTGCGTATCCTCATAATTGTGCACGGTGACGGTCCCGGCCACGATCTCGTCCCGCGCCTTCTCGACGGCGGCGACAATCTCGTCGGTCAAAAGCGGCTTGTTGTTGTCATCCACCGCCCAGTCGACGCCGTTCTCGGCCAGGCCCAGCACATTGACGCCCGCGGTGAACGAGCCCTCCTTCGCGTCCATCAGCGTAGAATAGGCGGCCACATCCACCCGTTTGATCATCGAGGTCAGGACCGATCCCGGCGCGATACCGTTTTGGTTCGAATCGACCCCGATGGCGAGCTTGCCCGCACCGGCCGCCGCGTTGATCACGCCCAACCCGGTGCCGCCGGCCGCGTGATAGACCACATCGGCGCCGCGGTCGATCTGGCTTTGCGCCAGCTCCGCGCCCTTGGTGGGGTCGTTCCAGGCCGCCGGCGTTGTGCCGGTCATGTTCTGCAGCACCTCCGCTTCCGGATTGGCGGCCTTCACGCCCTGCACGTAACCGCAGGCGAATTTGCGGATCAGCGGGATGTCCATGCCACCGATGAAGCCGACCTTGCCGCTGTCGCTCGACTTCGCCGCGGCGACGCCGACCAGGTAGCTGCCCTCATGCTCCTTGAAGGCGTATTGGCGCAGATTGGGCCGATCGAGCCAACTCACATCGATGATCGCGAAATTCACATCCGGGTTGTCGCCGGCCACTGCATCGATGGCATCCGCCTGGGCGAAACCGACGCCCAGCACGATGGTTGCACCCCGGCGGACCATGCGGCGCATCGCCTGCTCGCGCTGGGTCTCGTTGGTGACCTCGAATTCCATCACCTCGACGCCGGTCTCGTCGATGAACCGCTGGACGCCGTTCCAAACGCCTTCGTTGAAGCTCTTGTCGAATTTGCCGCCCATGTCGAAGACCACGGCGGGCTTGAACTCGGCGGCGAGGGAGGCGGTAGCGACTAACGCGGCAGCAAGGGCGGAGATGAGGGTCTTTAACATGGCTGTGATCCTTCCCATCGGTTTGCAAAAGGTTAAACACAGCCCCCGCGCAGGGTGAAGCCTTGTTTCCGCCGATACCGTTGAAGCGGGCGCTGCGGCGCCGTTCCAGCGCCGGACGCGATAAGGATCGCGCCCGGCTGCGCTAGCGTTCCGGTCGTCCTCAGCCGATCTTGCGCAGCCGGTCGCCGACCGAGACGCTTCCATCCCGGCTCACCCGCGCATAGATGCCGCGCAGGCGGTGGACCTTGCCATGGCCGACATTCACGAACAGGCAGGCATCGCGGCCATAGCGGTCGATGAAGGCCTGACAGCCGTTATGCGGCTGCTCGGTGATCGTCAACTCGGCCGAGCCAATGGCAAGCCGCGTGCCCGGCGGCACATTCACCGGCGTCAGATCCATGTCGATGAACAGATTGTCGCCGGCGGGCGCCCAGTTTTCGATCCCGCCCGCGATGGCCCGGATGACGCGGGATGGCATGATGCAGACTTGGATATCCGGATGCGGGCCGCCATCGGGCAGCGAGACATGGGCGCCATGGTTCCAGTGATCGCCCTCGACACCGCCTGCCAGGCTGACGCGGCAGCTCTCCGGCGTGGTCCGCACGCCGCGGCCCGGCCGCACGACGATCAGGTCGAGCCGTCCATCATCCTTGGGTGCCGAGAGGATCTCCGGCAAGGCCGCTTCCAACTCCGCCCGGGTTTTCGGTCGGCAAACGGTTTCGGTGACGGTCATGGGCCTCTCCTCGTTTTTTTGTGCAGCAGCTTCATCCGCCGCGCGTGACAAGGCTAACTGAGCTTCTGCGTAAGCCGAAAGTACCCGCTGCCTTCGACAAAGAACCAGCAGCTTTTTGAGAGGGCAGCGACAGGTCATAGCGAAAGCACCCGGCGAGACGATGCGTCTCAGCCTCCGGCGGATCGCGCCCGCCCGCCCTATGGCCAGGGCAATTTCATCGCCGCCACCCGGTCGGGGGCGCTGTCGACGACATGCCCTGTACCGCGATGCCCTGTACCGCGCCCAATTGAGGCTGCGCCCCGTTGGCCTCGCGCGCCGTTAACAGACTTTGATTCTGGCACGACGGACCAAAAGGACCGAAGACCTTATCCCTTCAGCCCGATCTCCTGCAGGCGCTGGGTCAAGTACTGGTCCGCGGACATGCTCTCGGACAGCATCACTTCCGGCCGCGGATGCAGGAACATCGGCATCGAAAAGCGTGCCACATTCCGCTCCGCCGGCGGGTTGACGACCCGGTGCTCGGTCGACGGGTAGTGCCCGCCGGAAGCGAGCTCCAGCATATCGCCCGCATTGATCGCCATCATACCGGGATCGCAGGGCACCCGGTGCCAAGTTCCGGCCGTGTCCCGCGCCTCCAGCCCAGGCTCCGACCCGGCCAAAAGGCAGGTGATCAGGTTGATATCGCCATGGGCGGCGGCCCGGACCGCGCCGGGCTCCGGCGCTGTCTCCAGCGGTGGATAGTGCAGGATCCGCAGCAGGTTCTGCGGACTGTCCTCCAGCATTTTCGGCAGGGGCTCAGAAAACCGCGCCAGCACCTCGGGCGGGCTCTCAGCCTGCAGCCACGACAGCAGGCGCAGCCCGACATCGACCAGATCCGCGTGCATCGCCCGCGTCTCCGCCTCCAGCGCCGGGGGGACCCGACCGCCGGGAAAGATGTGGTAGAATTCCTTTAGGTCCTTAAACTGGCTGTCCTTTGCATTCTCAGAGCGAAACGGGAAATAGCCGTCCTGCCCGCCTGGCTCGACTGTCCAGCTATGCTTGTCCTCCGAACCGAAGAAGCGGCCCCAAGCGGCATAGAGCGCCTCGATCCGCTCCGGCCCGATCGGGTGGTCGGTCAGCACGGCAAATCCGGTCTCGCGCAGGCTGCGGGCAAACGTGGCGGGCGCGTCCGGGTCAGTGTAGGAAACGGTGGCGATGTCGAACATGGATCCCTCCCCGGGCTTGTCCGGCCACAGCTTACCGCGGGCCCGCCTCAGGGCAAGCGCCCGGCGGTCAGCGCGCCCAGGAACCGTGCCTTCACCCCGGCTATGTCGACGCCGACGGCGAAGCGTTGCGCAGGGCCGGTGCCGCCCTCCCGCGAGCGGCCAGCCGCCTCGCCGTCGAGGGTGATCGCAATCGGCGCCGCGACCATCTCGAACAGCGCGGGGTCGGTCGCCCGGATCACCGCGGTGGGGTCGTGCAGGTAGCAGCCATCCAGGCCGCGCTTTTCCTTATGGAAGCGGAAATAATACGCCGCGACATCGCAGAGGAACCGCCCGCAGCGGGGCGAGGTCTGGGCCATCGGCGCCAATTCGGCGGGCGACAGCAAAACGCCCTGGGTGATGTCCAGACCGATCACGTCCACTGGCCACGGGGCGTTCAGGACGGCCTCCGCCGCATGGGGGTCTTGGTAGAAGTTCGCCTCCGCATGGGGGGTGACATTGCCGCCCTGGCGGACCGCGCCGCCCATGACCACGACCTTGGCCGCATGCTCGGCAATGGCGGGGTCATGGGCCAGGGCTGCGGCGAGATTGGTGAGCGGGCCCACGGCTATGATCGTGACTTCGCCCGGGCGGGCGGCCAGCGTCTCGGCAAGGAAGGCCGTGGCCCCCCGCGGATCGGGCCCGCCGCTCGGCTGTGGCGGCACCACATCGCCGAGGCCGTGCGGCCCATGCACATGCCGCGCGTCTTGGCGCAGCGCTTGCGTGATCGGGGCGCCGGCCCCTTCAGCCACCGGTATGCCGCCTACCGCCTCGGCCAAGACCAACGCATTCCGCGTGGCCATCCAAACCGGCACATTACCGAACACGGTCGTCAAGCCCAACAGGTCGATCCGCTGGTCGGCAGCGGCAAAGAAGATCGCCATGGCATCGTCGATGCCCGGATCGGTGTCGAGGATGATCGGGATCGGCTCAGCCATGGCCATGCTCCTTCAGGAAGGCATCGACGTCGGCGAGGCTGGGGATGGCATCGGCTGCGCCCGACCGCGTGACCGACAGCGCCGCAGCGGCGCAGGCACGGGCCAGCGCCCGCTCCGGCGCCTCGCCCCGGTCGAGGCCGGCCAGCGCATAGCCGGTAAACGTGTCGCCCGCGCCGGTGGTGTCGACCGGAGTGACTGGAAAGGCCGGGATCTCGAGCCGCGCGCCACTGGCGATCCATACTGCCCCCTCGGCGCCGAGGGTGATGAGAAGCTTCGGAACCGGCAACTGCTCGACCGCGAGACCAAGATGGTCCGCCAGGGCCCTCGCCTCCCCCTCGTTGACGATCAGGAGATCGGAGAGCGGCAGAACGGCAGCCGCGGTCTCGGCCACAAAGGGCGCCGCAACATGGGCCGTCTGTAAGCCGCGGGCGCGGGCGGCAGCCATCGCATCGGCAACGCCATTGGTCTCGTTCTGGGTCAGGAACCAATCGCCCGGCGCGGCCCGGTCGAGAGAAGCCGTCACTTGTTCCAGCACAATGGCCCGATTGGCGCCGCCATGGATAACGATCTGGTTCTCGCCCGCGGGGTCGACATAAATGACCGCATGGCCGGTCGCAGCGTGAACTTGAGCGATTGCACCGGTCCCGATGCCTGCCGCCGCCAGACGCTCCACGGCCCAAACTCCGTCCGCACCGACGGCGCCGATGTGTTTTGTCTGCGCGCCCGCCGCGACGGCGGAGAGCGACTGGTTGGCACCCTTGCCGCCAAGACCGGCGGCGTAGGAGAGATCAGCCAGCGTCTCTCCCGGTCCCGGAAAATGCGGTACCCGATGCACATGGTCGATATTGATCGAACCGAGATTGAACAGGGTCACCGGAACGCACCCCTGGCGGCGCTGCCCAAACGCCAGCCTATTGCCGCCGTCGCGCGTGACCCGGCCACTCGGTCCCAGCCCCAATTAGGGGGCGCCGCGTCTGCCTTCCGGCTCCTGGCACCGAAACCGCCCGCGGCGCACTCCACCGACAGCGCATCTGGAGGGGCCGCGGGCGCCCGGGACGGTCCCACAAGCGCCGATGCCGACCCTCCGTCGCGAGCGCCAACTCCATCACTCGCCGGGTGGCAGACGCGGCGGCCTCGAACGGCACGCGCCCCGCGCGTGGCGGAACCCTTTGCAGGGGAATCGGCGGCCCCCAACCGGCGAGGCGCCAACACAGCGGCGCGGGCCGATCCCGGCTCCGCTACAGCCGTTAAGGTCAATGGTCCTTGGTCCCGAACAGCCGATCCCCTGCATCGCCGAGCCCCGGCACGATGTATTTCCTGGCATCCAGAAATGCGTCCATCGCCGCCGCAAAGACCCGCACATCCGGATGCGCCGCCGCGAAGGCCGCAGCCCCCTCCGGCGCCGCGACGAGCGCCAGAAACCGCACATCCCGCGCGCCAGCCGCCTTGACCCGGTCCACTGCCGCAATCGCCGATCCTGCGCTGGCCAACATCGGATCGACCAGCACCGTCACCCGATCGCCCAAGTCGTCCGGCAGCTTCACCAGATACTCCACCGGCTGCTTGGTCTGAGCATCGCGATAGAGCCCGATATGCCCGACCCGCGCCGAGGGCAGCAGGTCCAACAGCCCCTGCATCAATCCCTCCCCCGCCCGCAGAACCGAGACGAAGCACAGCTTCTTCCCCGCCAGCTTGCGTGCGGTCATCGGGGTAACCGGCGTCTCGATCGCCACCTCTTCCAGCGGCAGATCCGACAGCGTCTCATAGGCGAGCAGCATGCTGATCTCTCGCAACAGCATCCGAAAGCTCGCGGTCGAGGTCTCCCGGTCCCGCATAAGGGTCAGCTTGTGCTCGACCAGCGGGTGGTCAACGATGGTAAAGCTCGGGGGGAGGGGTGGCGTGCCAGAGGTCATGGGCTGCGGGTCTTTCGTGATTCTGCCAGTGGCCGGCGCCCCAGAGACTGCCGCCCGCCCAGCCCTAACCGCAAGGGGCCATGAATGACCCAACGCCGCGTGACCGCCACCCATACCCGCAGTTATGACGACCCGGTCCGAGTCGGCGCTGGAGAGACCCTGATCTTCGACGGACGCCAATCGGATTGGGAGGGGCACCGCTGGCTCTGGGCGGTCGATGCCGCGGGCCGCGGCGGCTGGGTGCCCGGGTCCTTCGCGAGGGCAGGGTGCAAGCTCGACGGCATGTTCGTTGCGGCGCCGGAGGATTTCGACGCCATCGAGCTGACCTGCACCGCCGGCGAAGGCGTTACTGTCCTGCGGGAAAGCCATGGCTGGGCCTGGTGCGAGAACGCAGCAGGCGCGCGGGGGTGGGTACCGCTCTCCTGCCTCGGCGACTGAACAGGCGGCGGGCGCTACGACCTCATCGGGGCTTCAGGGGTCCTTCGATCCACCGATGCCGTCAGATCTTCACGCTCTCCGTCTTGGGCCTCGGCGCCCGGTCCGGCACCGCTGTGGCCCACGACCCGACACTCGGTCCGGAGGACGCAGAGCTCTAGAGCATTTTCCAGCCAATCCGAAGCGGATTGGCGTCGTGGAAATGCGCCCAAACAATACCTTAGAGCGCGAGAACCGATGCAATCGGGTCGGAAAGCGCTCTAGAAACCGACCGAAACGATCCTCACTTGGAACCCGGCTACCGACACGATCGTGGACCCGGATTTCCCGCCCTGCACCCGCAGCGCCGGCCACGTTGTCCGCCTGGCCAGAGCCGGGACCGTGCCCTTCCGCCTCGACGTCTCTCAGAGGTGGTCGCACCTCGACCTGACCGATTGGGTGCAATACGGCGCCACGCGCAGGCGGTGACGGGGATGCAGCCTCTCCGCCGGGAACAAACCCGCCTACGGCACCCGCAGGCCATGGGCCTCGGACGCCGCGCGGAACCGTGCGGCAAGCGGCGTGTAATCGGCGCGTGCGAAGCGGACAACGCCTTCGATGCCGAGGGTGGCGCGGTCGGCAGCCGCCAGGATCTCAAACGCTTCCGCCAGGGCGGCCGAGATGGCGCATGCCTTGTCGATCTGCCCGGTGATCAGCGGCAGGCCTGGCGTGGGTTCCGTCCAATCGAGGACTCGCAGCTCCGCCGCCTCCGCCATGGACTGCGCGGCCAGCCGCCAGGTCACGGCATCGATGGCCGCAATCTCCGCCTCGCCGCTGGCCACGGCTCGGATCGATTGCGCATGGCTGCCGGTCACGGTCTTGGCCCCAAAGAACGGCGCGCCCGCAGCCATCGGCGCGGTAGAGGCCAGGATCGCGGCAAATCCCGACTGCGAGCATGTGCTGTTCACGGCGGCCGCGGACCCCCGAAACGCCTCCAGCCTCTCCCGAGCATCCTCTCGCCGGACCACGATGGCGCTGCGGTAATGCCCCGGCGGGCAGCCCGCCAATCCGTAATCCGGTGTGCCGACCAGCGCCACCATGTGGTGCAGCGCCAGGGCGTAGGGCAGCCCGCAGGTCTGCGCCAGCACCAGGCTCCGGTCGGTCCACAGCGCCTCCGGCTCTCCGTCCCGAGCCAGATGCTCGGGCGCCTGAAGACCCGCGCCACGCAGCCGATCCCGGATCAAAGCCCAAAACCGGTCCGTCGCCCCGCGCAGATGCGGCCAGTCATACATCGGCAAGCCCGCCACGGCCGCATTCGCGCGCGCCTCGGGAAGGGTCACGGCCGCCAAAGCGGGTGCGGCACCGGGTCCTTCGCGCGCAGCAGAAACCGGCGCATCACCTCGGCGTAGGAGCGATAGCGATACCCCGCATTCCGGGCCAACACCGCCCCACGCGCGGCGCGATAGGCCCCCGGCAATTCGTACCATGCGAGCCAGGGCCGCATATGGTGCACGGCGTGGAAGTTGTTGTTGAGGAACAGGAAGGCGAGCGGCCCGCGATCCTCGATGATCACCGTGCGGCCGCAGGCCTCCTCGTGGGCGCGATGCTCCAGAAAGGTGCGGATCTTCAGGATCCCCATCCCCAGATAGGCGGCGGCGAGATAGGGCAGCAGCGGAAAGCCCACCCAGACGAGCCAGGCGATCACCGGCAGCAACGCAAACGGGTGCTCGGCCCAGGCGGTCCGGACCCGCCGATCGCCGGCCAGGATCTTACCGGCGTCCTCTACCCAGAACACCGCCATGCTCACCGCTGGCCCGAGCAGGACCCGGCCAAGCAGCGTGTTGTTCGCCCGCAGCACCGCCCGCACCGGGACCGGCAACCGGTGCCACATGGCCGGGTCGAGATAGTTGCTCTCCGGATCGTCATAGGGGTCGGTCAGCCGCTCGTCCCGGTGATGCGCCATATGGGTGTCGCGGAACCGCCCATAGGGCACGAAAAGCCCCAGCGCCGGAAAGACCAGCGCCGTGTTCAGCCGTCGGTTCCGGGTCGGGTGGCCATGGGTCGCCTCGTGCTGCAGCGACGAGTGCAGCGTCAGCGCCACCGCCAGCACCGGCACGGCCAGCCAAGGCGCCGCGGTTCCCAAAGCCGTCGCTGCGAGCCAAAGCGCGTAACACCCCGCCAAAACGCCCAGGGTGGGCCATTCGATCCGGGGCCGCCGGATCGAGCGTGTTTCAATATCGCAATTTTGCATAGCAGCAGAATGGCGGGACCGGCGAGCTGCAACAACTGCGTGAATTTGATGCGGACGCTGTCTTTTGATGTGACTTCACATCGGCTGATGTGGAAACAATCGGGCATGGTACAGTCGACCTCCTACCGCCTCGACCGGCGCGGACTGGCCCGGCTGTTCCGGGACCGGCTGCGCCAGCTCATCGAGACGCGGGCGGGGAGCCTCGCCAGCTTTGCGCGGGCGACCGGCACCGACCGGTCGGCGCTCAGCCAGTTCCTGGACCCGGAACTCGACCGCCTGCCGCGGGCCGAGACCCTGCGCCAATTGGCCGAGCGTTGCGGCGTCTCCGCAGACTGGCTGCTTGGCCTCTCGAACGCCGCGCAGGGCGGGCCGGAGGTGACCCCCTCGGTCGAGATCGAAACGGCAATCTATCGCGATGGCACCTCGCCTCTCGACCTCTGGCGCCGCGAGATCGAGGGGCAGAAGCTGCGCTATGTGCCCGCGACGATCCCGGACATGCTGAACCTGCCCGAGGTGATGGATGTCGAGCTCGACACCGACCGGGCGCAGGCGCGGCTCGAACATGGCGAGGCGATGCTGGACAATGCCCTGCTCGGCGACGTGGATGTGGAAATCGCGATGCCCGTGCAGGTGCTGGAGACGCTGTCCCACGGCACCGGGCTGTGGTCCGATCTCAGCCCCCGCCTGCGGCAACGCCAGTTAGGCCATATGGCGCAGGTGGTCGAGGCGAGCTATCCGGTCCTACGCCTGCATCTCTATGACGGGCGAAGCACATTCTCTGCCCCCTTCACGGTGTTCGGCAATGTGCGGGCAGCGGTCTATCTGGGACGCTCCTATTTGGTGGTCACGGCGGCGGAGGAGGTGCGTGCGCTGGCCCGGCTTTTCGACGGGCTGGTGAGGCAATCGCTGGTCGGACCGGACCGGGTGCATGAGCGCCTCGCCGAACTGGCACTGGCGGCGCGGCAGAGCGGTTGAGCAAGCCCGAATGCCCGCACGCTCTCAGCTCGGCAGTGGCTTGATCGGTCCGCCGATTACTGCGGCTCGATGCGGACACATGCCAACATTGACACGCCCTAGAGCTTGAGCGAGACGCCGACAGTCATCCCAGGCTGGTAGAGGCTCTGGCGAGCCGAGGCGAGGCCTTTGTGCCAGGGGCGCGGGCCCTGCCGGTCGAACGCTATACCGACGGACCCGCGCGGGGGGTGCATAGGTGCCATCCAGTGCTCCCAACCGGATGGTGGCTCCCGGGCAAGCCATGGCCTGAGGAGGGCATTTCTGGTCCTCTGGCTGCACAATCTCAAAAGCTCCGCGCTCGGGTGTCAGCCCGGACAGCGCCCGACCCACCGCCACGGGCGGGCGCTTATCGCGCCGCCGTCCGGTCGGCCGCTGCCGCTTGGGGCTCCGTGGCAGGCTCTGTGGCGAAGCCTGGTGCCGGAGGGATCTCGCTCGCACCGATCGACGCGACCCCGCGCTCTGCGAAGACCGTCGCCTTGGCGACCGTGCTAGCCCAAAATTCCGGGCAGGCGCAGGCCGTGCTCCTCCGCGCAGGCGATCGCCTCTGGATAGCCCGCATCGGCATGGCGCATCACGCCGGTCGCCGGGTCGTTCCACAGGACCCGAGCCAGCCGCCGGTCGGCATCCTCCGTCCCGTCGCAGACGATCACCATGCCGGAATGCTGGCTGAAGCCCATGCCTACCCCGCCGCCATGGTGCAGGCTGACCCAAGTCGCCCCCGACGCCGTGTTCAACAGCGCGTTCAGCAGCGGCCAGTCGGACACCGCGTCGGAACCGTCCCTCATCGCCTCGGTCTCCCGGTTCGGGCTCGCGACAGAGCCGCTGTCCAGGTGGTCCCGCCCGATCACAACCGGCGCCTTCAGCGCACCCGACCGAACCATCTCGTTGAACGCCAGGCCCGCCCGGTGCCGGTCGCCGAGCCCAATCCAGCAGATCCGCGCCGGCAACCCCTGAAACGCGATCCGCTCTTGCGCCATGTCCAGCCACTGGTGGAGATGCGCGTTCTCCGGGAAAAGCTCCTTCATCTTGGCATCGGTGCGAAAGATATCCTCCGGATCGCCGCTCAGCGCGCACCAGCGGAACGGACCCACGCCGCGGCAGAACAGCGGGCGGATATAGGCCGGAACAAACCCCGGGAAGGCGAAGGCATCGGACAGTCCCTCCTCCAGCGCGACCTGGCGGATATTATTGCCGTAATCGAGCACCGGCACCCCATCGCTGTGGAACGCCACCATCGCCGCGACATGGTCCCGCATGGATGCGCGGGCCGCTTTGGCCACGCTCTCCGGGTCGCTCTCCCGCCGCGCACGCCAATCGGCCAGGCTCCAGCCCGCGGGCAGATAGCCATTGGTCGGGTCATGGGCCGAGGTCTGGTCGGTCACCAGATCCGGGCGCACGCCGCTGCGGTGCAGCGCCGGCACGATCTCGGCGGCATTGCCGAGGAGGCCCACCGACTTCGCCTCCCCCGCCGCGGTCCAGCGCGCAATCATCGCCAGTGCCTCATCGACGCCCTCGGCCTTGGCGTCGAGATAGCGGGTGCGCAGCCGCATCTCGATCCGTTCCGGGTCGCATTCGATGGCGAGGCAGGAGGCCCCCGCGAACACCGCCGCGAGGGGCTGCGCGCCGCCCATACCGCCGAGCCCCGCGGTCAAGATCCATTTGCCCGCCAGCGACCCGCCATAGTGCTGGCGCCCGGCCTCGGCAAAGGTCTCGTAAGTGCCCTGCACGATCCCCTGCGTCCCGATATAGATCCAGGACCCGGCGGTCATCTGGCCGTACATCATCAGCCCGCGCTTATCGAGCGCCTGGAAATGCTCCCAACTCGCCCAATGCGGCACCAGGTTGGAATTGGCGATCAGAACCCGCGGCGCGTCGGCATGGGTCTCGAAGATCCCCACCGGCTTGCCGGATTGCACCAGCAGCGTCTCGGTCTCGGCAAGGCCGCGGAGGCTCGCACAGATCCGGTCGAAATCGTCCCAGGTCCTCGCCGCGCGCCCGATGCCGCCATAGACCACCAGCTCATGGGGGTTCTCGGCCACCTCCGGGTCGAGATTGTTCATCAACATCCGAAGCGGCGCCTCGGTCGCCCAATAGCGGGCGGAACGCTCCGGCCCCCGGGCGGCGCGAACGGTGCGAAGGTTATGGCGGGGATCGGTCATCTGGCTGCACTCGCGGTTGGGCTCGGCCGACGATGGCAGGAAACCGCGGGCTTGCCTAGCGATCCGGCGGCTCGCCGTGCCGCAGATCCTTGCGCATCCGGATGGCGGCGGAAAACCCGAGCAGCGGGCTCCAAACCCGGTTCGACCGCCGGCCGGCCACCGCGAAACCGTGCCGCTCATAGAGGCGCCGGGCGCCGTCGTTCTCGGCAACGACGTCGAGGCGGATCCACTGGGCGCCCTGCGCCCGCGCTTGCGTCTCGACGGCGCCCAAGAGCGCGCTGCCGACGCCCCGGCCTCGGGTCTCGGCGCTCACCGCGATCCCATCCATCAGGAACTCGCCAGGCTCCGGCGCGCGGTCGTAGAGGCTCAGCAAAGCACTCCGCCAGGGCGTGCTCCAGCGCCCATAAACCCGGCGAAGATCCGCCCAGCCGGGATCGAGGAACGCCCCGCCAAGGTGAAACCCGGCAACCCCGAGCAACCGCCCGCCCATCACCGCCGCCACGGCCCGGCCGGGGCAGAGGGTCGGGCGCAGCACAGCAGCCGCCCGCACCCGATCGCCGAGCGCGACGGCGAGCTTGGGCCAGAACGCGTCGAGATAGACGTCATAGGCAGCATCGCAGAGCGCCTCGGGCACGGGGGACAGCAGCCGCAGCCCCGCCTCGCCTGCGTCCGATCCTGCAAGGGCTGTCTCGTGCCCACTCATTCCGCTCTCCCCGGCGCGCGTCGCGGCGCTCTAGGACTTGGGCGGGGATTGCGGCATCCACAAGGCCGTCCGCCAATCGCCGACATACTGCGACGGGCCCGGTACGACCGGACGGGTCAAGGGCCGCGGGTCACCGCGGCCGCGCGCCCCGCGCGGTTCACCCTTGACGCGGCCAGGATCGTTCCGGGCAGGCTGGGGCGAGACCGCGCCGCGCGGTCCTCTCAGCCCCTTGCCTGCGCTGCACCCGCCATGGTCGCAGAACCGGACCCGGCGCCGCCTGCGCGGCCCGAGGCTTGGGGGCTGCCTCGGCGGTCCGACCGGGCGCAGGTCGCGGGTGGGTTGGGCGGGGCCTCGGGCCGCGCAGGCCCGGCCGGACCGTTTCGGAACGCGATCCCCTTTAGGCTGACAGATCCGGCAGATCCCCCGCGCCCGCCGCGGCAACCAGCACACCGTTCCGGACCAGCGCCGCCGCCGCCTCCAGATCCCCGGCCACAATCCGGTCCGGTCCCAGGGGCGGCACGGCCTCACGCAGGGCGGAGACCGCCGCCACCAGCCGCGGGCTGGTCGCCAGCGGTCCGCGCAGCTCCACCCCTTGCGCCGCGACCACCGCCTCGATCCCAATGATCCGTTCCAGATTGTCGAGCATCTCGAGAAGCCGCCGCGCCCCGTGGCAGGACATCGAGACATGGTCCTCCTGGTTCGCGCTGGTCGGCGTCGAATCGATCGAGGCCGGCGCCGCCCGCTGCCGGTTCTCGGACATCAGCGCCGCCGAGGTCACCTCCGCCACCATGAACCCCGAATTCAGCCCAGGCTCCGGCGTCAGAAACGGCGGCAGCCCGAAGGACAGCGCCGGGTCCACCAACAGCGCGATCCGCCGCTGCGCCAGGCTGCCAATCTCGGCCACGGCCAGCGCGATCTGGTCGGCGGCGAAGGCCACCGGCTCGCCATGGAAATTGCCGCCCGAGAGGATCTCACCCGCCGCCGTCACCAGAGGGTTGTCGGTCACTGCATTCGCCTCGATCCGCAGCACGTCGCCGGCCTGGCGCATCAGGTCGAAACAGGCGCCCATCACCTGCGGCTGGCAGCGCAGGCAGTAGGGGTCCTGCACCCGGTCGTCGCCCTCGCGATGGCTCTCCCGGATCTCCGATCCCGCCATCAGCCCGCGAAGCGCCGCCGCAGCCTCGGTCTGGCCCCGGTGGCCGCGCAGGGCCTGAATCTCCGGCCGGAACGGCGCCGAGGAGCCCATCGCCGCATCGGTCGCCATGGCACCCGTGATCAACGCCGTCCGCGCGACGTCCCAGGCGCGGAAAAGGCCGACCAGCGCCAGCGCCGTCGATACCTGGGTGCCGTTGATCAGCGCCAACCCTTCCTTCGGCATCAGGGCCACCGGATGCAGCCCCGCCTGCGTCAGGGCATCCCGCGCCGCCATCTGAACGCCCTGCCAAGCGGCGTTGCCCTCGCCGATCATCGCACAGGCGAGATGCGCGAGCGGCGCCAGATCCCCCGACGCGCCGACCGAGCCTTGCGCCGGGATCTCCGGCACCACGCCGGTCCGCCGCATCCCCTCCAGCAGCGCCACCAACTCCCACCGCACGCCGGAGGCGCCGCGTGCCAAGGATATCGCCTTCAGGGCGAGGATCAGGCGCACCGCGTCCTCGGCCAGAGGCGGGCCGACGCCGGCGGCGTGGGAGCGGACCAGATTGCGCTGCAAGGCCGCCAGATCCGCCGCCGCGATCCGGGTGCTGGCGAGCTTCCCGAAGCCCGTATTGACGCCATAGACGGGGACGCCCGCCTGCACGGCCTCGGCAACGGCGCGGGCTGCGGCCTCGACACCCGGCCGGGCCGCCTCAGCGACGAAGATGGGCACGTCCTCCCGCCAAATCGCTGCCAGGGCGTCCAAGCCTACCGTACCGGGAACCAGATCGCTCACCGCGCCCCCCAAGCTCTGCGCCGCATCCGCCCCGCCTCCCGCCGATTGCACCGGCCGGGATGGGACGGTGCCCACCCGATGCTGTCAACGGCCGATGCAGCCCGCCGAATTCCCGACCGAAACAGTATGCATATGCGTTGTGCATAGGATGTGCATGCGCCGTGCACCCGGTTTTTCCCTCGTCTTCAGAGTCTTGACCGGGGTTCCTACCGGCTGAAACATGCCTCCCGCAAACGTGCAATGATGCGGCGCGAGAAGCTGCTAGATCGCAGCGCGTTTTGCCCTGACCCAAACGGAGAGTGCCATGCTGATCCCCCGCCGTCCCGTACCCGACCTCCAGGTCCCGACCCTCAGCGGAGAGACCTTCGACCTCGCCAAGGAAAGCTCCGAAAGGGGCACCGTCGTCTGCTTCTATCGCGGTCTCCACTGCCCGATCTGCGCGGGCTATCTGGGCGAGCTCGCCAAGCTGACCCCCGCCTTCGCCGAGCGTGGGGTCGGGACCATCGCCATCTCCTCGGACCCTCAAGACCGCGCCCAGGCGATGGCCGACAAGATCGACTCCCCGTCGCTGCGCATTGGCTACGGCCTCGGCCTCGCAAAGGCGAAGGAATGGGGCCTCTACATCTCGACCTCGCGGGGCAAGACGTCTATCGGGATCGAGGAGCCGGCCCTCTTCTCGGAACCGGGGCTGTTCATGGTCTCGCCCGACGGCGCGCTCTATTACGGCTCGGTGCAGACCATGCCCTTTGTCCGTCCGCACTTCTCGGAGCTGGTGAAGGCGTTGGATTTCGCCATCGAGAAGAGCTATCCGGCCCGCGGCGAGTATGTCGGCGCAGTATAGTCGCCGGCCGGTTTGCTCCAAAGACCTCTAACTTCTCTCCCACCCGGGCGTCAGCCCCGGCAGCGAACGACCCGCGCTGACGGGCGGGCGCCGCTTCGTAAACCCAGCGGTGGTGATTTGGGCTGACCAAACCCCCGGCGGCTTCTGACAGCTTTCCGGCCCGCGGTTTGGTGGCCCAGCGGACCGGCACTAGCTGCCGCCGGCGAGGAGGACCGGCCCATGGAACTGCCGCTGACTGTCCCGGAAGACCGCCTGCAAGCAGATTGGCCCGCAACTCGGGCCGAGGGGCTGCGGCGCATCGCAGCCTTTCAGCCCCGGATGGGTCGACACTACGCCTCGCAGCGAAACTACGACCGCGGGCCAGAGGACCGAGGCAATGTCTCGGTCCTCTCCCCCTATCTCCGCCGCCGCCTGGTAACGGAGGAGGAGGTCCTCACCGCCACCCTCGCCCGGCACAGCATTGGTTCTGCGGAGAAATTCGTGTCGGAGGTGTTCTGGCGCGGCTATTTCAAGGGCTGGCTGGAATGGCGGCCGACGGTCTGGAGCGCCTATCGCGAAGGGGTTGTTTCGGACCGCAGGGCGCTCGACAGCACCACGGCTCGGCGCCTCCGGGAGGCGGAGGAAGGCCGCACGGGCATCGACTGCCTGGATGCATGGGCGGTCGAATTGGTCGAGACCGGCTATCTGCACAACCACGCCCGAATGTGGTTCGCCTCCATCTGGATCTTCACGCTCGGCCTTCCCTGGCGGCTTGGCGCGGATTTCTTCCTGCGCCATCTGCTGGATGGCGATGCGGCCTCGAACACCCTCGGCTGGCGCTGGGTCGCGGGGCTGCACACGGTCGGCAAAAACTACTCGGCGCGGGCGTCCAATATCGGCAAATACACGGACGGGCGGTTCTCACCGGGTCCGCTGGCCGGCGATCCGGAACCGCTGTCGGATGGCGGCCTGCCGCCGCGTGGCTCCCTACGTCAGCCCGCAGCGCCAGATTTCGCGGAGCCGACGGCACTCCTGATAACCGAGGAGGATTTGGCGCCGCAGAGCCTCGGCTTGCCCCTCGACCGTGCGGTTGCGGTGGCGACCCTGCGCTTGACGACCCGCCGCTCGCCCGAGCCGGTGTCCGAGGCAGTGGCTAAATTCGACGCGGACGCCTTGGCCGACGCCGCGACGCGAGCCGAGGAGGCGGGCCTACCGACGCCGGCGCGTTTGGATCACCCTGACCCGGCCGCCCTGGTTGCTTGGGCAAAGGACAGCGGCGCAACCCGGATCGCCACCGCGTTCTTTCCGGTGGGATGGGTGTGCGATTGGCTTCACCAAGCGAGGCCAGAGCTCGCGCGGGCCGGGGTCATCGTCGAAGAGATGCAGCGGCCTTGGGACAGCGCCGTTTTCCCTCACGCAACAGCCGGATTTTTCAAGGTGCGGAAGGCAATCCCCGAACTCCTCCGAGAGCACGGGCTGCTCTGATCCGCCCCTCAGGCGGTTCAAGGCCAGTCGGTGAGGTTCCGAACGTTAACAAAAAACTTCCTGTCAGACGTGATCCACGTGCACCGCGCCGGCGTACCCAGCGCAAACACAGGGGATGCCACGGCGATTTTTGCCGAGCCGAGAGAGGAAAAGGCGATCATGTCTGCTACATTCACGGGATCGAGCGGCGACGTTGCGCGCCTCGCCATGGCCGCCGAATTACTTGACACGGACACTGAACTCGACCTGGCGCGGCGCTGGCGCGAGGACCATGACGAACAGGCCCTGCACCGGCTGGTGATGGCATATCTTCGTCTCGCAATTTCGATGGCTGCGAAGTACCGACGGTATGGCGCGCCCATGAACGACCTGATCCAAGAGGCTGGCGTCGGTCTGATGAAGGCCGCCTCGAAGTTTGACCCAGACCGTGGCGTTCGTTTCTCGACCTATGCTGTTTGGTGGATCAAAGCTTCAATCCAAGACTATGTGATGCGCAACTGGTCACTGGTCCGTACCGGATCGACTTCGTCGCAGAAAGCCCTGTTTTTCAACATGCGCCGGGTGCGTGCCAAGCTCGAGAACGAGCTCGGCAATGACATGACTGGCGTTGAGATCCAGCAGGAGATTGCTTCTGAACTGGGCGTCCCCCTTCGCGATGTCGAGATGATGGAAGCACGGCTCGCCGGGTCGGACTTTTCGTTGAACGCGCAACAGGCCGGCGAAGAAGGGCGGGAGTGGGTAGAGACCCTCGAAGATGACAGCGAACAGGCGGAAGAGACCGTTTCGCGCAATTCCGATCTTGACCGGGCTCGCGGATGGTTGACGGACGCCTTCGACGCACTGACCGACCGGGAAAAGCTGATTATCGCCGCGCGGAAACTGGCTGAGACGCCGGAAACGCTCGAAAGCCTGGGCAACAAGTTGGGGCTGTCGAAGGAGCGTGTCCGCCAGCTCGAGGCTCAGGCACTGCGGAAAATGCGCAATCGCCTGGAAGCGTCCCACGGCAATGCAGTGACCGATCTGGTCGCTACCCTCTAAGGCGTCAGCCGACCAAACCGCGCTTTGCGACCTGCCAGACCCTCCGGTTGCGGAGGGTCGCACCGGGGAACTCACGCTGAACGCTTGATGCCAGTTCTCCTAGGCGTGCCACTCGTTCGGTTCGCGACACTTCGCTTTCCCCGGGGCGCAGCGGGCGATCAGCCTCGAAGTCCAACCACCCGGCGGGATCATAGCCCGCATTCGCGGCGACAGACATTGCCGTGCGCAGTGGATCGCCGCTTTCGCCGCCGGGCAATCCGTCCAACCGGCGGACCATATCTTCGTCGAGCCCTGGTAGCGCCAGCGCCTTGCTGACGATGCCGACCAGATCGCTGGAGATCGGACCGCCCCGCGCAACTGCGTCCAGCACGATGGCATATGCCAGCGCACCGGCGACAGCAGCCTCGTCCTGTGCGGCCAAAGCAAGACCCTTGGTGACGACGAGCACTCCCTCGCCGGTAACCTCGGCGACCGGGTCGGCGCCATCGATCATCTTCACGCGCCACGGAGTCTCGGGGCGCAGCCTTGCAGCGATACCTTGCATGCGAGCCGATGCCGTTGTTGTCGTCCTGCGCCGCTCGCTCTGCGAACAGCCGCCGACAACCGCGACAGCACCACCAAAGATCACAAAACGACGGGAAATCATCGGATCAACTTTACCTTCTGCCCGGGCACCAAAAGGTCCCCCTCCTTGAGGCCGTTCAGCACCTCGAACTGCTCGCGCGGCGCATCGGCCACCCGCATCTTCGCGGCAAGTGCCTCGATGCTGTCGCCCTCCCGAACTTCGGTCACCACCACACGCTTTGGCTTGAGCGACTTGGCCTCTTCGATGCTCAGTTTCCGGAAACTCTCCGCCGCCTCGCGCACTGCGGGCATCAGCCCAGATCCACCGGGGACAAGGCCGGTCAGCCGGTAGAGCGCTCCGTCAAGGCGGACAGCCACCAAAAGTGCCTCGAACGGGCGATTGTTGACCTTGACCTCGACCACGACCTCGGCTGCCTCCAGCCCGTTGATCTGCCGCGTCCTGATCGTCCCAACCGCGGCCACCTCCGTGCTCTTGGCAAGGCCCGGCACCCAGGTCTTGCGGATATAGTCGGAAAGGCTCGCCGCTTTGCTGCGGGCGCCGTCGAGGATAAAGCGCGCGCCCTTCGGTCCCTGCGCGCGCACGGCGCGGGATGCGTTGGAAATCTCGAACCCCCGCGGCGCCAGGTAGGTGAAGCGCAGAAGCGGGTGGCTGAAACGGCGGCCGCGGACGAAGCCATGCGCTTCGGAGTCGCCATAGGCGATGCCATTGATCTGCTTCAGATACCGCTCGCGCGCACGGTCGGCGCCGACGCGTACAATGGCGCCCTGCTGCTCCGCCGCCAAAATCGCCTCGCGTGTGCGGTCGGCGGTTGCCGGATGAGAGCTGAAGAACTCGACGCGGTTCGGATTGTACCGCTTGCCCGCAACTTGCGCCCGCAACGCAGAACTCCACGTCATCGAGTCCAGGAACTCCGCCTGCGCATAGGGGTCATAGCCCGCTTGCGCGAGATAGCGCACGCCGAGGCTGTCGGCCTCCAGCTCGTCCGAGCGCGAATACCGGGCCAGCGCCCCACTGGTTGCAAGTTGCCCGGCCTGCATCGCACCGGCCGAGATCCCGGGATGCAGCCCCGCCGCCGCCAGCCCGATTTGCCCAACCGTCAGGCCGATCTGCGCCATGCTTTGGCGGTCGCGTCGGATCGTGGCGTGGCCAGCGGTAACATGGGCGATCTCGTGCCCGATGACGCCGGCCAGCTGAGCTTCGTCATTCGCCAGCGCCAAGAGGCCGCGGGTCACATAGACATAGCCGCCGGGCAGGGCGAAGGCGTTTACCCGCGGCGTGTCGAGGATCGTGAAGGTCCATTTCTCGCTGGGCTGTTCCGACACCGCCGAGATCCGCGCACCGATCTCTCCGATATAGGCTTGAAGCCCCGGGTTGCGGTAGGCGCCGCCGAACTGCCCCAGGATCTTGGCGTGGGCCTTGTCGCCGATCCGCTGATCCTCGGCGGAACGGTAGGCAGCCGTTTGCACCGCCCCCTCGGACCCGGCCGTTTGCGCGGTTTGACAGGCGGCGAGCCCCAGCACGGCAACCGCGGCCACCATGCGGCCCGTCAAGCTTCCAATGCGATGGCCCATCGCCACTCTCCCGCCAGCCCAGTCGATTGACCGCCGCCGGCCCTTCTCCTATGCAGTCCGTGCCGGTCCCGTAGCTCAGCCGGATAGAGCAACCGCCTCCTAAGCGGTAGGTCGCAGGTTCGAATCCCGCCGGGACCGCCATCCTCCATGCACTCCACAATTTTGGTCGCGATGGGGCGATTTTTGGCAAATCGCCGGTTGAAGCAGCCTTTTGCATGATCGTGCGGCGGTTGAGGGCGGTCACCGGGCCTCGGGCTCGCTCCAACATTCACCGGAGCTTGCAGCATCGGGACATTGTTCTTATAATGTTCTAATCTGTCGAAGGGAGGGTGCCGTGAGCCTTTTCGACCACCGCCTGCCGGACAGCCAGCGCCGTGGCCGTGGCGCCGCCATCAACCCAGCGGGCCGCTACGAGCGCCTAGCGACAGAGCGGGTTCAAGACGACTGGACCGCGGAGGATCCGCCGCCGATCAAGACCGAGGTGATGGCGGATGCGTCGCGCACCATCCTCACCCGCAACCAATCGCCGGATGTGCCCTTCGACCGGTCGATCAACCCCTATCGCGGCTGTGAGCATGGCTGCAGCTATTGCTTCGCGCGGCCGAGCCATGCGCAGCTCGGCCTGTCGCCGGGCCTCGACTTCGAAACGCGGCTTGTCGCCAAACCCCGCGCCGCGGAGTTGCTGGCCGCGACGCTGCGGCGCAGGGGCTATCAGGCCGCGCCAATCGCTATCGGGACCAACACCGACCCTTATCAGCCGGTGGAGCGGGACTGGCAGATTATGCGCCAGGTGCTGGAGGTTCTGTGGGAGCACCGGCACCCGGTAATGGTCACCACCAAGGGCGCCATCGTCACGCGGGACACCGATCTCCTCGGCCGGATGGGGCGGGCCGGCCTGGCGCAGGTGACGCTCTCGCTGACGACGCTCGACCCGCGGCTATCCCGCGCAATGGAACCCCGGGCGGCTGCGCCCGGGCGGCGCATCGCAGCGATCCGCCAGCTCGTAAGAGCCGGCGTGCCGGTGGGGGTCAACATCGCCCCGGTGGTTCCGGGTTTGACCTGCCACGAAATGGAACTGCTGTTAGAGGCAGGGGCGGAGGCAGGAGCGACCACGGCCTCCTACACGACGCTGCGCTTGCCCCTCGAAGTGTCGGAGCTGTTTCGCGAATGGCTGGAGCGCTGCTATCCAGACCGCTTCAAACGGGTCATGTCCAAGGTGCGTGAAATGCATGGCGGCAAGGATTACGACCATGCCTGGGGTCGGCGCCTTCGGGGCGAGGGCGTCTACGCGGATCTCCTCTCGCGCCGCTTCGAGATGGCCCGCAAACGGCTCGGCCTCGGGGATCGGAGGGGAGAGGGGCTACGCACCGATCTCTTCCGCCTACCGCCGCGGTCAGGAGATCAGCTCTCCCTCCGGCTGTAACCCGGCCGATGCGGCGACGGTTCCCCCAGCGCGTGACCTGCAGTACGCTGACCCTGCCGAATAACCGTCCCGGAGGAACCGCCGATGCGTCCCGTAAGCCTGCCTTGCCTCGTACTGGCCCTCGCCTCGATCCCCGCGATCGCCGCCGCGAACCCATGCGGATATGAGGAGAGGGGACGCATGGTCATCAAAGGCTATGGCGTCGGCGTCACGGCGATACCGGCTGCTCAAAAGCAGCGCTTAGACGATTTCGCCGAGACGGCGAAGTTCCGCGACGGCATTTGCGTCTTTGCGCAGGTGGACGCCCAGGGCTCTGACGCAGCCAACCAAAAGGTCGCCGCGGACCGGGCGCAGCGCGTTCGGCAGTATCTGATCGCGAAGGGCGTCCCCAACGACGTCATCGAAGTCGCGGATCAGGAAAAGGCTTTCACCTTTTTCGGTCTGCTGCCCCAGGACCAGGACGACGACCGCCGGGTCATGGTCACTCACAACTGACGCCGGATGCCGCCCGATCTAACGCGCGAGGCCGCAATCGCGGGACCGGTCGCGGGTATCGACGAGGCTGGCCGCGGGCCCTGGGCGGGGCCGGTGATGGCGGCTGCGGTGATCCTGCCGCCCGACCGCTTTCCGCCGGGGCTGGATGACTCGAAACGGCTTTCCGCAGCGATGCGAGAAAAACTCTATGACGCCGTGCGAGCGGAGGCTGTCGCAACCGGCATCGGCCTTGCGGAGGTTGAGGAGATCGACCGCCTGAACATCCTCGCAGCGACCGAGCTTGCGATGTGCAGGGCGGTCGCCGCCCTCGGCATCCGGCCCGTTGCCTGCCTGGTCGACGGAAACCGGGTGCCCAAAGCGTTGCCCGTTCCTGGACGGGCGGTGATCGGCGGCGACCGGCTGGCAGCGTCTATCGCCGCCGCATCGATCCTCGCCAAGGTCACGCGGGACCGGCTGATGATCTCCCTCGCGGCCGCGTTTCCCGATTACGGATGGGAACGGAACAAAGGCTATGGGACCGCCGCGCATCGCAACGCCTTGGAACGCTATGGGGTTAGTCCGCACCACCGCCGCAGCTTCAAACCAATTCATAATTTATTATCTTAGATAAATCGTACAAACTAATGAATCTAAACGTCTATTGACGGAGTTTTCTCAATCGGAGAAGGTAACGGCGAATCATTGGAGAGGGATGATGCCGACCCTGACGACGGACTGCGTGCTGCAGGGCGACAGTGTGGAGATGATGCGCAAACTGCAAGATGGCAGCGTCGATCTCGTCTTCGCCGACCCGCCTTACAACTTGCAGCTGACCGGCGATCTGCATCGGCCGAACAACAGCCGCGTCGATGGGGTCGACGATGCCTGGGACCAGTTCGAGAGCTTTCGGGCCTATGACCGCTTCACCCGCGATTGGCTGGAGGAGGCGCGGCGCCTGCTAAAGCCCGACGGCGCGCTTTGGGTCATCGGGACCTATCACAACATCTTCCGCGTCGGCGCAATGCTGCAGGATCTCGGCTTTTGGATCCTCAACGACGTGGTCTGGCGCAAGACAAATCCCATGCCGAACTTTCGGGGCAAAAGGCTCTGCAACGCCCATGAAACGCTGATCTGGGCCGCGCGCGATCAACACAGCCGGCCGGTCTTCAACTACGACGCCCTCAAGGCGTTGAACGAGGGGCTGCAGATGCGCTCGGATTGGCTGATGCCGATCTGCTGCGGGCCGGAGCGGATCAAGTCGGAAGATGGCGGCAAGGCCCATCCGACCCAAAAGCCTGAGGCGCTGCTTCACCGCATCCTGGTCGGGACCAGCAATCCCGGCGACGTGGTCTTGGACCCGTTCTTCGGGACCGGGACGACCGGCGCCGTCGCAAAGCGGCTGGGGCGGCACTATGTCGGGATCGACCGAGATCCCCGCTTCATCGCCATCGCCCGCGCCCGTATCTCCGCGGTAGAGCCGCTGGATGCCGAAAGCGTCGCGACGACCGCTTCCCGGCGCAGCGCGCCCCGGGTGCCGTTCGGCCAATTGGTCGAGCGCAAGCTGCTCGAAGCCGGCGAAGTACTGACCTCGGCCAACGGACGCCATTCGGCGAAAGTGCGCGCCGACGGAACTTTGGTCGCAGATCGGATCACCGGATCGATCCACAGCGTGGGGGCGGAGCTGGAAGGAGCGCCCTCCTGCAATGGCTGGACCTATTGGCATGCTCAACGCGACGGCCGCGCTGTACCGATCGATGTGTTCCGCCAGCAAATTCGTGCCGAGATGGGCGACTAGCCCCCGGCCCCGATTCTCTGCCCGGCCGCTCGCCTGCGGCCCAACTCCCGGGGGGCTCTCATGCCCCCCCTTTCTTTTCTGCAAACCCGCGAGAAGACCCCGCGCATGCCCGGCTCCGGCCGGGTGGGTGGTGGGGGGCCGGAGGCGGGCATGCGCAGCTTCGACCCCAGCCCCGGCCGACCCACTCGGCGCCTCAGGCCGCAGCAAGCGCCCGTGCGAACATCGCCGGGTCCACATTGCCGCCGGTGGCCACGCAGATCGCCGCATCCCCGACCATAGCCTCGGGCTGAGAGAGGACCGCCGCCAAGGCGACGGCACCGCCGGGCTCAACCACGATCTTCAGTCGTAGAAACGCCGCCGCCATCGCGCTCAGAGCATCGTCGTCGCTTACCGCGATGCCCGGCCCGGCCAGGCGGCTTAGGATCGGCCAGGTCAGCGCGCCGGGCGTGGGCGTCAGGATCGCGTCGCAGATCGAACCGCTCTCGCTCGGGTTTCGCTCCGGTGCACCTGCGGCCAAGGACCGTGCCCAATCGTCGAAGCCCGCGGGCTCGCAAGGCCGCAGCCGCAGGCCCGGCGCCTCCGCCTCGCAGGCGAGCGCAATGCCGGCGGCGAGGCCGCCACCGCCCGTGCAGACCAGCAGATCGGCCGCGGTAATCCCAGCGGCCCGCGCCTGACGCGCAATCTCTAGGCCAGTCGTCCCCTGACCGGCGATGACCATCGGGTCGTCATAGGGCTTCACCAGGCTCAAGCCCCGCTCTGCCGCCAGCGCCGCACCGATCGCCTCGCGGCTCTCGCCACCGACGCGGTCATAGGTGACGACCTCGGCACCATAGGCACGGGTGTTGGCGATCTTCAGCGCAGGCGCGTCGGCTGGCATGATGATCACCGCGGGCACGCCCAGCATCTGGGCGGCGCATGCCAAGCCCTGCGCATGATTGCCGGAGGAGTAGCCGATCACCCCGCGCGCCCGCGCCGCCTCGGGCAGGGCGGTTAGGGCCGACCAGGCGCCGCGAAACTTGAACGATCCGGTGCGCTGCAGGCATTCCGCCTTCACCAGCACCCGCCGTCCGGCCACTTCGTTGAGGAAGGGGCTCTCCAAAAGCGGCGTCTCGACATGGTGGCCAACCAACCGCTCGGCCGCCGCGCGGATCTCCGCAATGCCGGGCAGCGCATCGATAGGCGCGGGGGCCTCGGCCAGGGTGTCGGTCATCGGCAATGCTCCCTGAGGAAGTCCCGGATCGCCACCACCGCCTCCGGCTCGTCCAGAAACGGCGCGTGGCCACGATCTGCGATCTCGATCTGTTTCAATCCCGGATGACGATGCGCCATCTCCGCTACGGTGTCACGGCTGAGAATGTCCGAATTCGCACCGCGGATCACCAGGACCGGCGTGGTCTGCAGCGCTTCGAATAGCGGCCAGAGCGTCACTGTCGGAAGTTCGGTATCGATTGCCGCCGCCGTCGCTGCCCGCAGGTGATGGTCATACTCGAGTGCCGGGCGCCCGGCATCGTCGCGGTAGAGGGCGCGGGCATGCACGACCCAGCGCTCCAACGGCACGCCGGGAAAGTCACGGGCATGGACCTCCGCCAGCGCCTCTGCCGCCGCCTCGAAGCTGTCGCCCTTCGGCGGTCTGCCGAGATAGGACAGGATGCGGAGCAGGCCGCGCCCTTCGATAACCGCCCCCACATCGTTGAGGATCAGGCAGGCCACCTGCTCCCGCCGGGCCGCAGCCATGGCGATGCCGAGGATCCCGCCCCGCGAGGTCCCGATGATCGCGACCCGGTCGAGCGCCAAATGATCGATCAGCGCCTCCGCATCCTGGGCCTCGACCGGCACGCTATACTCCTCCAGCGGGCGCTCGGCATAGTCGCTCGCGCCGCGGCCGCGACTGTCCAGGCGGATCACCCGGTGGCGGCCCGCGAGATGCCCGACCAAAGGCTCGAAATCCCGCATATTGCGCGTAAGCCCCGCGAGACAGAGGACAGCCGGACCCGCACCCTCCACGCGATAGGCCAGGCGGCGGCCATCTGGGGCCGAAAAATGCTGTATCACTGTCCTGCCAGCTCTGGGACAGCGGTCAGGTCCGCGATCACATGGTGGGGTCGCCAGGGAAGCCGGTCCATCGGTTCGCCCTTGCGGTTGGCCCAGACGGTGCGGAACCCGAAACCCGCGGCCGCGCAGGCGTCCCAGCAATTCGAGGAGACGAACAGCACCTCCGCCCGGGCACAGCCGAAATGGGCCCCCACCAGCTCATAGACCGACCGATGCGGCTTGAAGACACCGACCGTTTCCACCGACAGCACCGCATCGAGCCGTTCGGTCAGACCGGCGCTCGCCACCGCGCCGCCCAGCATTTCCGGTGCGCCGTTCGAAAGGATCGCGGTTCGCAACCCCGTGGATTTCAGCGAATCGAGCATCGCCGGCACTTCCGGATAGGCCGAGAGCTCCCAATAGAGCTGCAGCAGCCGCGCCCGAAGCTCCGGGTCCTCGGCCCCATGCGCCTCCAGAGCATAGTCGAGACCGTGCTGCGTCACAGACCAGAAATCGGTATGGGTGCCATAGCTCGCCCGCAGCCAGGTGTATTGCAGCTGCTTCAACCGCCATGTCTCGGCGATGGCCGGCCATTTTGAGGCGAAGCTCTCGCGCCCCGGCTCCGCCGCCGCCTCCCGCGCCGCCGCGGCGACGTCGAACAGCGTACCATAAGCGTCGAAAACGCAGGTGGTGATGGTCATTTGCCGCCTCCCCAGGGTCTTTTGCCGAGACCATGGCCGAGGCAGCCGCGAAAGAAAAGGCTCCGGATCGGGCAAGCCTTGGGACGGCACAAAGCCGAGGATTAAACCCGCCCGAGGAAGGCGCGATCGACGCCCCGGTCAGCCCCCCTGCCGCCCGGTCCCGCGGGCGAGATCGGCGCCAAGGGTCATGGGCCCTGCAACCCCGGTGAGGCGGGAGCGGTAGACATAGAGCCCCTCCATCACCCGCTGCACATAATTGCGGGTCTCGTCGAACGGGATCATTTCGATCCAGTCGATCATGTCGACCTCGGCGCCACGCGGGTCGCCGAACTCCTCCACCCATCGGTCGACCCGATGCGCCCCGGCATTGTAAGCCGCGGCCGCCATGACATAGGACCCACCGAACTGATCCCGCCGCCGCGCCAGATAGGTCTGACCCAGCCGGGCATTGTATTGCCAATCATCTGTCAGCCGCGCGAGGCTATAGGGCTCGCCGATCCACTGCGCGACCCGTTTCGCCGTGCGCGGCATCAGCTGCATAAGCCCGCGCGCCCCGGCGGGCGACACCGCGCGCGGGTCGAGTTCCGTTTCCTGGCGCGCTACCGACATTGCGAAGGCCGGCTCGACGACGCCCGCATACTCGGCCAGATCGGTCAGCGGATAATAGGCGGGATAGAGCAGAATGCCCCGCCGCGCTGCGGTCTTGGCCAAACGCACCGCATAGTTCGGACGGTCCAGCGCCAGAGCCAGGTCCGCCAAGGCACCAAGCGCTGCCTTCCCCTCCATGGTCTTGCCGAGCACGATGAAGAACCGCCGAGCGAAGGCCGTCTCTCCGGCATAGTGGAGCAGCACAGCGGCGCGCACGTCATCGCTGCGCACCGCCGGGCTCCGCTCCCAATCCGGCAGCTCGCCCATCACGAGACGCGGCGAGCCCGCAAGCCCCAGCCGCTCGGCCGCCAACTGCCCATAAAACGAGGTCTGATGCACCGCCGCAATCCGGTATGCCCGCGCCGCAGCGTCGGGGTTTCCTGCGGCCTCCTGCGCCTTGCCGAGCCAATAGCCGCCACGACCAAGGCTGATCGGCGTCTCGACCGCAGTCAGAAATGCCTCGAAATGCACAACTGCCGCCGCCGGATCGGCCATCATCCGCAGGGCAACCCAACCGGCGAGCCATTCCAGCTCGGCATAGTCGTAGCCAGCCTCGCTGGTCAGATAGTGTTGCGACGCCAGCAGATAGCCGACCTCCGGCCGTCCGAGCCGCGCCGCGCGTCGCGCCAAGGCCGCGCGCCGGTCCGCCCATCTCTCCGGATTGCCAAGATTGCTTTCGACTTCGGTGATCGAGGCCAGGTAGCTCTCCGCCTCATCGTATTGCTTTCGGTTCCAACGCCGCGAGAAGGCCGACCAAAGCTGCCGGGACCGGGATGTCATCCCATCGCTGCCGGTGTCGGGCCGCGCACCGAAATGCTCGACCGCCAAACGGTCGTGCCCAGGCCATCTCCCCCGCCGGGACACGAGCGAGTTGTACTCCTCGAAGCTACCCCGGCCGGCATGCAGCTTTCGCCACGTCACCAGATCGCGGACAAGCAGATCGCCGCTCTCGCCCGCGATCGAATCTGCCTGGCGCCAATTGCCTTTGCGCCCGGCATCCAGGGCGCGAGCCAGGCGGTCGCCATCGCGGCTGGCCGATGAAAGATCGAATGCGGCGGCCGTGCCGCCCATGGTTGCAATGAAAACGAGTGTCACCGCGAGGTGCGCGATCGCGCGTCCCAAGCCCAGATGGCGCATCAAGTTCTCCCGGTGCGCGTTGCGAAATGATTGCCTTGAGGGTAGCACGCTCAAGCGGTACAGCAGGTGCCGGGTCTGTGAGGCGCGCGGCACTACACCCATAGCGTGTCTTCCGTCCCACAGCCGTTAACACTTAAGGCAGCCGGCGTTAAGGTTTGCCCAAAAATAGCAACGAGATCGCCTATGTTTCAGGGTTCCTGCCCCGCCCTTGTGACCCCGTTTCGCAACGGCAGCGTCGACGTCGTAGCACTTGAGTCGCTGGTCGAATGGCAAATCGCAGAAGGCAGCCACGGGCTGGTCCCGGTCGGCACAACGGGCGAGAGCCCGACGCTGAGCCATGAGGAGCATGAGCATGTGATCGAGGTCGTGGTCAAGGCCACGGACCGGCGCGTGCCGGTGATCGCGGGGGCAGGCTCGAACAACACCGTGGAGGCGGTGCGATTCGCCAAGCACGCCGAGGCCGTGGGTGCCGACGCGCTGTTGGTCGTCACGCCCTATTACAACAAGCCGACGCAACGCGGGCTGATCGAGCATTACACGGCGATCCATGACGCCTGCGCGCTGCCGATCATTATCTACAACATTCCGGGCCGGTCCGTGGTCGACATGACGCCGGATACGATGGCTCAGCTTGCGAAGCTGCCCCGGATCGTCGGGGTCAAAGACGCCACCGGGGATGTCGTGCGCGTCTCGCAACAGCGCAGCACGTGCGGCGCAGACTTTATCCAACTCTCGGGAGAGGATGCCTCCGCCCTCGGTTTCAACGCCCATGGCGGGCGGGGCTGCATTTCGGTGACGGCAAATGTCGCCCCCGCGCTCTGCGCCCAGTTTCAGGAGGCGACGCTGGCCGGGGACTACGCCCAGGCCTTGACCCTGCAGGATCGGCTGCTGCCGCTCCATACCGCAATCTTCATGGAACCCGGGCTTGTGGGCGCGAAATACGGGCTCTCGGTGCTCGGCAAATGCGCGCCGGAGGTTCGGTCACCCCTGACCGAGAGCTTGCCCGAAACCCAGGCGGCGATCCGGGCGGCCATGGCCCATGCGGGGCTGATCAACGGCTGAGCCATGGCGGGCAAAAAGAAGCTGGACACCAAGGTCGCGGCGGAGAACCGCAAGGCGCGATACAACTACTTTATCGAGGACACGCTCGAGACCGGGATCATGCTCGTCGGCTCCGAGGTCAAGGCCTTGCGGGAGGGCCGCGCCAACATCGCCGAGAGCTATGCAACGGTGGAGGAGGGCGAGCTGTGGCTGATCAACTCCTACATCCCACCGTTCAGCCAGTCGAAATCGGCGGCCTTCGCTCATGACGAGCGGCGCAAGCGTAAGCTGTTGGTGCATCAGCGGGAGTTGGCGCGGCTCGACCAGGGGCTCGGGCGAGAGGGGATGACCCTGGTGCCTTTGCGGCTCTATTTCAACGACCGTGGCAAGGCGAAGCTGGAGATCGGACTCGCGAAGGGCAAAAAGATGGCCGACAAGCGGGACACCGAGCGGCGGAGGGATTGGTCGCGGGAGAAGGCGCGGCTGTTGAAGGAGCGGGGATGACCGCGCCCGACCTGCCCAGCCTGGCCCGCTTCGCCGAGGCGAGCGATGCCACCTGGCGCGGCGAACGGGTTGAGACGCTGGGCGGCTGGCATATCCGCTTCGGCCCCGGGGCGGGCAATCGCGCCTGCACTGCCTGGGCGCGCGGCGACCCAGGTATGTCGCTCGGCGCTGCCATAGATGCGGTCGAGGCCGCCTATCGCGCGACCGGCGCCGCACCGCGGTTTCAGCTTTGGCCGCAGGATGGCGCCCTGGATACGGCGCTGGAGGTACGCGGATACCGCGGCTATGGCCGAAGCCTAGTGCTGGCCCGCCCCGCCAATGGCGATTGGCCCGCCATGCCGGAGGGTACAATGCTCGTCACGGTGCGCGCGCCCCTGGCGATGCTCAGCGAGATCTGGGAGGAGGACGGCATCAACCCGCCCCGCCGCGCCGTTATCGACCGAGCCGCCGAGCCGAAGGCGTGCCTGCTAGGCCGGGTCGGGCAGCGCTCCGCTGGCGCCGTTGCCGTCCTAAGCCATGGCGACATCGCCGTGGTCAACGCCCTGCTGGTCCGGCGGCAGCATCGGCGCAAGGGATTGGGCCTTGCCCTGATGCTGGGCGCCGCGCAATTCGCCGCGGGGATCGGCGCCCGCTATCTCGCTCATTCCGTGTCCGAAGACAACGACCCGGCAATCGCGCTCTATCGCGGCCTTGGGTTCCAGGAGATCGGCGCATACCACTATCGCGTGCTCGAGGAGGGCTGAGAAATGGCCGGAGAGAAAATCACCGCGACAGCGCTCGACCTGCAATTGCCCGACCCTCTGCCGGACGATGTGGTCGCGCTGTTCGAAAAGTGCACGGCGAAGCTGGGGCTCATCCCGAATGTGCTCCTCGCCTATGCGCACCGGCCGGAAAAGCTGCGCGCCTTTGGCCAGATGTATAACGACCTGATGCTGGGCGAGAGCGGCCTGGAAAAGCTGGAGCGGGAGATGATTGCCGTCGCGGTCTCGGCCCACAACCGCTGCTGGTATTGCTTGGTCGCCCATGGTGCGGCGGTGCGGGTTCTGTCCGGCGACCCGTCGCTGGGCGAGGCGATGGCCCTCAATCACCGCTACGCGCCCCTGACGCTGCGACAGCGGGCCATGATTGACTTTGCGCTGAAGATCACCGCCGAAAGCGCCGCCGTGGAGGAGGGCGACCGCCAGGCGTTGCGCGACCATGGTTTCACGGACGAGGATATCTGGGACATCGCGGCGGTGGCTGCGTTTTTCAACATGTCCAACCGGATGGCGAGTGCCGTCGCCATGCAGCCCAATCCCGACTATCACGACCAGGGTCGCCGCTGAGTATGCGCCGCGCCCTCTTCCTCGCGGCAGTGCTGACGCCGCTTGCCCTCGCATCCGCGGAGGAGCCGCTGCCGTCCTTCCTGGACGCAGGCGCGCCCGAGGGGGCAGAGGTCACGGCGCAGATCGACCGCGCTTTCGACCGCTATCGCCTGCCCGTGGGCCGCTTCGCCCCCGACAGAGCAGCGGTCAGGCCGCTCGACGGTCGGGTCATCTGGCACGCCTATCGCCTCGACGACCCTGACATGAGCACGGTCGAGGTGATGGCAAGCTATCGTGCACGGCTGGAGGCGCTCGGCTACGCCGCCGTCTTCGACTGTGCGACCGAAGCCTGCGGCGGCTTCGACTTCCGCTTTGCGGCGCAGGTGCTGCCAGCGCCGGCGATGGTGATGGACACTGCCGATTTCGCCCAAGCGACCATGCGCCGGGCTCCTCAAACGGGGTCCGACGGCGATGATCAGGCCTCGGAACCCGAGGCCTTCGCCTCGATCCTGGTGAGCCGGGTCTTGTCCTCGATCTACGCGCAGACTGTAGTTGTGGTGCCTGGCGATATTTCCGCTTCTATCGAGGCGAGCGACGCCACCGACGCGCCGGCCGCAAAGGTCATTCTTGAGCAGGATGAGACCGTGCTGTTGGAGCGCCTGCTCGCCGATGGCCATGTTGCGATCGACGGTCTCGAGTTCCGGACCGGTGACAGCGCTCTGTCCCCGACATCCGAGGACGCGCTGAAGCTGGTGGTCCGGGTCCTGACCCGCAACCCGGATATGCGGGTCGCCATCGTCGGGCATTCGGACAATGACGGGGCGCTGCAGCCGAATATCGACCTGTCGCAACAGCGGGCCGAGACGGTGATGCAGGAGCTTGTGGGCCGCGGCGTGGCCCCGGGCCAAATGTCCGCTCACGGCGTCGGCTGGCTCTCGCCCATCGCGTCGAACCAGACGCCCGCCGGCCGGGCCACCAATCGCCGGGTCGAGCTGGTGCTCCGCTAGAGCGCTTACCGCCCCGATTGCTTCGCTTTTCGCGCTTTAAGATACTGTTAAGGCAGATTTTCAGGACGCCAATCTGGCTCAGATTGGCTGGAAAATTGCGCTAGCCGGCTCAGTTGAGGCGGCGGCCAACCTCGGCAATCGACGACGAGATCAGCTCATCTGCCTTTTCAGGGGACATCGCCTTCGCGACGACCTCCGACGCGGCCGCGACGGCTACTTGCACCGCCCGGTCCTTGACCTCTTTGACCGCCCGGGCTTCGGCCATCGTGATCTGCTCATCTGCCGCTTTCAGGCGCCGTTCGATAGACGCCGCGAGATCGGCCTTTGCCTTTTCCGCCGCCTGCTCGGCCTCGGCCTTGGCATGGGCGACGATATCCTCCGCCTGGCCGGCAACCTCCTGGCGTTTGCGCTCGAAGGTCGCAAGCGTTTCCTGCGCCTCCTCGCGCAGGCGCCGCGCCTCTTCGAGTTCGGACCGGATCCGATCCGCACGGGCATCGAGCAGGCCCGCCAGCATCTTCGGCACCTTGGCGTAGATCAAGATCCCGAAGAACAGCAGCAAGGCGATGAGCGCCACAACATTCGAATCATAAAAGATCGACATACCGGCCCCTTCAGAGCTTTGTCGCGACGGCTGCGTCGACCGCGCCAGCATCAGCCGCTTCGGGCAAGATCGCCTCGACCAGCGCGAGCGCCGTATCCTTGGCAACTTGATCGACCGCGGACGCCGCCTGGGCCTGGATTTCGCCGATACGCTCTTCCGACTCCGCTGCGCGGGCCGAAATCTCCGCATCTGCCTTGGCCATGGCCGCATCCACCTGCTTCTGGATATCCGCCTGGGTCTCCGCGGCGATCTGCTGCGCCTCCCGGCGGGCATCGGCCAGCGCCTGATGATAGGCGACTTCCGCCTCCTCGGCCGCGCGGCGCAATTCCTCCGCCTTGTCGAGATCGTCTGCGATGGCGTCCGCCCGTTCCTCCAACACGCTGGAGATCCGCGGCAGGGCCACTTTCGCCATCAGCTGGTAGAGCACCACCAAGGCCACCACGAGCCAGAAAATCTGGCTGGGCCAGGTCGAAAAATCGAGCTGGGGCAGACCCGCCGAGCCCTGTTCGACCGCCGCAGCGGCGCCCTCGCCCTCGGTTTCCGTCGCCATCGCGCTCTCCGCCTTTCAGAACGGCATCGTCACGGGAGGCGCCGCAGGGACGCCAACCCGCCGGTTCACACCTCGATCAGACCGCGTAGAGCAGCAGGATCGCGATCAGAAAGCTGAAGATGCCAAGCGCTTCGGCAAAGGCGATGCCGATGAACAGCGTCGGGGTCTGCTCCGCGGCCGCCGCTGGGTTGCGCAGCGCGCCGGCGAGGAAGTTACCCGCCACATGGCCCACACCGATGCCGGCGCCGCCCATGCCAATGCAAGCGAGGCCCGCCCCGATAAATTTGCCGAGCTCAGCGATGTCGCCTTCCATTGTCCCTCTCCTTTTCGTTGGGGATGTCTCAGTAACCGCAGCCGATCCTCAATGCATGTGCAGCGCGTCGTGCAGGTAGACGCAGGTCAGGATCGTGAAAACATAGGCTTGGATGGCCGCGACCAGGAACTCCAGCGCCGTCACCCCCACCATTGCCGCCATCGGCAACACCGCTAGCGGGCCGAGACCGGCCGCCAGGATCATCGCGAACAGGCCCGCGAAAACCTTCAGCACGGCGTGGCCTGCCAGCATGTTGGCACCAAGCCGGATGGAATGGCTCAGCGGGCGCACGAAGTAGGAAATCACCTCGATCAGGCACAGCACGGGGCGCAGGGCCACCGGTGCGTTGGTCGGCCAGAAGAAGCCGAAGAACCCGGTCCCGTGCTTGATGAAACCAACTGCGGTTACCGTCACAAAGACCGCAATCGCCAGGACGCCGGTCACCGCGAAATGGCTGGTCGGGGTGAAGGAGCCCGGGATCATGCCGAGCAGATTGCAGAACAGGATGAAGCAGAACAGCGTGAAGATGTAGGGGAAGTACTTGATCCCCCCCTCGCCGGCCACTTCCTCGACCATTTGGCGGATAAAGCCATACAGCATCTCGGCCATCGACTGGACCCGGTCGGGCACCAGCGCGCGGCCCCGTGTGCCCCAGATCGTCAGCGCCGCAACGGCACCGACCGCAAGGGCCATCCAGAGGGTCGAGTTGGTGATCGTCAGCAGCCCAAGCTCATGACCGCCGAACAGCGGCTTGATCTCGAACTGGTCCATCGGGTGAATGAAGCTGCCCGTCGACGGATCCGCTGCTGCCACGCTGTCGTCCCCTTTTCGCCCCTCGGCAGACCTGACCGGCCCGCGTCAGCCAGATCTCGGCCGCCTCAATCGTCGCTAGCCTCCCGGGTCCGGGCGGCCTCGCGTCTTCGGATCTCGTCGGCCGAGCGGAGCATCGTTCGCACCCCGGCCGCAAAACCCAGCAATCCCATGACGATCAGCAGGAGAGGCAGCGTGCCGAACAGACTGTCGAGCCCCCAACCGATCGCCGCGCCGAGCAGGACGCCCACCACCAATTCGGTGACCATGCGCCAAGCCAGCGATACCGCGGAGAGGTTTTCTTGCCGCACACGTTCCCCGGGCCGGCGCGCCTCCTTGGCGGCCTCGATCCGCCGGCCGAGATCGTCGAGCTTGGCGGCAGGGTCTTCGGGCGCGGGCATGTCGGCCCCTCACTTCGGTAGCCTGAACGAGCCCGCACGGACCCGGTCAAAACTGCGCGGACAGTACGGAGCGGCATCGGGGGTGTCAAGCGGCGCCAAATCGCTGGCGAAGTGTAGCAAATCAATGATTTTCATTGGCTTTTCCGGTCGTGCGACCGGACGGCGCAGATCGGTTGCCGATTGCTTTGGATGGCTGCAGCGGCTAGCGAGAATGCTCGCCGAATTCGCAACCGCCGGTCGCCACCTCAGGCGTCTGCGCTTTGGCTGACGGTCCGGCCCCGGAACCTTTGTCGACGACCGCCCGGATCGTGTCTGCGAGCAGGTCGGGATCCAGCGGTTTGATCAGGATCCCATCGAAGCCGGCATTCACCAGACGCGGATCCTCGGCCGCATCGATATGGGCTGTCACCGCAAGAACCCGAGGCACGGCGCGGCCAAGAGGCAGCCGCCGGATCGCCGCCAAAGCCGCGATTCCGTCCATCTCCGGCATCTCTATATCCATCAGGACCAGATCGATCCCGCCTGCCGCAACACGGGCAACCGCGATGGCACCGTCCGCAGCCTCAGTGACGATGTGCCCGGCGGCTTGTGCATAGAGGCGCAAGAGCAGACGGTTCGCAGCGACGTCGTCGGCGACCAAGACCGAAACCGCTGTCCGACCAATCTCCGCCATCGCGCCGCTCCCGCTCGGTCTCCTGCGTCGGCATCCTTGATCGCAGGGGATTAACGGGCGCTTTCCTTCACAGCGTCAGGCATCAACCATCGCCGCTGCGGCAGCCAGGTCCACCGAGACGAGCTGGCTTACCCCAGCCTCAACCATGGTGACGCCATAGAGGCGGTCCATCCGCCCCATGGTAATCGCATGGTGGGTGATGATGAGAAACCGCGTATCGGTGCGCCGGATCATCTCGTCGAGCAGATCGCAGAACCGGGTGACGTTCGCGTCGTCGAGCGGCGCGTCCACCTCGTCCAGCACACAGATCGGCGCCGGACGGCACAGGAACACTGCAAAGATCAGGCTCAGCGCCGTCAGCGTCTGCTCCCCTCCGGACAGCAGCGACAGGGTCGAGAGCTTCTTGCCCGGCGGCTGGCACAGGATCTCCAAGCCAGCCTCCAGCGGATCTTCGGAATCGACCATGAGAAGCTGCGCCTCGCCCCCGCCGAAGAGATGGCGGAACAGCACTGTAAATCGGCTGTTCACCTCCTCGAAGGCTTTGCGCAGACGCTGCCGACCCTCGGCATTCAGCGTGCCGATACCACCGCGCAGCTTGGCAATCGCCGTGTCCAGCTCGGCCTTTTCCTCGGCAAGCTTGTCGCGTTCCTCGGTAACCCCGGCCGCATCCTCCTCGGCGCGTAGATTGACCGGGCCGATCGCATCGCGCTGACGGCGCAGGCGGGCGATCTCCGCCTCGGCGCGGTCCAGGGGCATCGGCTTTTCGGCATCGGGCGCGAACCGCTCGGCGAGCGCGGCGACATCGGTCTCCAGCGTCTCGCGGATCCGCGCCTCCGCCTCCGCAACGGCGGCGGCGCTCGACTCGGCCATGGCATCGCAGCGGGCCCGGTCGGCACGACGCTCGGCCGCCGCCTTGTCGGCATCGCGGGCTTCGGCGAGGGCCTCACGCAGCACCGTCTCACCCAGCGCCAGCGCATCGCGCGCCGCCGCCAGCCGCGTCTCTGTCGCTGCGATTTCTTGGGCCAGCCGCCCGGCCTTCTCGGCCTCCTGCGCCGGGCGTCGCTGCGCCTCCTCCGTCTTAAGCTCGGTCGCCGCGATGCGTTTGCTCAGATCCTCGATCCGCGCGGTCGCCGCCACGCCCCGTTTGCGCCAATGGCCCAGATCCGCTGCGACTGCGCGGCGCCGTTCCGCCCGCGCCTCGATCTCGCGGCGCAGATCGGCCAATGTCGTCTTCGCGGCGAGCATCTCCGCCCGGCGGCCGTCGACCACTGCCCGCTCCGCCACCACGGCCGCCTGGGCATCGCCCAGGTCGTCGAGGGCGGCGATCTGCGCCTCGGCCTCGGTCAGCGTACTCTCTGCCGCACGATGTTCCTCGGTCCGCGACGCGCGCGCGAGGTCCAACACATCCCGGCGCCCGTGGCTGCGGGTTACCTGCGCCTCCGAATCGCCCTGGGCCCGGGAAGCGGCCGCGAGCCTGCCCTCGGCATCACGCAATGCGGTGCGCGCCGCCGCCTCGGCCTCCGCTGCCGCCTTGGCCGCCGCCTCCGCCTGTGATTGCGCCGCTGCCGCCCCCTCATAAGCCGAGACCGCTTCCTCAAGCTGCTGGGTCAGGGCGGTCAGGCGGTTTTGCCTCTCCAGACGCAGGGCAGCGGCAGAACCGGCCTCCCCACCGCGGGAGACATAGCCGTCCCAACGCCAAAGATCGCCCTCGCGGCTGACCAGCGATTGGCCTGGCGCCAGCGCCGCCTGCAGATCCGGGCCGTCCTCCGGCGCAACCAGGCCAATCTGCGACAGCGACCGAGACAGTTCCGGGGGCGCATCGACATCGCCGGCGAGCGGCGCGCTGCCATCCGGAAGCGCTGCTGGTGCATCGATCGCCGGCAGGTAGCGCCAGCCACCCCCTGCCTCCCTGTCGGAGAGGAGCGGCGCCGCCAGTTCGTCGCCAAGCGCCGCCCCGATGGCTGTCTCGTAGCCCGGCGAGACGCTCACCTTGTCCAGGGCGGCCGCAGCACCCCCGCGGTCTTCCTGGGCGAGGAGGCGTTCAAGACCGGTTTTCTCGGCCTGCAGGGTCGCCGCAGCGCTCTGAGCCTCGATTGCCGCGGCCCGGGCGCCCTCGGTGCCGGAGCGTGCGGTGGCTGCTTCCGCCTCGGCGGAAGTCAAGGCCAACTCCGCTGCGCCGACGGCCTCAGCGGCGGCGGCCTTCCCTTCGCTCGCCTGGCCTAGGGCAGTCTCGAAACCGGCGATCTGACCCTCGATCTCGGCCAAATCCGCCTCGCCCGCCGCGATTTCGGTCGCCAGGCGCTCCAACCGTTCCGCCGCCTCGTCGCGTTGCCGGGTCAGCGCGGTCGCCTGCGCCGCCAGCGCGGCCGCGGTTTCGTTGAGGGCGCTCAGCTTCGCCTCCGACGCGTCGAGCAGCGCGCCGGCAGTCTTCACCATATCCTCCGCCGCGCTCATCCGAGCCGGCGTGCCGGGATCCTCGGCGGCGAAACCGCTCTCCTCCGCCTCCAGCCGGGCGATCGTCTCGGCGGCATCGTGGGCGAGCGCCTCTTCCCGGGCCCGGTCGTCGGAAAGCTGCACCAACTGGGCTGCGAGCGCCCGGCGAGCCGCCTCGGCCCGCGCGGTCTCTGCCTCGATCTGACCGCGTTCGATGGTCAGGCGCTGCAGCAGCGCCGCGGCAATCGTCTCCTCTTCGCGCAGCGGCGGCATCGCCTCGTCCGCCCGGGCGCGCAGGCGCTCGGCCTCCGACGATACGCGGGTTGCGAGCCCCTCGGCCCGCACCGCTGCATCCTTCGCAGCCTGGGCCTCCGCCGCAGCCGCCCGGACCTGAAGGTGGCGCAGCCATAGGATCCGCGCCTCCGCATCCCTCAGGTCGGCGGCAATCTCCCGATACCGCCGGGCCTGCGCCGCCTGTTTCTCCAGAGCCTTGAGCTGGGCCTCAAAGCCCTGCAATACCTCCTCGATCCGCGCGAGATTGGCCTCCGCCGCGTTCAGCTTCAGCTCCGCCTCATGCCGGCGCTGATAGAGGCCGGAGATCCCGGCCGCTTCCTCCAGCACCCGGCGGCGCGCTTTGGGCTTTGCATTGATCAGTTCGGCGACCTGCCCCTGACGCACGAGCGCCGGGGACGCCGCCCCGGTCGAGGCATCGGCGAACAGCATCTGCACGTCCCGGGCCCGGGCGCTTTTGCCATTCAGCGTGTAGGCAGAGCCGACATCCCGGGTGATGCGCCGGTTCACCTCCAACCGGTCGCTGTCATTAAACACAGCGGGGGCCAGCCGGGCGCCATTGTCGATCATCAGCGCGACCGAGGCTTGGTTGCGCGCGGGGCGCGAGGCGGCACCCGCGAAGATCACATCGTCCATATCGCCGCCGCGCATGGCGCGGGCGCGGCTTTCGCCCATCACCCAGCGCAGCGCCTCGACCAGATTGGACTTGCCGCATCCGTTTGGGCCGACCAGCCCGGTCAGCCCCGGCGAGATCGACATCTCGGTCGGATCGACGAAGGACTTAAAGCCCTGCAGCCTCAATCTGGTGAAATGCACGCGCGACCTGCTCCGCCCTGCTTTTGGCGACTCTTGCGGCGCCGCGGGTCAGAAGTCAACGCCCGCCACCCGACACATAGGTGGCAGGACGCAGTTTATCACCAGATCTAGTCTGCCCAGGCGGGGTCGTCGGACCCCAAACCGGTCTCAGAGATGGGCGTCGATCAGGGCCGCAAACTCGTCATACTGCATGTTGCCGGTGACCTTCTCGCCATTGATGAAGAAGGTCGGCGTGCGATCCACGCCATCGGCCTCGGCCTCGCGCTGATACTTCTCGACCAGCGTCTTGGCGAAGTCCTGGTCCGAGAGACAGGCCTCCAGATCAGCATTGGAGAGACCGTTGAGCCGGCCGACCTTTTGGATCTCGCCAACCACATCCGCCGCCCGCGCCCAATCTGCCTGATTGTTCAGGAACTGATCCGCCATCGGGAAATAAGCCGCCTCGCCACCACAGCGCGCGACCATCGCAACCCACAGGCCGGTCCGATCGAAATAGACCTCGCGCATGATGAACTTCACCTTGCCGGTGTCGATATAGTTCGCCTGCAGCCGCGGATAGGTATCCCTGTGAAACGCCGCACAGTGCGGGCAGGTGAACGATGCATATTCGATCACCGTAACGGCGGCATTGGGATCGCCCTTGATCGCGTCGCCAGTAAAGGGGCTGGCCCAAGCGGCGGAGGGGGCGAGGGCAGCGACGGCAGTTGCGCCTGCACCGAGGCTGAGCGCCCGGCGTCGGGAAAGAGAATGAGGCATCGGCAGGTCTCCCTTGGACTCGATCCTCAGGATTTAGGGTCTCCTTCAGCCGGTTGCGAGAGGATCTGCGCACCGAGTTCGGTTATCGCAGCCCTCAATTCCGGGTGTTTGATGCTCGACGCCAGGCGCGAGGCGCGTTCTTGCGCGTCTGCGCTGATCGCCCTTTCGCGCGCTGAGGCGGGTCTCGGCGGGTCGAACGGCACGGCAGGCTCGGCGAATCCAGGCTGAGCCACCACCGCTTGGGTCACCCGCAGCCGAGAGATCGCGCGGTATCCATAGTGCTGGTTCACCCGCTCCAGGATCTGCCGGGACATGTGCTCGACCTGGGGCGCCACCGCCCCCTCGGCGCGAACCACCAAGGTGGCGCCGAGCTGAAATCCGGTCCCGTAGGTCACCTTAACCGGCGTGCAGAGGCGCGCCGTCTCGGCCCCTGCGATTTCCTGCCATCGGAGAAGGATATCCGGTTCCGCGAATCCGTACCGCGACGCGGCTGCGCTGAGTTTGTCCCGTGTCGCCTCGCCCGCGTGGCGCAAACCATACCCGCGCCGTGGCGCAACATCCTTGCCGCTGCCCTTCGAGCCAGCCATGCTCACCTGCCTTCGTGTCGTTCTCGGCGCCCCCGCGCCTCCTCTGCGACCGCGGATCTTTAAGCCCGCTGCCAGTCGTTCCCACATGCGAGAGAATAGAAACTGCGGAGCATCGGCACAATGAAAGAAGAGGTCGACCCGGCTGTGGAAATCCTCGCCTGGTATGACCGCCACCACCGGGACCTGCCCTGGCGCATCTCGCCCGCGGCCCGCGCGGCGGGGGAAAGGCCGGACCCTTATCGCGTTTGGTTGAGCGAGGTGATGCTGCAGCAGACCACCGTCGCCGCTGTGACCGGGTACTTCCTGCGGTTCACCGAGCGCTGGCCGACCGTCGATGCCCTGGCCACGGCCGAGAGCGAGGCGGTAATGGCCGCCTGGGCGGGCCTCGGCTACTACGCGCGGGCTCGCAATCTGCACCGCTGCGCAAAAACGGTGGCGGCGGAGCGCGGTGGCGTCTTCCCCGACACCGAGGACGGGCTGCGGACGCTGCCGGGCGTCGGCACCTACACCGCCGCCGCGATAGCAGCCATCGCCTTCGACCGGCCGGCGACAGTGGTAGACGGCAATGTGGAGCGGGTCATGGCCCGGCTTTACGCGGAGGAAACGCCGATGCCGGCGGCAAAACCCCGCCTGCGCCGCCGTGCCGAGGAACTGTCGCCGCCCTGGCGCCCCGGCGACTATGCGCAAGCGGTGATGGATCTCGGCGCCACGGTCTGCACGCCGCGCAAGCCCGCCTGCGCGATCTGCCCGTGGCGTCCGCGATGCCGCGCGAGCCGGACCGGGATCGCCGAGATGCTGCCGCGTAAAGTGCCGAAGGCGGCGAAGCCTGTGCGCCGCGGCTTTGCCTATCTGGCGATCGATCCGGCAGGCGCGGTTATGACCGTGCGGCGCCCGGAAACCGGGTTGCTGGGCGGAATGCTCGCCCTGCCGAGCGGCGTTTGGACCGAAGCTACAGCCGTGACGCCGACGCCCCCCTGCTCTGCGGATTGGCAGGAGGCCGGAGAGGTTCGGCATACCTTCACCCATTTTCACCTTCGGTTAACTGTGTTGTGGGCCCCTGTGGCGAGGATCGAGACGGGCGCCCGCGCCGGCGCGGACGCTGCCGCGGCGATGCCGACCGTGTTCGCCAAGGCCTGTCGCCTCGGGCTGTCGGCAGCCGCAAAGGCGCGACCGCCATCGTCCGGGGCGGGCCGAGATCACGCAGCTCCGCCGACAGCTTAGGCCCGTGGAACATTGGACAGAGTGCGAGCGATGGCTTTTGTGAGGGTCGGAATGTGACCGATGACGGTGTCGAAGGACGCAATACAGTGGCGGCGCGGCTCGTGCCGGCGGCGCTGCCCTTCGTAATCTCGTTCGCTATGGTGCCGGCCGTTCTCGCCGGTGCGTTCTGGGGCGGCTGGTGGCTGTTGGGTCCGATGCTCTATGGCGGCGCAACCATCGCTTTGATCGATGCGCTGATCGGGCGCGAAGTCGAAAACCCCGACACCGCCTGCGCGGAGGCGGCGCTGTTCTGGCACCGCGCCGTGACCTGGGCTTGGCTGCCGATGCAGGCGACGATCGTCGGCGCCTCTCTTTGGGCGGTCGGACAGGGATGGCACGATCCGCTCACCGGTGCCGCGATCCTGGCGAGCTGCGGCTTTGCCTGCGGCGGCATCGGCATCACCTACGCGCATGAGCTGGTGCATCAAAAGGCGCGGTTCGAGCGGGTGATGGCGGAAATGCTGCTGATCTCGGTCGGCTATGGCCATTTCCGGACCGAGCATATCTTGGGCCATCACCGCACGGTCGCGACCCCCGCCGACCCAGTTAGTGCCCGCAAGGGCGAGGGGTTTTGGTCCTTCCTGCCCCGCGCGGTGCTCGGCAGCCTAGCCTCGGCTTGGCGCATCGAGGCGGATCGCCTGGCGCGGCGTGGCAGGCCGGTCTGGGACCGGCGCAACCCGTTCTGGCGCTATGGTCTGGGCTTCGCGTCGGTCCTAGCGGTCGCCGGCCTGATCGGCGGCTGGCAGGGCGCGCTCTTCTACCCGCTGCTCTGCATGGTCGCGATCCTGCAGCTCGAGGCGATCAACTACATCGAGCATTATGGGCTTACCCGGCGCCATCTCGGCGAGGGGCGGTTCGAGCGGCCACGCCCACATCACTCCTGGAACGCCGCGCAGCGGGTGTCGAATTGGCTGTTGATCAATCTGCAGCGCCATTCCGATCACCATGTGAGGCCGGACAGGCGCTATCCACTGCTTCAGCATCACGGCCATACCGACGCGCCGCAGCTGCCCTACGGGTATCCGGTGATGTTCTTCCTCGCTTTGGTGCCACCGCTTTGGCACCGCATGATGGATTGGCGGGTCGACCGGTGGCGACACCGTTTCTATCCTGACATTCTGGATTGGCGCGCCTATGACGACGGCAGGATCGGGACTGCGACGACAACGGCTTAGCGACGTTCCGCGCCTGATGGCGCACCATGGGGCCCGAGGCCGCCGCGACATCCGCCCGGCTTTTGGCCCGCAAAGCGCCCGCGGCGGAGAAGCGGTCTTCAGCGCGTTTGGATAGGCCCCCGGCGCCCGCGGCATCGCCACACTCGCCAAAACCGGAAATGCGCCGCGGGTGAGACAGCGCCAGGAGAGCGACGGCGGACGCGGCGCCTCAGACGGCGCGCGACAGCGCGGCGGAACGACTGCATCCGGGGGCAGCGGCAGCCGGCATGCCCGCCACGCTCCTGGCAAGTCGGTGCCCTGGTCCTTTCGCCCAACCGAGCTGGAACGATACCCTAGCGCATCGGCAGCAGCGTCGCGGTTCCACGGCAATCCCGAGCGGCACTGGCCGAGCAAGCCCGCGGCTGCAGCCCCCGGGTGAGGCAGACCCGCACCTCATAAACCAGGCCTTCGCGGCATCGGATCGCGACGCCCGGACCGGAAAGATCCGGATTGGACTCCAAAAACGCCTCTTCGACCACCCGCGCGGGCAGCTCCACCGGGCGGTCGAGTTGCCTCAGCACCTCGGGACGCTCGACCCGGCGATACGCCTCGCGTGCGAGTGCGAAGTAATCCTTCGACGACAGCCCGCTGCAGCGCCCATGCTTCTTCCATTGGTGCCAGGCCAGGCCGCCAGAGCCGTAGAGATCCGCCTCGCCCCCTGTCTCAGCCCGGCTCGGATCTTGCGCCCGGGTCGCGCAATACTCCGGCCACCCATCCTCATGCTGCGGCCAAAGCCCGTGCAGGGTGAACCCGCGGTCATGGCGCGGGTCGCATTGCTCGGCCCCGCGCGCCTCACCCTCGACCGCGCACCAGGCAGCGTTCCAGGACAGCGCAAGCACGTAGTAATCGAAGGCTCCCGCCTGGTCCGCCGACGCCGTGGCGCCCCCCAAAACCCAGGCAAACACCGCCGCTAAGAGCGCCCGCATAACATCCCTCCGTTGCTGATTGCGCTTCCCTTATGCCGCGCCACCGCCTATATCGCAGAGATCCCCAATCGCAAGGGTCGACCGCGGCAGCGCCCCGAAAGGACGCCGGACCGCCCGGGATGAGATATCGATAAGCCGCCGTCGCGGCACAAAAAACGAGGCGGACACATGTCTGAACTGCCATTGATGCCCAAGGCGACCGCCGTTTGGCTGGTCGACAACACCACGCTGACATTCCGCCAAATCGCAGAATTCTGCGGCCTGCACGAGCTGGAGGTCGCCGGCATCGCCGATGGTGAGGTGGCTCAGGGCATCAAGGGCTTCGATCCGATCACCAACAACCAGCTCACCGCAGACGACATCAAGCGCTGCGAAGGCGATCCGGTCGGCCGTCTCACGCTGATCCGCCGCGACGTGGCACCGCCGCAAAAGCGCAAGGCGCCGCGCTACACCCCGGTTTCGAAGCGCCAGGACCGGCCGGCGGCGATCGCATGGCTGGTCCGCTACCATCCGGAGCTCGAGGACAGCCAGATCTCCAAGCTGATCGGGACCACCAAGCCGACAATCCAGTCGATCCGGCAAAAATCCCACTGGAATTACGCCAATCTGCAGCCCATCGACCCGGTTGCTTTGGGCCTCTGCTCACAGATCGAACTCGATGCCGTCGTCACCAAGGCCGCCGAAAAGACCGCCGCGGGACAGCAGCCGATCCCGACGGCGGAAGAACGGATGTCGCTCCTCTCGACGGATCAGAGCCTGATGCCCGCTGCCGACGAGCCGGCTCTGCCTTCCCGGGTTCAGGGCTTCGAAAACTTCAGCCTTGACGATCCGAGGGGCGCCGACGGCGAGGAAGAGCCTACCCCGGCCGATATCGACCCGGATGCGCTGTTCAACCTACCGCCGAGCCGTGGGTCAGACCCTAAGTGAGCTGCACTGCCCCTGCCTGATCGCGCTGGCCGGATTGCCGGCGAGCGGCAAGACCACGCTTTCCCGCAGCCTCGCGGTAGAGATCGGTGCGGTCCATCTGCGCATTGATACCATCGAGACGGCCATGCTGGCGGCGCTCGACCTGCCATGCGATCTCCGCGACGCAGGCTACCGGGTGGCCTACGCCCTGGCCTGCGATCACCTTCGGTTGGGACAGTCCGTGATCGCCGATTGCATGAACGCCATAGACGTCACACGCCGGGCTTGGCAGTCGGTGGCAGCCGAGACCGGGGCCGCGTATCTGGGCATCGAGATTCTCTGTTCCGACCCGGAGGAGCACCGCCGCCGGGCCGAGACCCGGAACGCCGATTTGCCTGGCCAGAACCTTCCGGACTGGATGGCGATCCAGACCCGCCAGTACGAGAGCTGGCAGTCGGCGGATATCCGCATCGACACCGCCGGCGCATCGATCCGCGACAGCGTTGCGGCACTGGCCGGGAAGGTTCGGGCGGCCCTGGCCAATCGATAGGGCACTGTGGTCAAAGATCTGCGTCGCGGCGGCCATGCCACCCGCGCAGAGGCGGCAATGCGCCGCGAGCACCGGTATCGCCACGGGCCGGGCGGTAGACGCGGCGCCCCGGAAGCTCACCCCTGGGGCGGGCACCTACCTGTCTGCCGATACCGACCTCCAGGTCCCTCGAGCGCTTTCCTACCAGATTGCATCGGTTCTCGTGCTCCGAAGTCGTGTTCGGGCGCATTTTCACGGCGCCAATCCGACGCAGACCGGCTGGAAAATGCTCCAGGCTCCATTTACCGGATTGGCGAATCGAGCGGATCCAGAAGCGTTCGCCCACCGTCCACCGGCACGATCTGGCCGGTCATAAAGCTCGCCCTGTCCGAAGCGAGGAACGCCACGACCTCGGCCACCTCCTCCGCCGCACCGATCCGGCCCAGGGGCGTCACCGCAGTAATCTCTTCGCGCAACCCCTCGCGGTCCCGCAGCATCTCGCGCAACGGGCCGACCATCACCGCCCCCATCGCCACGCCGTTGACCCTGATCCGATGGGGCGCCAGCGCCGTCGCCATCGACCGGGTCAACTGATCGATGGCCGCGCAGGCCACGGAATAGCCCAGCAATTGCGGCACGGTCCGCTGCGCCGCCACCGAGGAGAGATTGACGATGGCCCCGGTAAAGTCCTCATCCCTCTCAGCGGCCACCACCATTTTCTTGGCAACCGCTTGGCACAGAAAGTAGATCGACAACACGCTTTGTTCAAAAATCGTGCGGAACTCCCTATCGCCCATCTCCAGGAAATCGGCGGCGAGCGCGGTGCGCAGATCGTTCACCAGAATATCGACGCGGTCGAATGTCGAAAGCGTCGCGGCCACCAGATTGGCGGCGCTCAACCGGTCGTCGAGCGGGCAGGCGAACCGCGCGATGCGCTCGCCATGGTCTTCGAGATCGGATGCCGCCTCGGCCAGCGCCTGATCGTTGGCGTCGCACAGCATGACTTTCGCGCCGGCCTCGGCGAAGGCGCGGGCCACCGCCTGCCCCACACCATGCGCCGCACCGGTGACAATCGCGGTCTTGCCGGTCAGATCCGTGGCCAAAGTCGTCTTTCCCCTCCGCCCGCAGGCGTTCACCCAGCAGTTGAACGCTCGGCGGCTCGGTTTGACAAGGTGTTGCGGCGCCGCCAGGCTGCGTTCGAGCGGAGTGGGATGTCGAGAACACGCGGGCCATGAGCAACAGCGACCGAAACGGCCTGGATCGGCGCCCCGCCAATCACCAACCGCTGAGCCCGATCGGCGCCTTGGCCCGGGCGGCAGGCGTGTTTCCGGCGCGCATCGCAATCATTCATGGGACGCAGCGGCTCACCTACCAGGCGTTTTACGCCCGGGCGCGGCGCCTTGCCGGCGCGATCCGGCAGGCGGGGGTGCAACCGGGCGAGACGGTGTCGGCCCTCCTTTTCAACACGCCCCCGATGCTCGAGGCGCATTACGGCGTGCCCATGGCAGGCTGTGTGCTAAACGCGATCAACACCCGGCTCGATGCGGCCGCGATCGCCTTCATTCTGCAGCATGGCGATTGCCGGCTGATCCTGGTCGACAGCGCCCTGGCCCCCCTGCTGGCGGAGGCGATGGGGCAGATCACTGGCCCGATGATCCGGGTGGTCGAGTATTGCGACCCTATCGCGGACGCCCCGAGCACCAGCATGGGCGTCGATTACGAGGCATTTCTGGCCGATGGCGACCCGGAGTTCCCCTGGCAGCCGCCGGCGGATGAATGGGACGCGATTGCGCTCAACTACACCTCCGGCACCACCGGCAACCCAAAGGGCGTGGTCTATCACCACCGGGGCGCGATGCTGCTTGCGACCGGCAATGTGGTGCATGCCCGGCTGGCAGAGCCCATGGTCTATCTCTGGACCCTGCCGATGTTCCACTGCAATGGCTGGTGCTTTCCGTGGTCGGTCTCCATCGCGGGCGGCACCCATGTCTGCCTGCGCCAGGTCCGTCCCGGACCGATCTATGACGCGATTGCGGAACATCGGGTAACCCTCCTCTGCGGGGCGCCGATCGTCATGTCGGTCCTGCTGGGCGCCACGGCGGAAGAGCGGCGGGACTTCGACCACCGCGTGTCGTTCTGGACCGCCGCCGCGCCACCGCCGGAGCAGGTGCTGGCCGGCATGGCAGAGGCCGGGTTCGACGTCACCCATGTCTACGGCCTGACCGAGGTTTATGGCCCGGCGGTGATCAATGAGTGGGACGCCGCCTGGGATGCCCTGTCCCCGGCCGAGCGCGCGGCGAAGAAGGCGCGCCAGGGCGTGCGTTATGCGGCGCTGGAAGGACTCGACGTGCTCGACCCGGAGACGATGGTGCCGGTGCCCGCCGATGGCGAGACGCTCGGCGAAGTGATGTTCCAGGGCAATGTCGTCATGAAAGGGTATCTGAAGAATCCTCAAGCGACCGAGCAGGCCTTTGCCGGCGGCTGGTTCCACTCAGGCGATCTCGCAGTGAAGCACCCGGACGGCTATGTGCAGCTGAAGGACCGGTCGAAGGACATCATTATCTCGGGCGGTGAGAACATCTCTTCCATCGAGGTCGAAGATGCCCTCTACAAGCACCCGGCGGTGGCGATGGCCGCGGTGGTCGCCAAGCCCGACGAGCGCTGGGGCGAGACGCCTTGCGCCTTCATCGAGCTTAAGCCCGGCGAGACGGCGACGGAAGCTGAGATCATCGATTTCGCGCGGGAGCATCTGGCGCACTACAAATGCCCCCGCTCGGTGGTGTTCGGTGAGTTGCCGAAGACCTCGACCGGCAAGATCCAGAAGTTCATGCTGAGGACCCGGGTGAGGGAGGTCTGACGCCCACACCCCTGGCGGTTTCTGCAGTGCCTCCGGCGGTGTGGGGCCGCGCGACAATCGCCGCCCGATGTGGCACAGTCTCGCGCGCGCGGCGTTTACGGGCGAGGGCGCGTTTGGCAACGCCGCGGCGGTTGGATCGGCCGAGAAGACCGGCGCCGCGCCGGTTGGGAGGGGAGCATGCCGACCGCAACGCTCGAGACGGTATTCGGCCAGTTCGCGGTGACGGAGGCCGATGGTCTGGTAACCCGCATCCGCTGGGGCGAGGCGCAGGATGGGACGCGAGGCGCAAAGACCTCTCCGCTCCTGGAGGAAGCGGTCCTACAGCTTAAGGCTTATTTCGTCGGACGACTTCGGGATTTCGACCTGCCGCTCGCGACACCATCGGACCCATTTCGCCAGGCGGTCAGCGCTGCGATGCTCGCCATCCCCTATGGCGAGACACGGACCTATGGCGAGATCGCCGCCGATCTCGGCAGCTACGGTCAGCCCGTCGGCGCCGCCTGCGGGTCGAACAAGATCCCCATCGTCGTGCCCTGCCACCGGGTGCTGTCGGCCAGCGGTATCGGCGGATTTTCGGCGCCGGGCGGTGTCGAGACAAAGATCGCCCTGTTGCGCCATGAGGGTGGCTATCCGTTCCTGATTTGACGCCTCCCGCGACCGCTCGAACACAGTGCCTTCGACGATTGGACATCTCGCGGGTGTAGCCTTCTGGTCGAGCACTGAGAATTCGATACATCTGGGCGTTGTGCCGGGCGCTCTGCTTGTGGGGCCGACTGCGAAACGCAGAGGGGCCGCGCATCGACAAATGCGGCAAAGGGGCAAAACCCACCGCCGCCCCGTGCAGAAAACGTCTGCATGGGTGCCCCGCGGCCGCCGTCCGATGCCTCTTCGCTACGCAATCCTGGGGGCGATGGTGCAAAAGCGCCTCTGCCGGCGCGGCGACTTGCACGCCGGAGCACCACCGTGGCACATCGCGGAGGCCGAAGCCACGAGAGAAGCCCGATGCGCGTAACCGTGACCTATGACCTGCCGGATGCCGACGGCCCTCGCGGGGGTCCGGTGCAGGTCGGCTGGATGCTGACCGAGGACAAGGCCGGGATCGTCTTCGGCCCGCCGGAACGGATGCGCTCGGCCGAAGTCAATCGGCGCCACGGCAAATCGGCCTCGCGTTGCCCGGCGATCATCAATCTGGAGAGCCGGTATTTCGTCGTGCCCTGCCCCTTCGACATCCATATCGAGTTCGCGCGCGACAAGGACGGTAAGGCGGCGCTGCGCAATCTGGCGGGCGATGCCGGCAGCGTTCGGCGCAAAAAGCTCGGCGAGCACCTGCATCTGACGGGCGAGGCGGAATGGCGTTATCCGGACCGGCCGACAATCCAGCTCTCGCTGCCTTACATCTTTCTCGCCGACGAGCCGGTCTACATGTCGCAAACGGGGGCCTTCATGCATTACCGGAGCGATCCGATTCCCGGGACCACCTTTGGCGGGCGATTCCCGATCGACATCTGGCCGCGGCCGCTGCTCTGGGCGTTCGAATGGCATGAACCCACAAAGCCCCTGCAGCTGCGCCGCGGCGAGCCGCTTTTCTATTGCCATTTCGAGACCACGCCCGCCGATCGGCCGGTCCAGATGGTCGAAGCGGAAAAGACACCGGAACTGCTGGAGTATCTCGATCTTATCGGTGGCGCCGTGAATTATGTGAACCAGACTTTTTCGCTCTTTAAAGCCGCGGAGGCGCGGCGACCCACGAAGCTGTTGGTCCCCAAGGCCCGGGGCTGAGGCCAGCGCACGCATGCTTGGGGCCGCATCGCTGACCGCTCTGCGGCGGGGGCGCCGCGTCTGCCGCCTGCGCACCTGGCACGGCCTCACCCGCGGCGGGCTTTCACTGCGGCGCTCGTGGCACCTCCGCAGGCGCCGCGGCCGTCCCACAAGCGCAAGCCTCGGTCCTCCGCCGCGCGCGCCAGCATTGCAACAAGCCGGGTGGTGGACGCGGCGGCCCGGACGGCACGCGGGTCAGCGCGTGGCGGAACTCTGCTTGGGCAGATGATCGGCGCCTGCACTGTGGACTTCCTTGCGACCGGAACTCCGCAGACTGGCGCCGTCGGCCCAATTATGCATTGTCACCGCGGGGTACAGCAGGGGAACCGCCATGGCAGAGCTCAAGAAAATCCTGGTCGCCAATCGCGGCGAGATCGCCATCCGGGTGCTCCGCGCCGCCAACGAGCTCGGCAAGCGCACCGTCGCGATCTATGCCGCCGAGGACCGCCTCGCCCTCCACCGCTTTAAGGCCGACGAAGCCTATCAGGTCGGCGAGGGCAAGGGTCCCGTGGCTGCCTATCTCGACATCGCCGATATCGTGCGCATCGCCGTCGAAAGCGGCGCCGACGCCATCCATCCGGGTTATGGCCTGCTCAGCGAGAACCCGGATTTTGTCGATGCCTGCGTGCTCGCCGGCATCGCCTTCATCGGCCCGAAGGCCGAGACCATGCGCATGCTGGGCGACAAAGCCTCTGCCCGCCAGGCCGCCATCGCCGCAGGCGTCCCCGTGATCCCTGCGACCGAGGTACTGCCCGACCCCGATGCCCCCGGCGCCATGGACCGGATCGCCGCGATGGCCGAGGAGACCGGCTATCCCCTGATGCTCAAGGCCTCCTGGGGCGGGGGCGGACGCGGTATGCGCCCGGTGATGGCCTCGGCTGAGCTCCCCGACAAGGTTCGCGAGGGACGCCGCGAGGCCGAAGCCGCCTTCGGCAATGGCGAGGGCTATCTCGAAAAGATGATCCTCCGCGCTCGCCATGTGGAAGTACAGATCCTCGGCGACCATCACGGCGAGATCTACCACCTGTGGGAGCGGGACTGCACGGTCCAGCGGCGCAACCAAAAGGTCGTTGAACGCGCGCCTGCCCCCTACCTCTCCGCCGAACAACGCGAAGAACTCTGCACCCTCGGGCTCAAGATCGCCCGGCACGCCAACTATCAATGCGCCGGCACGGTCGAATTCCTGATGGATATGGACACCGGCCGCTTCTACTTCATCGAGGTCAACCCCCGCATCCAGGTCGAGCACACCGTGACCGAGGAGGTCACCGGCATCGATATCGTCAAAGCGCAGATCCGCGTGACCGAGAGCGCGAGCCTCGCAGAGGCGACCGGCGCCGCCAGCCAGGCGGAGATCGACCTCTCCGGCCATGCCGTGCAATGCCGCATCACCTCGGAAGACCCGATCAACAATTTCGTCCCGGACTATGGCCGTATCACCGCCTATCGCGGCGCCACGGGCTTCGGCATCCGCCTCGACGGCGGCACCGCCTATTCCGGCGCCGTGATCACCCGCTATTACGACAGTCTGCTAGAAAAGGTCACTGCCTGGGCGCCGACGCCGCAGGAAGCCATAGCTCGCATGGACCGCGCGCTCCGCGAATTCCGGATCCGCGGCGTCGCCACCAATATCGTCTTTGTCGAGAACCTGCTGCAGCACCCGACCTTCCTCGACAACACCTACACCACCAAATTCATCGACACGACACCGGGCCTGTTCGAGTTCCGAAAGCGCCGGGACCGGGCGACGAAGCTCCTCCAATACGTCTCCGAGGTCACGGTCAACGGTAGCCCTGAGGCCGCGGGCCGCGACCGCCCGCCAGCGGCCGCGCGCCTGCCCAAACCGCCGGACCACGCCGCCGGCAAGCCGCCCACCGGCTGGAAGCAGGTGCTCGAGGCAGAGGGGCCGAAGGTGGTCGCCGATAAGATGCTGGCGAGCCAGGCGCTGCTGCTGACCGACACGGCGATGCGCGACGGGCACCAATCGCTGCTGGCGACCCGCATGCGTTCGATCGACATGCTGCGGATCGCACCCAATTACGCGCACCGACTGCCGGGCCTCTTCTCGGTCGAATGCTGGGGCGGTGCGACCTTCGACGTAGCCTATCGCTTCCTGCAGGAATGCCCATGGAAGCGGCTGGTGGACCTACGCGCCGCTATGCCGAACATGCTGACCCAGATGCTGCTCCGCGCCTCAAACGGGGTCGGCTACACCAACTACCCGGACAATGTGGTCGGCAAATTCATCGACCAGGCGGCGCTCTCGGGCATCGACATTTTTCGCGTCTTCGACCCGCTCAACTGGGTCGAAAACATGCGCGTTGCCTGCGACGGAGTGCTTCAGACAGGGCGGATCTTAGAGGCCGCGGTCTGCTACACCGGCGATATCCACGACCCCGACCGAGCGAAGTATTCGCTGAAATACTATGTCGATCTCGCCAAACAGCTCGAGGCGGCGGGGTCCCACATCCTCTGCATTAAGGATATGGGCGGGCTGGTGAAACCGGCTGCGGCGACCGTGCTGATCAAGGCGCTGAAGGACGAGATCGCGATCCCGATCCATTTCCACACCCACGACACCTCCGGCATCTCGGCTGCCTCGATCCTCGCCGCGGCGGAGGCCGGAGTGGACGCCGCCGATGCGGCCTGCGACGCGTTCTCCGGGCTCACCTCGCAACCGCCCCTCGGCTCGCTGGTCGCGGCGCTGAAGAACCAGCCGCGGGACACCGGGCTCGACCTCGATGCAATCCGCGAGATCTCCGCCTATTGGGAGGAGGTGCGCGCCCAATATGCGGGGTTCGAGGCGGATATGCGCGCCGGCACTTCCGAGGTCTATCTCCACGAGATGCCGGGCGGCCAAGTCACCAATCTGCGCGCCCAGGCCCGGTCCATGGGTCTGGAGGACCGCTGGCACGAGGTCGCGAAAACCTATGCGGATGTGAATGCGCTCTTCGGCGATGTGATCAAGGTGACGCCCATCGCCAAGACCGTGGGCGATCTGGCCCTGACGCTGGTCGCAGGCGGGCTGACGGCGGAGGACGCGCTCGACCCCGACCACGAGATCGCCTTCCCGGACAGCGTCGTTACCTTCTTCAAGGGCGAGGTCGGCCAGCCCCATGGCGGGTTCCCGGAAGCCTTGCAGAAGAAGGTCCTGAAGGGCGCCGATCCGATCACCGTGCGCCCTGGCAGCCTTATGCAAGCGGTGGATCTCGAGGCGACGCGCCAGGAAGCCGTCGACGCGATGGAGGGGCATGTCGTCGATGACGAGGACCTGTGCTCCTACCTGATGTACCCAAAAGTTTATCTCGACTATATGGGCCGGCGGCGAGACTACGGTCCTGTGCGCGTCCTGCCCACCCACACCTTCTTTTACGGGATGGAGCCAGGGCAGGAGATCCAGGTCGACCTGCGCCCCGGGGTGACGTTGGTCATCGTGCTGCAGGCGATTTCCGAGCCTGACGAGCATGGCGAGGTGAACCTCTTTTACGAACTTAACGGCCAGCCGCGCACCATCCGGGTAAAGGATGCGCGCCTCTCCGCCACGGCGGGCACTGCGGAAAAGGCCGAGGATGGCAACCCCAACCACCTGGCGGCCCCGATGCCAGGCCTAGTCGCCTCGGTCGCTGTGGAGCCAGGCCAGACCGTCCATGCCGGCGACATGCTGCTGACGTTGGAGGCGATGAAGATGGAAACGGCCATGCATGCCGACCGGGACGGCGTCATCGAGCGAGTGGTGACACCCCCCGGCACCCAGGTAGACGCAAAGGACCTGCTGATCGCCTTTGCGACCTGAGACGGAGTTCCGGCCAGATCGGTAACGCACCAGCTCTCTCGGCCCAGGCTATACCCTCGGGCGCAGCGCGGCCCTCCGTCGAGGACCACACCTGGATCGGCCCGGAGGATGGCAAATCGGCGCCGGAGACCACATCGCGTGGATCCTGCTGCATGCCGGCGAGATGCTGACGTGACGCCCCTCAGGCGGGGCGCTCTGGTGCCCTACACCCTTACTCCGCCGGGTGGAACACCCCGTCGAAGAAGCGGAATGCCTCCTCCGCCGCCCCGCGCCAATAGTCCCAATCATGGCCGCCATCGCCGACCCGCAGCTCCGGCTTTAGGCCGCGGCGGCGCAGCTCGACGTACATCTCCACCGTGCCGTCATGCAGGCGGAAATAGTCGTCATCGGCGACGGTGAGCAGGACTTGCGGCTGCGCCTGCGCGGCCATCATCGTGTCGAGATGGGCGAAGGGCGTCTCTGCCTTGTAGATCTCCAGGTCGAAACGCTCGCCAAAGGTGCGGGGGAACCATTTGTCCTGCTCTTCGGTCGGAGAGGTCGCCAAAGTGTCGGGCCAGGAAACGCCATCGGGCATAAATATCGCCGGGCTCAGCCCCGCGACGGCCGCGAAGCGCTCAGGATGGCGAAACGCCAGGCGCAGCGCCCCGAAGCCACCCATGGAATTGCCGGCCACCGCCCGCTGCCCGAACGCGGCGCGGGTCGGGTAGCGCCGGTCTATCTCTGCCATCAGATCGCGCATGATCGCGGTTTCGTAGTCGCCCGGCCCGCCATATCTCGCGCTGTCGACATACCAGCTCTTGCCAGCCGCGGGCATCACAGCGATCACAGGCCCGATCTCGTCCGCCGCGATCAGCCGGTCGAGCAGCGCCTCCAACCGCCCACCGTGCAGCCATTCCCGCTGCCCGCCACCATAGCCGTGCAGCAGGTAGACCACAGGGTACCGGGCGCCGGTTTCATGGCCTTCGGGCAGATAGAGGCTGTAGCGGATCTCGCCGCCCAAGGCCGGGCTGGGTGCGGCCTGATTCTCCCGCACCTCGCCGGCCCAAGCCTCCACCGCAAGCATTGCGAAGACCGCCACCAATCCCACGATGCGCCACATGCGATACCTCCCGCCTAACATCCGCAGCCAACGGAGCTTTGCACGGAACCCACACCCTTGGGCACAATTAGGCGACGGAGAAGCGGCAGGTCAGCACCGGCGCGCCGGTTTTGGTCATCCTCCGAAAATCCTGCACCGCCGCGCCTCAGGGCGGGCAGAGCGGCACGCCGATCCGACCGACCACACGGCGAAAGGGGCAGACGGGTCGCTGCGCCTGCCCCAACCTCTCTCAAACGCCTCCGCGGCGGGAAGGATCAGACAAAGCTGAAATCGTCGCCGTCGAGCTGATTGAGGCGCGCCCCGAACAGTAGGACCGACCCGTCGTCGCCAAAGTCGAACTCCGTACCCCGGGCAAGCTGCGTCGCTGTGGCGAACAGATCCTCGGCGCTGTCGATGCCATCGATCTGCAAAATCAGCTCGTCCTCGCCCCGGCCGAAATTGAACAACCGGTCATGGCCGTCGCCGGCCGCGAAGTAGAAGCTGTCGTCGCCGACGCCGCCGAACACGTCGTCATTGCCGAGACCGCCGGCCAGGTGGTCGTCGCCCTGCGCGCCGAAGATCTTGTCATTGCCCGCGCCACCCATGGCGTAGTCGTCGCCATTCTGGGCGAAGATGCGGTCATTCCCCTCGCCACCGTCCAGCCTATCGTTCCCGGACTGGCCGAACAGGTGGTCGTTGCCCGCGCCGCCATAGAGCTCGTCATTCCCAGTGCCGCCGAACAGCGCATCTTTGTGGTCGCCGCCGTCCAGGAAGTCGTCGCCGCCATCGCCGAACAGCTTGTCCGACCCGTCCTGGCCATAGGCGCGGTCATTGCCGTGGCCGAGGAAGGCTCGGTCATCGCCGCTGCCGGCCATAACTTCGTCGAAGCCTGCGCGGGCAAAGACCTTGTCATTGCCGCCGCCTGCCTCGACCAGATCGTCGGCGGCGGAACCGAAGATCCGCTCTCCGGCGTCGGTGCCGGTCCGGATCTCGACGGTGTTGATATGAACCGAGGCGATCTGCGCACCCGGCAGGGTGAAATCGGCGGCCACCGGGTCGATGAACGCCATGAAGTCGTTGGTCCCGCCCAGGATGATTTGCTCGCCCGGCATGCCGTCGGGATTGCCGAGGCTGCCATCCGGGTTGCCGGCGGAGCCGTTAAAGCCCTCGTGCAGGCGCACCACGCTATTCTCATCCAGTCCCGTATCCGGCCCGGTCTGGTTGATGAAGGCCGCATCCATCTCCGTGTTGAACTCGGTGCCGGCGTCGTAGACGTTCTCGCCCGCGAACACCAAGGTCTGGGCGCCGAGGAAGTTGCCCGCATCGTCGAACAACCGCACCGCCTCGCCTGTGCCGATAAACGCATCGTTCGACGGCAACAGCATCGCGGCCAGGCTCACCAGCGGGTTCGAGAGGCCGTTGACGCTCAGCACCTGCGAGGTCGTCTCCTGCGTCGCGATCGGTCCGCCTGCCCCGGTGATCACAAAGCCCTCGCCATCGCTGTCGGCGGCAACCAATTCGGTGGCCAGGCCCGCGGCCGCACCATCCTCGGCGATTTGCTCCAGACCGGCCGAGGCGGCTTGGCCACCGTCGAAAAGATCGAAGCTTCCGTCGTGAAAGCCGAACCAGACCGGGGTCAGAAAGGTCCCGCCAACGGGCGAGGTGTTGTCGATCGTAACGCGCAGATCAGTCATGTCGTGCTCCTGCAAAGGGTCTTGCTTGGTCGTGGCGGCATTGCCGAACACGGGAGCTCTCGGGACCGTTAGACACGAAGTTTCACACGGTTGTGTGTGATCGCGATTAGGGTTAACCGCTTCTTAACATGACATTTTTGTGCGAATTGCCGGCTGGGAAGACAGCGTCGAGCGGCCCGCGCTCGGTCCTGAAAAACCTCACGCTCTCAAGGCTCGCGGACCCGAAACAGTCAGAGAGACCGGCAGCCGGGCGGACGGAGACACCGCAAACCGCCCAGTTTCGATCACAAACGGTCCAGGGTCCTTTTCAGTATCTCTCAGATTCTGAGAGAAACACGCACCCTTGATAGACAAGATGCAGGGCTAGAACGCTGCCTCGCGGTCCCGTACGATCGCAGCGAGTGTTTCGTTGTAGGGGGCGTCCAGCCCGCTCTCCTGCGACAGACGCGCCGCAGCGCCGTTTAAGAAGTCGATCTCCGACGGCCGCCGCGCCAAGTGGTCCAGCAGCATCGACGGCCGTGCGCCTCGCACTTTACCGCCATAGGCGGTCACATAGGCGACCGGATCGTCGAAGGAGAACGGCACCCCACGGGCCCGGCCGGCCCGATACGCCTCGACCGCGCAACCGGTGCAGATCCGCCAGGTGGCCGGGTCGTCCATCATCGCGCCGACCAGGCGGCCGAACACCGTGCAGGGGGCGCTGAAGGTGACGTTGCAGACGAATTTCTCCCAAATCAGGCGCGTGATGTCCGCCTCTCCCTGAGCACGAAACCCGGCCTCCTGCCAGGTTTCGACCAGGCGGCTCACACGCTCCGAGGGGCCGCCCTCGACCTCGCCGATGCGGATCAAGTCCATGGCGTTGTGATGGGCATGCCCGGGACCTTTCATCGAGGCGCCGAAGGCCTGTGCGACGCCCAGCAGCGCGCGGCCCGGCGGCAGATGCGCCCGAGCAAGATCGCTGGAGCCGAGACCGTTCTGCATGAACAGCACCGCTGTCTGTGGCGAGAGTAGCGGGCCAGCCCCGCGTACCGCCGCCTCGACATCGCGGGCCTTGGTGGCGACGATCACGAGGTCGCAAGGGCCCGCTTCGGCCGGGTCGACGGTCGCTTTCACAGAGGCGACGAGGCGGTCGCCGCTCGCCCCCTCGACCCGCAGGCCGGTGGCACGGATCGCGTCGATATGCGCCCGCCAAGGGTCGATGGCCCAAACCTCATTGCCCGCCGCCGCCAACAGGGCGGCATAGACCGACCCCATCGCCCCGGTGCCCAGGATCGCGATCTTCATGGCGCGGCCATCGGCGAGGCAGCCCGGCTCTCCAGCATCGCGCGCAACGCGGCGATATGGGCCGGGCCGATCTCGCAGCACCCGCCGATGATGGTTGCACCGGCGCGCACCCATTGGGCGGCCATGGCGGCGTAGCGGGCGGGGTCGACCTCCGCCCGGCGACCAAGCGCTGCGATGCCTTTCGCCAATGTCCAATCCGCGCCGACCTTGCCAAAGCCGTTGCCGTAGCCGCCCGCATGGGGTGCGCCCAGCGCCAGAAGCGCCGGCATCGCGGCGGTGATACTCTCCGGCCAACAGCAATTGACCAGCACCGCCTCGACCGGAATGCCGTCGAGCGCCGCGTGCGCCTCGGCCAGGCTCTCGCCGTTGCGCAAACGCGGGGGACCGTCATCGGCGAGCGTCCAGGCGACCCAGACCGGCTTGCCCGTCTCGGCTGCGGCGAGCGCGGCGGCGCGGCCTTCCTGGCCGCTCGACATGGTCTCGCATAGGAAGAGGTCGACAGAGGGCGCAAGCGCTGCGACATGGTCGCGATAGACGGGGAGGATCTGCTCGAACGCCCCGACCCGGTCGGCGCGATAGGATCCGTTCAGGGGCGGCAGACCCCCTGCGATCAGCACAGGCTCGCCGATCGCGTCGCGGGCGCGGTTTGCCATCTCGCCGGCCAATGCCATCACGCGCGGCCAATGCGCGCCGAGCCCGCCATGAGCCTGCATCCGGGCGCGCACCAGCGGGTAGCTGTTGGTGGTGATAACCCGCGCGCCGGCGCGGATGAAATCCTCGTGGACGCTCTGGACGATCCCCGGATCCTCCAAGAACACCTCGGCCCCCCACAGAGCCCTGTCCCCGGCCTTGGGGCCGGCGCGGGCGTGCAATTCCTGGCCCATGCCGCCATCGAGCAGAACGACCCCGCCCGTGGCGAGGTTCGCGAGCCGAGCCACCATATCATCCTCCCCTTTTTTTGGCGACGAGACCACGGGCGGCTGATCGGCGCAAGCCAAGCGCAAGCGCTTCGCGGCGAGCGCCATGGCCAGTCCGGCCTCTGGGGCCGCCGCGACCGCCGCCCGGACCGTGGCAAGACCGCGCCCGCGGCGGCGGGTCGACGGCGGTGCCTGTGGGACCCCCGCAAGCGCTACGGCGAGCTTGGCGGCCAGGTCCTGCGGCAGCGTCAGTCGCAGGCACCGCCAGAGTACCCCCGAGCCCGGCCGCGCCGTATAGGGGAGTGATGTGCGCCCTGCCGAATCCTCTCCCGACCGCGCCGACCCAGGCACCGAGCCAAACACCGATGCCCGCCCGCGGCGTCGCCCTGACCTTGTTCGCCTGCGGTCTTCTGACCGGCAATGACGCATTGATGAAATCCCTGGTGGCGGAACTGCCGCTCGGTCAAGCCGTGGGGCTCCGCGGCCTTCTGGGCTTCGCGCTGGTGGCAGGCGTCGCGGCGGCGGGCGGCGGCCTCCGCCAGTTGCGCCCACAAAATGCGCGCCGGGTCGGCATCCTCACGGCGCTCCTCCTGATCTGTCTCTTCCTCTTCCCACTCTCGCTCCGCTTCATCCCGCTCGCCGATGCAGTGATGCTCGCCTATGTCAGCCCCGCGGTGGTCGCCGCCCTCTCCCCCTGGCTCCTCGGCGAGCGGGTCGGCTGGCGGCGGTGGAGCGCTGTGGCGATCGGCCTCGTCGGCGCGGCGCTGGTGATCGACCCCAGCGGCGCGGTCCAGTGGGCGGTGGCCTTGCCGCTGATCGTGGCCGTCTTGATCGGGCTGCGGGATCTGATGACGCGCCGCGTGATCGAGGGGGAAAGCACGCTCGCGCTGGTCGCCGCCGCCAATCTGGCTGCGGGCGTGCTGGGGGCTGCCACGATGCCCTTCGCCTGGGCGCCGATGACCGGCGCGCAAATCCTGCAGCTCTGCGCCGCCGCGGCGCTTGTGACCCTGTCGCAATGGATGATGACCGCTGCCTTCCGCGATGCCGAGGCGACGGTGCTCTCCTGCCTCAAGTACTCCTCGATCGCCTGGGCGGCGGCGCTCGGCTGGCTCTATTGGGGCGAGCGCCTCAGCCCCGCCGATTGGCTCGGAGGCGCCCTGATCGCACTGAGTGGGGTGGTGATCACACTGCGCAGCAAGTGAGCGCCGCGGCAGCTACAGGCTCGGGGCTCACAACCGGAACAGGACGGTTGCGGCGAGTTGGACAGTGGCTGAGTAGGTTTCCTTGAGCTTGTCGTAGCGGGTTGCGACGCGGCGCCAGTCCTTGAGCTGCGAGAACATGCGCGCGATGGCGTTTCTGGCGCGGAAGGCAGCGCGGTCGTAAGGGGCGGGCCGCTTGCGGGTCGGGTTCGGCTTGATCACCGGCTCGGTGGTGCACCTGGCAAGGAACCGGCGCAGGCCGTCGCTGTCGTAGGCGACGTCGGCGCATCGGTGCGCCTTGGCGTGGCTGCTGTCGAGCAGAAGGTCGGCGGCTGGCCCGCCCGCTCCCGACAGCGCCCGGAAGACGTCTTCCCAGACGCCCTGCGCCGCCCAGTGCACGAAGCGATTGTAGAGGGTCTTGGGCGGCCCATGGGCGGCGGGCGCGCCCTTCCAGCGACATCCTGAGCGCAAACGTAGATGATCCCGCTGATCACGCCCGGTCGTCCACGCGTGGCACGCCGCAAGACTTGTTCGGCAAGAGCGGCTGTCGTCGGGCGAACTGTGCCTCGGACAGCCAGCAGTGGTGCTGGGACATCGTAAACTCCCCACATTAGGAAGTTTGACTCACAGCAGCTCGATCCTGGGAAACCCTTTATGGGTCACGGACCTAGAGCATTGTCGAGCCAATCTGAACTAGATTGGCGTCGCGAAAATGCTCCAAAACAATACCTTAGAGCACGACGAAGGATGCAATCGGGTCGGAATGCGCGCTGGTCGTCGGGCCGGTGCCTCTCCCATGACCAAGATTAAGTCAAGCGAAGGATTAACGCCGTGCCGAGAAAGCGAAAACCGGACAAAAATGAGCGATTTGTTTTGAAGAATGTTTCCGGCTCATCGAAATCAGGGAAATGCAAATGCACAAGCTGGATCAAGCATTGGGAGCGCTTCAGCGGCAAGCAACGCCCCAAGAAATGCTCCGTGATCGGATGCGCCAAAAGGGCAAGTGACGGCGCCCATTTGAGGTCCGCCGACAAACGGACGGACAAAAAGTGGTGGATCGCGCCCACCTGCACCTACTGCAACCGCTCCAGGCACAATGACGAGATGGGCCTGGACCGTAGGGTGATCCTGGTCCGCGCGGCAAAAAACCCTCGCTGCGGCAAGGCCTAGGGTGAGCCGGCCCCATCCCACCGCAAGAACCGGGGGCAATGCGCCCGCGGCCGTCCCACACGCGCCTCGGTCGAAACCGCGCCGCGGGCGCCGCGCTGCCGCAAGCCGGGTGCCAGACGCGGCGCCCTAAGGACTTTCCAGACGATCTGGATCAGGTTGGCGTCGCGAAAAGATGCCCGAACAATACCTCAGAGCGCGAGAACCGATGCAATAGGGTCGGAAAACGCTCTCGATTGGGGCGTGGGTGCGGCCTGCCCGCCAGAAGCGCTCTGCCACGCCAGAGCGGCGGCGCGGCGGCGAGGGCTCACGAACAGGAAACGCCGCCCCAAGCCCGGGGCGGCGTCATTGTCTCGATAAGGCGGGCCGTTACGGACCCACAGCAGCCCGGTCAGGCGAGCCAGGCGTTCTCGTGGATGCGGAACCCGTCGCCCTCGCCCACCGGATGCGCGCTCCAGCCCATCAGGTCCTCCGACCGGGCGTCGAGCCAGCTGTTGAACACCGGGATAACCGAGCCGCCGGTCTCGTGCACCACCCGCTGGATATCGCAATAGACCTGCGCGCGCTCCGGCCCATCGACCATCCCACGCGCCTTCACGATCATCGCATCGAGCTCGGCCGAACCGTTATGACTCTCGTTCCATTTCGCATCGGAAAGATGCACCAGCGAGAAGCGCAGATCCGCTGTCGGCCGCGGCATCCAGTTCGACATGTGGAACGGCCGCTTCATCCAGACCGAACTCCAATAGCCATCCGCCGGCTCACGCTGAACCTCGATGGTGAAGCCGACCTTCTTCGCGCTCTCGGCCAGGTGCAGCGCCAGATCCGGGGCCGCCGAGCCACCCGCTGCCTCCGACGCGTGCAGAGTGACGGTCGCCCCCTCCATCCCGGCCTTCTTCAGATGGAACTTCGCCTTGTCCGGGTCGAACTCGCGCTGCGCGATATCGGTGCAGAAATACTTGTCGTTCGGGCCCAGCGGCGTGTCGTTACCGATGGTCCCGAAACCCTTCAGCACATTGTCGACCATGCTCTGCCGCTCGGCCATGTACTTGATCGCGAGGCGCAGATCGTTGTTATCGAAGGGCGTCGCATCCGACATCATCGGGAAGGTGATGTGCCGCGAGCCCTCGGCCGCCGCCATGGTCACGCCGGGCGCGTTGTTGATAAGATCCACCAGCTTCGGATCGACGCGGGTGACGAAATGCACTTCGCCAGAGATCAGCGCGTTCATCCGCGCCGGGGTATCGCCGATGCCGAAGCTCTCGACCTCGTCCACATGGGCGATGTCGTCCCGGTAATAGTTCGCGAAGCGCTCTGCGACCATGCCGACGCCGGGCTCGAAGCTCTTGATCTTATAGGGCCCGGTGCCGACCGCGTTGTTAAAGTCGGTGAAGCCGTCCGGGACGATCGCCGCGTGCATATCGCCGAAGTAAAAGGGCAGGTCCCCGTTCGGGCCGGAGAGTTCGACGACCAACACATCGTCGCCATCCTTGCGGATATCGGTGATCGGCTCGAGCCAGGCCTTGATGATCGAGTCGGAATCCTCGCCCCGGTGCCGGTTCAGGGAGTAGATCACATCGTCGACGGTCAGCGTTTTGCCGTTGTGAAACTCGACATCCTTCTTGATCTTGAAGGTCCAGGTCTTGGCGTCCGCGCTCGATTCCCACTCGGTGGCCAGATCCGGCTCGACCTGCAGATCCTTGGAATAGCGCACCAGCGTGCCCATCGTCTGATAGGCTCGCTGGAAATCCAGCGACGTGGTCAGCCGGTTCGGGTTCAGCGTGTCCTTCGCCGAATGCGCGTACCAGCCCAAGATCAGCCGGCCGCCCTTTTTCGGCGTCGCCGCCAGCACCTGATCGGCCGACAGAACCACCGAGCCGGCAGCCGCGGCCCCCAGCCCCAGTGCGCCCACCCGGCCCATGAATTCTCGCCGGGAGATCCGGCCTTTGACGAATTGGGATTTCCAGAACTCGGCTTCGCGTTTGGACATCCTTCGGCTCCCTGTTGATATAACCTCGCAGCGCTTCGGCGCCTGATTGTGGCGAGGAGCGTAGGGCCAGCGATGCGGAACGGCAACCGTTCAGTCGAGCGGCGACTCATCATCGCTGTTGATCTCACCCATCAACTCATGCGTTGATAACTCTCGACGGGCGGAAACAGCCCACGGGGACCGACGGCGCGGAAAAATGCTGCGCACAGGGGGTGATACGGAATGCTGGGGATGCTCATTCTGCGGCGGATCGCGCTCGGGCTCGCGACGCTGTTCATCGTCTCCCTGATCGTTTTCGCGGGGACCGAGGTGTTACCCGGCGATGTCGCTGCCGCCGTGCTCGGCCAAGGCGCGACGCCGGAGACCTTGGCCGCCTACCGGGCCGAGATGAACCTCGACCGCCCGGCCTATGAGCGCTACGCAGAATGGTTCTTCGGCCTCTTCACCGGTGATCTCGGCAATTCGCTCGCGACCCAACGCCCGGTCGCCGATATCATCGCCCCGCGGCTGCCTAAGACACTGATGCTCGGCGGGTTTGCAGCGCTCTTCGCGGTGCCGCTCGCCGTGGGCCTCGGCCTCTATGCCGCCATGCGCCCCGGTAGCTGGTTCGACCGCTCGCTCACCACCGGCTCTATCGCGGTGGTCTCGGCGCCGGAATTCCTGGTCGCAACCCTCCTGGTGCTGGCCTTCGCGGTAGAGCTGCGCTGGCTGCCCGCCATCGCCCGGATCTCGACCGATGCGGGGTTTTGGGAAATCGTCGTCGCGCTCACCATGCCGGTGCTGACGCTAACCGCAGCGGTGCTGGCACCGATGATGCGAATGACCCGGTCGGCCATTCTGAATGTGCTGTCTCAGCCCTCGATCGAGATGGCGATCCTCAAAGGCGTGCCGCGCCGGACCATCATCCTCAAACACGCCCTGCCGAACGCCATCGCGCCGATCATCAACGTGATCGCGGTCAACCTCGCCTACATCATCGGCGGCGTTTTGGTGGTCGAGACCATCTTCTCCTATTCAGGCGTCGCAAAGCTGATGGTCGACGGCGTCGCCTCCCGCGATATCCCGGTGGTGCAGGCCTGCGCGATGTTCTTCTGCGCCATCTACATCCTCTTCAACCTAATGGCCGATGTGGTCTCGATCCTCGCCAATCCTCGCCTGAGGCACGCCAAATGACCGATACCTCGCTCCCCGCCCCGCCACCGAAATGGCAGCTCCCGGATCTCGGCCTTCTGGGCTGGATGTCGGTTGCGATCCTGGTGTTTTGGACCTTCGTCGCCCTCTTCGCCCCCTGGCTCGCGCCCTATGAGGAGAGTACAATTCTGACAAACCAGTCCTTCGCCCCGGGCGAGGATGGGAACCAGATGCTGCTGGGCTCCGACTATCTGGGCCGCGACGTGTTCAGCCGGTTGATCTATGGGGCGCGCCTGACGCTGGGCCTGGCACTGGCCGCGACGCTGCTCGCCTTCGTCTTCGGGGTCACGCTGGGCTTCGTCGCCGGCATCCTCGGCGGTCGGACCGACGATGTCATGTCCCGCATCAACGACGCCTTCGTCTCGTTCCCGTCTATCATGCTAGCGCTGATCCTGGTCTCGGCCTTCGGCTCGTCGCTCTGGCTTTTGGTGCTGACCATCGGCTTTATCGAGGCGACCCGCGTCTACCGTATCGCCCGCTCGCTCGCCCAGAACATCATGGTGATGGACTTCGTCGAGGTCTCCCGCGCCCGCGGAGAGAGCCTGTGGTGGATCCTCAAGAACGACGTGATGCCCAACGCCTTCATCCCGCTCTCCACCGATTTCGGGCTTCGCTTCACCTATTCTATCCTGCTCCTCTCCTCGCTCTCTTTCCTCGGTCTGGGCGTGCAGCCGCCCTTCTCCGACTGGGGCTCGATGGTGAAGGAGAACATGGCGGCTATGAACTATGTCCTGTTTTACGGAATTCAGGTCGCTGCGGCCCCGATCCTGCCGGCGGTCTGCATCTTTTCGGTGACCCTGGCCAACAACCTGCTGGTCGACTGGAACCTGTCGCGGAGCCAAAAGGACATCTCCGGGGAGCTGATCGATTGACCGCCCTCCTCCGCGTCAACGGCCTGCGGATCGAGGGGCGGCGCAACACCCGCGCGCCCTATTCCGAGATTGTGCGCGGCGTCTCGCTGCAGGTCGACCGGGGCGAGGTCCTGGCCCTGATCGGCGAGTCCGGCGCAGGTAAATCCACCATCGCGCTCGCCTCGATGGGCTATGCGAAACCAGGCTGCCGGTTTTCCGGCGGCGAGGTCATGTTCGACGACCTCTCGGTGCTGGATCTCAGCCTCGAGCAGAAACGCGCCATCCGCGGCGTCCGCATCTCCTATGTCGCGCAATCGGCGGCGGCCTCCTTCAACGCGTCCCTCCGCCTCGACGACCAGATCACCGAGGTGTCCCTCGCCCATGGCTTCGGTACACGGGCGGAGGCGGAGGAGCGGATGGTCGACCTCGCCCGGCGCATGCAGTTGCCCGACCCGGAACACATCGTGCGCAAATACCCCCATCAAGTCTCCGGCGGGCAGTTGCAGCGGCTGATGGCTGTGATGGCGATGAATGCGCGTCCGGATTTGCTGGTGCTGGACGAGCCGACCACCGCCCTCGACGTCACCACCCAGGTCGAGGTGCTCGCCGCGTTCAAGGATACCATCCGCGACAGCGGCGCTGCGGCGATCTATGTCACCCACGATCTCGCCGTGGTAGCCCAGGTCGCCGACCGGATCCACGTGCTCCTCGGCGGGGAGACGGTGGAGGAGGGCACGGTCGAGGAGATCCTCCACAACCCGCAGGAGCCCTATACCAAGCGCCTGATGGCCGCAGTGCGGCCGCCGCCGAAACATTGCAGCGGCGGCGCGGTAGCGGGCAACGGGGCGGCCTCCGACCTCGTCATCGATGTGCGCGGCGTCGATGCCGGCTATGGCAAGAAGATCGACGGCAGCCCGGCGGTAAAGATCCTCCACGACATCTCAATCGAGATCCCCCGAGGCTCGGTCGTCGGGGTGATCGGCGAGTCCGGCTCCGGCAAATCCACTCTCGCCCGGGTCATCTCCGGCCTCCTGCCCCCCTCGGCCGGAGAGATTCGGCTGGACGGCGAGGCGCTGCCCGGCGACGTCAAATCCCGCAGCCGCGATCAGCTCCGGCGCATCCAGATCGTCATGCAGATGCCCGATGTCGCGTTCAACCCGCTCAAGACGGTGGGTGAGGCGTTGGAGCGCCCGCTCGAATTCTACCTCCAGATGGACGCGGAGCGACGCCGCACCCGGGTGGCCGAACTCCTGCGCATGGTCGAGCTGCCACCGGAATTCGCCACCCGGCGGCCGCAGGCCCTCTCCGGCGGGCAGAAACAGCGCGTGAACCTCGCCCGCGCCTTGGCGGCAGAGCCGGAGGTGATCCTCTGCGACGAGGTTACCTCCGCCCTCGACACCGTGGTGGGCGCGCAGATCATAGACCTGCTGAAAAAGCTGCAGACCGAGACCGGCGTGACCTTCGTCTTCATCAGCCACGACCTCTCGACCATCGCGAGCTTCGCCGACAAGGTGGTGGTGATGTATGGCGGCGAGGTCATGGAGCAGGGCCCGACCGAGGAGATCCTGACCCCCCCGCACCACGACTACACCCAGCTCCTCCTCAACTCGGTGCCGGAAATGCGCGTCGGCTGGCTGGAGGAAGTGCGCAACGCCTGATGCGCCGACCGCTCGCGCGGGCACGGTCACGATCCGCGCCGCGCCAGGCCCCGGCCCATGCGCCTCGCAGCGCAGAACCGCCGGGAGCCCGCGAACCAAGGTCCTTCGCGGGGTTGGCGCAGTTTCGGCGGGCCTGGGCGATGCTCCCTCATCGTCACAGCGAGACCCATGTCGGCGCGCGTCACCTGCGCTTAGCTGTTCTCGTAAGCGGCCTGATATGCGGTTCGGGCTGACCGTCCCATTCGAAAGCCCATATCGTGCCCTGGCGGATGTTCTGGACCAAGCTTGGCCGGAACGCAGCGAGGCAGCAGCCACCGGGCCGCCGGACCGACGGGTAAAGAACGCCATTGGACCCTCGCGACAGCAAAGTGGCGGCGAGCGTCTGGCCCGCCCGGTAGCCTTCCGCCGGATCGGGATCAAGGAACGCCTCGCCCGCGAAACCGTGCAGATCGTGGAAGGGCGCGGTGAAGCCCGCCAGAAGCTCGCGATAGGCCGTCAGGTTTTCGTACACTCCGGTCGCTTCCAACTCGCGCGTCAAATGCCACGACACCTCCGCCTGCGCGGTCTCGACCGCATCTCCGCCATAGGCGGCATACCACGCGCCCCGATCCGGCCCACTGAAACGGTTGCCTGTCGCCCGCGTGTAACAGAAGGCCGCGTTCACATGGGTCCAGCCGTAGCCGTGGCTCTCGGTCACCAGGTCCTGTGGCGACACGCCCGATGGCAACGGCACGGCCGCCACTCGCCGACCCGACGTCAACCCCTCGATGCCATGCAGAAAATCCAGATCCGCCGGATCGTCCGCCAATGGCGAGATTGCAGGCTCGTCGATATGGGCGGTCGAGAGAAGGCGGCAGGTCGTTGGCTCTGTGAAGGTCTCGACTGGGATCGAGGCGGCGTCGATCACGCACCGCCCCGCAGGGCATCGATATGCCGCCGAACCTCGACCATCGCCGGGATGCCGCCTGCGATCATCACATCGACCGGCGTCCTGCCATTGAAACCCACGCCCCGGTTGGGCTGCTTTGGCCAACCATAGGTCAAAGGCCCGTTGAACAGCAGCCGCAGCCCCTTGTAGAGGCCGATGATCAGGCTTGCCCGGGTGACTTTGTCCCGGTCGAGATTGCCCTTGAATGTCCCACCCTTCATCCGGCCCCAGGTGGGTGCCGAAACATCGAACAGGGCCGCGGCCTCGCCATTGTCGAGGCCCCAAGCCCGGGTCGCCCGGACGACCGCGGTTACGATTGCGGCGACCTGCTGTCGATCCGTGACGGGCGCGGTACCACCGCTGAAAGGGGCAAAGGACAGGGTTCTGGTCACTGTCTCCTCCATATGATTGCCCGCATCATATCATATGATATGGATTGGCTCCAAGCAATCCAATACCTGACCGAAACGGTATGCATATGCTTTGTGCATAGGATGTGCATGCGTTGTGCATGGCACAAATCACTGGTTTTTCAGGGAAATTATGTGTTCGACCGGGGCAACGCGCGGTCAGGCGGGATCAGTCGAAATACCCCTCGGCGCAGGCGGTGCCGATCAGGTTCACGAACAGCCGGCCAGCGGTGATCGCGGTGATCCGGTTCACATCGACGGCGGGGGTGATCTCGACCACATCCATGCCGACCACGCGGCCCTTGCGGACCAGACCCTGGATAAGCGCGCGGGCCTGCGGGAAGGTGATGCCGCCCGGTGCCGGGCCCGCCACCGCGGGCGCATAGGACGGGTCGAGTCCGTCGGCATCGACGGTAATATAGTACCGCCCTCCATCCGGGATCCGGTCCAGCACCGCTTGGGCGCCGGCCTCATGAAGCTCGTAGGCCGTCACCAGATGCGCGCCATAGGCATTGGCCGCCTCGAAATCCGCGGGTCTGGCAGAGCCCTGGGCGCGCAGGCCGATCTGGAAGATCTCGCCGATATGGTCCATCTCCGAGGCCCGCCTGATCGTCGAGGAGAGGCCCTGGGTCACGCCGCCCACCTCCTCCCGCCAATCGAGATGCGCGTCGAGCTGGATCAGCGTCACTGGCCCCAGCCCGGCATAGGCGCGCAGCACCGGGATCGGGATCGAATGGTCGCCGCCCAGCACCAGCGGCAGCGCACCGGCGGCGAGGATCTTGCCGACCGCCGCCTCCGTACGTTGAAAATGTCCCATCAAATCAGTAGGTTCCGCCCGAACATCGCCGCAATCGACCATCCGGATCTCGCGCCCCATGAACAACGGCCCGCCGATGTCGAAGTCGTAGTGGTTGAGTGCGCGGACCACCCGGTCCGACGCCCGGCGGATCGCCTGCGGCCCGTTCGAGTGGTCGTGATGAACCGCGCGGATGCCATAGGGCTGTCCGAAGGGTACGCCCAGGACGGCGATATCGGCAGCCAAACCGTCCAGATCGAGCGCCTGTTCGGCGAACAGAAAGCTCTCGTACTCGCCCGCGGGCGCAACGGTCAGGCTCACGGCACCTCCTCTCGTTCCGGCATCGCCTCCGCCATGGCGGCGGGGCTCACCGCCTCGCTCCGCACAGGGCGCCAAGGCTCGCCCGGCTCACGGCGCCATGCGGTCCGCTGCCAGGCCCCGTCCTGGCCCTGCGACCACCACCAATTGGTGCAAATTACCTCGCCTGTCCAGATATAGGCGAGGAGGGCCGGCTCCGCCCGCGTCTCCAACGCATGGAGGCGGTGCGGCGGGGTCAGCGAGACCCCCCCCGGCCGCAGCGGGAACGGCGCCGCATCGAGCCCATGAGTGATCCACAAGGTGCCGGAGAGGCAGGCATAAACCTCCGCCGCCGCATGGGTGTGCAGCGGGTAATGCACCCCCGGCGCCAGCAGGAACAGGCCGGCCGCCATCTCGGTGCTGGCGAAACAGCCATAGCTGCCGGCAATCTGCGCCGCCAACATCCCCTCCGCCAAAATCGGGTCGATGCCGCCGCCCTCGAAGACCGGAATCCAGTCCAGCACTTGCGCCGCAGCACCGGCCGACACCGCCAAAGGAGACCGCGGCATGGCCCCGAGCGCCCCGTCGAGCAGCGACAGCGTCGGGTGCTCCAGCTTTGGATAGGGTCCGCGCTGGATGCGGTCGGTCTTGACCTCCCGAAGCGCGGTCGCGAAGCTGCAATAGCGGGTGTCGAAGGCACTGCGAGCAGCCATATCCGTCGCCAGCGCCGTCAGGCAGGCCCGCGCCCGCCCGGAGAATTCTTCTTTGCTGAGCATGAGGTTAAACCGTCCGCCGTGCCAGGATGAGTTTGCCGGGCCGGTCCAGGGCGGCCATGTAGTTGTGATCGCGGACATCGATCACGGTGCAGAGATTATCCGCCGCCAACCGATCGAGATGCCCGTGGTAGCCCTGGTCCACGAACGGCTCGGCATTCATGAAGATCGCGATAGCGCCCCCGGGTCGGGCAAGACGGACCAGGACGCGCAGGGCCTCCGGCCCCAGATGGCCGAGCCCGAAGGCACCGGCGGAGATCACGGCGCCATAGGCACCTTCCAGATCCGGCAGACCCGCCCCGGCATCGCGGCAGTGCAGCGCCCGGTAAGCGCCGGTTTCAGCCGCCTTCTGCAACATCCCCTGGGATACGTCGATCCCGTCCACGGCAGCAAAGCCCGCCTCTGCCAGCAGAACGCCGACCAACCCGGTGCCGCAGCCGATATCTGCCACCGGCGCGGCCCTGACCGGATCCAGCGCGATCAGGCCATCGGCAGCCAGTTTATGCGCGGAATAGCCATATCCATTCAGCAAGTCGGTATCATAGCTTGTGGCCCAACCGTCGTAATGCGCGGCGGGGTCGATGGACACGTCCTTACCGGTGACAGCGGCCAGACGCCCTTTCGCTTCCGTCATCGTTTCCTCCAAACGCCGGGATCTGTGGCCCGGTCGGGAGGGGACCTTAGGCCTCTTGCACGGGGGGACAAGGGGGAAGCGATCAGGCGTTGGAGCATTTGCCAGCCAATCTGAATCGGATTGGCGTCGCGAAAATACGCCGGAACAATACCTTCGACCGCTAGAGCCGATGCAATCTGGTCGGAAAGCGCTCTAGAGAGGGAGGCGTTAACCGCCCGACGGCACGAGCAGCGGCGCGGCGGATCGTTGCCTATGGGGGCCGAAGAGGCAGGTGAGTGCCAAGATGACGCCGGACACCGTGGCAATCATCCCGGCGGCGCTGACCGCATCGTCGGCGCCGAGCCATAGCGGCCCGTAGCCGGCAAGGACATAGCCAAGGACAGCGGAGGCCGTGGCGAAGCCAATGCTCCAGGCGATTTGGGTCTCTAAGCGGTCCGTCATCAGCCTGGCCGCGGCTGGGGGACAGATGAACATCGCGATCACGATGATCGATCCAACCGCGTCGAATGCGGCGACCGCGGCGATGGCAGCCACCACCACCAGGCCGAATCCGAGGCCGACGGTCGGGATGCCGATGCTGCGGGCAAACCCCTCGTCAAAGGTCGCGATCTTCAGCGGGCGCCAGAATACCGCCGTCAGAAGCCCGATCAGCGCAGCCACCACAGCCATGCGCGCCAGCTCCGGCGGCAGGCCCGCCAGCGCCTCGGCGCTAAGCAACGCCCCCCAGCCGGTGCCGTCGAGCCAAATCAAGCTTTCCAGATTGCCATAAAGCGCATGTTCCAAATCCAGATGCACTGTGCTGGTGTCGCTCTGCTCTAGCAGCAGCACGCCAGCAGCAAACATCGCGGTGAAGGCGACGCCCATGGCGGCTCCCGGCTCGATCCGTCCGACGCGCTTGATCGCCTCGATCAAGAGTACAGCGGTGATTGCAGCGGCCCCGGCCCCGATCATCATCGGCCAGGTCGCCACATGGCCGGTCACCAGAAAGGCGGCCACGATTCCGGGCAGGACCACATGGCTGATCGCGTCGCCGATCAGAGCCTGGCGCCGCAGGATGAGGAAATTGCCCGGCAGTGCACAGGCAATCGCGGCCAGCACCCCGATCAGGAGCGGCGTAAGGCTGAGCTGCACGAACTCCACGCCCATCAGGCCACCCCCATGGGCGGGCCAATGCGGCGGTCGATCTCGGCGATTTCGTCGCGGGTCAGCACCGTCTCGATCGAGGTCAGCCCGTCATAGCGGCCGGAGACGGTGTCGTCCTGATGGATTTGCCGCGCGACCTCCCACCGCCGTTCGTCGCGCAGCGCCCGGGCGGCCTGGGCGCGCCCAGCCTCGGTCGCCACACCATCAGGGCGGATCAAGCCGGCGCGGGACAGGACGCGAAGGGTCAGCCGGTCGAAAATCGGCTCGCCGCGCGCAAGGGCCAGCAATCCCTGACGATGATGTACGCGGATCTGGAACTGCCAATGGCGGATCAAAGAGGCGAGCACCCCGCGTCCGGGCGCCAGGGAGAGCGACAGCACGAAGAGCGCGAAAGACACCAGCACGATGATCGGCCCGGTCGGCAGCGCAGGGGCCGAGGCGGAGATTGCCGTGCCGAGATAGCCGGCCACCCCGCCCAGAGCGCCGGCGATCCAAATCAGCACCTCGGTCCGGTCGGTCCAGAACCGCGCAGTCACCGAGGGGATGATCAGCATCGCCACGATCAGGATCAGGCCCACGATCTTCAGCCCCACCACTGTTACCGCAAGCACCAAAGCCATCATCGCAATGTCGATGGCTCGCACATTGACGCCGGCGGAGGCCGCGAACTCCGCGTCGAAGGCGACCAGCGTCATGGGTCGCCGAAGCCAGATCAGAACCGCCAAGGTCAGCGCACCACCGGCGGCGATAATCACGGCGTCCTGGAACAGCATCCCTGCGGTAGAGCCGAGCAAAAACCCCTCCAACCCCGCTTGCTTGCCGACAGTCATGGTCTGAATCACCGTCAGCAACACCACGCCGAAGCCGAAGAACACCGACAGGACGGCGCCTATGGCCGCGTCCTCGGCCAATCGGGTGCGGGTCGCGATCCACTGCACGGCGAGGAGGCCCAGTCCCGCGGTCACGGCCGACCCGGCCAACAGCCCGACAAGCCTGCGCCCGTCTCCGCCCAGGGCCACCATCGCGATGAAGGCGAGGCCCACGCCCGGCAAGGTCGCGTGGGCGATCGCATCGCTGACCAAGGCACGTTTGCGAAGGAACAGAAAGCTGCCAGCCGCGCCGGCCGCGATGCCGAGCAGGGTCGCCCCCACCGCCACAAGGGCTGCGTTATAGCCCGCCTGCAGCAGCAGCGCGTCCAGGGCGCCTTGCATGGAGGCTGCCGTCAGGCCGCGGGCAGGCGGAGCTGATCGATCTGCGCCGCCGCCAGCCGCCCGCCATAGGTCGTCTGCAGATTTTCGGCGGTGAAGGTCTCCGCCACCGGCCCCTCGGCGAATATGCGAGTGTTGATCAGCAGGATATGCTCGAAATACTCCGCGACGGTGGTCAGGTCGTGATGGACGCAAACCACTGTCCGCCCCTCGTCGCGGAGCGATTTCAACACATCGATGACCGCCCGTTCGGTCGCCGCATCGACCCCGGCGAACGGCTCGTCTAGCAGGTAGAGATCCGCTTGCTGCGCCAGAGCGCGCGCGAGGAAGACGCGCTGCTGCTGCCCACCGGAAAGCTGGCCGATCTGGCGGTCGGCGAAATCCGCCATCCCCACCTTGTCCAGGCAGGCGAGCGCGCGGGCCCGGTGCCACCGCCGCAGGGGCGAGAGGAGGCCCACTTCGCCGTAGAGGCCCATCAGCACCACATCCCGCACACGGGTCGGGAAATCCCAATCGACGCTGGCCCGCTGCGGCACATAGGCGACGTGGCGCAGCGCCTGCTCGATCGGCTGACCAAGGACCACGACACGCCCCGACAGCCGCGGCGCAATACCCAGCACAGCCTTGATCAGGGTGGATTTGCCGGCGCCATTCGGCCCGATCACCGCCGCCATCCGGCCCTTTGGAAACCGCGCATCGACCGAAAAGACCGCCGGCTTTTCACCATAGGAAACGGTCAGGCCGCGGATCTCCAACGCCGCCCCAGTCCGGTTCGGCTGCAACAGGGCGCCATCTCGGGCCGCCAATTCCAATGCTTGTGCGTTCACTGCCTCAGCCCTCCGCAGCCAGGCGGCCCAAACGGCCGCCCGCTGGCGCATCGCCGCCAAGCGCGCGCGCAATGGTTGTGGCGTTGTGGTCGATCATACCGAGATAGGTGCCCTCGTAGCTCCCCTCCGGCCCCATCGCGTCGGAGAACAGCTCGCCGCCGATGGCGACGTCGTGCCCCTTTGCCGCCGCCCCCTCGATCAGAGCGCGCATATTGCGGTCGGATACGGAGGATTCGACGAAGACCGCCCCGATCCGACGCTCGACGATCATGTCGACCAGCTCGGCGATCCGGTTGAGGCCCGCCTCACTCTCGGTCGAAATACCTTGGATGCCCAGCACCTCATAGCCGTAAGCCGACCCGAAATAGTTGAAGGCGTCATGGGCGGTCAGCAGGACCCGCCGGTCCTCGGGCACACTGGCGAGCACGCGGTCCGCATACGCGGCCAATGCATCGATCTCCGCCAAATGCGCCTTGGCCCGCGCCGCGAGCGCCGCCTCCGCCTGGGGCCGGGCCTCGGTCAATGCGGCTTGCACCGCGCCCACCACCAGCGACCAAAGCGCGGGGTCCATCCAGACATGGGGATCGAACTTGTCAGCGTAATCGTCGTGGGCGAGCAAGCGCTCCTTCGGCAGGGTCTCCGCCACCGGGATCACGCGGCGCTTCTCCGCCAAATCGGCAAAAAACGCCTCCATCTGCGCCTCGAGATAGAGGCCATGCCATAACACCAGATCGGCGCTCACCAAGGCCGCGATATCCGTGCGGGTCTGCCGATAGGCGTGCGGGTCGACGCCGGCGCCCATCAGCGCGCGGACCGTAACGGCCTCGCTCCCCACTTGGCGCGCGGCATCGGCGATCATGCCGGTGGTCGCCACGATCGACAGCTGCGGCTGCGACGCGCGGGCCAACCCGGCCACGGCCATACCGATGCCGGTGGCCCCTTGCAGCATCAATGCCCTTCTGGTCAGCGCCACGCCCGTTCCTCCCGCGTTGCAGCATCTCATTGTGGGAAGCTAGGCGTCACTAGAGGGCGAGTCAATGCTTATGAGAATGAGTTGCAATAAAAGGAGTTTCCATTTTTGCCCCAGAGCCGCTGCGAAACGGTGGTGATTCTCAACTGGCCCTTGCACTTGCGAGAGGGATCGACGAGCTTCCCGCCATGGCGGACCGCAAGACCCCAGCACAGCAACAGGCGGAGGAGATGGCCGCATCCCTCCGCGCCGCCGGCGTACGCGTGACCCGGCAGCGTGTGGTGCTGCTCGAGGTGCTGGCCGAGGCCGACGACCACCCCGACGCGATCGAACTGCACCGCCGTGCGAAGGAGGTCGATGACAGCGTATCGCTCGCCACGGTCTATCGTACGCTGACGGTGCTGGAACAGCAGGGCGTGGTGCAGCGCCACGCCTTCGAGGGCGGCGGAGCCCGCTTCGAAACCGCCGAGACGGCACATCACGACCACCTGATCGACCTGGAGACCGGGGATGTGATCGAGTTCAGTTCCGAAAAGATCGAACGTCTGCAGGCCGAGATCTGCGCTGAACTCGGCTATGAGCTGATCCACCACCGGCTGGAACTTTACTGTCGAAAGCGGCCGAAAAAGTCCTGAGCAGGCCCAGAGGCCGGGGCAAACCTACTCGGCTATCGGGGCATATGGTGAGGGAAGGCTTGGGCTCTATTCCAGGTTCGGTGCGTCGGCACCGGATCGCAGGCGCCCGCCGCCCGGCGGACGCGACTTTGCCGCCTCACCCGGGCAGGCGCGATCCAAACCCCGACCAAGTTTCTCCGTGTGGCGCTCTGCCATATCGCTCACAGTAACCCATCAACACTCGCGGAGATCACGCTCTCGCCGATATCCTGCACGGTTCCCGCGACCAGCAGCGTGAAGCGGTCCAGTGGCTCGCCACCCGAGAGGATCACCCAGCCGTGCTCGCCCTGGATACCCAGGACCTCCTGCGTCCCTGAGGAGCCGGTACCCGCCAAAAGCCCAGTGGAGGCGGGCACGCTGACAGCGGTCAGATCGCTCTCGCCCAATCCGGTGATCCGGTCGCGCCAGAACAACGCCGAGAACCCAGGGCCAAGCAGGAAAGCGTCCCGATCGTCGGTTCCCTCCAGCGGCTGATGCTCAGGGGTGGTGTCGATATCGTTCGGAGACGGCGGCACCTGGCGCGGGTCGAAACCCGGATTGGTCGCCTGCCCGAACAGCTCCAGGACCTGACCGAGATCGGTGTATTTGAAGTTCATGTTTTGGTTCCGGATCTCGCCGTCCTCCGGGTCGCCGAACACAACCTGCACTTCGTTTGAGCCATCCTGCGTGACCAAAAGCCCATTTTCGAAGCCCGGCAAGGCGCCCGAAAAGATCTCGATCCCTTCGGTCTCCTCGACAGCATCGATCTGGCCCTGGCCGCGGATCGCGAAGGAGCCGAGATAGACCTCCTCCTGCCGGTCGAACACCGCGAAGGTTCCATCGCCCTGGGACGCGACAATGATCAGCCCCGTGCCATCCTCGCCGTAGTAGATCGATACGCCCGCGAGATCCGGCCTGAAAAAGGCGCTGCCGGTGGATACGATGGTGGTGAAGCTGCCGTCGCCATCGGGCTCCGCATCGAAAGTGAGGAGCCCCAGCTCCGTCTCCACCGCGAGATAGGCAGTGCCGGTTTCCCGGTCGATGGCGATGCCCGCGGACTGGAAATCCGCTGGGTCGGCCCCATCGGGCACTGGCAGATGCAGCTCGCGCACCACCGCGAAGGTAAAGTTGTCGCCATCCGCCGCCACCTCGAGCTGCGCGATCTTCGCACCCTCTCCCTGGGTCACGAACACATAGTCGGATCCATCGACCGGCGAGGTATAGGCCGCGACGCCATAGGCCGTCTGCGCGCCATCGTCGATGCCGAAGATCGTCCCGGGCACGCCGTCGGACGTGACATCCGTCAAGGTCCCATCCGCCCCAATCTGAAAGATCGCCAAACTGTCGCTAGCCCGGTCCGAGACGACGGCAAGGTCCACCTCGCCCTCGCCCGCCTCGACGCCATAGAGGATGTCAACGTTGTTGTAGCGGATACCATCGGGCTCGATCCGCTGTAACTCCGTGCCCTCCAGGTCATAGACCCGCAACCCGCCATGCTTCATCGCCGCGATCACAACGCTCGCCGCCGCCTCGTCCGGGTTCACCCACACCGCCGCGTCGCTCGGGTGAGGCGCATTGGCCAACAGCAAATCGGTAACCGCGCGGCCGGTTCCGGGGTTGTCGGTGAAGATGCCGTCCACGCCGGTCTGGACCAGCCGCCGATAGGCGTCCGCCCCGGTCAGCAGCATGCCGTCGACGCCAATAAAGGTCCGCTCGTCGGCATGGGTGTAGCCATGGACAAGCAACCCGGCCTGCTGCGCATCGTCGACAAGGCTCGTCTCGCTGCCATCCTCGTTGATGATCAGAGTTAAGGTCGGGCCCACGCCTTCCGCATAGACCTGCGAGATCAGCGACAGCCCCTCCGGCGTGAAGAGGTCCCCCGACAGCGTCGCCGCATCGAAGCCGAGGCTGTCGTAGCGGGAGAAGTCGCCGCCGGTCTGCGCCTCTTCGACCAAATCGTAAGTGGCAAAGCCGGGCGCGTTGAACAAAAGCTGCACCAGCGGCAGGTCGACCCCCGCGGCCGGCATCACGTTTTCCTGCAGATCCAGAAGATTCGCGACCTCGAAGCTTTGGATGAACACCCGGTCCGGGTCGGTGAAGCCCCGATCCACCAGCGTCTGGATCAGGGTCTCCTCTAGGCTCAGGCCAATCGCGTCGAAATAGCTGGGCTCCTTCGTCTCCGGATAGATCCCGATTGGCGCGCCGGTCCGGGCCTCATGGGCCTGCACAAGGTCGATGATCTCATCCAGCGTCGGGATCTCGAACAGCCCGTCGAACAGCGCCGACTGCGGGCGCAGGTCGGGCTGATCCTCGACGGCGCGGAGGGTCTTGATCTCCTCCAACGTGAAGTCCTCGGCAAACCAACCGGTGACGCTGCCGAAGAGGCCGTCCGAGCTGAAGCCAATATCCTTGGTGGTCAGCCGCGCCATGAAGTCGGGGTTGATCTTCGCGACCTCGGCAATGTCGGTCGAGGCAAAGCCGATCACCGGGTGGCCACTCTGGTCCAGTGCCACCTCGCCAGAATCGTCGGTCTCGACCAGGGCCAGCCATGGCTCGTGCCGCGCGATCAGCACACCGTCGGCGGTGCTCACGAGATCTGGCTCGATGAAATCGGCGCCATCGGCAATCGCCCGGCCATAGGCCTCCAGCGTGTGCTCCGGCAGCTCACCGGAGGCGCCGCGGTGGCCGATCAAGATGGGCGCGAAGCGCAACTCCTCCGGCGTCTCGACCGTGGGCGCCATGGTCGGCACCTCACCCAGATCGAGGCCCAGGGCGATGAACTGGGTCGACTGCGGGCCAAAACCGCCGAAATTGTCGTCGGAGACAATGGTCAGCGTCTGGCGTCCATCCTCCAGCACCGGACCCAGGGTCATCCCCTCGATATTGTCGATCACGATGCCTAGGTCGTCGAGGTCGAGCAGCAGCTCCTTCTCCGCAGTTTTGTCGACATTGATGTCCAGGCCGTCCTCGTCGGTCGCGGTCGGCACGTTGTCCTCGGCAATGACATTGGTTGCGCCCTGGGTGCGCACGATAAAGAGCTTCCCGGTGTAACCCCGGTCGACCTCGGCCGAGATTGCCGGATCGACCGCGGAGAAAGACCGCTCCAACGCCAGCAGCGTGCCCTGATTGTCGAGCGCCAAAAGCTCGACCAGCCCGCTACCGGCCAACCCAGCGTCGAAGGGCTCGGCCGCAATGGGATCGACCTCATAGATGTACTCAGCCATTGCCTCGCCCGAGGTCAGGTCGTATTGCACGATCCGCGCCGGAGAGCCGGCCTCCTGCGATGCCCGCGCACCATCCTGAAACAGCGCGCCCTCTGTCGCCGCATAAAGCGTGGTCGCATCGGGGGTGATCGTCAGGCTCTCGAAACCCAAATTGTCCCGAACGCCGAAGTTCTCAGAAGTACCGAGGAACTTCGCGTCCACCCGCAGCTCGTCGGTGACCAGGCCGTTATCGGCAACCACGATGATCTGCGGAAAGCGGCCGTCGAGATTGCGCTCCGTCGAGATATAAATCTGTCCGTCCGCACCGATGGCCACCCCCTCTGTATCCGCAGGACCGGGCAGGACGTCGTTCGGATCAAGCGCCACCACTGCCGTGATCGTGACATCGCCGGCGTCTAGGAAACCATCGGCCAAGTCGAGGTCCAGATGGTAGTAGCGGTTCGGCTCGCCCTCGCTGAAGTCGTCGGAAACCGCGAGGTAGCCCTTGCTCGCCGGGTCGTAAACGATGCCCGAGAGGCCGCCTATCACGGTCCCTTCGAAGTCGGTGCCGCTGGGGATCTCGACCGAGCCCAAGAACTCGATCCCGTCGACAAGGCGGAGGTACTGGTCAGGCATCTCGCGGCTTTCTGTCGTGATCTCCAGATGCACCTAGATCACCCGGCGATCCGAGACCAGGCAAAGGGTCAGCGCGAGATCCAGGCCGCGAAAATGTTTGGCACTCACCGCGCTTTGCGCCTCCCCCTGCTCCGTCTGGCCTGGCCCCGCGGGCGTAGGTGCGTAGTGGGTGGCGGATCCCCGGAGTCTCGATGAGCCATCCCCCCGCGTCTGCCAATCCATCCCAACCGAGGCAAAAGCAAACGCCCGCCGGTGGGGCGGGCGTTCTTCAAAGTCTCTTCTCTGTCGCTTCCGTCACTGCGGTTGCGGCGTCATCCCGCCGTCGGGCTCCGGACCGCGCTTTGGCCGGCCGGCCTTCGGGATCGCCGAGCGGGAACCGTCGCCCGGCGCCGGCGGCGGCATCCCGTTGTCGTCGGACCGATCCAGAGGTTCGCCGCGAAGGATCTGGTCTATCTCCGCACCGGTCAAGGTCTCGTACTCCAACAGACCTTGGGCCAACTTCTCAAGAGCGTCGCGCTTGTCGGTCAACACCTGCTTGGCGGTCTCGAACCCCTCATCGACCAGGCGGCGGACCTCGTCATCGATGATCTTCTGGGTCGACCCCGCATGGGATGACCCGGCGTTATAGGAGCCGAGGAAACTGTCCCGCTCATTCGCGTAGTCGATGGTGCCGAGCTTTTCAGACATGCCGAACTGCGTCACCATTGCCCGCGCGATGCGAGACACCTGTTGGATGTCTGAGTAGGCGCCATTGGTGACTTTTTCGCCGCCAAAGACCAACTCCTCCGCCACGCGACCGCCCATGGCCATCGCGATCTTCGAGGTCAGCTGCTCGTAGGTCTGGCTCAGATGGTCCCGCTCTGGCAGGCTCAAAACAAGGCCGAGTGCCCGGCCCCGCGGAATGATCGTCGCCTTGTGGATAGGATCATGGGCCGGCACGTTGAGGCCGACAATCGCGTGGCCGGCTTCGTGGTAGGCGGTCAGCTTCTTCTCGTCCTCGGTCATGATCATGGAGCGCCGCTCCGGCCCCATCATCACCTTGTCCTTGGCCTTCTCGAAGTCGTCCATCGTGACCAGGCGCTTGTCGGCCCTCGCGGCCATCAACGCAGCCTCGTTGACCAGATTGGCGAGGTCGGCCCCGGAAAACCCCGGAGTTCCGCGGGCGATCACCTTCAGATCGACGTTTGGCGCCAGGGGCACCTTGCGAGCATGCACGGCAAGAATCTTCTCTCGCCCGCCGATATCCGGGTTGGGCACCGTCACCTGGCGGTCAAACCGGCCGGGGCGGAGTAGCGCTGGGTCGAGCACATCCGGGCGGTTGGTGGCAGCCAGAAGGATCACGCCCTCATTCGCTTCGAACCCGTCCATCTCGACAAGGAGCTGGTTGAGCGTCTGCTCACGCTCATCGTTGCCGCCGCCATAGCCGATACCACGGGAGCGGCCGACGGCGTCGATTTCGTCGATGAACACGATGCAGGGCGCATTCTTCTTTGCCTGTTCGAACATGTCGCGCACGCGGCTGGCACCGACGCCGACAAACATCTCGACGAAATCGGAGCCCGAGATGGTGAAGAACGGAACGCCCGCCTCGCCAGCAATGGCGCGGGCCAGCAGGGTCTTACCGGTGCCCGGCGGGCCTACAAGCAGCGCGCCCTTCGGAATTTTACCGCCCAGGCGTGAGTATTTCTGCGGATCGCGCAGAAACTCGACAATCTCCTGTAGCTCCTCCTTCGCCTCGTCAATGCCGGCAACATCGTCGAAGGTGACCTTGCCCGATCGCTCGGTCAGCAGTTTGGCCTTGGATTTGCCGAAACCCATCGCGCCGCGGCCGCCCGCCTGCATGCGATTGAGGAAGAAGATCCAGATGCCGAAGATGATCAGCATCGGCAGCCAGAAGCCGAGGGTCGAGAGGATCCCGCCGCGCTCCTGCGGTTCGACCCGAATCTCCACGCCATTGGCACGCAATGTGTCCAGGATATCGGCACCTTGCGGCTGCGTGGTGGTGAAGCGCTCGCCCTGTGCAGTGCGGCCGCTCACCGTCTCCCCATCTATGGTGACGGAGGTGACATCGCCCTGTTCGACGCTGGTCAGGAACTCCGAAAAAGACTTCTGCGTGCCAGAGCTGCTGCGAGACCCGTCTTGAAAGACGCTGAAAAGCGTGACGAGGAGCAGGATCAGGATTGCCCAGAAAGCCAGGTTCTTTGCGTTACCCAAGGTCGTATCCCCACGAGATAATCGGCATGGGCCGTTGCCCACCTAGGAAGTAAGTAGGGCATGGGACTGCCGATTGAAGTGCGTCATGGCGTGTCAATGGCTAGGCTAGAGAGAATACCACCAGGTGGATGGATGCGGATAGCCCGTAAATGATGCTTGTCTGGCAGTGTGGGAATTGCAGCAGCGAGGACCGATCCGTCGGTGGCGCGGACCGACGGAACCCCGGCCCAGGCGACCCGGGGCGCCCCGGGAGGTGGTGCGGCGTTGGGCAAACTGGCGAGCCCCGCCTCGGTCAGCGCGGCAATCGTCGCCGCCCCGCGCGGCGCCGCCTCGACCGACCAGCGGCGATCCCAGATCGCTGACGCCCCCGGCCATGGTATCGGTGGCGGGGCGGCGGCGGGCTCCCGGCAAAGATGCAGGCGGCCGCGCCAGGGGATCAAGATGCAGCCGGCTAGGGTTGCAGCACGAGGCTGCGGACCCAGGGCGGCCTGCAGCGCGCCCGCCACCGCCCGGTGGCGCGGCGGATAGGCGGCATCGGTCAATTCGCAGACAAGCGTGGCGAGCAGACGCTCCTGCGTTTCCGGCGCGGCGGATGCGAGACGCCTGGGGTCGAGGATCACATCCCCTGCCCAGCCATGACGTGCCGCCTCGCCCGCAAGTGCTTTTGCCGCGGACTGAAGCACGATGCGGCTGCGCGAAAGACGGGTCGCCGTCGCCGCCAGCCCCGCCGCATCGATGCCGAGGGGCGCCAGGGCGGCCAGTGCCTTCCGGGCTTTGATCCGGTCGAAGGCAAGGTCGTCATTGGTCGGATCGTCGATCCACTGGATACCCTCCGCCCGCAGATAGGCCCGCAGATCGTCGCGCCGGAGACCGAGCATCGGGCGGAGCCAGCGGATGCCGTCCCGCTCGACCGTCTTGGCCATCGCGGAAAGCCCGTCGACGCCGGAGCCGCGGGAAAGGCGCATCAGAACCGTCTCCGCCTGATCATCGAGCGTGTGGCCGAGAAGGATGTCGGGAAGCCCCTTTGCCTGCGCCCAAGCCGCCAGGCTCCGGTAGCGCCGCTCGCGCAGCATCGCGGACAGATTACCGCTTCCAGGGGCGTCGATGGTGAGAATGCAATGGGAGACGCCTCGGTCCGCGCAGTGCTGCGCGACCCAGCGGGCCTCAGCCGCGCTTTCCGAGCGGATGCCGTGATCCACCGTCGCGGCATGAACCCGCCCAGGCCCGATCGCCGCAATAGTGCCCGCGAGGAGCGCCATGGAGTCCCCACCGCCCGAGACGGCGACGCCGACCGGGCCGTCCGGCACGAGCCGGGAAAGAGCAGCGGTCAGCGCCGACGCGATATCCCCGAGGCCGATGTCATCCGCAGGCGAGCCGGTCGGCCTCGTCATCGGCGGCTCCCACCAAGTCGTCACCGGACTCCGGAAACTGGATCCGCACTTCCCGCAAGGTCAGGCAAGCCTCGTTGATCTGACCGAGACGACCGAGGGTCACACCCAGCTTGAAGAGGTTGTCCGGCGCCAGCTCGCCCTGTCGGTCTAAATTGTAACCACGCAGATAGCTCGACGCCGCATCGCGGTAGGCGCCTCGAACCAATTGGCTCTCGCCCAGCCAGAAGAGTGCCTTGCTGGTCAGCGGACTGCCAGAATACTGCGCCAGGAACTGCCGGAGACGGTCTTCAGCCAAATCGAAGCGGCCCTGCTGCACATCGTTGATCGCGCGATTGAGATCCTCGCGCTCGCTGACAGAAACCTCGGCTTCGGTCAGGCCCGCGACCTCGGTGCCACTGGTTTCTGAGCCGCCGAGAGGCGCCGTCTCGCCGAGCGCTGAAAGGTCTCCGCCCTCGAGCTCGGTCAGCCGAAAATCGATGTCGCCAAAGCGCCGGGTCGCGTCCTCGGCGATCAGGCGCATCCTAAACTCGAGCTGCTCGACCTTTCCAGTCAGGCGAGCCAACTCCGCTTCGATTTGACCGAGGCGCAAAATCATTTCACCGGTCACGCCCGCGGCCCCGGCGGCCGCACCCTCAATGCCGGCGGTCTCGCCGACCGCCGCTTTCAGCGCCTGGACCTCGGCGTCGACAACGCTCAAACGGCGACGCAACTCCGAAGCATCGTCGCCAGATTGCGCCATGGCCTGAGCGGACCAAAGCAAGGCTGCGGCCAACATCGCCGCGCATAACTCCCATGCCCGCATCGATCCCCTCCCCTCAAAGATCGTCGCTGCATCTCCACCGCCTGACGGCGACGCGCCCCGGCACCCGAGGACGGACACCCGCAGGCCTGCCGCGAGCGCCCGGTCTCACGCGGTTAGCTGCTGGGCCCGGCGCCCACGACGCTGACGCCGCGGCGATTCTGCGACCAGCAGGACTGCTCCGAACACAGAGCAACCGGACGCTCCTTGCCGAAGGTCACCGTGCGCAGGCGGCTCGACGACACGCCCTGACCAACCAGGAAGTTGCGCACCGAGGTTGCCCGTCGCGCACCGAGCGCGAGGTTGTAGTCCCGTGTGCCGCGCTCGTCGGCGTGACCCTCGATCACCAGGGTATTGTCGCCATAGGTGTTCAACCATTCCGCCTGCTTGCGCAACGTCGCCTGCGCCCGCGTGTTCAGGTCGGACTGGTCGGTCTCGAAGAACACACGGTCCCCAACCACCAAGTTAAAGTATTCGACCGTGTCGGGTGCCGGTGTCTCGGCTGCGTTTGCGCCGCTTCCTGCATTCGGATCAATGGTTTCTTCGTTGCTCGAACAAGCGGCCAGCACCGCCACCGCACAGAGGACTGCGACCATCCTGATCTTCATCCCAAGATACTCCTATCTGTTCCCGTGCTTCTTTGCTTTCGAACCCTGCCGACTTTCTTTTGTCCCGGTCCCCTAAGGTCTGCCGGTTCAAGATGCAAGCCTTGCGCGCCCGGCGCCATCAGGGACGCAGTGGCGACCAAGCCGGGTCCGAGGCGGCGTTCGGCGTCTGAACCTCGCGCAAATTCCGCCCGGTGACATCGATCGACATAAGCTGCGAGCGGCCGGCCTGACCCGGCGACTCGCGGAAGAACATCAGCACGCGACCATTCGGCGACCAGGTCGGCCCCTCGTCCAGGAACGAGGACGAGAGGAGACGTTCCTCCGACCCGTCAGTCCGCATGACGCCAATATGGAAGCGACCGCCTAAGATCTTCGTAAACGCGATCTGGTCGCCGCGGGGCGACCAAACCGGCGTTCCGTAATTGCCGCGGCCAAAGCTGATCCGCCGGGCCTCTCCCCCGGTTGCGGGCATCACATAGAGTTGTTGGGCACCGCCACGGTCCGATTCGAAGACAACCTCGGCCGCATCAGGCGAAAACGACGGCGATGTGTCGATAGCCCCATGATTGGTCAGGCGCCGCAGCTCCCGCGTGCCGAGAGCCATGGCGTAAATGTCAGTATTGCCGTCCTGCGCCAACGACAGGATGACCTGGCTGCCGTCCGGCGCAAAGCGGGGCGCGAAGCTCATGCCGGGGAAATTGCCGAGCCGCTCGCGCTGACCGGTGTCAAGATTGAGCAGGAAGACCTGCGGCTCGCCCGTGTCATATGAGATATAGAGGATCGACTGATCATTCGGCGAGAAACGCGGGGTCAGGACCAGCCCCTCCGCACCGCGCAAATAGCGGAGATTGGCTCCGTCTTGGTCCATGATCGCCATGCGCTTGGTGCGGTCGCCTTTCGGCCCAGTCTCATCGACGAAGACGACGCGGCTGTCGAAATAGGGCGCCTCGCCAGTCAAGCGGCTGTAGACCCCATCCGAGACCTTGTGCGCCACTCTCCTCCAATCGCCAGGGTCGGCCAGCAATTGCAGTCCTTGGACCTGCTCCTCTCCCGCAGTGTCGAACACCCGGAATTGCACCATCAGCCGCCCATCATCCGCTTGGCTGACCCGCCCAGTGACCAAGGCGTCGGCGTTGATCGCGCGCCAATCGGCATAGGTTGGTACAGTGTCGAAATCGGTGCCCTGGCTGATGAAGGCGCTTTGCGGGATCAGCCTGAACAGCCCCGACCGCTCCAGATTGCCCGAGATCACATCGACCATATCGGCGGCGAATTCGATAACCTCCGCATCCGAGGCCTGAAATGGCTCGATGGCGATGGATATCGGCTCGAAATTCGCACCGGCGACGGTGATCTCCAACGCGCCGTCCGACTGTGCCGACGCCGGGCCCCCTAACCCGCCGAGGGCCAAGAGGATGGTTCCGAAGGCTGCCATTGCGGCGATGATTCTTCGGGTCTTTGCGCCCGACCGTTCTGCTCTGCCCAGTCCCGTCATGATGAAAAGCCGATCTCCTCTGGCGTGAAGGTGACGCGCATCAACTTCCACGCCGCGTATTTGTCCCGTGGCAGTTTCTGGAATTCACCGGCGTTTTGTGCCTTGATCAGTGCCCGGCGACCCGCTTGGAACAGCGCGCGCTGGCTCGCCTGGTCTCCCCCTTCGGCGCTGATCAATTCCGGCCCGTCAGTGATCTTGCCGGCCTCCGACAACCGGATCTCCATCGTGACCCGCAGCGACCGGTCGGATCGGTTGCCGGGATAGGTGAAATGGTTCTTCAATCCCACGACCAAGGCGTCTTTCTCGCCCCGGGTCATCGTGGCGGCGAAGGCGGCAGAGGATCCGGAAGGCTGCGCCGGCTTTTCTGGCGCCGCTTCGGCGGGCTGCTCTGGGGGCTCCTCTGCCTCCGCCGTCTGCGTCTCGGTCGGCGGCTCGCGCTCGGGGCGCTTCGCCGGCGCCCGGGGCTTTGCAGGCTCGGGCTCCGAGGCGGCCGGGGCCGCCGCAGCGCGTTCCGCTGGGCGAGCAACAGGGATCTTCGCCTCCTGGGGCGCCGGGCCGAGCGGCGCATCCGGCTCGGCTTGGGCAAGGCTCTCGGGGTCGGGCTCCTGCTCCGGCTTCTCCTCGACCACCTCGTCGGCAGGCGCCTCCTCCTCGACCAATGGCGGCGCTTGGGGTGCCGGCGCAGGGGTCGCGACCACTGCGGAGGCCAATGGTTGCAAGGGTTCGGTTGCCGGGGCGCTTTCGGGAACCGCCGCCTGTTGCGGCACGGAGTCGACGGTAGGCAATTCGGCGATCGAGGGGCGCGGCGGCTCGCTCGGGATGTTCGAGACCGGTTTTACGAACGAGATCTCGGGCCGCTCTGGCGCCGGGCCGATATCCTCCGAAGGGGCCGCAAGCTCCGGATCGCCAGCGCGTTCAAGATCATCGGCGGCCTCCGCGACATCGATGGCGTCCAAACGCTCCGACGGCGGTGCCAGCTCCGCCGGCCCCTCATTCGGCACGACAGGCGCCGTCGACAGCGCGGCATCGAATTCCGCGCCGCTGATTGTCGAGACCTGGGTGATGCGCAGGGGCTCGTCGTCGGTCGAAGAGAACCACGCCTCACCGAAGACGGCGAAGACGACCAGGGCAATATGCATGCCCCCGGACACCGTTGCTCCCGTCTTCATCGACACGCTCCGATCCTCTACTCCTCCTGCGGGCTAGGCTGCTCTGTCACGAGCGCGACGTTGAAAAAGCCGCCTGCCTGCAACGCCCCCATCACCTGCATCACACGGCCATAGTCGAGCGCCTGGTCGGCGCGCAGGTATACCTTGTCAGTCTCGCGCTCGGCCCTGATTGCCGTCAGGCGTTCCACAAGGGTCGCAGCCTCGACCGGCGTCTTTTGAATGTAGATGGTGCCGTCGGCGTCCATATTCACCGCCAACGGCTCCTCTTGCTCCTGCGGAAGGGAACGCGCCTGGGTCTTTGGCAGCTCCAAAGGAACACCCACCGTCAACAATGGCGCCGCGACCATGAAGATGATCAGCAGCACCAACATCACGTCGACGAAGGGCGTCACATTGATCTCGGAAATCGGCTGACCGCCCCGGCCCCGCCGCCGCGCGCCCGCCTTGCCGCCAGATTGAACCGATGCGCCCATTCTATCGCGTCCTTGCCGCTGTCATGGCCCGGTCGATCTGCCGGCCGAGAATGGTGGAAAACTCGTCCGCGAAGTTTTCGAGCGAGCCGGACAGCCGGTCCGCATCGGTGTTCAACCTGTTATACGCGATCACCGCTGGGATCGCCGCCAAAAGGCCTAACGCAGTCGCAAAAAGCGCCTCTGCGATGCCGGGGGCGACGACCGCGAGATTGGTGTTCTGCTGAGTCGCGATCGCTTCGAACGCATGTTTGATGCCCCAGACGGTGCCGAAGAGGCCCACGAAAGGCGAAACCGAGCCCACCGAGGCCAGGAAAGGCAACCGCTTGCCGATCCCCTCCGTCTCCCGCGCAATGGTGACGTTCATAGCTCTTTCAACCCGCTGCAACGTTCCGGGGAGCAAGCCACCTTCCTGTCCGATTGAACGATTCCACTCCGTCATTCCTGCAACGAACACCCTCTCCATCGGCGTCTTGGCGCTACTGCCGATCCGGTCGAACAGCTTGTCTAGCGGCTGGCCCGACCAAAACTCGTCTTCGAACTTGCCCGAGGATTTCCACAGCTTCCTGAACGACAGCGCCTTTTCGACGATGATTGCCCAGGACCAGAACGACGCAAGGATCAGCATGATCATCACGGCCTGCACGGTCGGGGTCGCTCTCAAGAACAAAGCAAAAGTGGAAAAATCCACCTGCTCCGCCGCTTGCGGTGCATCCAAAGGTAGCTCGCTCGCCGCAACCTGCGCCGCTCCGATCAGCGCCGAAATGGTCAAGCCAATCGCGTCCATGGGCTCTGCCCTGCTCTCAACTACGGCCGCCTGTCAGCGCCCAGGGTTGCTTCGACCTCATGGCGCACTGCTTTTGACCGATCCTGCTCGCCGCCGGTTATGCGCCATCTCCGGACAGAAATCATCACAAAGATTGCTCGCGGCGAAGCAAGGTCAAATTTAAGGCGAAAGTTGGGCAAGGCATTCCCGTATTGCGGGAGCCAGGCGTATTGGGCGCCCGCCTTCGTCGATGCAGGCGATGGTCACCTCCGCAGTGAACAATACGGCGCCTTCGCGGAGAACCGTCTGCTGCAGCACGACCGACGCCCCTTTGATCGCCTTAGCGACCGTCTCGACCGTTAGGAGATCGTCGAACCGGGCCGGGCCCAGGAAGTCCGCTGCGATACGGCGCACAACGAAGACCACACCGTCCGCCGCCATGGCACGCTGATCGACCCCGCGCGTGCGCAGGGCATCGCTGCGCCCCCGCTCGATGAACTTCAGATAGTTCGCGTGATAGACGATGCCGGCGAGGTCGGTATCCTCATAGTAGACGCGGATCCCGAGCCTGTGCGGCCCGGCCGCTGTCACCCGCCGCTTCCCATCGCCTCGACCTCCACCATCCGTGCGGCGATCAGCCCAGCGGTCGTTGCGTCGCGGCTGGCCAGCGGCAGCGTCGGCGCATAGGCTGCGCGCATCAGCGTGACATACCATGGCTTTATCACCGCGCGCTTGGTCTCCGCGACCATTGCAAGCGGTGTTTCCCCGGTAAAAGCGTGGTCGGACCATAGCAGCATGCCCTGAAAAGTCTGGCCGATCGCCACAGCTTGCGGGGACGCCTTGCGCAGGTCATCGTCGAATTGCAGCAGGGTGATGCAGATTTTGATCGCGCCGGCATCGTCGAAACCGAATATCCGGTATTGGTTCGCACCCGACCCTTTCAGGACCGAAACGAGTTTCGTCAGATCCGGGATCAATTTGTCGAGATTTGGAACCTCCAGCAGCTCGTCCCACCGCGCCGTCAGAAAGACCAGGAAATTGGCGCCCAGCTCCGGGTCCTCCTCCGCCGGCGACAAATTCATCAGCCCGCAGAGAGCAGTCAGCGCCCCCTCGAACAGCTGTCGCCCTTTTTGATCCGTGCCATAGACAGCGATGGCCGGCGCCCTGCCCCAGCGGGCGAACCGGAATTCGCCGGAGGACCGAGTGAACAGTGCCGCTACCCGTGCCGACTGGTCCCGGCTTTCAGCCGCTTCGGTCATTCCGACGCCTCGAACAGATCCGGCGCCGCAGGCTCCGGCGGGGTCAGACCCAGATGGCGCCACGCGCCCTTGGTCAGCATCCGCCCCCGGGGCGTTCGAGCGACCAGCCCGGCCTGCATCAGAAAGGGTTCGATCACATCCTCCACCGCATCCCGCGCCTCCGACAGGGCGGCGGCAATCGTCTCAACGCCGACCGGCCCGCCGCCGTAGTGATCCGCGATCAGGCGCAGATAACGCCGGTCCGCGCCATCCAGGCCGAGCGCATCGACCCCCAGCCGGGCCAAAGCCCGCGCCGCCAGGGCCTCGGTCAGCCTTCCCTCCGTCTCAACCAGCGCGAAATCCGCGACCCGGCGCAGCAGCCGCCCGGCAATGCGGGGCGTGCCGCGGGCGCGGCGCGCGATTTCGCCGATCCCCTCTGCCTCTGCCGAGAGCCCCATCAGCCTGGCAGACCGGGCGAGGATGTCGCGCAGCTCCGCCTCGGTATAATAGTCGAGCCGCGTCGGGATCCCGAACCGGTCCCGCAGGGGTGTGGTCAAAAGCCCGAGCCGCGTGGTCGCCCCGATGAGCGTGAAGGGCGACAGGTCGATCCGTACGGTCCGCGCCGCAGGCCCTTCGCCGATCACCAGATCCAGCTCGAAATCCTCCATCGCTGGATAGAGAATCTCCTCCACCACCGCGCTCAGCCGGTGGATCTCGTCGATGAAGAGGACGTCGCGGGGCTCCAGATTGGTCAAAACGGCCGCCAGATCCCCCGCCTTCGCTAGCACCGGGCCAGAAGTCATGCGGAACCCGACCCCCAGCTCCTGGGCGACGATTTGCGCGAGCGTGGTCTTGCCCAGGCCCGGCGGTCCGTACAGCAGGAGGTGGTCCATCGCCTCCTCCCGCCGCCTGGCTGCCTCCACGAACACGGTCAGGTTGGCGCGCGCTTCCGCCTGTCCCGTGAATTCCGAAAGGCGGCGCGGTCGCATCGCCCGCTCCTCAGCGGCGGCGGGTGGGTCGTCCGGATGCGGCTCTGCGCGAAGGATCGGGTCGGGATGCGCCATTGCCGGAGCCTATGCTGTGCGGTCCAGTGATTTCAATGCAGCTCGGATCAAACCTGACGTCTCCGCCGCGCTATCGGCGACACTGGCCACCGCCGCAGCGGCATCGCTCTCGGCGATGCCGAGATTGACCAGCGCAGAAACGGCTTCAGCCATCGCGGCGCCCGCGGGCGGTGCCTCCACCTCGACCGATGCCACCGCCTGGGTGGTCTGAGCAGCAGGGAGGACGGCTGCCGACGGTCGGGGTGCTGTTTCGGGGAACTCGCCCGCCCGCGCCATCAACTTCGGCGCTTTGTCTTTGAGCTCCGTCGCAATCCGAGTGGCGATCTTCGGCCCGATGCCCGGCGCCTTGCGGAGAGCCGTCGCATCGCCCAGCGTCAGGGCGCGCGCCACTCCTTCGGTCCCCAACGAACCGAGGATCGCCAGCGACGCCTTCGCGCCCACACCCTGGACCGACGCGAGCAGCCGGTGCCATTCCCGCTCCAGCCGCGTTCGAAAGCCGAGGAGTTGCTGGGCGTCCTCGCGAACGACCATCTCGGTGTAGAGCGTCACCTCCGCCCCAGGTCCGGGCAGGGCGGCGAGTGTCGCCCGGGCACAGATCAACTCATAGCCAACCCCGCCCAAAGTCTCGATCAGCACGTGATCCTCGGCGACATAGTCGATCCGGCCGGTAAGCTTGCCGATCATCCACGCCTCATCGGGGTGCCAGTGCTGCCGCGAGCCGCCCGCGGCTTCCTGCCATCCAGGCATGGCAAATTGCCACCGCCAGCGCATCCGCCGCGTCGGTGCCGGAGGGCGCCGCCCCTGGCAACAGATGGCGTACCATATGCGCCACTTGCGCCTTGTCGGCATGGCCCACGCCGACGACCGCCTTCTTCACCGCATTAGGCGCGTATTCGGCTACCTCCAGTCCCGCCCGAGCCGGCACCAACAGTGCCACCGCCCGCGCCTGACCAAGCTTTAAGGTGCCGGCCGGATCGCGGTTGACAAAGGTCTGCTCGACGGCGGCGCAGTCCGGCCGGTGGTCGGCCAACACCCCCTCGATCTCGGCATAGAGACGGGCCAAGCGCGTGGCCAAATCCCCGTCCCCCGACCCGCAAATGCCATTGGCAATGTGGCCGAGCCGCCCAGATTGCGACCAGATCACCCCCCAGCCGGTGCGCCGCAATCCAGGGTCAAAACCGATAATCCTCACGAGCGTTCCATCGCCGCCACACGTTATTTTTACGCTTAGCACGAAGCGCGAACACAGAACAATCGAAAAGACCTGCAACTGGCCCGTTTGCGACCTGCGGAGTCGTTTTTGTGCGCCGCAAAACAATTGCAAAAACCGCATGACCGGCATGCAGTTACGGCAATTGTCCGAACGACGCCGGACCCCCATCTTCTCGATCGAAGCGGGGGAAACCTCAAGTGAAACAAGCAGCGTATGGAGCGACCGTCATGGCCCTTACCGCAACCCAGAACACTTCCGCCCTCGGCAACGGCGTTGCTCAGGGCTTCTTCGCACGGATCGGCGGCCTGGCGACTGCCTTCGCCGAATGGCGCCGCGCTCGGCAGACCGCGATGGTCCTCGGCGCACTCAGCGCACGGCAACTCGAAGATATCGGCCTGACCCGCGCCGATGTCGAGGATATGAAGGCGCAGACCCTGCTCTAACCTCCGCCACAGGCGGCGCGCCGCTCGCAGGCCGAGCGGCGCTCTCGGCGGGGCTCATGCCCGCTTACGCAATAGGAGGCTCCGCCACTGGCCGAGCCTCACCCAATCCTCCCGCACCAGCCCATGGCCGCGATAAACGGCATCCACCCCGGCTACCTGGTGCTCCATGATCCCGGATACGATCGCCGAGCCGCCGTTGCGCAAATGCATCGCCATGGTCGGTGCCAACTGCATAAGCGGGCGCTCCAGGATATTTGCAAAGACCAAGTCAAACGGTGCCCAGCGGCGCATGACCGGGTGACCAAAACCAGCCGCGCAACCGGTCCTGACCCAAGGCGCCAGGCCGTTCTCCCCTGCATTCGCCCGGGCCGTCCGCGCCGCCACGGCATCCAGGTCGGTGGCGACCACCGGCACCCGCCAGGCTCGAGCCGCCGCCATGGCCAGAACCCCCGTGCCACAGCCGATATCGGCGACCCGGCGAGCTTTCACCCCACGCTGCATCAGGCGGGACAGCAGGATGAGGCAGCCCCGCGTGGTGCCGTGATGTCCCGTCCCAAAAGCCATGGCCGCCTCGATCCGCAGACCGAGCCGGTGGGGCCCGACCCGGTGGGCGTCATGCCCACCATGTACGGTGAAGCGCCCGGCTTCGACCGGGCTCAACTCTCGGCGAACCTCCGCTACCCAGTCCCGATCATCGAGCTTTGAAACCGCAAAGGGTTTTGCGTCGAAGGCCGCCGCCAACAACGCGAGCGCCGCGGGATCGGGCTTTGACGTGAAGTACCCGCCGACTTCCCAGAGACCGGACCCGTCCTCAACCTCGAAGATGCCAAGACCCGATGGCGCAGGCTTCATAAGCTCCAGCGCCGCGCCGAGCGCGCTCGCCGCCGCCTCCCCAGGCAAGGTCGTCAAAGCGGTCCAGGTGGTCACCGCGTCAGCTGAGCTCGCGGCCCACCTCGGCCTGACCGGCGCAGGCTGACCCAGGCGCCCGCGGCCGCCCCACACGCGTCGCCGTTGGAGACCGCCGCGCGCGCCAGCAGTGCCACATTCCGGGCGGTTGACGCGGCGCCCCGACCGCCTTTCGCCGAATTGCTCAGGCGCTGACCCCGATCGGGCAGCTCACGCCGACGCCGCCGACGCCGCAATAGCCTGCTGGGTTCTTGGCCAGATACTGCTGGTGATAATCCTCGGCGAAGTAGAACTCCGGGGCCGGCAGTATCTCTGTCGTGATTGTGCCATATCCCGCTGAGCGCAGCCGGGGCTGATAGGCATCGCGGCTGGCTTCGGCCGCCTCAGCCTGCGCATTCGAGTAGGTGTAAATGCCAGACCGGTACTGCGTCCCAATATCGTTGCCCTGACGCATCCCTTGGGTTGGATCATGCCCTTCCCAAAACACGCGCAGCAGAGCCTCGTAAGGCACCTTCTTCGGGTCGAAGACCAGTTTGACCACCTCGTTATGTCCGGTGCGACCGCTGCACACCTCTTGATAGGTCGGGTTCGGCGTCAGCCCGCCGGCATAACCGACCGCGGACACCCAGACGCCCGGCAACGTCCAAAACATCCGCTCGACGCCCCAGAAGCACCCCATACCGAACATCGCCTCGGCTGAACCCTCCGGATACGGGCCTTTCAACGGTCGGTCGCTCACGAAATGCTTGGCCGCCGTGGGGATCTCCTCCGCCCGTCCGGGCAGCGCCCTCTCCGCCGTCGGCATTTCTCGTTTCCTCAAACCAAATACCATCGCGCGCCCTCCGGTTTCGTTTCCTATCAGAACTATGTGTTGGGGAAGGCCAACTGCAAGGGCGCCCTTGCCACGGCCCCATGGAAACCGGTATGACTGTGAACAGGGTGAGAACAAATCCTTTCGAAATCCTTAAGCGAGGGGTGGGCCGCCGGCGATGAGCGATATCAGCATGGACGAGAGCGCGGCCTTCGCCGCGGCCGAGCCGGCGATGAGCTTGGCGGAGCGCGCAGCCGCCCCGCCCGTCTATCTCGACGCCCTCAACCCGCCGCAGCGTCAAGCGGTGGAAACGGTCGACGGGCCCGTGCTGGTTCTCGCCGGCGCCGGCACCGGCAAGACCCGCGCGCTGACCGCCCGACTCGCCCATCTCATCCACACCCGCCGCGCCTGGCCGAGCCAACTGCTCGCCGTGACCTTTACCAACAAGGCCGCGCGCGAGATGAAGACGCGGACCGGCCAGCTCCTCGGACGCGCGGTGGAGGGGATGCCCTGGCTCGGCACCTTCCACGCCGTCTGCGCTAAGATCCTGCGCCGCCATGCCGAGCTTGTGGCGTTGAAGTCGAACTTCACCATCCTCGACACCGACGATCAGCTCCGCCTCCTCAAGCAACTGCTTGAGGTCGAGCGCGTCGACGACAAACGCTGGCCGGCAAGGCTCCTCGCTTCGATGATCGACCGCTGGAAGAACCGCGCCCTCGGCCCGACGCAGGTGCCCGAGGACGAGACCGGCTTTGCCAATGGCCGCGGCGCCGAATTCTACGCCGCCTATCAGGAACGGTTGAAGACGCTCAACGCCGTCGATTTCGGCGATCTGATGCTGCATGTGGTCAAGATCTTTCAGACCCACCCCGATGTGCTCGCCGACTATCAAAGCCGCTTCCGCTACATCCTGGTCGACGAGTATCAGGACACCAATATCGCACAGTATCTGTGGCTGCGGCTGCTCGCCGCCGGGCACCGCAACATTTGCTGCGTGGGCGACGACGACCAGTCGATCTACGGTTGGCGGGGCGCAGAGGTCGGCAATATCCTGCGCTTCGAGCGGGATTTCGAGGGCGCGACGGTGATCCGCCTCGAACAGAACTACCGCTCCACGCCGCATATCCTTGCCGCCGCCTCCGGTGTGATCGCCGCCAACAAGGACCGCTTGGGCAAGACACTCTGGACCGAGATGGGCGACGGCGACCGCGTCCGCCTGATCGGTCATTGGGACGGGGAGGAGGAGGCCCGCTGGATCGGCGAGGAGATCGAGGCGCTGCAATCCGGCACTCGCGGCCATGCACCGATGTCGCTCGACCAAATGGCAGTGCTGGTCCGCGCCTCCTTCCAGATGCGGGCATTCGAGGATCGCTTCCTCACCATCGGTCTGCCTTATCGCGTGATCGGTGGCCCGCGATTCTACGAAAGGCTCGAGATCCGGGACGCCATGGCCTATTTCCGCCTCGCCGTCTCCGCCGATGATGGGCTGGCCTTCGAGCGGATCGTGAACACCCCGAAACGCGGGCTCGGCGACAAGGCGCAGCAGGCGGTCCAACGGCTCGCGCGCGACGAGGGGCTCACCCTAGTCGAGGCTGCGCGCCTGGCTGCCGATGGCGCCGCCGGCCTTACCGCGCGGGCGGCTAAATCTCTCGGCATCCTGGTTGCCGGTATCGACCGCTGGGGCGCGATGCTGCGGGCCGAGGGTGCCAACCATGTCGATGTCGCACAGACCATCCTCGACGAGGCCGGCTACACTGAGATGTGGCTCAACGACAAATCGCCGGAGGCGCCGGGCCGCCTCGAAAACCTGAAGGAACTGGTCCAGGCGCTGGAGGATTTCGAGAACCTGCAGGGCTTCCTCGAACATGTCTCGCTGGTCATGGACAATGAGAGCGAGGAGGGTACGCCTAAGGTCTCGATTATGACGTTGCATGCCGCCAAGGGGTTGGAATTCCCCGCGGTCTTCCTGCCGGGCTGGGAAGACGGGCTTTTCCCCTCCCAGCGCTCGATGGATGAGAGCGGGCTCAAGGGGCTGGAGGAAGAACGCCGCCTCGCCTATGTGGGCCTGACGCGAGCGAAACAGCATCTCACCGTCAGCTTCGCAGCAAACAGGCACATGTATGGGCGCTGGCAGTCTTCTATGCCCTCGCGCTTCATCGATGAGTTGCCGGAGGCGCATGTCGAGGTGCTGACCCCGCCCGGGCTCTACGGCGGCGCCTATGGGGCGGCAGCGAGCCAGATGCCGACGGTGATGCAGGCCTCCGTCCTGGAGGACCGGGCCGCCGGAGCGTCGACTTACAACTCACCCGGCTGGCGCCGTCTTAACCAGCGCCGGGGCGAGCGGCAGATGGGCGGCCCGCGGGAGGTGCGCAACCTCACGGTCGATGCCCAGGCCTCGAGCCGGTTCGAGGTCGGCACCCGGGTCTTTCACCAGAAGTTCGGGTATGGCTGCGTAACGCAGATCGAGGGCGATAAGCTCTCGGTGGCCTTCGAGAAGGCCGGCGAGAAACGGGTGGTGGCCGCCTATGTGACCGAGGCTGCTGCCGCAGGCTCGACGGCGTCTGCGTCGGACGTGCCGTTCTGACCGATAGGCCTTTGGGCAACCATCATGTCGGTCTGGCCACCTCTCGTCTTGATTGGCCTGCTCTGCCTCTCGGCGCTGCTGACTGCAGTGCGAGAAGGGTCCGAGGCGGAAACACACTCCGCGTGGTATGCCCTAGCGGTGGTCGCCGCTATCGTTGCGCTCACATGGTGGGGCGGTTTTTTCGCAGCGCTTTCCTGGCCCGTCGATGCCGTCGCCGCGCGAGAGAACTGGCCGCAACTGCTGTTTTTGGCCCTTCTCGCGACGGGCCTCGCCAGGACTGCACTGCGCCATGGCCAGCTAAGACCGCCGTTCGGCTTCGCCCGGTCCCTGCCGCGGGTTGCCCTGATGATGGGCCTTTTGGCACTCGGTGGCTTTTTCGACCCGCTGTTTGCCTAACGAGCAAAATGCGCAGTCCGGAGCATCCGGTCCGTCATACCGACGTGCACCAGCTAAGGATCCCGGTCGCCCCGATCGCGCGTATCTACGCGTCTTTTCCTGGTCCCATTCTAGGTCGGGGCCGTGCACCGCAGCGTAAGTGATGTCCGACGTGGCGGGCACCCATTCGACATCTTCTTCGCAGTCGGCATCATTGCTGTTGCGGAGTAACGGACTGTCGAGGGGCCTTATTCGATAGAGCGTCTCCCAGCCCAAATTCTTTTTCAGGATTTCTCACATCAATATTTAGGAGTGCATACAAGATTGATACTTTGCCGAGATATCCAGCTTACCGGTTTCGATCGGTGGCGTCTTCTTACCGTAGCCGTTGTGGCTGTTCGCAAGGCCTTAACTGTGCTCGCCGTCGATTTGACGGTCCATCTCGGCATTCGGCGCGCGCTTCAGATCGTCAAACAAAACATGCCTGCCGCAGGCGTCAAGCCGCAAATCCCAATGGGGCCAACCCGCCCGTCTTAGACCTGTCCGGCGAACTCCCGAGGATGGGATCGAAAGCACGCCAAACTGTCATCGACCCCGCGATTGGGTAGTCGGCAACTGAGCACGCCACATAGGGGCCCGGATGAGCCCCAAGCCGTGGGCGGCCGCGCCGTTGCATCATGCCGTTTCCACTGTGCTTGCCGGCGATCGCCAACCAGGGCGTGGTTGGTTCGGCCGGCCCAGTCATTTGACGCGTCTTGCGACGGAGACGCTATGTTGAGAACGTTCGCCGATTGCGTGGGACCCTCCGAAGGGCGCGACCAAGATCGAGGTTGGAATGTCAGGATCGCCGGTTCTTCGATTGCTCAGCTTCGCCGCACCCGTGGGGCTTGCAGCAGTCGTGTTCGCTTTTGTCACGAGTTCGCGCGAAGCGCCGGAACAGGCAGCTCTTGGCGAGAGAGCCCGCACCGTCCGTGTGATGCCGCTGGAGCCGGTATTGTTCGTGCCTGCCGTGGTCGGCTACGCCAGCGTCGAGCCACTGAGAACCTGGAATGCAGTAGCACAGGTGCAAGGCCGGATCGCGTTCGTACATCCGGGTCTGCGTGTTGGCGCCATGCTTCCGGCGGGCACCGAGATCATTCGCATCGCTCGGGAAGAATACGAGCTCGCGGTTCGCGAGGAGGAGGCGAATGTCGATGCCGCCAAGGCTCAGCTTCGCGAACTCGAGATCCGAGCAACTAATACCAAGCGCTCGTTGGAAATCGAAAGCCGCTCGCTGCAAGTCAAGCAGGAGGATCTGGCCCGTCAGGAGGGCCTCCTGGTCCGCGGCGTGACCAGCCAGTCGGCCCTCGACATCGTGCAGCGGGAAGTCTTTCAGCAGCAGGTTGCGGTCCAGGAACTCGAGAATTCCATCGGCCTGTACCCCGCCGAGATCGAGACCCAGCGAACTCAGATCGCTGTGGCGGAAGCCCGGCTCGCCAGCGCCAGGCTCGATCTCGAGCGCACGAGCATCGCCATGCCGTTTCGGGGCCGGATTGCGAGCAAGGAGGTGGAGACAACGCAATTCGTGACTGCGGGCACGAGCCTTGCCTCCGCCGGCGATATCAGCGCGGTCGAGGTTGTCGCACAGGTGCCGCAGGATCAGTTCGCGCGCTTCGTCGCGCTCGCGGTGCCTCCAGGTTTCCGTCCGCGGCTCAGCCAGCAGGGCGATCCCGGCTCGGCGCTTGGCCAGCTCGGCTGGACGGCAACGGTAGCCGTCCACTCCGGTGAGTTCGACGCGGTTTGGCCCGGGCAAGTCCAACGCACCTCCGATACAATCGACGCGACCAGCCGCTCCGTGGGCGTGATCGTCACGGTCGATGACCCCTACGAGAACATTGAGCCCGGGGTTCGCCCGCCCCTCGTCAAGGGGATGTTCGTGCGGGTGACAGTTGAGGGGCCATCACTCGCCGAGCAGCGGGTTGTGCCGCGCGCCGCAGTGCGCGATGGTCGGATCTTCGTTGCCAATGCCGAGAACCGGCTGGAGGAACGATCTGTCACGGTCCGCGCCGTTCAGGGCGATCTGGCGTTGATCGCAGAAGGGATCGACTTCGGCGACCGGGTCGTGGTGAGCGATGTATCGCCGGCGATCGAGGGCATGCTGCTCGATCCAGTCCTTGCCGCCGACATCGGCCAACCGGGCAGCAGCACCACACCCGTTGCCGGCAAATGATCGCCTATTTTACCCGCCATCCGACGATCGCCAATCTCCTGATGATCGCACTGTTGGCTATTGGTGCGACCATTCTGCCAACACTCCAGCGCGAGACCTTTCCGCGGATCGAGCCGTCGCGGGTGCAGGTTACTGTCGCGTATCCTGGCGCGCGGCCGGAAACGGTCGAAGAATCGGTCTGCCAGCGCATCGAGGACGCGATCGACGGCGTTGACGACGTCTTCGAAATCAGCTGCGAGGCGGTGGAGGGGCGGGCAACCGCCGTTGTGGAGATGCTCGAGGGTGTGGATCTCGACCGTTTCGCCAGCGACGTGAAGACCGAAATCGATGGCATCGACGACTTCCCTGACCTGGTCGAGGAGCCAATCGTCAAGCAGCTCGGCCGCACCGACTTCGTCGCCTCGGTCGCGGTCGCCGGCACCATGAGCCGACCCGATCTCAAGACCTACGCCGAGCTAGTGAAGCGCCGGATGCAGGCCTTTGGCGGCATCCCGAAGATCGAGATCACCGGCTTCGCCGAACGCCAGTTCCGCGTCGAGGTCCTAGACGCGACGTTGCGCCAGTATGGCCTCAGCCTCCAGGACGTGGCGACGACGATCCAGCGTCAGAATATCGACCTGCCTGTCGGGACGATCCAGGGACGCGACAGCGAGATCCTGCTGCGCTTCGCAGACGAGCGGCGCAGCGTCGACGAATTGCGCGATCTGATCGTCGTCTCTAGCGAGGACGGCGGGCAGATCCGCCTCGGCGACATTGCTCGCATCGACGATCGCTTCGAGAGCGAGGAGGTGAAGATCCTATTCGACGGTGTGCCCGCCGCTCTCCTCCAAGTGACGAAATCTGCGAGCGACGATCTGCTGACGGTGATCGGGCGCATCGAGGCGTTCCTCGACGTCGAACGCCAGCGGGCCCCGCCCGGTGTGCAGTTCACGGTTGTACGCAGCCCTGCGGAGGTGGTGCAGGACCGCTTGTCGCTGCTCGTCGAGAACGGCGCCATCGGTCTGGTTCTCGTCGCCGTGACGATGTGGCTGTTCTTCGGCGTCCGTTACGCCTTCTGGATCAGTGCCGGGCTGCCGGTCGCCTTTGTCGGTGGGATTGCGGCCATGGTGCTGCTCGGCTACTCGCTCAACATGCTCACCATGGTCGGGCTGCTGATCGTCGTGGGCCTACTCATGGACGACGCCATCGTCATCTCCGAGAGCATCGCGAGCAAGCGCGAAGCCGGCGCGGCGCCCATGGATGCCGCTGTCGAGGGGGTGCGGGAGGTAGCCCCGGGGGTCCTCTCCTCATTCCTAACCACGCTTTGCATCTTCGGCTCGCTTGCATTTCTGCAAGGCGATATCGGCCAGGTGTTGCGGGTCGTTCCAGTCGTGATGCTCGCCGTACTGGTGGTGTCCTTAGTCGAGGCGTTCCTGATCCTCCCCAATCACCTGGGCCATGCGCTAGCGGCCAAAGGCGGCGGGCGCGGGCGCGTTCAACGCCAGGTCGAGGCCGGGGTCACTTGGGTCAGGGACCACGTCGCCGTCGCCTTTGCCCGGGTCGCGGTGCGTCGTCGTTACCTCACAATGGGCTGCGCCGTCGGGGCCTTCGTTCTGGCGATCACGGCGATAGCGGGGGGCGCACTCAAGTTCAGCGCCTTCCCAGAGATCGACGGCGACACGCTGCAGGCGCGCATCCTGTTGCCGCAAGGAACACCACTCTGGCGCACGGAACAGGTCGTTGGTAATGTGCTGGCGGCGGTGGACCGGATCGACGCGGCCCACGCGCCCGACCAGCCCAATGGACGGCCCCTCGTCCTCCACCGGACCGTCACCTTCAACGAGAATGACGATGCGAACGAGAACGGCGCCCACGTAGCGACCGTCAGCCTGGATCTGTTGACCTCCGAACTCCGAACGATCGACAACGAGCGCTTTTTTGCGCTCTGGCGCGAGGAGACCGGGCCACAGCCTGACGTCATCTCCCTCAAATTCACCGAGCCGAGCCTTGGCCCCGGCGGGCGGGCGATCGACATCCGCCTCTCCGGCGAAGATCTGGACGCGCTGAAAGCCGCGAGTACCGAGCTGGTCGCGTGGCTCGAAGGCTACGAGGGCGTGGTCGACGTGCTCGACGATCTCCGCCTCGGCAAGCCCGAGATCACGTTCCAGGTGAACGAGGAAGGACTTATCCTAGGCCTGCGCGCCCAAGACATCGCCGACCAGCTTCGAGCCGCCTTCTTCGGCACCACCATTGACGAGATTCAGGTGGATACCGAGTCCTATGAGATCGACGCTCGGCTGGCCGCCATCGACCGCGATGACGTTGCGACGCTTGACAACTTCGTCGTCGTGACCGCCTCCGGCGCGATGGCGCCGCTGTCCTCCATCGCGACGGTCGAGCGCGATCGCGGTTTCGCCCGCATCAACCGGGTGCAGAAACGCCGGACGGTCACGATCCAGGGCGATGTCGACACCCGCTTCGCCAATGCCAACGAGGTCGTCGGCGATACAATGCGCCGCTTCGTGCCGGGCCTTCTGGAGCGGTATCCGGGCGTCACGCTGGGCCTGGAGGGACAAAATGCCGAGGCCTCGACGACGCAGTCCTCAATGATCTCCGGCTTCATGCTTGGGCTGGTTGGCGTTTTCCTGGTCCTGAGTTTTCAGTTCCGCAGCTATATCGAGCCTGTCGTGGTCATGGTGCTGATCCCATTCGCCTTCGTAGGCGCGGTCACGGGTCACTTATTCATGGGCGTCGATTTCTCGATGCCGAGCATGCTGGGTTTCGCGGCGCTGGCCGGGGTGGTGGTAAACGACTCGATCCTGCTGGTGAACCAGATCAAACAGCATCATCGCCCGGGCGCTTCGGTGGCCGAGGTCGCACCGAATGCCACGCGCGCCCGCTTCAGGGCGATTCTCCTCACCTCGCTTACCACCGTGGTGGGCCTGTTGCCCCTGCTGCTCGAGACCAGCCTGCAGGCGCAGGTGCTGATCCCACTTGTCACGAGCCTCGCCTTCGGTCTGATGGCGACGACCCTGCTGGTACTCTTCGTGGTGCCGGCATTCTATGCGATCCTGGACGATCTAGGCCTGACGACGCTCGCAAGCGAGAGGCGGGCGCTCGCTCAGCCGTCGACCTAAACGGTTCAAGATCGCGAACGTAACGATGTCCGCTTTCAGCGCGGCGCTAAAGCTCGTGCCTCGATGCTGCAGTTGACACCAATGTCATTTTTGGACTGCTGCCGCTGCAAAACCCGGGGTAATTGCGTAGTTCGGCTGTAGGCCGAACTCTTAGATTCACGACTGGCTTCGAGTGTGCTGATTGTGTCATCCACGGTCGATCTCAGACGCTTGGCCGAGCAAAGTCGCAACGCATTTCTCAGACCACGCTCTGGGATCGGGATAAGGTCGATCTGTCAGAGCCAGCTGCGCCCGCACGTAACGCAGTGACTCCCACATCCCGAGAAGCTGCTCAGCGAGGTCATCGCTGTCGAGCGACGAGCGCAGATACCCGGCTTTCAGGCCTTCGTCGATAAGTGCCGAAATCTTTCCGTGAGATCGACCGTAGGCCGCGTTGTAGAACGTTCGTGCGACATCAGGATGGGTCCGAGCCTCTTCGTGCATGACGCGCGAAAACTGAATGATTTCAGACTCATTCAGGAACCCAAGCAGCTTCTCCCCATACTGGATCAGCACGTTACGTAGCTCTTCGGGTCCATCGACGGTGGTCGGAACACCAGTCTCGAAACGCTCTGCCTCGGCCTCGACCACAGCGCGCAAAACTTCGTCGGTCTCGGGGAAGTATTTGTACAGGGTTGTCTTCGAGACCGACGCTTCTCGCGCTAACAGATCGACCGAGACAGTACTGACAGGCTGGGAAAAGTAGAGACGCCGAGCGGCCTTCACGATCCGGTCCGGCGGACTGCCTGGCTTGGGTGTCTGGCGGGTCATAGCAGGTTCTCATAACACGCCATACCACGATACGGCACCGTCCATTTTTTTTGATCATCGCCCTTGCCAGACCTTTCGAGACTGATATCTGGACGGTACCGTACTGTCCAATAAAAGGGAGCTAGCATGACGGAAACAGGACGGTGGGAGCGTATCGGCCGCGCGCTGGCCCTTATCTCGATCAGGTTCCGCTGGCTTGTCTTGCCGGTGGCGATAGCGCTCTGCACCGGCGTCGGCTACGGGGCATCCACCCTGCAATTCGCGGGGGACTACCGGGTCTTCTTCGGTGACGACAACCCAGATTTCGTTGCGAACGAAGAGGCACAGGCCACCTTCGGGCGCCCCGACAATACGGTCTTCGTCGTCATTCCTGACGATGGCGACGTGTTCAAGAAGGGCACGTTGAGCGCGATCCACGCCCTGACCGATGCCGTCTGGATGAACCTGCCTTATGTGAGCCGCGTCGACAGCCTCACGAACTTCCAGAACACACAAGGCGACGGGGACGAACTGATCGTCGAGGATCTGGTGTTCGACCCCGGCACCCTTGATGACGCTGCCATCGAGGCTGTGCGTGAGACGGCCCTCTCCGAGCCGTTGTTGAACGGGTTCGTCGTCGCGCGGGACGGAGCGGCGACACTCATTAACGCGACGGTCCAACTGCCCACGGAGATGCCCAACATTGCGTCCGAGGTGAAGGAGGTCGCCCGCGATATCCGGGACCGGATTGAGGCGGCGTTTTCTGGGCACGAGATCCATATCTCCGGCGTCGCCTCACTGAGCGCGGCCTTCGAGGAGGCCGGCCTGCGCGACAGCGCAACGCTCATCCCCGCAGTCTATGGGCTGATCTTGGCAGTGATGCTTGTCGCGCTCCGTTCGATCACGGGCGTCGTCTCCAGCCTCGTCCTGATCCTGCTCTCGACGATGGTCGGCATGGGTGTTGGGGGGCTCACCGGTGTCTTGCTAACGCCGATCTCGCTCTCCGCGCCGATTATCGTTCTGACCATTGCCGTAGCGGATGCGATCCACGTCATTGCCGGTGTCCGGGGCAAAATGCGCCAGGGCGCTGGGAAGCGCGAGGCAATCGTCTACGCGATCGGGCTCAACTTCCTGCCGATTGCGATCACGTCGATCACCACGGTGATCGGGTTCCTGACGCTCAACTTCTCCGACAGCCCGCCATTCCACCATCTGGGAACTATGACGGCGGCTGGCATCGGCGCGGCCTGGCTGCTCTCGATCACTCTGCTACCGGCGATGCTGGCAATCCTGCCGCTGCGCTACCGGCCGAGACCCGACGACCAAGCGCAACGCGGACTGTTCGAGCGCTTTGGTGACCGCATCATCGGCGCGCCCCGCAGAGCCCTCGTCGCGACCGCGATGGTGGGCGGTGCCGCGGTGGCGGCGATCCCCACTATCGAGATCAACGACCAGTGGTCGCACTATTTCGACGATAGCCTAGAGTTCCGTCAGGCCATTGACGCCAGCGACCCGTACTTCGGGTCGGACACCATCGAGTTCGTCGTCGACCCCGGCACGCCGGGCGAGGTGGTCGATCCCGACTTCCTGCGCGTGCTGGAAGACTTCACCGACTGGCTGCGCATGCACGACACCCAGGTCGCGCATGTTTTCTCGCTCTCCGACATCATCAAGCGACTGAATCGCAACCTGAACGGCGACGATCCCGCGTTCTACCGACTGCCTGAGGACCAGGCCGTCGCGAGCCAATACCTGCTCGTCTACGAACTCAGCCTCCCTTACGGCCTCGACCTGAACAACCGCGTCGATATCGACCGGCAGTCGACCCGGGTCACGGCGACAATGAAGGACATCTCGACCAACGAGACCCGTGCTTTCATTGCCGACGCGGAAGCCTGGTTTGCCAAGAATGGCGGGGGGCACCACCTTGAGGCGACAGGCTCGAAGAAGCTCTTCGCCTTCGTCGCCGAGCGGAACATTGAGGCGGTGTTTGAGGGTGCGGTCTACCTGGTCATAGCGATCCTTGTCATCCTAACGCTAGCGTTCCGCTCAATCGCCGTCGGCGCCCTAAGCCTCCTAGCCAACGCCTTGCCGATCCTCGCCGCTTTCGGGGCCTGGGCGCTGCTCGTCGGCACCGTGGGCTTCTCGATTGCGGCGGTCGGTGCTGTGGCTGTCGGCCTCGTGATCGATTTCACGGTGCACTTTCTGTCGAAGTACTATCACGCTCGTCGCGGGCAGGGCGTCAGTGTGGAGGATGCGCTCCGCTATGCCTTCGACACGGCGGGACAGGCGATCTTCCTGACGACACTGATCCTCGCCGCCGGCTTTGCGGTGCTCGCGACCTCGACCTTTAAGCTCAACGCCGATCTTGGACTGCTGACAGCCCTCAGCATCGTGCTCGCGATGGTCGTCAACTTCGTCCTCGTCCCTGCGATCCTCGTCCTGGTCGGCCAGCGGGAGCGCGCGCCGGCCGGTCGGGACGAAGAGTCCACCCCTTCCTGAGCCGTCATCCAGAGGAGAAGACCCATGAACCGTTTCGTCTCTTCCGTCGCTGGGGCAGCACTCCTACTCCTGCCCCACGGGGCTCAAGCCGAAGATTTCGCCGACTTGCCCGCGACGGAGCGCGGCTTCGCCATTCACGAACGCTCCGACAAGACCGATGCCGGTTTCGGAACGAGCAGCGTGCGCTTGACCATGACGCTCGGCGATCCTTCCGGCCGCAAAACGACGCGCGAGATGCAAATCGATACCAGGGAAAAGGAGGGTGAGGGCAACGGCGACAAGCAGCTCATCCGCTTCTTCTCGCCGCCCGATGTGGAGGGTACGGCGCTCCTCAGCCACGCCAAGATCCTAGAGCAGGACGATCAGTGGCTGTACTTGCCGGGTCTGCGCCGCACCAAGCGCATCTCGTCTGCCAATAAGTCGGGGCCCTTCGTCGGTTCGGAGTTTGCGTTCGAAGATCTTACGGCCAGCGAACTCGGGAAGTACGAGTACAGCTATCTCAAGACCATCCAGGACGAGCAGACGGGCTTGGAGCTCGACGTCGTCGAGTGCAACCCGCGCTATGAGCGCTCCGGCTACTCGAAGCTCCACTGCTATACGGACACCGAGATTTTCCAGTCTCGCCGGATCGAGTTTTTCGACCGAGGCGGCCGGCTGCTGAAGACGCTCGAGCTCGGGGACTATCGCCAGTCTCCCGAAGGCTATTGGCGGAGCCACGAGCAGACGATGCACAACCACCTCACCGGCAAGACGACGGTGCTGCGGTTCCAGGACTTCGACTTCGGCGTCTCACTCAACCAGCGCGACTTCGAACCCTCGATCCTCGATCGACTCTGAGCGTAGTGGCGTCTTGATGCAGCGCGCACTGTCTCTCACGATCTTGATGGCCACTCTCGGCCATAACGGCAGCGCCGCTGGAGAGGGGAGCCTCCGCATCTCGCCCGAGGTCGCGGTTGAGAGTCGGTTCTTCGCATCCGAGCCTCAGTTCGACGGACAGTTCGACCGCGTCCAGGGCGTTGTGATCTTCTCGGGCGACCTGCGCTGGACAAGCGAGGACCGCAACGCCCGCATCCTGGTAGAGCCCTATCTCCGGCTCGACCATCAGGACGACCAGCGCACCTATTTCGATCTGCGCGAGGGCAGCATCTCCTACCGCGCCGGGGATTGGGATTTCCTGGCGGGCGTCTCCCAGGTGTTCTGGGGTGTCGCCGAGAGCCGCAACGTCGTCGACATCATCAACCAGTTCGACGCGGTCGAGGACTTCGACGAAGGCGAGAAGCTCGGCCAGCCGATGATCCGGATCGGTCGTGTCACTGACCTCGGCACCTTGGAGGCCTACTACTTGCCGTTCTTCCGTGAGCGCGAGTTCCCAGGCATCGACGGGCGCCTGCGTACGCCGTTAGCCGTCGATGAGGACGCCGCGGCGTATGAGCGTGGGGGCGAGGCGTTTGCTGGAGACTTCGCGCTGCGCCACACCAACCGTCTCGGCGATTTCGACATCGGCCTGCACGCCTTCTATGGCACCAGCCGCAATCCGATCCTGACCCCGAACGAGGCAGGCACTCGGTTGGAGCCGTTCTATCCCCGCCTCGTCCAGGGCGGCGTCGACCTGCAATACACCAGCGGGCCCTGGCTCCTAAAGCTGGAAGCCGCGGGCGCCAATGTGGCTGACAGCACATTCGCCTCAACCGTGGCCGGGTTCGAGTACACCTTCTTTGACTTCCAACGCTCCGGCATCGATGTCGGCCTGATCGGCGAGTATCTCTATGACAGTCGCGATCAGGATATCGCGCCCGTCACGCTCTTCGAGAACGACCTTTTCGCCGGCAAGCGGGTCACCCTGAACGACACCCAGGACACTGAGCTGTTGGCCGGCGCCATCATCGACGCGGAGACGAGCGGCGTCATCGGCTCGATCGAGTTGCAGCGCCGGATCGGCGAGCGCACGCTGCTCGAGGTCGAAGGCCGTTTCTTCATCAGCTCCGAAGACCCGCTGGTCGAACCATTTGCCGACGATGATCACGTCCTTGTTCGCTTCACCCGTTTCTTCTGACGAACGGATGCCGCGGGACAACGCCCGAAATCGCCACTGACGAGTTCAAGCTTCTCTATGCGTTGGTCGAGAACAACAATCGAGAACGGTTCGCGGCAAACAGGCAAACCTTCGAAGGTGCGCTCATAGCGACCTTCGCCTCGATCTTAGAGGTTGCGGGCGAGCGGCCCGCAGCCGAGTGTATCTCGCTTTCCGGTGGCCACCATACAATGTTCCGCATCAACCGAGATTCGCACTTCTCCAAGGACAAGACCCCCCGCAATACTGCGGTGTCGGGGGTGCTCACACGAAGCGGGTGGAAGACCGACGACGAAGGCATGGCCTACCTCCATCTGAACGGCCATGGCACTCTCGCGGCCGTGAGCTCCCACAAAATCTCACGGTCTGCACTTGGACCGATCCGCAATGCAATCTGACCTGAGCGCGTCTTCGCGGTCGCGGCAGGGTAGACCATCACCAGAGCGGGGTCACGAAGGGGCGCGCGGCATGATCCTGGTCGACCCGAACCTTCGCTCGGAAAAGGGTCTGCAGAAGCGCCGCGTCGATCACCTTCGCCGGCGGGCCTTGGCAATGCACGCGCCCCGCATGGAGCGCGATGATACGGTCGGCGAACCGGGCGGCCTGATTGATGTCGTGAAGCACCATGACGATGCCTGTGCCGCGCTCCCGGCGGATCGCGTCCAGGAGCCGCAGCGTTTCGATTTGATAGCCGAGATCGAGGAAGGAGGTCGGCTCGTCTAAGAGAATCATCTCAGGCGCTTGCAGCAGGACAAGCGCGATCCAGGCGCGTTGACGTTCGCCCCCGGAGAGGGCGGAGAACGGCCGCTCTGCGAAGCTATCGAGGTCGACGCGAGCGAGGGCCGCATTTACGTCCCTCCGGTCGGGTCGAGAGAAAAGGGGGTTGCGGGCAAAAGCCCCATGCTCCACGAGTTGACGCACGCTGATCCCCTCCGGCGCCTCGGGCGATTGGCTCTGAAAGGCTAGGGAGCGCGCGATCTGGCGCCGCCCTAAGGCCGAAATCGGCTGGCCATGGAGGTATACTGCTCCCGCCAACGGTCGGGAGATGCCAGCAATCGCACGGAGGAGCGTAGACTTGCCGCAGCCGTTCGCGCCGATGAGGGCAGTGATCTCGCCGGCGGAAAAGCTCAGCGAGACGCCCGCGAGGACCACGTTCGACCCGTAGCCGACCGTCAGATCCTGCGCTTCGATCATGATACCGCCCTTATGATCTGACGCCGGATCAGCAGGGCGAAGATCGGCGCGCCGATCAAGCTGGTGACAATACCAACTGGGATCTCGATGGGAGGCGCAATGATCCGCCCCAGAAGGTCGCTCGTCATGACCAAGAGCCCGCCGATCAAGACCGAGCCGATCAAGAGATCGCTGAGGTTGGGGCCGTACAGAAGCCGCGCGATGTGCGGGACGAGGAGCCCGACGAAGCCCACCGGACCGGCAATGGAAACGGCGCTCGCGGCCAAGCCCGCCGCGGCGGCGAGGAGGGTCGGGACAGCGAGGGCTGTGCTCACGCCGAAACCCCGCGCCGTGTCCGCATCGAAGCGCAGGCCCGAGAGCCATGGCAGCGCAAGTGCAATGACGCCGAGACCGGCCACGCCCCAGGGCAACGCTGGCCACAGATTGGCGAGATCGCGCGCGTAGAGCGAGCCTGCGAGCCAGAGGATCGCAAGTTCGGTCCGCGCCTCCGAAAGGCTAAGGACCAGGACCATGACGACCCCATTTAGCGCCACTGCTAGGACAGCGCCGAAGAGCACCAGGCGGAGCGGCAAGAGCCCGTCCCGCCAGGAGAGCCAGACCACCAGCAGGGTCGCTGCAAGCCCACCGCCAAGCGCGATCGGCGGCACGAGCGGCATGGGCAGGACGCTGCTTGCTGCGCCCTGCGAGAGTTCGGACGGCGAGAGCGCGCTTGCCACGCCCATAGCGGTGATCACGGCGAGCGATGCGCCACTGGAGATGCCGAAGAGCGTGGGATCGGCGAGCGGGTTGCGCAGCACCGTCTGAAACACCAGGCCTGAGACACCGAGATAGATACCGATCACTGCGGCGCAGAGCGTGCGGGGCAGCCGCAGCTCGATGATCGCGGCCGCTAGAGGGCCGGGATCGGCCGAGAAGACCTCTGCCAAATCCAACCAGGACGCCTCGATGGCGCCGTAGCGCAGCGACAGGAGCGCGACGAGGAGTCCAGCGCCCATCAACAGCGCATGCAGTCGGCGGGTGCTACCGCGCATTATCGAACCCGCGGCGCGCAAGCGCCAGAAAAACCACGCCACCGAGGATGGTGATCAGCGCCCCCGCCGGGACGCGCCCGGCGAATAGACTGCGCGTGGCCGCGTCTGCCGATGCGACCAGGGCGGCGCCGGCGAGGGCGCTCACAGCCAGCCAGGTGGCCATGTCGGGATAGCGCGCGCCGAGGCCCAACCGAGCCAGATGAGGGGCGACGAAGCCTACGAAGGCGAGCGGTCCTGCCACCGCGACGCTGACCGCTGCAAGGATGACCGAGAGCGCGACCGCAGCAATCCTTCCGAGCCCCGCCGAAGCGCCGAGGCTCGCAGCAGTCGCATCGTCGAATTGCAGCAGCCGAAGGAGTGGGGTGATAGCAAAGACGGCGAGGCCGGCGAGGCTCGCCAACGGCCAAAACAGGGCCCATTCCGCCCAACCGCGATTTATGAAGCCACCCACCATCCAGAAGTAGAGCGTTTGCATGGAGCTGCGCGAGACGATCATCACGGCGCTGGTGGCGGCCAAGAAGAACACCGCCACGGCGATACCGGCGAGGATGACGCGGAGGGGTTCGAGCCCCGCATCGCTCCGCGCCAGGAGAAAGGTCAGCGCAGCGGCGAGGGCACCGCCGCAGATGCCCGCCGCGACGAGAAGCGTGGGCGCCGCGGTGAGCAGCGTGAGCGAGATCGCCACCCCGAAGGCCGAGCCCGCGGTGACGCCGGTGAGGCCAGGATCTCCCAGCGGGTTCCGGATCACCACCTGGATCAGCGCGCCCGAGAGCGCCAGCGCTGCGCCCACCCCCGCCGCGCAGAGTGCGCGCGGCAACCGCAGTTCCCGCACCGCATAGCTCGCATTGGTACCGTCATCGGCCCACAGGAAGATCAAAGCCCGACCCAGCCCCGTGGGGTGTGCACCTGCCGAGACGCTGAGCAAGGTGGCGGCAGCACAGAGGACCGTCAGCACCGCGGCAAAGCCCGCCGCACGCGCCGGCGGGAAACCGATCACCGGGCGAATTCGAGCGGCTTCGCGCGTGCCGCCTCTGGCATATCCGGTGCATCATAGATCTCCGGATAGATCAGATGCGCCGCTTCTAGCAGCACCAGCGCGCGGGCAATGGGGCCGGCCGGTTGCGAGTACTGATAGCCGACCGAGTAGATCTGGTCGCTTTGATAGGCCTGCAGGCGCTCATAAGCGGGCTGGAACGCGGCGGGCCCGCCATGGGAGACGAACATGAGGATCACATCGGGATCGAGCTCCAGGAGGTCTTCGGCCTCGAGCACTGCGAAGGCGTTGTCAGCGGTCAGCTCACCCTCCACTCGGCCCAACGGGTTGACTGCACCGGTGCTGCTGACAAGCTCTGCCGTCATCAGATTGTCCTTGTACCCGTAAAGCGTGTTCTGGAACGACCAGACGAAAAGCGCCTCTCTAGGCTCCTCCGGGGCTTTCGCCGCCATCTCGTCGATCAACGTCAAAAACTTCGCATTCATCGCCTCAGTCTCAGCCTCGGCGCCGATGGCGGTGCCAAGCGCCGAGACCGTCTGGAGGGATTGTGCGATGTTGATGCCTTCATAGGACAGGAATGGGGAGAACTTCTCGATATCCTCTGCATAGGGCGCATTATAGCGTGTCATACCGACGGTGAGGTCGAAATCGGAGACGGCCATCAGCTCCAGATTGGGCGCGGTGATGTCGCCGAGGTCGATGGCGCCCTCCATGGCCTCGCCGAGATAGACCGGCATTTCGCTCTCATAGGTGGTGACCCCGGCCACCGGGCGTCCGAGGGCTACGAGCAGGTCGGCAGCACCGATCCACAGGGCCGCGATCCGTTCGGGCGATGCGGGAAGGGTCACCTCTGCTCCGCGGCCATCGGTGACGGTTTTCGGGAATTCGCCTGCCAACGCGGGCATGGCGGCGAGGAGACCGAAGGCAGCGGCGGCGAGGTGTTTCACGGTCCGGTCCTTTCGAGCGAAGTGACACGCCAGCTTGCGGCGCGAGCTTTGCGACTGTGCATGCGGGCATAGAGCCCACACTGGGCGATGAGATCGGCGTGGGTCCCGTTCTCCGTTATGCGACCCTGGTCGAGGACCAGGATCTGGTCGGCAGCTTCGATCGTCGACAGCTTATGCGCTACCACAAGGAGCGTCTTATCCGCGACGAGTGCGGCAAGCGCCGCCTGGATCGCGCGTTCATTGGTGGGATCGAGCGCGGCCGTGGCCTCGTCGAGAAGAACGATGGGAGCGTCCTTCAGGATCGCGCGGGCGATGGCGATGCGCTGCCGCTCGCCGCCAGAAAGGCGCCCGCCACGCTCTCCGATGTGGGTGTCGTAGCCCTCGGGCAGGGCCGAGATGAAATCGTGCGCGCGGGCCGCCTCGGCCGAGGCTCGGACCCGTTCATCGCTCACATTCAGGGCGCCAGCGGCGATGTTTTCCCGGATCGTACCGCTGAAGAGGTGGACGTCCTGAAAGACAACGCTGATCAGCCGAGCTAGGGTTTCGGGCGGGATCGCGCGGATATCGGCGCCGCCGATGGTGATGGCACCGCCGTCGACATCCCAGAAGCGCGACAAGAGGCTTAGAATGGTGGACTTCCCCGAGCCTGAGGGACCGACTATGGCGGTCATGGAGCGCGGCTCGCAGGCGAAGCTGATGTCGTGCAGGACCGGTCTGCCCGTTTCGTAGGCGAAATGAACGCCCCGAAAGGCGATCTGGAGAGGTTGGCCCGGCCGCTCTTCTGGTGCTTGGGGCAGGGGCCTTGCCGCGAGGATCCGCTCGAAACGCTCCAGCGAGGCATCGGTGATCCGAATTCGCTCGAGGATCGGGCCTAACCCGGCCACGGGAACGAAAACAGCGAAGACCAGCACCAGCGCCGTGATCAGCGCCGAAGAAGGAAGCCCGTCGAGCAAGGCGGCCGCGGTGGCGGCCACCGCGGGCACGCCCAGCATCACCAACGCTACGAAGGCCACCATCGGAAAGGCCAGCAGCATCACCAGCTCTATCGACAGGCTACGAAATCGTTCAAGCGCCGCTCGAAAGGTCTCCTGCCCCGCGGCGATCTGATTGAAGGCCCGCACGACACGAATGCCCTGGACGTATTCGATCATCACCGCGCCTGCGCGGGCCTGGAGATCCTGTCGCTCCACCCCCTTCGGCGCGAAGCGGCGCACGGCCCAGACGATCAGCGGTAGGCCGACGATGATTGGCGCGAGGAGCGCCGCGGTCAGCGCAGGGGCCTTGCTGGCGATGAAGGCGATTAGGACCAAGGGCAGGACGACCGCTTGGACGATCTTGGCAAGCGCGTCCGACAGGAAGCTCTCGATCATCGCAATATCGGTCGTGAGAACCGTGGTGGTGTCGCCCTCGTGGCGCGAGAGGTGGAAACCCATCGGCAGGGTCTGAAGGTGTTCCAGCAGGCGCAACCGAAGCGCGCGGCCTACCTGATAAGACGCGTCCCACGCGCGGCTGACATTGAGGTAGCTGAAGGCGAGCTGTGCGGCGAGCGAGAGGGTGGCGAGGCCTGTGATCTGCCAGGCAAAACCTCGAGTGACCGTGCCGCCGTCGGTAACATGGGTGACCAGCAGGATCGCGGTATAGAAGGCGAGGCCCAAGGCAACAGCCTGCAGGCAACGGAAAAGAACAGCGACGGCCAGGTCGATCCGTCTTGCTCCCGCGAGCTGCCAGAGACGCCTAATGCTCGCCAGTTCGGAGGAGACCGGTTTACCGTCCGCCATCGTCACCCCCTCGGAGGCCAAGGTTGCGCGTGGCCATGTGATCCTCCCAAAGTCGCGCGTATCGGCCTGCCTTGGCGATCAGCACCTCGTGGGTGCCGCGCTCGGCGATGTGGCCGCGGTCGATCAGTAGGATCTGATCGGCGGCCGCGATGGTGTGGAGCCTGTGGGCCACGACGATGACTGTCTTGCCGCGTGTCAGTTGGCCGAGCGCTTGCTGTATCTCGTATTCGCTGTCCGGATCGGTGAAGGCCGTGGCCTCGTCTAGCACGACGATCGGCGCGTCCTTCAGGATCGCCCGGGCGAGCGCGATCCGCTGCCGCTCCCCGCCAGAGAGCAGCTGGCTGCCGGGGCCAATCTCGGTCGCGTAGCGTGCCGGCAGGTTCTCGATGAACTCATGGGCTTGCGCTGCGCGGGCTGCGGCCTCGACCTCCGCATTCGTGGCATCGGGGCTGCCGTAGCGAATGTTCTCGGCGACCGTGGCGCTGAAGAGAAACGGGTCTTGGAAGACGAACGCCACCGCCTCCATTAGCTGATCGAGACCGATGTCGCGCAGGTCTTGACCGCCCAAAGCAATACGCCCGCCAGTGACGTCGAAGAGCCGAGGGATCAGGGCGGCCAGCGTGCTCTTTCCGGCGCCTGACGGGCCGACGAGGGCGGTGATCTCCCCCTCCCGGGCGGTGAAGGAAATGCCCTCCAGCACCGTTGGCCCGTCGCCATAGGCGAAACGCACATCCTCGAACGCGATGTCGTGGCCTTTGAGCGGCACCCGGCGCCCGGTATCGGGCTGTGTGTCCTTCGAAAGGATCTCCTGCAGGGCCGAGGCCGAGAGCGAGATTTGCGCGAAGTGGTGGAAGAGATCGAAGAGACGCATCAGGGGCACGCTGTAATTCGCGCCGACAATCACGAAGAAGAGGAAGACCGAAAGCGTGATCGCCTCCGCGTGGAGGAGCCAGACGCCCACAATCAGAATGAGCGTGATGTTGGCGAGGATCATTGCGTAGAACGTGCCGCCGAGGGGCACGAAGGCGCGGGCCATCGAGCTCTGCATCTGCGCCAGATGGTCGATCGCCGCGGCGGTCTCGGATCGGTCGATGCCATCGGGGTTGAAGATCTTGACCGCCGGCATGCCGGTCAGATGCTCGACGATGGCACCGTTCATGGTGCCCTGGGCACTTTGATAGGCCGCCGTCTCGCTCATCGAGGCTTTGATCGCGAAGCCCATGAGCACAAAGGAGACTGGCGCGAAGATCACCGCGGCGAGCGCCATACGCCAGTCGACATAGAAGAGCCAGCCGGTGACGATCAGCCAAGTGAAGAAAGCGCTCGTGCCTTCCGGCATGGCATGGGCGACAAGCAGCTCCAGCCGCTCGGGCTCGGTCACGATGGTCTGCTTTGCCTGCCCGGAGCGGCGCGTGCTGAAATAGCCCATGGGCAGGCGGGCGATGTGACGCGCAACGCGCATGCGCAGGTCGTAGATCATGTTGAAGGCGGCGGTGTGGGATTGCCGTGTTGCTAACCCAAAGAGGAAGTAGCCGAACGGAATGGTCACGGCTGTCAGTGCCGCAAGCGGCCAAAACAGCGCTGGCTCCGCGGTGCCGCTGGCCACGCTCTGGGTGAGTTGATAGACGGCCCAAAGCGGCACCATGTCGAGAAGGACCGAGCCTGAGGCCAGCGCCACCGCCAGGGCGAGGCGCGGACGCTCCTCGCCCAACTCGCGCCGCACGAGCCTGAGACTTGAAAACATGTCATCGGACATCGCGGTCTCCTGTCGCGTCAGACTGCAAGCCGTCAAAACTTTGCGGTTACGGTCAAACCGAAGGTGCGCGGCGGCGCCGCAATGCCGAAGTCGGTGGTGCCGAACAGAAAATAGTTTGACAGGTAGTCCTCGTTCAGGAGGTTCTTCGCCCAAACTGTCGCGGTCCAGCTCTCGGTCCCGTAGCTAAGCGCCGCGTCGAGAAGATGGGTTTCGGGCTGAAAGAAGTTGGCCTCCGGGTCGAAGGTGAACTCGTCGAGATAGGTGTAGCTCGTGCTCGCGGTGAAGACTGCACCGTTCGGCAGCGGTTTCTCCCAGTCGAGCGTAATGGTAGCCGAATGCTCAGGAGCCAGCGGAAGCGGATTGCCGGAGAAGTCGAGCGTCACATCCTGCTGGAAGGTTTGGGAGAAGAAGCTAAAGGTGAAGTCGTCGAAATCGGCGTCGAGATAGCCATAGCTCGCGCGCAGGCGGACTTCCTCGGTCAATTGCGCGTCGAGGCCGACCTCGATACCTTGCGACTTCGAAGATGCGGCGTTGGCGGTGACGCGCTGGAAATCGCTGATGAACACATTGGCCTGCTGATCGTCCCAAACTGTCCGGAACAGCGTCACATCAACCGCCGCGCGGCCGCCGAAAAGAGGCGCCTTTAAGCCTGCCTCGTAGGTCCAGGCGGTCTCTTCATCGTAGGTGTTCACGTCGCCATTGGCGTCGAAGAACTGCGCGATCCCGCCCGACTTGAACCCTCGGGCCGCGCGCGCCCAGGCGAGCGTGCCATTGCCGAAACGGTAATCCAGGCCGAACTCCGGGCTGATATTGCTCGAAGAGATCGAGGCCGAGCCGCTGTTCGGAGGACCGAAGAACCCGGTCCCGGCGGGGCTGGTCGCCGCCGCGTCGCCATCGCTTTCCTCATAGGTGTAGCGCAGGCCCGCGCGCAGCGTCAGCGGTTCCAGAACCTGATACGCGGCGCTGCCATAGACCGAATAGGCCGTGGTGTCGGACTCGAGCGTGCTTGTGTCGGCTTGCTCGCGGGGCAGCGCCGCGAGGCCGAAGAACTCCAATCCGTCGAAACGCTCGGTCAGGAAGAAAAACCCGGCGTTCCAGCTGAAGTCACCCGCCGCCAGGTTTGTTTGATCGAGAGACCCGATACGAAGCTCCTGCGTGAACTGTCGATGAAGCTGATCGCGGCCTTGCAGCAGCTGGGGCAATGGACCGTTCGGATCCGATGTGAAATCGCCGTCCAGGATCAAATCTTGATCGAAGCCGCGAAAAGCAGTCGTGGAGGCAACCGCAAAGTTCTCGAAGTCGTGCTCCAGCCGCAGCATTACGCCGCCGCGGTCATCTTCGCGGCTCGCGGGGAAATCGAGGTCCGATTTTTGATCAAAAGCGAGCGGGAGGACAGCCCAACCGCCTTGGGTATCGTCGTCGATCGTTTCGGCATCCAGGGTAAAGGTCAGAAACGTGCTGTCCCCGATCTCACCGGTCAGGGTGAAGCGGCCATTGACCGCCTGGATCGAACCATCGTCGTCGCCGGTGGGCAGGTTCTCGATCCCGTCGGGATCCTCGGTAATCGCCAGAGCTGCCCGGGTGAGCCAACGCGCGTCCTCCGTCAGCGGCTGGTCCCAGGCGATTTTACCCCTCACGAAGCCATCATATCCTACGGTGACCTCGCCCTCGCCGGACTGCTCGGGCCCAGGCCTGCGCGGGATCAGGTTGACGGCACCGCCGATGGTGTTGCGCCCATAGAGGGTTGATTGAGTGCCTCTGATGATCTCCGACCGGTCGAGATCGAAAGGAAATTGCGGCGCCGAGTCCGGGCGGCCGAGATAGACCTCGTCGATGAAGAGGCCGACGCCAACCTCGCTGTTGAGGCCTTGGACGGACGGCGAGCCAACGCCGCGAATGATAAAGGTCTGCCCATTCGCGTCGAATGCCAGAACATTCGGGGTGCGATTGCCGATATCCTGCAGGGTATCGACCTTGCCAGGAGCGAAATCCTCGGCGGTCTGTACCGAAACCGCGGCGGGTGTGTCCCGCAGATCTTCCTCGATGCGCCGTGCGGTAACAACGATCTCGTCCACGACAATAGGTGCTGCGGCGGTTTCCTCTGCTTGCTCCCCCGTCTGCGCGGATGCGGCCCCCACGCACACGGCGCAACTGGCGATGGAATATAAGAAACGCGTTGCTGTTGCCCTTCCGGGCAGCAGACTTTTGTTATCGCAAGCCATCTTGAACCCCTCTCACCGTCCCAAGGGTGGGGTGCGCGCGGCCTTACCTCCGAGCTGTGGTTTCTGTTGTCAGGCTATGCTCATACGGGTTGGATGCGGCCCCACTCTCAACGCGAGCCTAAAGACGGCCTCAGCGCGTTTTCCACCGCACCCGCTTTTGTGAAACCGTATGAATCCTTTGAAAAAGCGTCCGTCAGATGCGGTCCTGGACCGGTGAGCGGCCGAAATACCGCTTGTAGGCGGTCGAAAAGTTGGCGGGGTTGTTGTAGCCTACCTGATAGGCGACCTGCGAGATCGCCAAATGCCGATCTCTGATTAGGATCCGCGCAGCTTGCATGCGCCTTTGCAGAACGTATTGGAAGATCGTTTGACCGATCTCGGCCTTGAATTCCCGTTGCAGCGCGGTCTCGTTGGTGCCGAGCTGCGTGGCCAAGCTGATGATAGAGTCGAACTCTTCCGGCTGTGTGTCGATGACGTGCTTCGCCTCATGCGCCAGCACCGCGCGACCACACTGCGAAGACGATTTGCCGTCGAGCATTCCGGCGAAGGATTGCGCCACCGCAAAGAGAGAGGCGGTCACAGTGCTCTCCACGAAGAGCCGCGCCATCTGTCCCTGATATGGGTTGTGCATCAGTCGTGCGAGCGCCTCGGCCGCAACGGCTGGATCTGGCAGAGCATGGCGGTGCACGCCCGGCGTTATGAGGCTGCCTAGGGCGGCGAGCGGCGTTTCGCCCGCGGCAACGCGGCTGCGGTCAAAGAACTCTTTCGCGACAAGGTAGGACGACATGCGGATTGGGCGGTGTGCGCGATAGCATTCCGTATGGGCCGTCTCCTCGCCGAAGCTGACCATGGTCGGGGTGCCGTTGCCTGGAAAGAGAACGCGCCGATCGGCGAAACGGGTTTCATGCCCGCCGTAAAAGAGAGCACCGATCCAGAGGCCTGCGGGAACGCTGCCTTCCGACTCGTTGTCATCCTCGAAGGAGAGGTCGCAGGAGAAAAACTGGATGTAGGGATTGACGTTAACGGACGAAAAGAAGCCACTGACATTTCCGCTGATGCCGCTCTCTTTGGGGTCGAAACGATCTGGTACGATCTCGGCCAGCAGCTCGGCGAGCTTGCCGACCATCGGTTCCGTATCCCCGACGCCGAAGTCGCGATAGTAGTCTCTAAGGCTCACCATCTCCCCGCGGTTCTGAACGATCGTCGGACTCGAAAGCTGGACTACGGAGCCTGGCAATTTGGTGCTAGCTCGGTTGTCCATTGAAATCAACGATCTCGTCAGGGCAGCCGGCGATACCTCACCGTCGCCGCGACCCCAGGGCCAAGCCCGGGTCCTACTTTGGCAGTAATACCCAAAGCCGTTCTCAGCGGCGCTGCACCGTCTTCGCAATCGGTTGCTTGGACTTTTCCAAGTGCAGTGTCCCGCGTCGACCCCTTCAGCAAACGATGTCTTCAAGATCTTTCCCGTCCTAGCCGCTCGATAGGAGCGAGCCGGACATGTTTGGCGGAAGATCGCCCAACCGTTCGCGACCGAACATCGGTCGGGCAGATCGGTCTCGGCTCCGACATTGAGCCAACATCCCAATTCTCGGTTCAGCAGCAAGACTAGCGAAAGGCAGCGGCTTCATCCCCGTTTTAGGATCGTCGAGCACTGCATGCCGTAGCTGCTAAGGCAACGGTCCAGCATGTCGGCCCGATACTTGCCGACCCCCATCGATCTCCACTTGCGCCAGCATTGCAGTTCCCTGGCAGGCAACGCTCTCGCACCGCCCCGAATTACGGCGACCGGGCGACTGCATGAACCAAACCTGGTGCGAGGAGGCGCTGAACTCCGGGGATAAAGGAGAGCAGCTTGTAGACACGAAGGCGGTGGGGAAACGGGTCTGCATAGGTTCCAACCGCTAGCGTCGACCAGCCTTGGATGCTGGTCATCCAAGCTTCGATGTCAGTGACTGATATGCCCCAGGGCATTTGCGGCGCAGTGTATGTGTCCGTGATCTTCATCCCACGCATGGTCCGCTGCGAGAAGAACTTGGGGATCGTGTCGAAAAAGAGCTCGGCCCCCGGCAGCTTGGCTGCAATCTCGCTCAATAAGGCTCTCACCTCGTCTTCGCGGAAATACATCAACAAACCGGCGGCGGAGATAAAGATGGGCCGTTCGCGGGGCAGGTCATCCGTCCAACGCAGGTCGAGAGCGGAGAGAGCGAGATGCCGCGCCCGCGCATCATCGGGCAGCAGACGCCGGCGGACCTCAATCGCCTCGGGCAGATCGACCATCACCCAGTCGAGCTGGAGTTCGCCGAGGCGAAAGTTCTGGGTCTCAAGCCCGTTGCCCAATGCCACCACGATGGCGTTGCCGGTGGTGTTATGCGTGAACGCTCGGATAAGATCGTCGCAATAGCGCGCCCTGATTGCATGAAACGGCGTCGGCTTGCCGAACAAGGAATAGAAGTCGACGTCGATCCGCTTTACGAGATCCGCAGCCAAGGGGTCGTCGAGGATCCTATCGGGATGCTCTTGCTCTGCGGCGCGGTTCCACAACGGCCAGAGCATGGTTTCAGGCACGCCGGTGAGATCAATTGAAACCTTGGGGGCCATCTCGCCTCGCTATGTTTGACTGACGTTGACCCGGTATGCGCTGCGGAAAAACCGTCGTACCAGCACACTCGGTGTCGCCCGGCTCGCTCTACTCAGACCATGCGGGCCGGTACAGCCTCGCTCTCTCGTACGGTAGCGTGCCGGCGGCAACAGCGTGGTCGGTGAGGGAAGCTGAGACAATATCCCCGGTCGCGTCGTTCAGTCGCTCCGGATTGTAGACCCGGCGCAAAGCCTCCATTCCTCACGGGAATCCACAAGGCTCCGGGAGTAATTGGCGCCGAGGCACCACAGCTTTGGTCGCAGTGATTGGCCTGATCCGATTGGTCGGGGTTGAGTGTTCGTGCATGGCTGGCCTTTGGTCGACGGGAGTGAACGCTTCGGGCGCGGGTAGCCGATATCCCAGAACGCTGTGGAGACGTTTGGCGTTGCCCTGGCCTGTGCCATCCGCTCCCATCTGGCCGAGTGCGGGATCATCGTCGCTCAGGGCAGGCAGCGGGTCGAAGCCCTGGTGTCGAAGACTGATGAGCACTGAACCGCGCCTGGTTTGCCGGAGGCTCCCATTCCTCAGTAGGGTTGAGCCCGATGAGTAATACGACGAACATATTCTCTCCGGAAGTGCGCGAGCGCGCGGTTCGGATGGTGCTGGAGAGCGAGGCCGAATGCGGGTCGCGCTGGGCGGCGATCGTTGGATCGCACCGAAGCTTGGCTGCGCGGCGCAGACGCTGAATGAAGGGATCAAGCGCGCCGAGATTGACGCCGGGCGTCGCGGCGGCATCCCCACCGAGCTGGCCGAGAAGATGAAGGCGCTCGAGCGTGAAAACCGCGAGCTGC
>JBCCRM010000004.1:0-205152 GCA_039513195.1 Pseudomonadota bacterium | reverse complement strand
CGGCCAACGGTGTATGCTGCGCGAAGTAAGACGACGGGAGGTCGGTATGGCAGGACCGCTGACAGGCGTGCGGGTGATCGATATGACCACCATGGTTTCGGGCCCTCTGACCGCCATGGTCCTGGCGGATCAAGGTGCCGACGTGGTCAAGGTCGAGGCGCCCAAGGGCGGCGACCACGCCCGCCATGTGGCAAGCCGACGCGGCGGCTTTTCAGCCTCATTCCTCAACAACAACCGAAACAAACGCTCCGTCGCGCTCGACATCAAGTCCGAGGGCGGCCGTGCGGCCTGCCTCCGCCTGATCGAAGGCGCCGATGTGGTGGTACAGAACTTCCGCCCCGGCGTGGTGGACCGCCTCGGCCTCGGCTATGGGGCGGCCTGCGCCGTCAACGAGGCGATCATCTACTGCTCGATCACCGGGTTCGGCGACACAGGGCCGTATGCGCATAAACCGGTTTTCGATCCGCTGATCCAGTCGCTCTCTGGCCTCACCACGGTGCAGGCCGGGTCCGACCGGGAACGCCCGCGTCTGGTGCGCACCATTCTGCCGGACAAGCTTACCGGCTTTCAGGCATCGCAGGCGATCTGCGCGGCATTGTTCGCGCGGGAGCGCGACGGCCGGGGCCAGCATATCCAGCTTTCGATGCTCGACACGGTGGTGTCGTTCCTTTGGTCCTCCGATATGAGCGCGCACACCTTCATCGGCGACGAGCCTGCGGAGGAGACTGCGCAGAGCTTCATCGACCTGATCTACGAAACCGCCGATGGGCACATCTCGGTCGCAGCCTTCCGCCGGATCGACTGGGAGCGCCTGGCCGATGCCTGCGACCGGCCAGAATGGAAGACCGATTCGCGGTTTCTGTCGGCGGAGGGGCTGGAGCAGCATAAGCCCGAGCGCCTCGAACTGACGCAGGAGGCGCTGAGAACCCGTGCCACCGACGACTGGATCGAACGGCTAGAGGCCCATGACGTGCCCTGTGCACCAGTGCTGACCCGTCGGGAGATGATCCGGCACCCGCAGATCGCTGCGAATGCGCTGGTTATTGAGACCGAGCACCCGGAGGCAGGACCGATCCGCCAGACCCGGCCGGCGCCACGCTTCCTCGGCACGCCGGTCGAGCATCGCCGCGGCGCCCCGGTGCTGGGCGCCCATACCCGCGAGGTCTTGTCGGAGATCGGCTATTCCGGCGAAGAGATCGAACGTCTGCTCGCAGAAGGTGCCGCGGCGATGCCTCACCATGACCGTGAGGCGGTGGAGTGACGAACCGATGGACCCGAGCGCGATGACGGTCGCCAGCCTCGCCGTTGTGGCTGCGCCATCCGCTTCACAGAGATCCCGAAGCCTGCTCAGCGCAGAGGCCCGCCGATGATCGATTTCTACTACTGGCCGACGCCGAATGGCTGGAAGGTCGCGATCCTGCTGGAGGAGCTGGGGCTCCCCTATCGCTTGGTGCCGGTCAATATCGGCAAGGGCGATCAGTTCGAGCCGGACTTTCTCGCGATCAGTCCCAACAACCGGATGCCGGCCATCATCGATCACGAACCAGCCTTCGGCAGCGATCCGGTTTCGGTGTTCGAATCTGGCGCGGTCCTCTGGTATCTCGCTGAAAAGACAGGGCGCTTCCTGCCTGCCGACCCGCTCGGGCGGAAGGAGGCGATGGAGTGGTTGTTCTGGCAGACCGGCAACCAGGGCCCGATGGCAGGGCAGCTTAGCCATTTCGTCAACTATGCGCCGGATGGTGTCGGAGATTACGGCCGGGACCGCTACGCGAAGGAGTATGATCGTCTGCTCAGCGTGCTGGAGCGGCGGCTGGAAACGCGGGATTGGATCCTCGCTGACTACTCTATCGCGGATATGATCGCCTGGCCTTGGGTCCTGATCGCCAAACCCCTTGGCGGTGATCTCGCCCGATACCCCGCCGTGACGGCTTGGCGGCAGAGGGTGAAAGCACGCCCTGCGGTACAGCGGGCCGTTGACCTCGGCAAAGAATGGCGCCGCCAGGGCCCGCCGACGGAGGCGGAACGCAAGATCCTGTTTGGCCAGACCGGTGCCCGCCCGGTGGGCTAGGGTCGCGCCGCGTCCGCCGCTTGACGGCATCGCCCCACCTGTCAGAGTGGCGGCCCGTGGTGACCAGGGAGGGCGCTGCGGCCGGCATAAAGCGGTGGTCATCCGGAACGCCGCAGCGCATCACATAACGGGCGGTCCATGGCGAATTTGGCAACGCTGCTGGAAGGCATCGCCTCCTGCGGGTCGGATTTCTCGATCAGCGCCCTCGATGCGGGTGCGAGCGACCGTGTGCCTGGACTGGCTAAGGGTCTGCGGCGCCATGTCTCGCTCACGCTCCTCGACCCGCTCGGCGATGCGAGCATGACAAATCCGGACACGTCCTATCGCGTCGTGCATTGCCCGCAGGTCGCCCTAGCGGCGCAAAGCGGCACAGCGCGCCTGCATGTCACCCGAAAACCCCAATGCAGCTCGCTGCGCGAACCCAATTGCGCCGTCACGGACCGGCATCTCGACCCGGAGCGTTTCGATGTGGTCGAGCGGATCGACGTGCCGACCCTTTCGCTCGACGATTTGGCCGAGCAGGTCGGCGAGCCGTTCGATTTCGTGAAGATGGACATTCAGGGTCTGTCGGGGGAAGTCTTGGCAGCGAGCCGCACCGTGATCGGCCACGCCACCGCGGTGGCGGCGGAGATCGAGTTCGTCGAGCTCTACAAGGGCCAAATGCTCGCCGGCGCGGTGATGAGCCTGATGCACGATCTCGGCTTCGACCTGGCGGCACTGCGTCATAAGTACTGGCGCCGCACACCGCTCTGTTGGGAGGGGCAGCGCCGGGGCGCGCCGATTTTCGCCGATGCCCTGTGGATACGCTTGCCCGAGGCCAGGCCGCAGCGACCGGTCGATGGGCGGACCGGCGCGTTCCTGGCAATGTTCTTCGGCTTGGAGGATCTCGCGCAAAGCTTTGCGGCCGCGGACAAGACCCATGGCTCGGCCCTTAGCGACGTGCTCCAGAGGGCTGCGCGTGGGCCCAACCACTCGGGCGCAGGCTCGGCCGCCGATCTGCGCATTCTCTGACCGCTTCCAACTGGCCTTTGCCAATGTCGAATAACAGAGGGTGACGCGGCCCAACACCCGTGCCAATGTCTGGAAAACTGGACAGCATTTGGGGAGGAACCATGTCCGCACAAACCACCCGGCGTATCGCGCTGGCGGCTATCGCCGCATGTGCATGCCTCGGTCTCTCCGGCCCGGCTGCAGCAGACGGCCATCAGGTGGTCGACAAAGTCCATTTCCTCATCCCCGGCGGTGCCGGTGGCGGCTGGGACGGCACTGCCCGCGGCACGGGCGAGGCGCTGACCAAATCCGGCCTGGTCGGCACCGCGAGCTACGAGAACATGTCCGGCGGTGGTGGCGGCAAGGCGATCGGCTTTCTGATCGAGAATGCCGAGAGCAACCACGATACGTTGATGGTGAATTCGACCCCAATCATCATCCGCTCCCTCACCGGGGTGTTCCCGCAGAATTTCCGCGATCTCACGCTCGTCTCCGGCACCATTGGCGATTATGCGGCCCTGGTCGTCCCGGCCTCGAGCGAGATCAACGATATGGCGGGGCTTTTGGCGGCCTATAAGGCCGACCCGTCCTCGGTCGCCATAGGTGGCGGATCGGTCCCAGGCGGCATGGACCATCTGGTCGCTGCCATGGTGATGGAAGCCGCGGGCGAGGACCCGATTGCCGTGAAATACATCCCCTATGACGCGGGCGGGGCTGCGATGGCCGGAATGCTCTCGGGGGAGATCCAGGCACTTTCGACCGGGTTTTCCGAGGCGGTGGAACTTGCCAAGGCCGGCGAGGTGAAGATCATCGGCGTGACGTCCGAGGAACGGGTCGATGCCTTCCCAGACGCGCCGACCATGAAGGAGCAGGGGCTCGACACCACCTTTGTCAATTGGCGCGGCTTCTTTGCGGCCCCGGGCCTGCCGGAGGACAAGCTGACCGCCTATCAGGATGCCATCGCCAAGATGTACGACACCCCGGAATGGGAGGAGGTACGCGCCCGCAACGGGTGGGAGAACATCCACAATTCCGGCGATGACTTCCAGGCGTTCCTGGAGAACCAAGAGCAGGTGATCGGCGATCTAATGAAGAAGCTGGGCTTCCTCTGACACCGTGACCCACGCCGCCCGGGCTGCCGGGCGGCGTCCGCAGGGGCAATCGCATGGCACTTGACCGCTGGATCGCGCTCGTCCTCCTCTGCGTCTTTGCCGTCTATGGCTACGGCGCCTGGTTCGCGATGGATGGGCAGTTGCCACCGATCCTGCAGCGCAACCCGGTCTGGCCGTCCAGCTTCCCGAAGATCCTCTCGATTGCTGGGGTCGCCGTTTCCCTGGCCGTGGTCCTTAACGTCGAGAAATCGATGCTGAAGACCGGAGAGGGAGAGATCGATTACCGGCGCCTCCATGAGTACAAGCTTGGCCAAGCCCTGCTGCTTGTCGGGTTGATGATCGCTTACGCCCTTTGCCTGCGGCCTCTGGGTTTCCTAGCCTCGACCTTCCTCTTCCTCACGCTTGGCGGCCTGATCCTCGGCGAGCGCCGCGTCCTGCTGACCTGCGGCGTTGCCGCGGCCGCGGCCGTTGTCGTCTGGTATCTGGTCGAGCAAGTTCTGGGCATCTTCCTGCGCCCACTGCCGACATTCCTCTGACGGGAGAGACCGGATGCTCGAAGGATTGCTGATCGGTCTCTCCACGGCCTTCTCAATCACCAATATCCTGATGGTCGTGGGCGGCTGCTTGATCGGCACCTTCATCGGGATGCTGCCGGGGCTGGGGCCGATGTCGATCATCGCGATCATGATCCCCATCGCGATCACCCTCGGCGACGCGTCGGCCGCGCTGATCCTGCTCGCCGGGGTCTATTACGGCGCTGTTTTCGGGGGTTCGACATCGTCGATCCTGATCAACGCGCCCGGCATCGCCTCCACCGTCGCGACCAGCTTCGACGGCTATCCGCTTGCGCGCCAGGGCAAAGCGGGCAAGGCGCTGACGGTGGCGGCGGTCTCCTCCTTCACCGGGGGCACCATCGGCGCGATCTTGTTGATGATCTTCGCCCCGGCGCTCGCCTCGGTGGCATTGCTCTTCCACTCCTCTGAATACTTCGCGCTGATGGTGGTCGGGCTGTCGGCCATCGCCGCCTTTGCGGGCAGTGGCCAGGTCAGCAAGGCGCTTTTGATGACGCTGATCGGGCTGATGATGGCGACCATCGGAGAGTCCGCCCTTTTCAATGCGCCTCGCTTCACCATGGGTATCCTGGACCTGCAATCCGGTTTCAGCTTCATAACGCTCGCGATGGCGATGTTCGCTTTGCCGGAGGCGCTTTACCTCGTGTTAGACCCCAATCGGTCGAAGACCGGGGATGGCGGCAACACAGGCGAGATCAAGGATCTGCGGATCACCCGGGCCGAGGCCGTGAAGATCGCCCCTGTGGTCGGCCGCCAATCGATCCAAGGCTTTCTGATCGGGGTCCTGCCCGGGGCTGGGGCGACCATCGCGTCCTTCCTCGGCTATGCCGTCGAGCGCAACATCGCCCCGAAGGAGGACCAGGCGGAGTTCGGCAAGGGCTCGATCAAAGGGCTCGCCGCGCCCGAATCCGCCAACAATGCAGCCTGCACCGGATCCTTCGTGCCGCTGCTTACCCTCGGCATCCCGGGATCCGGCACCACGGCGATCCTGCTGGGCGCGCTGGTGGCACTGAATGTCTCGCCGGGGCCGCGGCTGATGGTCGACGATCCGCAGATCTTTTGGGCTGTGATCATATCGATGTATCTCGGCAATCTAGTGCTTCTGATCCTGAATCTGCCGCTGATCCCCTATATTGCGAAGGTCCTGGCGATCCCCCGCAACTTCCTGATCCCGTTCATTTTGTTCTTCACGCTAATGGGTGCCTATATCGGCCAGAACAACGCGACGGAGCTCTTGATCCTGATCGGGCTCGGCCTCGTCGCCACGGTGCTGCGCTTCGCTGACTACCCATTGGCCCCGCTATTGATCGGGTTCATCTTGGGCTCGATGCTGGAGGATAACTTTGCCCGGTCCATGCAGCTCTATGACGGGATCGGCTTCGTCTTTGAACGGCCGATGACCCTTGGCCTGCTGGTCCTGGCCGCCTGTCTGATCGTTATCCCAGGCTATCGGGCGAGGCGCGCTCGCCTCCGCGCTGCAGGTGTGGCCGATGGTGACTGACGCGCTATGCTGACGGTCGCAAACAGACGGGCGTAGGGTCTCCGCGCGTCTATCGTCAGCGAATGCCCCTCGCACCGTCCGGTATCCGCCACGACAACCCCGCCGCGGGCATCGGCTTTGTGCTGGCGGCGGTGGGGGCAATTTCGATCAACGACATGCTCGTGAAGTTCCTCTCCGGCGACTACCCGCTCCATCAGATCATCTTCATCCGCTCCGCCATCGGTATCGTCTTTTCGCTGGTGCTTGTGCAGATGGAGGGCGGCCTTGCCATCCTCCGCTCGACGACGCCGGTGCTTCACGCCCTGCGCGGCGTTCTGATCGTGATCGCCAACCTTACCTTCTTCACGGCGCTTGCCGCGGTTCCGTTGGCAGAGGCAACGGCGCTGTTCTTCGTGGCGCCGTTGATGATCACGCTGCTTTCGATCCCGCTTCTGGGAGAGAAGGTCGGCCCCCGCCGCGTCGGCGCCGCCTTGATTGGTTTCGCGGGCGTCGTGATCATGCTGCGCCCCTGGGATGTCGGTGGAGAGCGTAGCGCGCCCCTCCTAATCCTGCTGATGCCTTTGGTGGCGGCGCTGACCTATGCCCTAAACCAGATTTTGACCCGAAAGCTGGGGGCGACCACCAAGGCCTCGGCCCTCGCGGTGCATATTCAAGGGATGTTCGTGGTCGTCTCGCTTGGCTTTTTCCTGGTGGCGGGCGATGGCCATTTCGCCAAAGGCGTCGAGAATGAGAGCCTCCGTTTCCTTTTGCGTGCCTGGACCTGGCCCGAGGGGACGGACCTCTATTTGATGATGGGTCTCGGCCTCAACGCGGCCGTGATCGGCTATTCGCTCTCGCAAGCCTACCGCCTTGCCGATGCGGCGACGGTGGCACCCTTCGAATACATCGGACTGCCCCTCGCTGTCCTTTGGGGCTGGCTGGTGTGGGGAGAACTGCCGGGCGCCACCGTCACCGTCGGGATAGTGTTGATCATCGGCAGCGGGCTCTTCGTCTTTCTAAGAGAGCGTCAGAAACAACGCCCCCTCGCCGGCGGCAGGAGGATGAACCGCCGGTATTGATCCGCGGCGACGGGTCTGCGGCGCCCGGTGCTGATCGAACCCTGGGAAGCTTGCAGGCATTTATCCACCCGTCTTTGCGGCTGTCTAGGGTAGCAGGATAGGCCGATCGGATGACGAGGGAGCCTAGGCTGCCAGCAAGATGGCCAATCAGTGCTTGGCCGTGCTGGAGCTTGCCGGGGAGCTGGCGACGTCGCGGGGCTGGCTGCCAGCGCTGCATCGGCTGGCAGGCTCAAACGTCCTGGATCGCCGTCCCGCATAGATCATTGGGCGGCAGCCCTCGGACAATCAGCTCGGCAACGGGTGCCCCGATTTCACCTCCTCCATCACGACGAATGTGTGCGTCTCGCGCACCCCTGGCAGTGTGAGCAAAGCATCGGCCAGGAAACGCCGGTATGCAGCCATGTCGGCGTGGCGGGTCTTCAGGAGGTAGTCGAATCCGCCGGCAACCATGTGGCACTCTTCTATGTCGGCCTCCGCCGCCGCGGCGGCGGCGAACGCGTCGAAGACGTCCGCACTCGTGCGCTCTAGCTTCACTTCGACAAAGGCGATCAAGGTTCGCCCCAGCGCTCGCGGCGAGATCCGCGCATGGAAGCCTTCGATGACGCCGTCGCGGATCAGCCGGCGCAAACGCTCGTTGGTCGCATTGGGAGATAGACCGATACGCTCTGCGAGGGCTGTTACGGGCATTCGTCCATCTTCGTGGAGCGCCTTGAGGATCGCACGATCATGGCGGCTCAGGATTTTGGTGGTATTGCGCATCTTCATCCGGATTTTTGGTGAATTTTCTCACTATATCTTGGTTAGAACGAAGCCTTCGGTGAGATCAACTGCGCAAACTGCGTTACCCTACGCGTATGAATCAGCCGATGACCGCCCAGCTCTTCGCCGCCCCATTCGCCCCCGCTGACGAGGGGCTGGCCCCGGATCTCGTCGCCAGGGTCGCTCGCGATGCGGAGGCGGACGCCCGTATTGATCGATGCGCAACTGCCCTGATCGAGGCGATCCGCGCGGAAGCGGGATCGGTCGGCGGGCTAGAGGACTTCCTGCGCGACTATGGCCTCTCTACGAAGGAGGGGCTGGCGCTGATGGTGATGGCCGAGGCGCTTTTGCGCGTGCCGGACCCTGCCACCCAAGACCGGCTGATCGCGGATAAGATTGGTGCCGGCGACTGGGCGGCCGCGGAGGGGGCGGACACGTGGTTCGTCTCGGCGGCGACCTGGGGTTTGGGTCTGTCAACCCGGATCGTCGCCCCCGGCGAGACCCCCGAAGGCCTGCTCTCGGCAATCACGCAGCGGATTGGTGCGCCGGCAGTGCGGACTGGCGTGCGACAGGCGATGCGCTTTCTCGGCCACCAATTTGTTTTGGGAGAGACGATAGCGGACGCGCTCCGCCGGGCTCGATCCGCCGAGGAGAAGGGCGAGCGCCATTCCTACGACATGCTCGGCGAAGGGGCGCGCACTTGGGACGATGCCCGCCGCTATGCCAGGTCCTATGCCGACGCGATTGCAGCCATTGGGGCCGCTGCGGGTGACCGCCCCTTGCCGGATCGTCCCGGCATCTCGGTCAAGCTGTCCGCCCTGCATCCCCGGTACGAGCCGCGGAACCGTACCGCCGTGATGAACGACCTGGTGCCGGCTGTTGCGCGCCTGGCGCGGGCAGCGAAGGCCCAAGATCTCAACTTCACCATCGATGCCGAAGAGCAGGAACGACTGGAGCTGAGCCTCGACGTCATCGACGCGGTGTTCGCCGACCCGTCGTTGCGTGGTTGGGAAGGCTTCGGTCTCGCCGTGCAGGCCTATGGCAAGCGTGCGCTGCCCGTCATCGACCACGTTGCCGCGCTTTGCGAGCGCCTGGATGCGCGCATGATGGTGCGGCTGGTCAAGGGCGCGTATTGGGATGCAGAAGTAAAGCAGTCGCAGGTCGAAGGACATGCCGATTTCCCGGTCTTCACCCGCAAGCCGGCGACGGACGTGTCCTTCCTCGCATGTGCTGCGCGGCTGCTGGCGCTGCGCCCACGTCTCTACCCGCAGATCGCAACCCATAATGCCCTCACGGTCGCGACTGTGATCGAAATGGCGGACTCGACGGGGGATCGCCAGGGTTTCGAGTTCCAAAGGCTCCACGGTATGGGCGCCCCGCTTTATGCCGCGCTGCGCAAGGCCGAGGGGGTGCCCTGTCGTGTCTATGCGCCCGTGGGCGGGCACCGCGACTTGCTGGCTTATCTAGTACGGCGGCTGCTGGAGAACGGGGCCAACTCGTCATTCGTAGCCCGGGTGGGTGACAAACGGGTCGCCATCGCGGAACTGCTGGAGCGACCGTCACGGATGCTGGACGCCCCGCGCCATCCCAAAATCAAACGGTCGGCCGCGCTTTTTGGCGCTCGGGCAAACTCTCGCGGCATCGTGTTCGGCAGCCGCCGCGATCTCGGTGCCTTGGAAAAGGCGATGCGGGCGGCGCCGGCAACCCCGTCCGTCGCACCGCTCGACCCGGCGCAGGTCGACGCACTTTTTGAGCGGGCTGGCGGGGCGCTATCCCCATGGCGCGATCGGCCGGCAGCGGGGCGCGCGGCCTGTCTCCGCCGCGCCGCCGAAATGCTCGAAGATCGGCGCGCCGCCTTCATGGCCTGCCTCGCACGGGAAGCTGGCAAAACCATCGACGACGGCCTGGCCGAGGTCCGGGAGGCGGCTGACTTCCTTCGCTTCTACGCCTCCGAGGCGGAGAAGCTCTGCGTCGACACGCTCTTGCCCGGCCCAGTGGGCGAGGAGAACCTGCACTCCGTGCGCGGCCGCGGCATCTTCGTCTGTATCGCTCCCTGGAACTTCCCGCTGGCGATCTTCTTGGGCCAGGTCGCGGCGGCCCTGGCCGCGGGCAATGCCGTGATTGCCAAGCCGGCGCCGCAGACGCCGCAGATCGGCAAGATGGCAGTGGAGTTATTGTGGGCTGCCGGCGTGCCAGAGGATGTGGTGCAGTTGGCCCCTGGCGGCACCGAGGTTGGGCGCGCGCTGGTTGATCATGAGAATGTGGCGGGCGTTGCCTTCACCGGTTCCACTGCGACAGCCCTGGCGATAAATCGCGCATTGGCGGCGAAGGATGGTCCCATCGTGCCGTTGATCGCCGAGACCGGCGGCATCAACGCCATGATCGCGGATGCCACGGCCTTGCCAGAGCAAGTGACCGACGACGTCGTGACCTCGGCCTTCCGCAGTGCCGGGCAGCGATGCTCGGCCTGCCGAATTCTCTATGTGCAGCACGAGGTGGCCGACCGGATGCTCGCGATGATCGAGGGTGCTGCGGCGACGCTCCACCTGGGCGATCCGATGGACCCGGCGACAGATATGGGTCCGATCATCGACGCTGAGGCTCTGGCGCGGCTGGAGGCGCATGTGCAGGGCCACCGCACAGGGTTGCGCTGGCAGGGCACAGTTCCCAGCGGGCTGGAGCGGCCCTATCTCGCCCCCACGATTATTGAATTGCGGGACGGCGAGACCTTGGATACCGAGGTTTTCGGCCCGGTCCTACACGTGAAACGGTTCCGCCCGGACGACCTCGCTTCTGTCCAGCGGGAGATCGAGGCCACGGGATACGGACTGACCTTTGGTCTTCACAGCCGCATCGACGCTCGCATACGCGAGATCGGAGCCGCCGCCCCAGCCGGCAATGTCTACATTAACCGGAACCAGATCGGCGCGATCGTCGGCTCGCAGCCTTTCGGTGGGCATGGGCGGTCTGGAACGGGCCCGAAAGCGGGAGGGCCTCTCTATCTCTCGCGGTTTGTCGAGGAGCGCGTGGTCAGCACCGACACCACTGCCGCGGGCGGGAATGCCAGTCTGATCGCAATGGCGGATGACCAGGGGAAAACGAACTGAAGGAGACCGGCGAACCGGATCTTCCGAGGGGAGGGTTCTCCGCCTATCGTCTCAACGGCGCTGACCGTCAGCGGGCGGCAGCGCAATTCACGTGCCGCCAAGCGATCATTGTCATCACACGCGGTGTTTACTGCATCCTGGGGCGAGCGCCCCAGGCGCGGTCTACGCTTTACACCATCCGGCAACCACGGCTCAGTCCTACCGATTGTTGCCGTCGGATCGGCGCGCTACGCGCCGATCCAGCCACGGGTGCCTAGCCTTCAGCCGACGATCAACTGCTTGAGTTGAAGCGTCTCCTGCTCAAGCTCGGTCAGCCGAAAGCTGATGACATCGCCGATCGTCACCATGCCGACCAGTTTCGAGCCCTCGACAGCAGGCATGTGCCGGAAGCGCCCGGCCGTCATTCGCCGCAGCACGGTAATCAGCGGCTCATCCGAGCTGCACGTCTCCACTTTCTTGGTCATCACATCCTTGACCAATTGCGGAAGTGTTTTGCCCGGGGTGTCGGCAAGCTTTCGCACGATATCGCGCTCGGACAGGATACCGACAAGAGCGCCCCCCTCGTCGGTGACCACCAACGCGCCGATCCGCCGGTCGCGCAAAATCTCCACAGCGCGGCCGAGCGTGTCGCCCGGGCTGATCGAAAAGATATCCGAGCCCTTTTGCTTTAGGATCCTTGCAACACTGGCCTGTTCGGATGAGAGATTGCTAGCTTGGCTCTGGCTGTATGTGCGTTGGCTCTGTTTATCCTTACGCATCGGGGCTTGATATGAACCTGGCATTATGTTTCCTCCGGCGCCATTTTCGGCTTTCGTAAAACAGCATTGTAACCCATTTGGGCCCTGTGGGAGAAGATTCTTGCCCGAAGTGACGCTGACTCCGGCCATGGCGACCGGTATCTTCGTGCTCGCTTGCTGGGGCGGCTATCAATATCGACGTGTTTGGAAGACCGCTGGTCCCACCTGGCAATTGTGGGTCTACGGTGCTGTGGCTGCACTTTCGTTGATCGCCGTCGGCTTCCTACCGCTTTCTCAGACGGGCTGATTGACGCTGCGCAAAACCTTCAAGGCGCTCGCCGATGCAGCCCCTGATACCTACCGCCCGCCTGCGCCTCTGGATCAAGGCCCGCACGCTCCATCATCTTGCGCGCGCGGGGGCATTGCAGCCTTTCTCGCAGCGGACTGTCCGGGTCGATTTCCTTGCTGCAAACCAAGCAGTGATCAGCATCGCCAATGGCGTTCAGGCCACCGCAGCTGCCTTTGATCGTGCGGCCCATCAATAGAACGCCCGCCGCCATGCCGAGCATGATCAGCATCAACAGCCCGAAGGTCAGCAGAAACGTTGCCATGGCTGCGCCCTCTTCTTCGCTCTAGCTGACGAGCGCAGCGAAGCGCGAACTGGCGATAGTCGTGAATTGCATCGCGTCCGCACCAGGCTTGCGTTCGGTGAAGAGGACCGCCAGACCCTGCTCCTCCGCCAACGGCAGCCCTACATCTGAGCCCAATATATGCAGTGCAGTGGCCCATGCATCCGCAAGCATCGCATTTTTCGCCAAGACCGTTGCCGAAGCAGTGCGGTGGGTCACCGGCCGCCCGGTGCTCGGATCGATCAGATGCGAGAACCGCAGACCGTCTTGCTCGAAATAGTTGCGATAGTCGCCAGAGGATGCGAGCCCAAGATCGCTGACGCCCACCACATGCAGCACTTCGCGCGTGCTGGCCGCCGGTCTCTCGATGCCGATCTGCCAGGGTAGTCCGTCAGGATTGCGCCCGGAGACGTAGAGATCGCCGCCGATCTCGACCAGGTAGTCGGAGATTCCCAACGCCTCCAGAGCGCGCCCGACATGGTCTGCGCCATAGCCTTTGCCGATCGCAGCGAGATAAATCTGAGCATCTGGCTGCCGCTTCTGCAATGCGTCCTGCCGAACCGTCAGCGTGTTAGCATGTCCCACGCGTGTCCGGGCGGAGGCGATGTCAGCCTCGCTCGGCATCGATCGGGCACCCGGCGTCCCGAACCCCCACAGCTCGATCATCGGACCCATAGTGGTGTCGAACCGGCCGTTGCTCGCCAGATGGACGCTCTCCGCCGCCTCCATCACCTCGGCCAGGCCAGAGGAGACGGCCACGGGCGCAAGACCTTGTTGCGCATTGAACCGCGAAATCTCCGAATCCGGGTCCCAGTTCGACATCTGCCGGTTCACCTCCGCCAGAGCGCCATCGATAGCCGCCCGGACCTCGGCTTCGTCCAAACGGCGTGCGGACTCGACAGCCACCACCCGGTAGCTGGTGCCCATCGTTGGACCGCTGATGTCGAACACTTCCCAGCCGGGTTTGCAGGCCGCCAATGCCAGGGGCATGATCATGAAAGAACGGCGAGAGAGCTTGGTCAGATTGGTCACGACAGAACCTCTATGGCGATCAGGTGTTGAATATCACATAGGGTCGCGGCTTTCCCGCGACAAAAGTAGCCATTTAAACCTAAATTGCGTGTTTTGAGCGCCATCGGCATGGCCGGCATCTCATATCTCGATATCTCCATGAGGCGCTATCTGGTCGCCGACCCCTATGTAACTGCCAGCTCGAGGGAATGGGCGCGATCATTCGTCGGGTTTACCTCGCCCGCTGCCACCGTGAAGCCTAGAACACGGCATCTTTTGGTGCAGTGCAGCGCCTTATCGTCGCTGTAAGGCTATGCTGCTATGCACGGCGCCGAAAAAAAAGTATGCGAGTCGCAACGGAATGCTTTCGCCTGCCGACGGCTCGTTGCACAGAAGTAGCGGAACTGACCGGTAGAGGTAAGCACGTATGCAGCGTTTCTCGCTACACAAAGGCTTAGATGTGCCGATCATGGGAGCGCCGAAGCCCAACATCGAAGATGGTCCGGCGTTACGCACGGTGGGCATCCTTGGCGACGATTATATCGGGTTGAAACCCCGTCTCTCGGTTGCCGAGGGCGACGATGTCGGCCCGGGCTCGCCGATACTTGTCGACAAGGATATGCCTGAGGTGCAGGTGGTTTCCCCTGCCGCGGGCAAGATCAAGGCCATCAACCGCGGTGCCCGGCGAAAGCTTATCAGCGTCGAGATTCAGGTGATCGACGGCGCGGTGGAACCCGTCGACTTTTCTTCGGTGGGCGACGCCTCCACGCCAGAGGGGATGGTTGAACGGCTGTGCGCTGCGGGACTTTGGACATCGTTCCGAACACGGCCCTATTCCAAAGTGCCCGCGCCCACCACCCGTCCGGCAGCGATCTATGTGACCGCAACCGACACCGAACCCTTGGCCGCCGATCCGGCGCTGATCATACGCGAAGACGCAGAGGCGTTTTCCCTCGGAGTAAAGGCGATTGCGCCGCTGTCGGAGGGAAAGACCTATCTTTGCCAGGGCAATGGCGCCGATCTCCCCGGCAGCGATTTAGCGGGGGTTGAGACCGCCTCGTTCTCGGGCCCGCATCCCTCGGGGCTGGCGGGCACGCATATGCACTTTCTGGAGCCTCCGGGGCCGGAAAAGGTCGTCTGGACGATCGGTTATCACGATGTGATCGCCATCGGCCGACTGATGCAGACTGGCCGATACGATGCCACCCGCATCGTCGCTCTGACCGGGCCTGTCTGCGCACATCCGCGGCTCGTGCGGACCCTTGCGGGCGCCTCCATGGTCGACCTGACCGAGGGCGATCTGCGGTCGAACCGGCCTGTGCGGATTATCTCCGGCTCGGTCCTCAGTGGCCGTGCGGGGGAGGGCGTCAGCGCCTATCTCGGCCGCTATGCCCGGCAGATCACCCTTATTGAAGAGGATCGAGCGCAAATCCCCATGGGTTGGATACGGCCTATGCCCGGCAAATACGCGGTCCAGCCGGTATTGGGATCGGCCCTGTCCCGCCGGCTGTTTTCGCTCACGTCCAACCTAAACGGTGGCCGTCGCGCGATGGTGCCATTGGGCACGTTCGAGGAGCTGATGCCGCAGGACTTCTTACCGACCCAGCTTTTGCGGGCGCTCTTGGTTATGGATACCGATCAGGCGCAGGCCCTCGGCGCCTTGGAACTTGACGAAGAGGATCTCGGCCTGGTGGGTTTTGCCTGCCCGGCCAAGTACGAGTACGGTCTCGCCTTGCGCGACTGCCTGACCCGGATCGAGAAGGAGGGATGATCCTTGGCCTTGCGTGACTTCTTCGACCGTATCGAGCCGCATTTCGAGAGAGGCGGAAAGTGGGAGCGGTATTTCCCAGTCTACGAGATGGTGGAGAGCTTTCTCTACACACCCAAGACCGTGACCACCGTCGCGCCCCATGCGCGATCGTACATCGATATGAAGCGGATCATGACCTATGTCGTGATCGCGACATTCCCCTGCATTTTGATGGGGCTCTACAATGTCGGCTATCAGGCAAACTTAGCCCTGGCAGATTTCGAAGCCACCGGCTGGCGTGCTGGGCTGATCGACCTGCTGGGCATTGGGTTTAACCCGTCGAACCCATTTGCTAACATATTCCATGGGCTGCTTTATTTCCTGCCAATCTACATCACCACGCTGCTGGCGGGTGGCATTTGCGAGGTTATCTTCGCGACGGTCCGTCGGCACGAGGTCAATGAGGGGTTCTTGGTCTCGTCGATGCTTTATGCGTTGATTTTGCCGGCCACGACTCCGCTCTGGCAGGTGGCGCTCGGCATCATCTTCGGGGTGGTGATCGGCAAAGAAGTCTTCGGCGGCACCGGCAAGAACTTTTTGAACCCGGCGCTTACCGGTCGGGCTTTCCTATACTTCGCCTACCCCGCGCAGTTGTCGGGAGACAGCGTCTGGGTGCCGGTCGATGGGTTCACGGGTGCCACGGCCCTGGCCGTGTCAGCCGCCGATGGGTTCCAAGAGCTCGCCGGACGCGGCATGACCTGGTGGGACAGCTTTGTCGGCTTGGTGCCGGGTTCGATCGGGGAAACATCAACGCTCGCTTGCCTACTGGGGCTTGTCTTCCTTTTGGCAACGAAAATCGCCAATTACCGCATGGTCGTCGGGTGCTTCGGCGGTATGGTGGCGTTCTCGCTGTTGCTGAACTTTGTCGGCTCCGACAGCAACCCGATGTTCGCGATGCCTTGGTATTGGCATCTCGTGGTCGGTGGATACGCATTCGGGCTCGTCTTTATGGTCACAGAGCCGGTCTCCGGCGCCCACACCAATCTCGGCCGCTACATCTACGGCGCTCTGATCGGGTTCATGGTCGTCATGATCCGTGTGATCAATCCCGCATTTCCGGAGGGGATGATGCTGGCAATCCTGTTCGGAAACGTTTTCGCACCCCTAATCGACTACTTCGTCGTTCAAGCCAACATCAGACGCAGGGCGCGGCGCCATGCCTGACCAAGATTCGAACCAAAAGAAGCCCCCGGGTTTGCTGCGCCGCTTTATGGCGCTTCCCCCGGATTCTGTGCCGAAGACCGTCTTTGTGGCCGTCTCTCTCTGCCTCATTGCGTCGATGGTCGTCTCGGCCGCAGCGGTGGCGCTACGGCCCACGCAAGAGATCAATGCGCTCAAGGACAAGCAGATCAATATCCTCCAGGTCGCGGGCATCTACGATCCGGACCAGGATGTGGTCGAGGCGTTCTCGGCATTCGAGCCGCATATTCTGGAGCTGGCGAGCGGAACTTTCACAGATCAGTTCGACCCCGCGACTTTCGACGACCGTGCCGCAGCGGACGACCCGGCGACCTCTGTCGCTCTGGAGGAGGACCCGGCGGGCATCGGCCGGCAGAGCAGATACGTGACTGTCTATCTTCTGCGCGATGAAGCGGGCGATATCGACAAGGTGATCCTGCCGATCTACGGCTATGGACTGTGGTCGACGCTTTATGGCTACATCGCGTTGGAAGCGGACGGGAACGACATTTTCGGTCTTCAGTTCTACGAGCATGCTGAAACGCCCGGATTGGGGGCGGAGGTCGACAACCCGCGCTGGAAGGCGCTGTGGAAGGGTAAGAAGCTCTACGATCAGGATGGCGTGCTGCAGATCAGCGTTACCAAGGCCGTGCCTGCCGCGGGGAATGAGTATCACATCGACGCCCTCGCAGGTGCGACCCTGACAACCGTCGGCGTCCACAATCTGGTCAATTTCTGGATGGGGAAGTCGGGGTACAAACCTTTCCTTGAGAATCTCACAGCGGGGAATGTGTGATGGCCCAAGTGCGTAGAGAGATGCTGACCGACCCCTTGGTCGACAACAATCCGATCACGCTGCAAGTTCTGGGCATTTGTTCCGCCCTCGCGGTGACCTCGTCACTGCAGGTGGCCTTCGTTATGTCCATCGCAGTGACCTTGGTGACCGGCTTCTCCTCGATGTTCATTTCGATGATCCGCAGCCAGATCCCGGGCTCGATCCGGATCATTGTGCAAATGGTGATCATCGCGTCGTTGGTGATCCTGGTGGATCAGGTTTTGAAGGCCTATGCCTATGAGATCTCCAAGACGCTGTCGGTGTTCGTCGGCCTAATCATCACCAATTGTATTGTGATGGGCCGGGCGGAGGCATTCGCGATGAAGAACCCACCGCTTGCCAGCTTCATCGATGGGGTTGGCAATGGGCTTGGCTACGGGCTGATCCTGATGCTGGTCGGCTTTATCCGCGAGCTGTTCGGATCGGGTAGCCTGTTCGGCATCACCATTTTCCAGACGGTGAATAATGGCGGCTGGTATGTCCCGAACGGTCTGCTGTTGCTGCCGCCGTCTGCGTTCTTCATCATCGGGCTCATCATCTGGGCTTTCCGGGCCTGGAAGACCGATCAGGTCGAAGAGCGGGAATACAAGATCCAAGTGGTCGAGGCTCATTGATGGAAGGGCTGATCTCCCTCGCGGTTAAGGCGATTTTCGTCGAAAACTTGGCCCTGTCCTTCTTCCTGGGCATGTGCACCTTCATCGCAGTTTCGAAGAAGATCTCGACGGCCATCGGGCTCGGCATCTCGGTGATGGTGGTCCAGTCGATTACGGTGCCGGCGAACAATCTGATCCTCAACTACCTGCTCGCGCCCGGGGCGTTGGCCTGGGCTGGGCTGTCGGAGGTCGATCTCACATTCCTGGGCCTCATTTCCTATATCGGCGTCATTGCGGCGCTGGTGCAGATCTTGGAAATGGTGCTCGATAAATACTTTCCACCGCTGTACAACGCGCTTGGTGTGTTCCTGCCGCTGATTACGGTGAACTGCGCCATTCTCGGCGGATCGCTCTTTATGGTGGAACGCGACTACAACTTTGCAGAGTCGGTCACCTACGGGGTCTCTTCGGGCTTTGGCTGGGCGTTGGCGATCACGGCGATGGCCGGCGTACGGGAAAAGCTAAAGTATTCCGATATTCCCGACGGCCTCCAGGGGCTGGGCATCACCTTCATCACGGCCGGCCTGATGGCGATGGCCTTTATGTCATTCTCCGGTGTAAAACTCTGAGGAGCCTTGCAGATGGCGACCTTCGGCTTGGGCATCATTCTCTTCACCCTGATCGTGCTTGCGCTTGTCACGGTCATCCTTGCGGCGCGCTCGCGGCTGGTGTCGACCGGGAACGTCAACATCACCATCAATGGCGAGAAGACGATCTCGGTGCCTGCCGGGGGGAAGCTGCTCCAAACCTTGGCGGAACAGAAGCTCTTCGTACCGTCGGCCTGCGGCGGCGGCGGCACTTGTGCGCAGTGCCGGGTGAAGATCCATTCCGGCGGCGGCTCGATCCTGCCGACGGAGGAGAGCCACATCACCAAGCGAGAGGCGTCGTGCGGCGACCGGCTTTCGTGCCAGGTGGCCGTGAAGCAGGATATGGAGATTGAGGTCCCGGAGGAAGTCTTTGGGGTCAAAAAGTGGGAGTGCACAGTCCGCTCCAACGAAAACGTCGCGACCTTCATCAAGGCGTTGGTACTCGAGCTGCCCGAAGGCGAGGATGTGAATTTCCGTGCTGGTGGATATATCCAAATTGAGGCGCCCGCTCACCAGCTCAAATACTCCGATTTCGATGTGCAGGAAGAGTACCGGGAGGATTGGGACCGGTTCAACCTTTGGCAATACCATTCGGCCGTCGACCAGCCGATTGAACGAGCGTATTCGATGGCAAACTACCCTGAAGAAAAGGGTATGATCATGCTGAATGTCCGGGTCGCCTCACCGCCTCCCGGCTCTGAAGGCATCCCTCCCGGCAAGATGTCCTCCTATATTTTCAATCTAAAGCCTGGTGACAAGGTGACGATCTCTGGCCCGTTCGGGGAGTTTTTCGCCCGCGAGACCGAGAAAGAGATGATCTTCATTGGCGGCGGTGCCGGTATGGCGCCGATGCGGAGCCACATCTTCGACCAGCTCAAGCGGCTAAAGAATCGCGACCGGAAGATCACCTTCTGGTATGGCGCCCGCTCGAAACGAGAAATGTTCTTTGTCGAAGACTTCGATGAACTCGCCGCCGAGTTCCCCAACTTCACTTGGCATGTCGCGCTGTCCGACGCGCTGCCTGAGGATGACTGGACCGGACATACCGGATTTATTCACAATGTGCTGTTCAACGAATATCTCAAGGACCATCCGGCGCCGGAGGATTGTGAGTACTATATGTGCGGCCCCCCGATTATGAACTCCTCCGTTATCAAAATGCTGCTCGATCTCGGAGTGGATCGCGAAGACATCATGCTTGACGACTTTGGTGGCTGACGCTGCGAGTATCGGTGAGTTCGAAATAACTTCCGAGCCGACCGAAGCCCAGGCACGAGAGATGCGCGACTGCGGCCTTTACTCGGGGAGGCACCCCTTGTCAGCCCGCTAGAGGGTGTTGGCACGAGCGGTAGCCGAGCCAAAGCCTCTCATTTTGCGCTGCGGCTCGTCCCCGCCGCTTCTGTGGATATTGGGTTTGATCGCTCGATCCCCATAAAGCGGTGGCGGGAGGCAGCCGGTACGACCACACAGTTCTCTCGCCTGCCGAACCACGCATAGCGGCGCTTCGCCACTGCGCCATAGACCCAATTCCGGAGGCTGCGAGGGACGATCCGGAGAACCCGTAGCCATGACCAAGGCGCGCATAAATGGCGCGCGATCCGGAGCGCAGCGTCCGACCGGGTGAAGGCGCGACCGTCCTGGATCACCAGGAACGTCTCGTCGAGGTAGGCTTGTGTAAACCCATGGCTTTCGGCAAGGCGCTTCCCATCATCCGACCACGCCCCGACAAACCTTAACTGGTCGTCCCGTTCCCGTTCCAAGATAAACGCCACCAAGCCGCTGCACAGGACGCAGTCGGTGTCGAAGACAATGATTGGCGCGTCGTCCATCTAACCGCTCCTCGCCGTCATAACGGCCGAGATAGGCTGGGCATCATGCAGCCTCAACCATCTGCGCTACTGCAGATTTTCCACACTTTGTCGCTGAGCCGCAGTGTCTTTCTTGATCGCATAGCATGCTGTCAAAGCCCCGAAACTTGCCCGGGACAAGTCCAGCTCTTCCGAGATCCACCCCGATGCCGGCAGTCTTGCTTTCCATCCCCTGATCCCCGCACCGCGGAACAAGGGCGCTGCGAAGGCTGAGGGGTCTCCCGCAGGATCAGAAGCAGCAACAGAACACCACCAAGCTCGACGCGGGGCCGGTGGCAAGCCTCTGCCAAGCGGCACCCTTCTTGATAGCGGCAATCGATATCGACACACCGAGGGCGTTTTCCAGCTAATCTGACTCAGCTTGGCATCGTGAAAACGCACCCGAACAATACTTTAGAGCGTGATAACCGATGCAATCGGGTCGGAAAGCGCTCTAGCGTCCCGCTCGTCCGTATTGTATACGAGTTGTGCACAATTCAGGAGGGGTGAGCATGGCAGCGCAAACGGCAGCACGGCGCAGTGGGCGGGATCAGCGGCGCGCGCGGCGTCAAGCACCCGATCATACCATGTTGCCGGGGCTTAAGCGCGGATTGCCTTTAGTCGAGCCCCTGAGTGCCGAGCAGGTTCACCGTATCGACGATGCTTCCTTGACCATTCTGGAGGAGGTGGGGGTCGTGTTCCGCGACCCCGTGGCGCTGGATGATTGGCGGCGGGCCGGTGCCGATATCCGTGGCGAGCGGGTCCATCTTGAGCGAGCCTTGGTGAGGGAATTGATCGCCTCGCTGCCGTCTGAAATCACGCTGACTGCGCGCAACCCGGCAAAGTCGGTGCCGCTCGGCGGGCCGCGGTCCATCTTCGTGCCGATGACCGGCGCGCCCTATCTCCGCGACCTCGAAGACGTCCGCCGTGGGCCGACGCTGGACGACCTCGCGATGTTCCACAAGCTCGCACACATGTCGCCCGCTCTGCATTCGAGCGCCCATCACATCGTCGAGCCGATGGACCATCCTGTGAGCCATCGACATTTGCGGATCACGTACTCGTCGATGAAGCACAGCGATAAAACATTCATGGGGATGACGACCTCCGGCAGGAATGCCGAGGATGTCCTCGACATGTGTGCCATTGTCTTTGGTGCCGATGAGATGGAGGAGCAGAGCGTCGTCGTTGGAAATTGCAACGGCAACTCGCCGCTCGTCTGGGACGAGACGATGCTGTCGGCGATGCGTGCCTTCAATCGGCGCAACCAGCCGGTCTTGTGCTCGCCCTTCGTGCTCGGCGGTGCCAATACGCCCGCCTCGACCGCTGCGACCGTGGCGCAGCTTAACGCGGAGGCGTTGTCTGCCCTCGCCTACACGCAAGTGGTGCGCAAAGGCTGCCCCGCGATCTACGGCCATTATCTGTCGACTGTCTCGATGGCTTCCGGTGCGCCGATGGCCGGCACGCCTGAGATCAGCCTGATGAACTTTGCGATCGGGCAAATGGCACGCCACTACGGGGTGCCTTGGCGTACTTCGAACACGCTGGGTGGGGCGAAAACCCTGGATGCTCAGGCTGGCTATGAAAGCGCGACGACCCTGATGGCAGTCATGATGGCGGGGGCGAACTACATTTGGCATTCAGCCGGATGGAACGAGGGCGGCATGCATTGTTCGGTCGCAAAGTTCGTCGTCGATGCCGAGCAATGTGCGATGGGGTATCGGATGGCGCAGGGTCTCCATTGGGATGATTTCGAAGAAGCGCTGTCCGCAGTGCGAGATGTGGGGCCCGGTGGGCATTATCTCGGCCATCCGCACACGCTGGAGAAGTTCCAACATGCCTTCTTCATGCCGAAGCTCTTCGACAACAATGCCATCGAGCAGTGGCAGGCCGAGGGTGCTCTGGACACCACGGCAAGAGCTCTGAACAAGGCCAAAGCGATGCTGGCCGAGTATGAGGAGCCCAGCCTCGACCCGGCGACGGACGAGGCTCTGCGGGACTACATCGCCCGCCGGGAACGCGAAATTCCAGCCGTCGACGAGCTGAACCAGGAGCACTGAGCCACACCGCACGGGCAGGCTGTGGTGAGACACAGCTGCGGCTACGGTCATTGACCACGCTCGATAGGCGTCATCGCGGATCCGCTGGCGGAGTGGGCACGCCGGCGCAATGCAATCCTCGCGAATTGCGTTTCGACCCGGCACAACTTTTCGCAAGAATGGCGCGGACCGGCCCGCAGATGACAGGCTGGAATGCCTTTCCTGTCGGATTGACCGCTTGACAAGTAACTAAATTGCGCTTGGTCAACGGTTTCGACAATCTCATTGCCGCCGCACAAAATCACTTCAATTTCCAACGGCGCCGAGAAAAATGACAAGGGAGGCTGCCGGATGATACCCGGTTCGTTCGAATACCATCGCCCCTCTGCCATGGGCGAGGCGCTCAGCTTGCTCCATGAACTGGGCGATGAGGCGCGTGTTCTTGCAGGAGGGCATAGCCTCATTCCGATGATGAAGCTGCGCATGGCGGCAGTCGACCATCTGGTCGATCTGCAGGACATCGCCGAGCTAGCGGCCGTCGAGATCGGCGCGCGCAAGGTCAGCATCGGCGCAATGGTTACTCAGGACCAGCTGATAACGCACAAGAAGCTTGCGGCGGCATTGCCGATTATGCGTGAGGCTGCCTTGCAGATTGCAGATCCTCAGGTGCGCTACATGGGCACGATTGGCGGCAACCTGGCAAATGGCGATCCCGGCAACGACATGCCGGGGCTGATGCAGTGTCTGGACGCTACCTTTACCGTCGAGGGCAGGGACGGGGCGCGGAATATCAAGGCACGCGCATTTTACCATGGCGCCTTCGACACCGAGCGGGCGGATTCCGAGATCCTGACCAGGATTACGATCCCTCTGCTTCCGGCGGGCGCCGGCTATGCCTACGAAAAGCAGAAACGCAAGATTGGCGACTACGCGACCGCGGCCGCGGCCGTCACCCTATCGGCGGGGGCAGCGTCGATCGCCATGACGAATCTCGGCGACGGCCCCGTATGGGCTGAAGAAGCCGGCGCAGCGCTCGCCGCCGGTCGTGTGGACGACGCCGTCGACGCCGCACTCGCCGTTATCGATCCGGGGGCCGATATGCGCGGCCCCGTTGCCTTTAAACGTTCCGTCGCAGGCGTGATCCTGCACCGCGCGATCGATCGCGCTCAAGCCCGCATGACGCCAGCTGCTGCCTAAGGATCGAGAACATGGCCAAGATGCACGTAAAGATGACAGTGAACGGAAAGTCCGTGGAGGGGCTTGCGGAGCCACGCACCCTGCTGGCGCATTTCCTGCGCGAGAATGTCGGGCTTAAGGGTGCTCATATCGGCTGTGAGTCGAGCCATTGCGGCGCCTGCACCATCGACATGAACGGCAAGTCGGTGAAATCCTGCACGGTCTTCGTCGCTCAGGCCCACGGTGCGGAGATGACAACGGTCGAGGGCATGACAAACCCCGATGGATCGCTGGGGACCTTGCAGGAGATGTTCCGCGAGCATCACGGCCTGCAATGCGGCTACTGTACGCCAGGCATGATCATGCGTGCCCATCGCCTGCTTCAGGAGAACCCGACGCCCAGCGAGGACGAGGTTCGCTTCGGCATGGCTGGCAATCTCTGCCGCTGCACCGGATACCAGAACATCGTGAAGGCGATCCTGGCCGCGTCCGACGTCATTGCCGCCCAGCGGGAGGCAGCAGAATGAACGATCAGACCCTAACCCCAGAGGAGCGCGCGGCAAAGCTGAAGGGCCTCGGTTCCTCCCGCAAGCGCGTCGAGGATGTGCGGTTCACACAAGGCAAGGGCAACTATGTCGACGACATTCGCCTCGAGGGTCAGCTTTTTGGCCAATTCGTGCGCTCGCCCTATGCCCATGCCCGGGTGGTCTCTGTCGATAAGTCGGCGGCCCTGGCCCTGCCCGGCGTCGTCGCGGTCCTAACGGCGGAGGACCTCGCGCCCCTGGGCCTCCACTGGATGCCGACCCTGGCCGGCGATAAGCAGATGGTTCTTGCCGACGGCAAGGTCCTGTTCCAGGGCCAGGAGGTGGCCTTTGTCGTGGCCGAGGATCGCTACGTGGCGGCGGACGCTGTCGAGCTGGTCGAGGTTGATTACGACGACCTGCCCGTCGTCATCGATCCGTTCGAGGCCGAGAACCCCGATGCGCCGGTCCTGCGCGAGGACCTCGCGGGAAAGACCGAGGGCGCCCACGGCCCTCGGCGTCACCACAACCATATCTTCACCTGGGAGCAGGGCGACAAGGACAGCACCGAGGCGGTGATCGCCGAGGCCGATGTCGTCGCCGAGGAGATGGTCTATTATCACCGCACCCATCCTTGTCCGTTAGAGACATGCGGCTGCGTCGCTTCGATGGACAAGGTGACGGGTAAGCTGACGCTCTATGGCACATTCCAGGCACCCCATGCAGTGCGGACCGTCGCCTCGCTGATCTCCGGCATCGCCGAGCACAATATCCGTGTGATCTCGCCCGATATCGGAGGAGGCTTTGGCAACAAGGTGGGGGTCTATCCGGGCTATGTCTGCTCGATCGTCGCCTCGATCGTCACTGGCAAGCCAGTGAAGTGGATCGAGAGCCGACAGGAAAACCTCCTCTCAACGGCATTTGCGCGGGACTACTGGATGAAGGGCCGCATCTCTGCGACGCGCGGCGGAAAGATCACCGGGCTCTGGTGCCATGTGACCGCCGACCACGGTGCCTTCGACGCCTGTGCCGACCCGACCAAGTTCCCGGCCGGCTTCTTCAACATTTGTACCGGATCCTACGATATCCCCACCGCCTATCTCGCAGTGGACGGCATCTACACCAACAAGGCGCCCGGCGGAGTCGCCTATCGGTGCTCGTTCCGCGTGACCGAAGCGGCCTATTTCATCGAGCGCATGATCGAGGTGCTGGCGATCAAGCTGGACATGGACGCGGCGGAGCTGCGCCGCATCAACTTCATCCGCAAGGAGCAGTTCCCCTACCAATCCGCGCTGGGGTGGGAGTATGACAGCGGCGACTATCACACCGCCTGGGAGAAGGCGCTGACCTCCGTCGATTACGCTGGTCTGCGGGCGGAGCAAGCGGAGCGGCTGGAGCAGTTTCACGCCGGCAAGACGCGCCAGCTTATGGGCATCGGGCTGACCTTCTTCACCGAGATCGTCGGCGCGGGACCAGTGAAGAACTGCGATATCCTCGGCCTCGGCATGTTCGATAGCTGCGAGATCCGCATTCACCCGACCGGGTCGGCCATTGCGCGCCTCGGCACGATCAGCCAGGGACAGGGCCATGCGACCACCTTTGCCCAAATCCTCGCTTCCGAGATCGGGATCCCCGCCGACGATATCACGGTGGAGGAGGGCGACACCGATACGGCACCCTACGGCCTGGGGACCTATGGCTCCCGCTCGACCCCGGTGGCTGGGGCTGCCACAGCGATGGCCGGCCGGAAGATCCGGGCGAAGGCTCAGATGATCGCGGCCTATCTGCTCGAAGTGCATGACGACGATGTCGAATTCGACGTCGACCGCTTCGTCGTTAAGGGCGACGCGGCCCGCTTCAAGACCATGGGTGAGATCGCCTTCGCAGCCTACAACCAGGCAATCCCGGGCATTGAGCCGGGGCTGGAGGCGGTCAGCTACTACGACCCTCCGAACATGACCTACCCGTTCGGCGCCTATATCTGCGTGGTCGACGTCGATGTGGATACGGGCGTCACCGATATCCGACAATTCTACGCGCTGGATGATTGCGGCACACGCATCAACCCGATGATCATCGAGGGGCAGGTGCATGGCGGGCTGACCGAGGCTTTGGCCATCGCCATGGGGCAGGAGATCGCCTATGACGAAATGGGCAACCACAAGACTTCCACGATGATGGATTTCTTCCTGCCAACCATGGTCGAAACGCCGCACTACACAACGGACCACACCGAGACGCCGAGCCCGCATCACCCGATTGGTGCGAAGGGTGTTGGAGAGAGCCCCAATGTCGGTGGGGTGCCTTGCTTCTCGAACGCGGTGCATGATGCGTTCCGCCCCTTCGGCCTCACTCAGACCCATATGCCGCATGACCATTGGCGGGTCTGGGAAACGGCCGAACGCCTCGGGCTGCACGGCAAGGCAGTCGCGGCAGAGTGAACACTTTTGGCCCGGCGACTGTGCTGGGCCGCTGACCACCATGTCGCGAGGACGACCATGTCACTCGACGGTTTGAGATCTCGTCTCGCCGAGGCCGCCTATGTGGCCTCAGACGAATTGGCGATGGCGCTGCATCTTGCGATTGCTCTCGGCCGGCCGTTGCTGTTGGAGGGGCCCGCTGGGGTCGGCAAGACGGAGGTTGCGAAGGCGCTCGCAGCAATCGAGAATGCGCGCTTGATCCGGCTGCAGTGCTACGAGGGTCTGGACGCCGCCCAGGCAATCTATGAGTGGAATTATCAGCGCCAGCTCCTCGCCCTGCGCGCGACGGAGCATACTTCCGAGCGCGAGGTCTTTACCGAGGACTATCTTCTGAAACGCCCGCTGCTGGAGGCCATCAGCCAGTCCAGGGCACCGGTCCTTCTGATCGACGAGGTTGACCGGGCGGACGAAGAGTTTGAGGCGTATCTGTTGGAGATCCTCGCCGAAAATCAGGTGACGGTGCCGGAATTGGGCACGATCCGCGCCACCGCCAGACCCCATGTCGTCCTGACAGCCAATGGCACCCGGGATCTGTCCGATGCGCTCCGGCGGCGCTGCCTCTATGCCTATATCGACTATCCCGACACCGCCACGGAACTTGAGATCTTGCGCCGGCGCGCGCCCGGTCTGTCGGCGCGTCTCGCTGCGCAGATCGTCGGCGTGGTCCAGGCGCTGCGGCGCGAGGAACTGGAGAAGAAGCCGGGCGTCGCCGAGATGCTCGACTGGGCGGCGGCTCTGGGTGGCTTGGGGCTGAACGATTTGGCCGATGATCCCGTGACCGTGCAGGCGACGTTGGTCTGCTTGCTGAAGACCGCCGCGGACCGCGATGCGGTGCCGCCCGAGGTGATGTCTCGGCTGATCGGCAGGGCCGCCTAGGCCATGCGCGCAACGCGATTTCCAACGCGATCCTCTGGCCCCGCCGAACGCGTGGCGGGGTTCATCGACCATTTGCGTCTCAACGGTTTTCGCCTCGGTCCCGGCGATACGGCCGATGCCGTGGCTGCGCTTTCCCAGGTCGACGCTACCGACCGCGACCTGGCCCGCGCCGCGCTAAAGGTGATTCTGGTACCGGACCATGACCGGTGGGCGGCGTTCGACACGCTCTACGACGCCTATTGGATGAATGCCGGACGGATACAGCGGCGCCAGGCAGAAGCGCCGCATATCCACACGCAGTCGAGCAACCCGACGCTTTGGCAGCCACGCGGCGACGCGACCCAAGGCATTGACGGGGAAGACGGTGGAGGGGCGGCGGGCGCCGACCCGGACGGCCGGGAAGACCGGGCCCCATCTGACGGCCGGCTTGTCGCAACGCGCAAGGAGCGTCTGGCACATAAGGATCTCCGCGGCCTGCTCTCGGAGGAGGAGGTCCGTGCGGCCGAGGCTGCCGCTCGCCGGCTCGCTGGGGCGCTTCGTGACCGCCGCTCCCGCCGCCGTAGGGCCGCGCGGCGTGGCAGCGCGCTCGATCTGCGCCGCATCCTGCGCATGAGCCTCGCGACCGGCGGAGAGCCGGTGCGCCTGCGCCGCCGCCACCGTCCGGACCGTCCGGTGCGTATTGTCGTGCTCTGTGACGTCTCCGGCTCGATGACACATTCGGCGCGTGTCTTTCTCGCCTTCGTCAAAGGGCTGGTCGGCGCCGAAGACACGGCTGATGCCTGGCTCTTTCACACCCGCCTGATGCGGATCACACCGGCGCTGGCCGATCATGACACCCTGCGCGCGGCGGGCCGTCTGTCGCTGATGGCGGAGGGCTTCGGCGGCGGTACCGACATCGCCGGGAACATCATGCGTTTCGTCGAGGGCCAAGGGGCCCGAGCCCTTTCGCGTCGAAGCGTCGTTTTGATCCTGTCAGACGGCTATTGCTCGGGACCTCCGGAGGCGCTCGCCGGGGCTTTGGAGCGATTGTCGCGCCGGGCCGGGCGCATCGTCTGGCTTACGCCGGTACCCATTGCGGCCGATGGCGCGGTGGCCCGGCACCTGGCTGCCATTCGTCCCCGCGTCGATGCTGTGCTGCGCGCAGACACGATCGCTGGGCTGGCAGCCCTCGAAACTGAATTCGCCAAGCTGTGATCTGACTTGGACGGAACAGGCAAAGGCGGGAGGAGACCGATGATCAAAGACCCGTTTGAAACCATCGCCCAATTGCGGGCCGAGGGCCGTCCCTTTGCCGTCGCCACGGTGCTGCGCACCGCAGATGTGACATCGGCGAAGGCGGGAGCGAAAGCGATGGTGACCGTAGAGGGTCAAATCCTCGGTCATGTCGGGGGCGGTTGCGTGACTGCTGCGCTTTGCGATGCTGCCGCCGAGGCGATCACCGCGGACCAACCGCGGCTGATCCGCGTGCATCCGCAGGGCAGTGACACGACGGCCGTCGCCGATATTGCGCTCTACGAGAGCGGTTGTCCTTCGCGCGGGACCGTCGATCTTTTGATCGAGCCCTGGCGACCGCCGCCGCTCGTCGCGGTCATCGGCGCCACCCCGATCGCCGAGGCGATCATTGCCCATGCCCGCCTCGCTGGGTTTCGAGCTGAAGCGGCCACAGCCGACGGTATTGCTGCACTGATACCGGGCGCCGATGACACCGTCGTGGTGGCAACGCAGGGATCGGGCGACGTGGCTGCGCTGCGGGCTGCACTCAACAGCGCTGCAGGCCGCATCCCGATGATCGCGTCGCGCCGAAAGGCCAGTGCTCTGACTCAGCGCCTCCAAGCTGAGGGCATTGCAGCTGAACGGCTGGCGCGGGTGCAGGCGCCCGCCGGCCTCGACATCGGTGCGATCGATCCTCACGAAATCGCGCTATCGGTCCTTGTCGAGATCGTCGCGCTTCGACGTTGTCGGACCCGGGGCGAGGCAGCAACGACCCGACAAGCCAGTCAGGCGGTCTGACGCGTCGCCAAAGCCGTAGCGTCGGCGTGGAGGCGTGCGCCTGGTTGTATAGCGTCCCTCATCGCTTCCGCGAGGCGCAGTCCAGCACGCCGGTGCATCCAGGGCTGTCCGTGCCTGGCTTTGCGCCGTCGTCCGGGTCCATGCTCGCAGGTGTTAAACTTCGCGTCCGGCCCACCACTGCCGCCAGCGCATTGTCGCGACAGCGCCGAGGGTCGATAGAGGTTTCGGCGGCAGGCGGGTCGGCTGATCCTCGGCGAGAAGCTCGGCGACCAGCGGGTCATTGCCCTGCGCGGCCAGATCGGCAGCAAGCTTGCCCGCTATCGTCCCTTTGGTCGTACCGAGCCCATTCTGCACGCAAGCGGAGAACACCCCTTCCTCGATTTCACCGAAGACTGGCGCGTCGTTGAGGCTGAGGCAAAGGCGCCCGCCCCACCGGTGGTCCATCTCGACACCGGCCAGCGCCGGGAACCTGGCGGCGAGGCTTCGGTCATGGCGCCGGCCGAGGCGCGTGACCCGGACCTCAGAAGTCTCCATGCCGGGGTCATAGGTCATGCTGTTGCGCATGATAACCCGGGTGCCGGCCTTGCTTTCGATTCGGCGCACCGTGCTGCCGGCAGGGTCGGCTGGCGTCAGGCCCCAGCGCGGCTCGCCGCCAAGGGCCCTCTTCTCGCTCTCGGTCAGCGCCCGGGTCATCGAGGCGTAAAGATGGATGTGCACGAGCCGACGCGCCATGTAGCCGAAGCTCTCCAAATGGCCGTTCACCGCAAGGATCACGCGCGGCGCGGCGACCGAACCCTTTGGCGTTGCGAGACGCCAGTCCCGCCCACGCCGCGCGATCTCGGTCGCCGGCGTCGTCTCATAGAGGGAGACCTTTCCCGCCAGGCCTTTTGCGACGCCCCTCACGAACTTCGCCGGTTGGACCAGTGCCGTCCCGGGGGTATAGAGCCCGCTTCGGTAGTAGCTCGAGCCAGTGATCCCCTGCATCGCGCCGGCATCCAGCAGCTTGTGCGGCTCGGAAAGGCTTGCGAGATGAGCGGCATAGGCTTGGTTCTGCGCCATACCTCGTCGGGTTGCGGCGGCATTGATTTTGCCGGTCCGGGCAAAGGCCTCTGCATCGAGGCCGTATTCCTCCGCCGCCTCTGCCGCGAAGGCGATGGCGGCGCGGTTTAGCAGCGTTTGGCGCCGGTCGGCGTCGACCTGCCCGGCATAGTTGTTCGACTGCAGCTTGTGCGGCAGGTCGATCATGAAGCCGGAATTCCGCCCGGCCGGCCCTTCGCCGATGCGCCCTGCTTCAAGGATGACGATGCGGTCCCCTCCGGCAAGCTGGGTCAGGCGCCGCGCGGCCGCAAGGCCGGCCCAGCCCGCCCCGATCACAACCCAGTCGGCGGTGATGTCGTCCTCCAACATCCGCGCAGGCCCAGGGGCAGGCAGAAGTGCGTTCCAACCGCAAACGCCGCTATCGCGTGGCAGTCGCTGCACAAGGCGGACGACGCCGGGCAGTTCGTCCTCAGCGCTCGACGATGCAGTTCGGTCGCCGTAGATCGGATCGGCGGCGGGGTCAGCCGACGTCATATGCCGTCCACGGCCTCGTTTTGGGCGGGGTCGGAGAGGTCGACCCAGATGGTCTTGGTCTCCGTGTACTGATCATGCGCATCGAGCCCCTTGTCGCGCCCCCAGAAGCCCGAGAGGCCGTAGCCCCCGAAAGGTGTGGTCGCGTCGCCCTCGCCATAGCAGTTGACGGTGACGGTGCCTGCCCGAATGGCGCGGGCGGCGCGGATACCCCGTTTCGCGTGGGCGGTGAAGACGCTCGCGGCGAGCCCGTACGGGGTGTCGTTCGCGACGGCGACCGCCTCCTCTGCGCTCGCGACGGTGATAATCGAAAGTACCGGTCCGAAGATCTCCTCGCGCGCCAAGGGATCTCGCGGCGCCACTCCGTCGAAAAGCGTCGGTGCGATGAATGGCCCCTCGACCGCGCCGCCGGCGAGCACCTCGGCCGTTTCGCGCCCGCGCGCAATCCAACCCGTAACTTTCGTCAGGTGGTCCGCATCGACCAGCGCCCCTAAGTGGTTAGCGGGATCCAACGGGTCGCCCGTGCGCCAATCGCGAAGACGCGCCCGGATCCGGTCGAGCAGCGGAGCCTTCACTGCGTCCTGCACGATCAAGCGCGATGTGGCCGAGCAGTTCTCGCCCATGTTCCAGAACGCCGCATTGACGATATGACCTGCTACAACATCCAGGTCCTCGGCGTCTTCCAGAACGATCGCAGGGTTCTTACCGCCGCATTCGAGGCTGATTTTCTTCAGGTTCGAGTCCGCCGCATAGCGCAGGAACCGCCGCCCCGTTTCGGTCGACCCCGTGAAAGCGACCATATCGACATCCGGGTGCGTCCCGAGCGGCTGACCGACCGAAGGGCCGTCGCCCGGCAGCACCGACAGAACGCCGCGGGGAAGACCCGCCCGCTGTGCGAGCTCCGCCACCTTCAGCGCGGTGAGCGGCGTTTGTTCTGCTGGTTTCACGATGACGGAACAGCCGCAGGCAAGCGCCGGGCCAAGCTTCCACGCCAGCATCAGCAGCGGGAAATTCCAGGGCAGCACCAAGCCGACGACACCGATCGGCTCACGCACCAGCATCGCCACTGCGTCATCGCCGACGGGCGCTGTGCGGTCATAGATCTTGTCGGCCGCCTCGGCGTGCCATTTCAAGCAGTTGATCGCTTCCGGAACGTCTATCTCGGCGCAGTCGCGGATCGGCTTTCCGCTGTCGATGCTCTCCATCACCGCCAGATTGTGACGGTCCCGTTCCATCAACTTGGCCAGATAGATCAGCGTGCGCTTGCGCTCCGCCGGATGCATCCGGGACCAGGAGCCATTCCCGAAGGCTTGGCGCGCCTGCCCGACCGCGAAGTCGACATCGGCTTCGCCGCAGGCCGAGACCTCCGCAATGCTCTCCCCCGTGGCCGGGTTGACTGTCGGTATGGTTTGCCCGGACACCGCCGGTCGAAAGGCACCGTCCACAAAGGCGGTGCGCGGCATCTCCAAATCGCTGGCGAGGGCGGCGTACTCGTCGCGGGTCATCAAGTCCGACATCTGTTGTGATCCTCGCGGTCAGGCGCGCTGGCGCAGGGGTGCGGCGACCAGCTCGGGTGCCGGGCGCGGCGCGGCGGAGGGGTCCTCGCCCCCGGCCTCGATCGCGGCAATCGCTCGGTCCATGACCTCGACGACTTCTTTCAGGTCACGCTTTTCGTCCTTATCGAGATCGCGCAGCGGTCGGCGTACCGGACCCACCGGTAGACCGCGCAAGGTCATCCCATGGCGGATGCATTGCACGAACTTGCCGCCCTGCTCCAGCACCCCCATCAGCGGCAGCATCGCAGACATGATGCGCCTGCCTTTCACGAAGTCGCCCTCGACAACGCAAGCGCGCCAGAGCGCAAGATGTGCCTCGGGCGCGAAGTTGGAGCCCGCGCAAACCCAACCGCGAGCACCCCAGGCGAAGAACTCCAGCGCCTGATCGTCCATGCCGCAAAGAAGCTGGATATGCGGGTATCTCCGCGCGAGGAGATGGACACGATTGATGTCGCCGGAACTCTCCTTGATCGATCGGAAGTTCGGCGACCGGCCGACGCGATCCAAAAAGTCTTCGTCCATCTCGGCCGCCATCCGACCTGGATAATTGTAGAGCATGACCGGCATGCTCACCGCCCGGTCCACTGCCAGGGCATGGAGCGCGTTCTCTCGCCCTGTGGGAACCGCATAGGGCGGTGTGCCGATCAGGATCGCATCTGCGCCGGCTTCTTTCGCCGAGCAGGCGAGCGCGACAGCATCTTCCGTCCGCATGGCGCCGGTGCCGACGACGACGGGCAGACGCCCCGCCACCACGTCAATCGCGTGCTGCATCAATGAGACACGCTCTTCCATCGATTGGGCGTAGTATTCGCCGGTCGTACCGGCGACGATGATGCCGTGGATGCGCGCCGCGATCAGACGCTCTGCCACTTTCGCAAAAGTCGCCTTATCTATCGCGCCGTCCGGACCGTGGGGCGTGACGATGGGCGTGTAGATTCCTTCGAAATCCAACGCCGCCTCCATAGCTAGCCAAACTCTGTATACACAGTGTGCACATTGCCGGCCAGCTTGCAAGGGCCAGACGCAACGGTCCCGCCTAGGCGTCCAGAGACATGTCCTCGGGCAGGGGCTCCGGATGGACGTAGTGCTCGATATGACTGCGTGACAGATCCCAATGTTCCCGTGTCAGCCGGACGGCCGCAGCCTCGTCGCGGGCCTCAAAGGCCTGGATGAAGGCGTCATGGTGCGCGACGGCAGCGGCGATCCGCCCATCATCCTCGCGCGGATGCGCGCGCCAGAAGGTTTGTCCGATCCGGGCGTGGTCGATCAGCAGCCTGCGCAGGCTGGGGATCAGATACGGATTGTCAGCGATTTCACCGATCGCGAGATGGAAACGGTCGTTCCAAAAGACCATGCCCTCGACATCGCCAGTGGCGACGGCCTCGCGGAAACTCGCCTGAACATCGCGCAACGCATCCAAGTCGGTCGGCCGGGCATTCCGCGCTGCCAACCGGGCAACAGCGCTGTAGAGCATTGGCGCGGCCAGATAGAAGTCGCGCATCGTTTTGTGACCCATCGGCGCAACGAAGGTGCCCCGATGCTCTCGGATTTCTATGTAACCCTCTCCGTCCAATTGCCGGAACACGTCGCGCAGCGGTGTGCGCGAGATGCCGTATTCGTCAGAGAGCCGCGTCTCGTCGAGATGAGTGTTGGGCGCGAGGTCGAGCGTGAGGATCCGCCGCTGCAGATCCTCGTAGAGCCTCTCCTTACTCGTTCGCGCCATCGGCTTCTTCCGTTTCCAGATGCATGCCAGGCATATCTCGTAGCTGAACTGGGTCTCTCCCGCCACCGCCCGGTGGACCGAGCGCTAACCCACTAGCTTGCCCCGGACCTCGGCGAGCGATCAGGCTGCCTTGCGGCCGTCGGGGAATTGGCGCCGGCGCGACAGCAAAGCTCGGTGACGCGGTATCGCCCCCGCCGATCCTAAACGCCCCTTGTCGGCAGGCTGGCAGCTCTTGCGGGCGACGCCGCCCCGCTTTTGCGTGATCTGCCCGCCCCATTTGCAGTGCCGGCGATTATGATCCGGTTCTGTCTCGAATTGTTTGGGAAGGTCTCGTGCTCCGCCAATCGATCGACTATGCGAAGTCTGGAACCACAGCCAGGCCGCCTCGCCCTGTCTCTAGGGTGACCAGATCGATTCCATAGACGGGTGACAGCACCTCACTGGACAACACCTCCGCGGGCGTTCCATTCGCGGCGATCGCCCCGGCGTTCATGACCACCACGCGGTCTGCAATCGCAGCGGCCAGGGTCAGGTCATGCAGCACCGCGAGCACGCCCGCCCCCTCCGCTGCCGCACCGCGGGCCGCGCGCACCACGGCGGCCTGATGGGCCAAGTCCAGGCTCGCGGTCGGCTCGTCCAGCATCAGCCACTGCCCCCCGCCCAGATGCTGTCCGGCCCAGAGCTGCGCCAACGCCCGCGCCATATGCGCCCTGTGTTGCTCGCCGCCCGACAGGCGATCGATTGGCCGCCCGGCGAGGCGCGCCAGACCCAGGGCGGCTTTGGCGCGCTGGACGATCCCGGCGCTCTCGGCCGGAGGGACCTCTCGCGGGATCCCCAGATCGAGCAATTCCTCTAAGGTGAAGGCGACGGCCGAGGCGGGGTTCTGTTCCAGCACGGCCCGCCGCATCCCCAAAATGGCGGGCGACAGCCGGTGCGGATCGTCGCCCTCCATCGCGATATCACCCGACGCCGGTCGAAGCGCCCCAGACAGACAGGCCAGAAGCGTCGACTTTCCGGCACCGTTAGGGCCGATGATCGCGGTCACGAGCCCGGGCCGAAAGACCGCGCTCACATCCCGGAGGATGATAGTGCCGCTCAGCTCGACGGACACATGGCGCGCCTCAAGCATGCGGTCTTCGGCCGGACTTCCGCAGCAGCAGCCACAGGAAGAACGGGCCGCCGATCAGGTTTGTCGCGAGACCGATGGGCGGCTCCGCCGGCGGCACCGCCAGGCGGACGGCAAGATCCGCAGCGAGGGTCAGGCTGATGCCGGTCAGGATCGAGGTCGGCAGCAGCACATCGTGACGCGGCCCGAAGGCGAGGCGAGCGAGATGCGGCGCGACCAAGCCGATAAAGCCGATTGGCCCGGCGGCCGCGGTCACGGCCCCCACCGAAAGGGCCACCGCCAACCCTATCCGCCGCTTCGACCTCTCAACATCGAGGCCGGAATGGAACGCCGCCCGCTCGCCGAGTTGAAAGAGGTCGAGCGCACGCGCTTGTTGGAGCAAAATCGGCAGTGTCGCGACAGTTAGCGCACTCGCGACGATCACCAGTGGCCACCCAGCGCTGCCCAAACCGCCCAACAGCCACAGATTGAGATCACGCAGCTGGGCATCGTCGCTGACATAGATCAGTGCGCCAATGAACGCCTGGGCAATTGCCGTGACTGCGACACCGGCCAGGATCAGGGTCGCAACCGAAGTGCCGCCCCGTCTGCTCGACAATGCGAAGATGAAGGCCAATACGAGGCTTGCACCCAGAAATGCTGCGAGGGGGAGCAGCCAAGGCCGAAGCCATAGCGGCAGTGAGCCGGCGACCAACCCGCCGAGGACGATGACGGAGACAGCGCCGAGGGCGGCGCCACCGGTCAGGCCGACGATACCCGGATCGGCGAGCGGGTTGCGCAGAACGCCCTGCAGCACCGCCCCCGACAGCGCCAAGGCCGTGCCGACCGCCATGCCGAGCACCAGCCGCGGCAACCGGATCTGCCAGATGATCGCGTTTTCCACGTCATTGCCGAACCCGACGAGGGCGGCCAAAACCCGGTCCGGCGCGATCTGGACCGGGCCCAGGGCCAGTTCCGCTATCGCCAAGGCGATCGCCAGCGCGGCGAGCCCAGAGATCGCAGTCCATTTCCGGGTGCTGCGCGCGGAAAGCGCTGCCTCCATCGCGTCAGAGCCCGGCGGCGGCGGCCGTGTCTGGATGCAGCGCCCGGGCAAGCTGCGCAATCGCTTCCGGCGTCCGCGGGCCGAAACCGAGCAGCAACATCCCGTCCATGGTGACTGCCCGCTTGGCCTGGCCGGCCGGGGTCAGAGCAATCTCCGGGCGCGCCAGGATCGCATCGATCCCGCCTTGTCGCGCGGCGTGCTGCTCCATCATCAGAACCACATCCGGTGCGGCGGCCAAAATCGCCTCGCGCCCCATCGGCTTATAGCCATTGATGTCCGCCGCGACATTCTCACCGCCGGCCAGCGTGATCATTTCGTGCGCCGCAGTGTCTAAACCGCCCACCAGCGGTGCGCCGCTTCGCACGCTCAGCACGAAGAGAACCCGCGGCTGGCTCGGCAGCGTGCCGGTTTTCTCGGTGATCTCGGCCAGCCGCGCTGAAAAGGCGTCAGCCTCGGCGGCGGCCTGATCTTTCTGACCCAAGACCTCGCCCACAAAAGCGATCTTGTTCGCGATTTCGGCGGCGGTCTTGGTCTCTGGCGCCCGGGCGATCGGGACGCCTGCCGCCTGCAGTTGCTCCATGACAACGTCGGGCCCCGCATCGTCCGCCGCAATCACCAGGTCAGGCGCCAGCGAGAGCACCCCCTCGGCGGAAAGGCGCCGGACATAGCCGATCTGTGCCAGGTCCGCGACTTCGGGCGGGAATTGCGATGTCTGGTCGACGCCCACCACCCGGTCCCCTTGCCCAAGCGCGAAGACAATCTCGGTCAGATCGCCCCCCGCCACGACGATGCGCTTGGCGGCCGCGATGTCATTTGCAAGCACGCCCAGCGGCAAGGCGGAGGCAATGGCCAGAACCGCGCCGCCGGACAGGAAGGCGCGCCGTCTCATGCCGCACCTATCGAGGTATCGGCGACGAGGCTGCGCCAACTCTCCCTCTCTCCCTCCCCGGGTGGCCGGTCGCCGAAGATTTGGCAAATCATGGTGCTCCTGCTGTCGAAGAGTTCGATCGATGTAATCCGTCCGCGCATTTGGGTCGGTTTCAGAACGACCCAAGCGCTCGCTACCCGGTCTGTGCGCAGATGTAGGTTGAAGCCTGGGTCGAGGACATTGAGCCAAGGTCCCATGACGGAGATCTGCTGCACCGGGCCGGCATAGATTTGCAGGCATCCCGGGTTCCCGACAAAACACATGATCGGCACTGCGCCCTTTGCTGCGCCTTGCAACACGCGCTCGACGATGCCGATATCCGCACGCCAGGCGAGGTCCTCCCCCGCGAGCCGGAGGGCCTGCTCGCGCCCCACGCCGAGTTCCCGGAGCATCCTGTGAAAGTCGTGACTGTGCTGCAGGGCCGTCCATTCACGCCGCAGGACGGCGCGGTCGATCTCCTCGTCCGGCACGTCTTCCGGCCCGGCCTCGGCAGGCGAAAAGGCGACGATCTGGGCGTTCTGCGCCGTATGCTCCCCGACCAACCGGTGCCAGGTTGAGAGATCTGACGCGCCGGTTGCGTAGACTTTCAGCACCGCCGTGCCGGCCGCGTCGAACACTTGGATCGAGTGGCGCAATCCAGATTTGGTTTCCTCGGACACCGCATAGCCCGCATGCCAGTGGCGGAAGAACAGACGCAAGTCGATGGCGCCGGTGATCTGGCCCATGACGCCAAATTCCTCGACCTCGCCGATCTCGCCCGTGGTCTCATGAACCGCGGCCTCGTTGCGGGTCAGCGTCATCACTGGACCCACTGCGCGCAACGACCGCAGCAGCGTTGCGAACTCTGCCCCTTGCAGGGCGAGCCGCTTGACAGTCGGGCCGATGCGCGCATCGGCCAACATACCCTCTGTCACGCCGAGGCGGTCAGCGATGTCTCGGGACCGTGCACCGGGATCGGCGGCCTTAGCCTTTTCATAGGACTGGGCGAGGCTCACGGTCGTCTGGACTTCCTGCGCAGTCGGTTGCATCGGAGCATCTCCTTAGAACTTGAAGGTGGCCGCCAGTTTGACCGCCAGTCCAGGATTATTCAGGCCGTTCGGATGGATGCGGTATTTCCGGTCGGTTATGTTGTCGATGCCGAAAGAAAAAATCGACCCAGCCAGCGGCCCCTCCGACGGCTGCCAATTCGCGAAGGCGTCGAAAACCGCAAAGCCAGGTGTGGTGATCACATCCTCTGGTACGTCCTCTTCGTTGATCCCCCGCGCAAAGGTGCCGCGCAGGCCGAGTTCGACATCTTGGATCGGTCGAATGCCGCCTGTCAGAACCAGACGGTCCTGCGGGATCGATCCCAGCTCTCCGCCGCCATCCCGGATCTCTCCCCGGGGAATAGTTAGGCCGGCAGAGGCGAACCACGAGTCTGAGTCATAGGCGATTTGACCCTCGAAGCCGAAGAGCTTGGCGTCGACATTCCTGTTGGTGGTGGTGCCTCCGATTTCCAACTGACCCGTGATGGGATTGAAAGTTGCGGTAGATTCGTCGATGCCGACCACCACGGCGTCGATGAAATCGTCGACAAGCGAGTAGTAGAGGTTCCCGGACAGCAGCAGCCGGTCGTTCGGCACTGCTATGTCTCGCATCCGGTAGCGGCCGCCAAATTCAAACTGCGTGGCCCGTTCCGGTTCCAGATCCGGGGTTGGCACGAACTGATTGATGCCGGTGAAGAACGGCGCGCCCGATCCCGGCGGGCCGAGAGGGAAGCTGGGGATGACGAAATGCACCCCATCCACATAGAGCTCGGTCAGGGTCGGCGCCCGGAACGACCGAGATGCGCTGACGAAGAATTGCGTGTCTTCCGTTGGCGTCCAGTTGATGGCGAGACGCGGGGAAGGCTGGCCCTCACTGCGATCCTCGAAGGTGCTCTCCGGCTCCAACTCGAAGAAGTCGTAACGAAAGCCGGGGGTGACGGTCAGCCCGGGCAGCACCTCGAAATCCGCCTGGACGAAGCCTGCATAAAACCGTCGTTCGGCATCTGGCGCCTGGATGCGCGGCTCGCCATCGCGGGTTGCCTCTTGCTGATCGCGGAAAATCTCGATGCCGTAGGAAATTGACAGCGGGATCCCGATATCGAAGCGCGAGATATTGGTTGCTTCGAAGCCCAGTGTGTCGAAGTCGGTGGTGTCGAAGCGACCGTCGAAGAACCGGTCCTCCTCGACACTGACGTCATTGTAATAGCCCAGAACCGAGAGATCGATCAGGTCGCTCCCGTCCGGAGCCCAGTCCCAAGCCAACCGAGCGGTCTGGTAGCGCAGATCCCGATCCACCACCGTGGTAGGTGTTCCCTGCACATTGGCATTCGGCGGCGTTGAGCCGTTGTCGCGAAAGATCTGATAGCTACCCTCCAGCCTGTGACCGCCTTCCGGCTCCCAACCGAGCTTGAAGAGGCCGTTCTGGCTGTTGAGCTCTGAGTCCACGATCGGGATGTCGTTGCCATCCTCGATGTCCGAGAACATCGGGCGCCCTGCGAAGAAGGCCAGCGCGTCGAATTCGCCAATTTGGACGGCGGCTGTGCCGGCGCCGAGGAATTCGGTCCCCTGGCTGTTAAAGCCGACCTTCGCTTCACCGCCCCAAATCTCACCGGGCTGCAGCACATCCGCAGCGTCCTTCGTGTCCAGGAAAATGACACCGCCGAGAGCGCCGGACCCGAACAGCGTTGACTGCCCGCCGCGCAGGATCTCGACCTGTTTCAGGATGGTGGGATCCGTGAAAAAGCGCCCGCGATGCTCAAGGTCGAAGTTTTGGCGCGCACCGTCCACACGGATAACGACCTGCTCGTCCTGGAAGCCACGGATGTTCGGTTCTTGCGAGATTGCGCGCGGGCCGCCTTCGATGGTCACACCCGGCTGATCGCCGATCAGCTCCTCGTAGGTGGACGGCTGCCGGCGGGTGATCTCATCCGGTCCGACGACGGTGACGGGGTTCGGCGTCTGCAGCAGCCTCCGTTCGTCGCGAGCGCCTCCGAACACTAAGATCTCGTCGAGCAGAACCCGCGCGCCCGATCCGGCCGCCGGATCTTGCTGCGCAATCGCTTGGGACGAGCCAAAACCATGCATTGCCCACAGTCCCGTGATGCTGGCACATGCCGCCAGCGCAGTTGCCTTGACCTTCAAGCCGCCCTCCAAGCCCTATCAAAACGCCGAAATCGCGTCGGCTTCCTGTTCGGGTCTTTGACCTTCGACTTGGGTGGCTTTGTGCAACGTCCCCAACAGCTTGGGATTCTTGATCCTTTGAGTCAAGTTGCGGATTTGTGGACGGCGAGACATCGGAGGGCCGTCCTTCCCTTAGGGACAAGCAATTGCAATTTTCACGAATTCGTGAATTGTCTAAATCAAGAAAAGCAATTGCCGTTTCCAAGCGATGTTAGCGAACAGCCTTCGTGCCGGAAAGCCAGCCCGCAGAAACACTTCTGGTAGGGTGTGGGTGGTCCAGCACGATGAAGATCCGCATAGATGAGGCTGTTATCGCGGCCCACCATTGCCGCTCTCCACGCCGGTTCCGGTCGCGCGGAAGCGGTGGTCAGGGCACGGTTCGGCACTGCCGCTTCCCAGAGTGCCACGCATCGGTCCGCATCCTAGCGGCAGCAACTTTGTTCCATTTTGCCGGCCCCATGCCGCATGCGGTGGCCCAGACGGGTGAAACGGCAGTGGCGACGCCTGGGGACGGGCCGATCGTCCTCGACACCATCGTGGTCACGACCCGCCGCACCGAAGAGGCGTTGGAGGATGTGCCGGGCAGTGTCGTGGTGCTCGATGACCGGGAGATAGAGCGGTCGAACCTCAAAAACGGCGCCGAGACGATCCAACGTCTGCCCAATGTCAACTTCACCGAGAATTCGGTGGTGGGTCAGTTTGAAATCTGCGGCTGACGCTTTTTATACGGGCCACGCTTTTTCGGCGCAGGTTCGTTTGCGTCGATCAACTCGACCAGATCAGAGATATCCCAGAGCCGGTCCGTCAGGCCAGCCTGCATCGCCGGAGTGACTTTCAACGTCTGATGCACCCGGACGAAGTTGTAGTACGTGAAGTGCAGGGCAACTGCGTGCGCGTGGTTCTCAACCTTCTTTGAGAAGGCGTTGGTCAGGCGCGTGAATCGGCGCATGTGCATCCGCATCGTCAAATTCTGCCGCTCTACGTGGCTGGTCGATACCAGCTTGGGGTCGGGCGAGCCTTCAACGCGGGTCTTTCTGATTCCTGTGCATTCGGCAGGGCTGTACTTCTTCTCATGTCCCTGTGTGCCCGTGGTGCCACCGTACAGCTTGACCAGTTGCGCATAATCCACGTCGCCACCGAACGCGCCTTCAACGGCTTCCAGATAAGCCTTGTGGCCATCCGTGGTCAGTTGCACCCGGTTCGCCAGACGCGACCGCAAATCGTCCATGAAGCCAATTGCATATTCGCCGTCGCGACCGCCTACCATGTAGGACACGATCAGTTTGCTTTCGCTGTCGATAGCCGTCCATGTCCACGTGTCGCCTGCGCCTTCTGGTGCGGTTTTGGCGGTCGCGACATTCTTGGCCTTTGCGTAGCAGAATGACCAGATTTCATCGCACTGGATCACAGACGCTTTCACTTCGCGAACGTGTTCGTCGTGGAACTTCTCGCAAGCCTTGCCCGCGTCGATCAGCAGCTTGTTGACGGTGTTCTTGGACACGTCTGCGATCCGGGCAGTTGCGCGGATGCTGTTACCCTCGACCAGTAGCCGGATGATCAGTGCGCGGGTCTTGCTGTCCAACTTTCTCATACCCATGATGCAAGTGACCAACATGCTTAAGTCAAGCATAACGGTCAGTTTAAAATAAAAGAGGCGACGGCTTCCCGCCGCCCAAGCTGAATTGATCAGAAGCCCCGCCTGCGGTCGCTCAGCGGGTCACGCCCGGCGCGCTATGGGTTAACCGGGGTGGCTACGCCAGTGGGCGCAGACATGCTCGGTCTGTCCGAAGCGAACGCGCGTATAGGCGTTTACCCAAACATCCTTCATGCCCTGACTCCTATGTGACAGGGTTGCACTTGAAGTGGGGCGCTAGAAATGTCAGGTTGCTCCTGTTGGGGAAGCGATCTTCTAGGGCTCCAGCGCCCCGTGAGGTTACTACCTATATGGAAGACCAGGTCGTTGGTGCGGCCTGGTCTTTTCCTTTTAGGCCCTTAACCAGCGGGTAGCCGTCACCGGCTGGGCCATATCATCTAACATTGGATTCTCCGCGTCCTGTTGTGCGAGATTTATGTGGCTATCCACTGCGCTTGTCAAGAATGCAATTGATAGCAATGTAACGGATAGCGCGCGAACAACTGCATTGCTCTATCCGCTCGTTCCTGATATGCCCCAACATATCGAATCCTCTTATGTGGATGGAGATTGCCGTCATGATGGATGAACAAACCGCTCATAATGCAGGCACGAATGCAGCCAGCGAAGCGCAGGCGCAGGGCGCGGATGGTGAGAAGGGTGCGGCTGACGCTGGCAACCAGGATGTTCGCCAGCGTTCGACTATTGCTTTCCCCTATAACGCCCTGGAGGACGCTGGGGAGCTTGCTCATGCGATACAGCGCAATGCAGGAACTGCAGATTGCTCCGATGCCCAGCTTGCTGCATGGCTGAAGATGAGCCCAAAAAGCAGCACGATGCGCGTTCGCATCGCGTCAGCAAGGATTTTTGGCCTAATTGAGTCTGGGGTCTCTGATGACCATGTTCTTACGGATCTTGGCAAAAAATATGTCGATGATCTGCGAAACAAAGAAGCCAGAGTTGAAGCCTTCCTCAGCGTTCCGCTGTATCGGGCTCTTTTTGACCACTATGATAGAGGGGTAATCCCCCCAGCGGCAGCGCTTGAAAGGCAGATTGCCTCGTTTGGTGTCGCTGAGAAGCAGAAAGGGCGCGCTCGGGCTGCATTTGAGAAATCTGCGCAGTATGCAGGGTTCCACGATCACGGAAGCAATCGCTTGGTCAAGCCTGGCGTTCAGCCTACGGGCCAGAAACTTGAGCGCGGTGACGATAATGGGGCGGGAACAGGTGGCAGCGGGAGCGGTGGCGGTGGAGGAGACGGATTTGATCACGACCCGATGATCGTCGGCTTGTTTAAGCGGCTACCCCAACCGGAGGATGCCTGGACGCTTCAAGAACGCAAGCGATGGTTGCTTACCGCAGCTCAAATCTTCGATCTTATTTATGGTGATGACGAAGAGGGCGGTATCTCAGTTTCGCTCACACGCGAGACTAACCCCAGCGCGCTTTAGCCGCCTTCTTCGCAATGGCGCTACGCTCTTCGGGGCTGAGGGCGTCGGCCCTCGCCTTCCCGCCTTTGAGACCACCCTTACGCTGGCCCTCGGCTTTCTCAGGCTGCGTGTCTTCCGCCTCACCCGTCGCCACGTCCACAATGAACTTGGCAAGCTGGTTGGTGTCTCTGGGTCTTTTGGGTTTGTCTGTCATGCCCTGAATATGGGACACCTTGGGCTCGCGCGCAAACGTCACGCGCCTGGCCTTCTGCAAAGGTCAATTTCAAACTGACCCACTACCGAGAATTCGGATCCAAGCGACCTCGACGTCTCGATTCGGGGGATCAGCAATCTCCTCGGCGGCGATGCGGCGACTGGCCCTACAAACGGCATCTTCGTGGACGGGGTGTTGCTGAACCCCACCGGCTCGGCGGTCGGCGCCAATCCGACCCTCTTCGACCTCGAGCGGGTGGAGCTTGCGCTCGGCCCGCAGGGCACCGCCTTTGGCCGCGGCACCATCGGCGGTGCGATAAACTATGTGACGAAGAAGCCAAGCGACAGTTTCGAGGCAGAGTTCGGGGCCGAGGTGGGGTCCTTCCCGGACGGCCAAGTGCGCGGCGTCATTAACGCGCCGATCCTGAATGACGGCCTGTTGTCGGCGCGGCTGGTGGCGTTCGGGCGTCTTTCCGACGGGTTTCTCGACCTGACCACCATCGATGACGACAACGGGCGAGAGGATTACGGCGCCCGCCTAAGCCTGAGGTCGCAGCCGACCGACCGGCTAACGCTCGACTTCTCAGGCTCCTTCGACAGGTCCCGGGTCGACGCCCCGAACACTGCGACCCAGGACAGTGTGGATGCCGACGATCCGGCGACCGGCATCGATTTTGTCGATCCGGACACCCAGGATCAGGCCCTGATCACCGCAAGCGGTGCGTATGAATTCGATGTTGGGACGCTGACCAGCACGACTTCGTTCCTCGACATTTCTCTCGAAGGCACCGATGACAGCGACTTCACCGAGCTCGACATCCTGACCACGGCAATCGACTCTCAAGACCGTGCGATCACCCAGGAGTTCCGCTTCGAAAGCGAGGCCTTCGCCCTGCCCGGAAGGTTCGGCACGATCTCGTTCAATCCCGGTGTCAGCTTCAGCTTTAACAGCAGCGACAACGACTTTCTGGTCGGTACGGGCCCGGATTTCTTCTCGGCGGTGACGACGCTGGGCGAGGGGCTCGGCATCATCCCGCCGGGTACCACAGTGGTTGATGATGGCTCGTTCGGGGCGCAAAGCTCAGAACAGGACGTTAACAATTTGGGTATTTTCGCCGATGTGCGTTGGCGCCCTATCGACCCGCTAGAGATCACTGTCGGTGCGCGCTTCAACCGCGACACGGTCAAGGTCAACAGCGTCAGCACGGGCCAGGGGCTCCTGTCGACCGGAAGCGGTCTTCTGGAGGTGCCCACCCCTCTGGGCCCTATCACCGTGCCCTTCGACTCCCCATTTCCGGCGACCTTCCCCGCAACGCCCTTTGCCGGGGCGGAGGAGACCTTCAGCGCCTTCACGCCGAACGCCTCGATCCTCTACGACTGGACCGACGACTTCTCTACCTACGTATCCTATTCGACCGGTTTTCGGTCAGGCGGGTTCAGCGCCACGCCGTCCTCCCCAACCGGTTTGATCCCGTTCGACGAGGAGAAGGTGCGCTCCTTCGAAGCGGGCTTCAGGGCAAGGTTCCTGAATGACCGGCTGCAGCTCAGGGGAAGCGGCTTCTACCTCGACTATGATGATATCCAGGTGACCTCGACGACCGATATCGTCGGGATCACGGTTGTCGACAACGCCGCCTCGGCCCGCAGCGTCGGGTCGGAAATCGGCCTGACCGCCCTCCCCATCGATGGGTTGCGGCTCGACGCGGACTGGGGCCTGACCTTCGCAAAATTCACCGAATTTACGGATTCGCCCTTCGGCGATATTACGGGTGCGGACCTGCCGAACGCGCCGCGACACACCGTGTCGGTGATCGGTGACTATGAGCACCCGGTTGACCTGATGCCTGTGCGCGATGCTCGGGCTTTTGTCCGTGCCGAATACGCCTTCACCAGCGAGTTCGGCAATCTGGTCGATCCCGATGCCTTGACCTTCGACAGCTACAGCCTGGTGAATTTCCGGGTCGGTCTCAGGTCGGAGCGGTTTGAGGTGGAGGCCTTCGTCGAGAACGCGCTCAACAATGCGTATGGCACCGGTTCCGTCTCGGGTGTCGCAGATTTTCTGCTGGGCGATGTGCCCACCAGCGTGGATGTCGGAGAGACGCGGCGTTTTGGCCTGCGCGCACGGGTCCTGTTCTAGGGCGCGCGACGGCGGAACGGGGCGGCTGCGCCGATACCGGACTTGTGGCGGAGCAAGGCCGCATGCTCCTGCGCCTGCGGGCGACGAGAGCTTGACTCTCCGGGCCCTTTTACCGAGTTAACTCATTGTGCCAGCTACCCTGACAGATCTCCCTGTCCGAAGGAGAGCCCGCACCGCTTGCTGCGTGACGATTGGGGGAGAGGTCGGAGATGGCCTGGTGGGCAAAGTTTGTGCAGTGGCGGCCTGCAGAGCGCGGCATGCGTCGCCTTGCGCGCAGGATGGCTCAAGCGCAACCTCCTCCCAGCATCGGCATCGAGCGTATCGCAGACAGGGCGGGACCGCGACGATGACGCGGGCGCTTTCGATATTCTCGGCATGGGCCGAAAGACGATCTCTTGTCCTCAGGTGGATCCTGGCGGGTCCTGTGGCCTTGGTCCTGTCGATCCTCGCCATGACATCGATGCCGCTTTGGTTTCCGGCCGGGGCGGCGGGGATCGATCACATTGTCTTCCCGATCGTCCTGTTCCCGGCGATTTGGGCGGTCGCGTTCTTCTATGCCTGCATGGATGATAACATCGCGCGAGCTACCGTGCTAATGACACTGGCGGTGGTGGTGCAGGCCGTCCTCGTCGCTTTCGCCTTCGTTGCGGGATAGGGCCGTCGGATGCTCACGCTGCCACAGGCAAAGACGAAGCGCCTCGTTGCGATCCATGGCTGGTCGGGGGCAGTCCTCGGCTTGCTGTTATATGCGGTCGTCCTGACGGGCGCGATTGCGGTCTTTGCGGACGAGATCGGGACGTGGTCGCAAGGCGGGGCAGAGACCGGGCGCACGATCTCTGAACCGGTAGATCGGCATTTGCGCCAGCTCGCGCGCAGCGTAGATCCCTCGCTTCTTGAGGAGGTGAGCATCTCGAAGACGGCCACCGGGGCGCTCCGTTTCGGTTTTCATACTCACCGGACGGACCCAGAGAGCGGCAACGTCGAGGATTACACTGTCGTCTATCACGTCTCGCCCCTGACCGGCGAAGTGCTGTCGGAACGAGAGGGCTTCCGTACCGAGGTGCGGCAGCAAGAATTTGGCTTGGCTTTGAAGCGGTTCTTGGTCGATCTCCATGTGCAGTTGTATGTCCCGGCGCCTTGGGGGTTGCTGCTAACTGGAGTCCTCGGCCTGGCGATGATGGTGGCCGGGGTTTCCGGGCTGTTGATACACAGGCATTTGATCCGGGACATCTTCGTTGCGCCGCGGGGGGACGCTCGCCTGGTCGGCGCCCGAGACCGCCATGTCCTGGCGGCGAGCTGGGGACTGCCCTTCAGCTTCTTGCTGGCCTTCACCGGGGCGTTCTTCAGCTTCGCGCTGTCACTGGGCTTGCCAGTGGTCGCAATGGTCGCGTTCGGCGGCGACCAAGAGGCACTCATCCAGACCGTTGTCGGTCAGGAAGAACTTGCGGATACCTCGCCGTCGCCGCTCGCGAGCCTGGACTACATCGTTTGGGACAGTACCGATCGTGCCGGGTCCGGGCCGGTCTCCGTGCGCATAGCAGGCTACGGCACGGCCGGCGCCAAGGTCACGGTGTTCCACGGGCCATCGGGTGGTCACCTTACCGGAACTAGGCATTTGTTCGATGGGGTGACGCGCGGGTTTCTCGGCACAAAGCCCATTATCGGAACCCAGCCATCGGCAGGTGCCGTCGCCGTGTCGCTGATGGCACCGCTCCATTTCGGCAATTTCGCGGGCCTCGCTTCCAAGACGGCTTGGCTCGCGCTGGGGGCCGCCATGGCTTATGTCATCGCTACCGGCATGCAGATGTGGGTGAAACGCCGTCAAGACGTTATGGCCTGGCGGCATGTCGGACGGGCCGTGACCGTCACGATCTGGGGGCTGCCCTTGGCTCTGCTTGGATCCGCGGTTGGCTTTTTCGTGACCTTACCTGCAGGCGATCCGATCTGGTGGACACCCGCGAGCTTCGTTCTCGCTTGCGTTGTTCTGATCGCCATGGGTTGCGGCCGCCGGGACCCGAGTGAGCGATACTGTTGGCTGCTTGGCGCCTTGTGCCTCGGCTTGCCGCTGCTGCGTCACCTCACCGGAGGCACGAGTTGGAGCGAGGCGCTCCTCGACGGTCAGGCAGCGGTGCTGAGCATCGATCTGCTTTTGCTTGGTTTGGGCGTGGCGGCGCTTTGGTGGCCCCGCCGCAAGGCCGAGACGCAGGCCTGGGTGCCGGAGCCCGCCGAATGACGGCTATTTGGACCATCGTTGCGCTGGCGGTCTCGACACTCGGGATCGGCTATCTGGCTGCGACGGATGCCAAGCGGCGTCGCGTGTTCCGGCGGCCCCCGCTCGAAAAGCGGCGGTGGACCTTCCTGGCGCGCACCGCTGTCTTTGCGCCCGCCGTACCACTGATCGTCGTCGGCGACCTCGCGGCGCTGGTGATCTGGATGGGCGCCGCGACGGTACTTGGCTGGGGCATCGCCGCCGTCTCGCCTCGCCAGCTCGATGGGCTCGCGGTATGGCTGCGACGCCATCTGTCCATAAGTTGGGTCCGATGGACATTGCTGCGCCAGCTCGTTCGCGAAAGATATCAGGTGCTGCGGACCTCTGCCGTGGCGGCTGCAGGAAGAATCGCCACAAGGGTCAAAGGCACGCCAGATACCAGGATCGAAGAGCTGGAGGCGCGTATCGCGGCTCTCGAAGAAAGGCTCGCCGAACTTGAGGACGACGCACCGGCCGCGCCCATCAAATTCGCCGTTGCAAGGAGCAGTCGATGACGCCCAAAGTCTTCCTATGTCTGGCTTTTGCCTGTTTGGTTCCGCTTTCAGTCGGCGCGGAAGAGAACCGGGTGAAGATCGAACTGAACAAGCTAGAGGCGCAGAGCGACGCCTGCCAAGCCTTTATCTTGATAGAAAACGGATCCGGCACCGCTTTCGACAGCTTGTCGCTCGACCTCGTCTTGTTCGACGTAGAAGGCGTGATTGCACGCCGCCTGGCGGTGGAGATGGCGCCTCTGCGGGTCGGCAAAACAAGCGTGAAGGTGTTTGGCATCGATGGGCTCTCTTGCGACGCCATCGGGCGCATTCTCGTCAACGATGTTCTGAGCTGCAAAGCGGACGGTGTGGATCCGACCACATGTCTCGACATGATCGAGACGACGTCGCGCGCGCCGGCGGACTTCATTAGCTGAGGGGCCCAGATGACGGATGCAGTTGCACAGGCCCCAAGCGATCCAAACGCTGAAGACGCGCCTGTGGGGGCCCCGGCCGAGGGCCCGCTGGCGGCAGAGGGTGATCTGCCTGAGGGATCAGACTTGGTCGGCGGGGATGTGCCGGCCGATGTTTTGGCCGACGCGCCCGCCGACGGTCTTCCGAACGAGGCCGGGCAAGCGCTTTCGGCGTTGCTGGATGCGGCGGACCTGGTAGCGGCGGGCGGTCCCGTTGTAGTGCTGCTCCTCGTGCTCTCTGTTCTCGCGCTGGCGATTGTCCTCGCAAAGCTCTGGCAGTTCGCCGCGAGCGGTGTTCGCGACGGCCGCAATGCCCGCGCGGCGCTGGCGCTCTATCGCGATGGCCGTGTCGCAGAGGCGCTGCAGCGGGCTCGGGCGTCGCGCAGCCCCGCGAGCGAGGTTCTCGCGCTGGCGATAAGAGAGCAGGTGCGCGGGGTGCGCGAGGCGAAAATCCGGGAGGAGTGCTTCCGCGCCGCCTCCGAGCGGTTGGAAGCCTTGCGCAGTTGGATGCGCCCGCTGGAGGTGATTGCATCGCTAGCGCCTCTGTTGGGCCTGTTCGGCACCGTCCTGGGCATGATCGAAGCGTTCTCGCAGCTCGAGGCCGCGGGCAGCCAGGTCGATCCGGCAATCCTGTCGGGCGGCATCTGGGAGGCCTTGCTGACCACCGCCGTGGGTCTTGCCGTCGCGATCCCTGTCGTTGCTGCGGTCAATTGGTTCGAACGGCGCATCGAGCGGCAAGAGCACGTGATCGACACCAGCCTCGCGGGGTTCTTCGCGACGGATTGGTCGACGGCAGCAGACACGCCCGCATCGAGACTCGATGCCGAGGAGCGGAGTGCAAATCATGATCGCCCACAGCTCCAGCGAGCCACGGTTGGCTAGGGGCCGGCGTCGTCGGCTCAAGATCTCGATGACACCACTGATCGACGTCGTCTTCATCCTGCTGGTGTTCTTCATGCTTGCGTCCAGCTTCCTCGATTGGCGCTCGATCCGGCTGAGCTCCTCCGGACAGCCAGGCCAAGCCAGCAGCGTCGAGGGCGCTTTGCTCGTCGACCTGACCGAAGCTGGGCCCCGGCTCTCCGGCGAACGGCTGACCCAAGAGGAGTTGGAGGCTCGCATCGCGGATCGGCTCAGCGCGAAACCGGACCAGCGGATCCTGGTCCGACCAGCGAACGACGTGGATATGCAGCGGATGGTCGGGCTTCTGGATCGGCTTGCCGCGGCGGGCGCTATCAATGTCGCCCTGATGCCGGGGCGGTGAGCATGTCGTCTTCGATGCGCCGCAAGCGCCCCGCACGCCGAAAGACCGACGACGACGACCGGGTTTTGCCGCTGATCAATATCGTCTTCCTTTTGCTGATCTTCTTCATGGTGGTTGGCAGGCTGTCCGCGGCCGATCCTTTCGAGATCCTGCCGCCCAGGTCGGCGAGCGATGGTGCGCCAGCGACGGAGGGGTTCTTGGTTTCGATCGGGGCCGAGGGGGAGCTCGCCCTGAACGGTGTCTTGGTGAGCGAAGCCGACCTTCTGGCGCAGATCGAAGAGGCCGAGGGCGGCGACCTGCGGATCAAATCGGACGGTCGTGCCTCGGCGCCTGCTGTTGTCGCTTTGCTGGAGAAACTGCGCATTGCGGGCATCAAGACGGTGCGGTTGATGACCGTGCCGAAAATGGATGATGGGTCCTGATGGAAATCCGAACCCGTCATTTGTTACCCGCCGCCGCCGGCGCCACGATCTTGCATCTGTTGGTCGCTATTGCGGTGTTCTGGGTGCCCGATCGGTCTGGCGCCATCGGCGCTGGCGTCGGCGGTCTCGACATATCGTTGGGTGCGGCCGGTGGGGCACCGGGGCGGGCGGCACCGGTTGTCCCCGACGTCGCGCCGGACGAAACGCCCGATCGGGTAGAGCCCGAGGCGGCGGAGCCCGAGATTGCGGAGGCGGCCGAGCCGGAAGCCCAGAGTGAGACACCCCCGCAAGAGGTTGCGCGGTCCGAGGTGCAGGCGGCAGAGCCTGTGCCCGCGGCCGCTGTGGAGCCGGTCACGGCTGCTGATGCAACCAGCCCGCCCGCCGAGCTGCAGACCGCCTCGGCGCCAGATCAGACGGTCGCCGCCGTGCCGGAGGCAGCGCAATCGGCGGCGGCTGCCGCAACGCCCGCCGCTGTGGCACCCGCAGAGGCCGTGGTCGAGACCGAGCTGGGCGAGCCGATCCTGACAGAGGACGCACCGGACATCGCGAGGGCGGCCCCGGTGTCGGAAGTGGATGCGGTGGAAACCGAAACGGTCGATAATGTGCCTCTAAACCCCGCCGACACGGCGGCGGAACCCCTTCCGGACACCTCGGTCGAGCCGCCGCCCGAGGTACAGGAAGCGATCGCCGACACTGCCATACCGGTCGCGACCGTAGAAACGGCGCCCGTTGCAGAAGCGGATGTGGCGCCGACCGAGGCTCTGCCGGTCGAACGTCCGGACGAACCCGAATTGACCGAGGCTGATGCGACCGAACCCGATCCGACCGAAGTGCTTGTGGCAGAGCCAGTCGCACCGGTGGAGGCGGAGCTGCCTGAAACCGTAGAGGTGGAGGACGCAGAGCCCGCCGAACAGATCGCCGCTCTGACGCCGGATCAGCCGGTCGAAGCTCTCACCGCCGAAGCCAGGACACCCGATGTCGCCGAGGCAGCCGAACCGGGTGCCTTTGCCCCGATGCCGCGCGCGAAACCTGAGGTGCCGGAATGGGTAAAACAGCGCCGCCAAGCCGAGCGCGAGCGGAGGGAGCGCGCGCAACAGCGTGAAGCGGCGCGCGAAGCGGAGCGGAAAAAAGAAGAGCAGCGCCAAGCGGCCTTGCCGTCGGGCGAAGCGACGCCTGTCCAGCAAGATACCGAGGGCAGCGGCGAGGCCGGCGTCTCGGGCAATGCCACGAATACCGGGCAGGCGGCTCGTGCCACATCTGGCGGAAATCCTGGCGCAAAACGTGACTATGTCGCGCAGTTGCAAGCAATTCTCTCTCGGCACAAGCGCTATCCGCGCCGCGCCAGATCCCGCCGGCAGGAGGGCACGGGGCAGCTCTATTTCATCGTCGATGCGACCGGGCAGATCGTGACGTCGAAATTGCAGCAGAGTGCCGGGCACGATCTGCTTGACAAAGAGATCTTAGAGATCCTCGGCCGTGTCGGGCAACTTCCTCCGCTTCCCGACGATATCGGCCTTTCCCGGTTGGAAGTCGTCGTGCCGATCAGCTTCGATCTTCGCTAAATCCCCGACCGGACGGGAACCAAGGGCGCACGCCCCGTCAGGCGTGTTTTTGTCGCGGTATGGAATTGATATAGGCGCTTGCTTTCTCCGACTGTTTCGCTCAGGAAATTTCGACCTAGTGAGGCGTGCGGCGCAGTAACCCGGTGCAATTTTCAACTCTGGCAGCCCTGTTGCGACACCCACGCAAAGGCGGGGATTGGAGACCGGAATGACGGCAGAGGAACCAGTCGGATCGGAGAAATCCAACGGCGAAGCCACGCTTACAGCGCTGGGAGTTGCCAGTCATGGGTGATACTTGCAAGGGCACCCATGTCACTGCAGCCGTTTCGGTGAGAGAGGCACGGCTCGATCGGGCGGAGCAAGACGTCCTCCATTCCGCCAGGCTTTTCTTCCAGACCTTTGCCGTTCCGGAAAGTCATTCTTGGATTGCCGCGCTACAGGATGCTCAGCGGCGATTTCATCCGCAGCATGGCCTTGATGTCGCGTGGCGGATCCTCGCGGCAATACAAGCGATGCGGACGAGCCGAAAGTCGACGTTTTCCTTCAACAACCCGTGCTGTCCGCAATGTGCGCTTGGGCTGAGTCAGCATGAAAGGCAGTTCATAGGTGTTCTGGCGGCATTGCGCTGCCGGCAACGCAGCGTCGCGGAAACCCATGCGATGCTGCTTTGCGAGGGGAATGCAACGGCGCCGCTGTTGGAGGCGATGGCCGTGCTCAGCGCGTCACTGGGACCAAGAGCGGCGGAGGTCGGTCAATCACCGCTGATCCCCTCCCACGAATAGCGTATCGTCCCGGCCTCACTTTGGCGGAACCGGCGCGCGGCTTTCGCGTCTGTCGCTCGCGGAGCTTTGATTGGCGAAGAATTCCCCCATCTCGTAGAGTTACGTTCGAAACATTGGGATGTTGGAAATGGTCCGAGGAATTCGTGGGATTGGGTTCGGTGTGGTCTTGCTGGCAGCGCTGGCGGCTTGCACTGGTCCGACGCGCTACGCGCCGGCGATCGAGCGCGATGGCTATGCCGATAAGGCGATTGAGGAGAACCGCTTCCAGGTCACTTTCAGCGGCAACACACGGACCTCCCGAGATACGGTCGAGACCTACCTTCTCTACCGGGCGGCCGAGGTGACCCTTGCCGCCGAGGGGGATTGGTTCAAAGTCGCCGACCAAGACACGGAAGCACAGACGCGGTTTCGTTCGTTTTCGACGGGATTTGGCTCCACGGGGTTCGGGCCGTTCTTTTTCCGCTCCGGATTCCGGCACGGTTTTTTCGGGGGCTTTGGTGGATCGGTCTCGACCCGTCCGATCACCCGATATGAGGCCTTTGCCAACATCTTGGTTTTCGAGGGGGAAAAGCCCGCTGAAGATGCAGCGGCCTACGATGCCCGCTCGGTGATCGAAACGCTGGGGCCCGAGATCATTCGGCCGGAACCGGTGGTCGACGCGTCCGGCTGACAACACCCTGGCCTGGCAGCGGCGCAGCACGCGCGCCGCTGCGACGCTCGGCGCTGGTGCGACCAGGGCCAGCCGCAGACTTCGTCATTTTGAATGCAATTCGGGACGGCATTCGCCATTGTGGTGCGGCTCTCCGCCGTATCCCATGGGATGTCATGCCAGATTTGAGAGATATGGAACTGCTTGCAGCGCTCGCCCGCCACAAGCATTTCGCCCGGGCCGCAGCAGAATGCGGCATTTCCCAGCCCGCATTTTCGGCGCGGATCCGGAACCTAGAAGAGGCTTTGGGCGCCCCCGTCGTCATGCGCGGCAACCGCTTCATGGGATTTACCCATGAAGGCGAAATCGCCGTTAAATGGGCCCGCATCATGAGCGCCGACGCCCGAGGGTTGCGCCAGGAAATCGATCTGGCGCGGGGCGCGTTGACCGGCGATCTAGTCGTTGGTGCCGTACCGACAGCGCTGGCCTTCGCCGGCGGTATCGCTGCGGAACTCCAAAAATCCTATGAATCCGTTGCCGTTCAGGTCTATTCGCGGTCGGCTGGCGAGATCGCGCAGGGATTGCAGGATTTCTCGCTGGATGTCGGGATCACCTATCAGGAAAGCTCGATCCCAGCCGCGAGCAGGGCCGAGCAAATCTACGAGGAACGCTACGAGTTGCTGGTGCCGGCCGGTTTGGCCGGTGCGCATCGTGGTCGGATTTCATGGGCGCAGGCCGCGGAGTTTCCGCTGTGCTTGCTCACCCGCAACATGCAGAACCGCAAAATCGTTGATGAGGCCTTCGCCGCTGCCTGCGTTGCGCCAAAGCCGGTGATGGAGACGAACTCGTTCATCGTTGCGCTTTTGCAGGCGAAGAATGGGAACGCGGCGACGATCGCACCGGAGATCCTGAGCGAGACGTTTGGCGCGAGTTTCGATCTGGTCCGTTTGCCCCTGGTGGAGCCGGAGATCGTGAAGCCACTCTGCATGGTGATCGCGGATCGAGACAGAGTGATCCCGGCGGTTGAAGCCTTTCAAGGGATCATTCGCCAGCGCTTTGCGACGGCTTGATAAGCTTGGGCGATGGCACCTTTGGGGATTTCGATTTGATACCCGGTGGTGTCTTACGCCATTTTGAGGAGGAATGATCCAGGAGGTCCGGCCGTGAGTCCCCTAGACAATTCCGTGAAAGACGGGCGTGGCGTTTGGAAGTCCGGTAGGGGGAAGGGACGGCGTACCCCAAAGGGCCGGCAGCTGGAGGACGAGGCGCTCGCCGATGTGCGGGCGCTGCTTGACAAAAGGCCCCGGCGCGCGGATCTGCTCATAGAATTCCTGCACTTGATACAGGACAGATACGGTCACCTGTCCGCAGCCCATATGCGCGCCTTGGCGGAGGAGCTGCGCATGGCGCAGTCCGAGGTCTATGAGGTCGCGACATTCTATGCGCATTTCGATGTTGTGAAGGAGGGGGAGACACCGCCCCCCGCGCTGACAATCCGGGTCTGCGACTCGCTCTCCTGCGAGTTGGCGGGCGCACAGCAGTTGATGAAAGCGCTAAAGGACGGTCTCGACCCGGATGAAGTTCGGGTTCTCCGCGCACCCTGCATGGGCCGCTGCGACACTGCCCCGGTTCTGGAGATCGGGCACAACCATATCGACAATGCGACGCCCGAGAAGGTGACGGTCGCCATCGCGACGGGGGACACACACGCGCATCTGCCGGTCTACGAGGACTACGATGCCTACCGCGTTTCCGGCGGCTATGAGACCCTCGCGAAGCTGCGCAAGTCGGGCGACCCGGACAAGGTGCAGGACACGATCCTTGGTTCCGGTTTGCGGGGCCTCGGCGGTGCGGGTTTCCCATCGGGGCGGAAATGGTCCTTCGTTCGGGCGGAGAAAGGGCCGCGCTACCTCGCTGTGAATGGTGATGAGGGCGAGCCCGGTACTTTCAAAGATCGCTATTATCTCGAGCGGACGCCGCATCTGTTTCTGGAAGGGATGTTGATCGCCGCCTGGGCGGTCGAGGCAGAACGCTGCTTCATCTATATGCGCGACGAATACCCATCGGTCCTGAAAATCCTACACGCGGAAATCGCCGTGCTGGAGGCCGCTGGGGTCGTTCGGCAGGGTTATATCGACCTCCGCCGCGGGGCAGGTGCTTATATCTGCGGCGAAGAGTCCGCAATGATCGAGAGCATCGAGGGCAAGCGCGGGCTGCCCCGCCACCGGCCGCCCTTCGTGGCGCAGGTCGGCATCTTCGACCGTCCGACCTTGGTTCATAATGTCGAGACGCTCTACTGGGTTGCGAAGATCTGCCGGGAGGGACCGGAGGTTCTCTCCTCGGTCGAGAAGAATGGGCGCAAAGGGCTGCGTAGCTACTCCGTCTCCGGGCGGGTCAAGAAGCCGGGTGTTCACCTGCTGCCGGCGGGCTCGACAATCATGGACATTATCGACGCAGCGGGCGGCATGCTCGACGGGCATGTTTTTAAAGCCTATCAGCCCGGCGGTCCGTCCTCCGGCATCCTGCCGGCCTCGCTGTCTGACGTCCCGCTCGACTTCGATACGCTCCAGCCCCACGGCACCTTCATTGGCTCTGCCGCCGTTGTTGTGATGTCCGACAAGGACAGGGTGCGCGATGCCGCGCTTAACATGCTGCGGTTTTTCGAGGATGAGAGTTGCGGACAATGCACGCCTTGCCGGGTCGGCTGCGAGAAGGCGGTGAAGCTGATGCAGGCGGATCGTTGGGACCAAGACCTGTTGCACGATCTCTGCGACACGATGGTCGATGCCTCCATCTGCGGACTCGGCCAGGCCGCGCCCAACCCGATCCGCCTGACCATGAAACACTTCGCCGAGGAGATCTGAGCCTTGGCGGTCCACCATGATCTCGATCTCGGTGCCTTTTCGGTCAGCCTCGCGGTGAAAGACCTCGCCGCATCGCAGACCTTCTACGAGAAGCTCGGCTTTCGGTCGCTTGGCGAGATGCCCGGTGCGAAATACGCGATCCTGAAGAACGGCGAGCATGTCATCGGGCTGTTCGAGAACATGTTCGACGCGAACATCCTGACCTTCAATCCCGGTTGGGACCAAAGCGCCGGCGAGACCGAGAGCTTCACCGATGTCCGCGAGATCCAGCGCACCCTCCGCGATCGGGGTATCGCGATCATCGAAGAAGCCGACGAAACGACCGCCGGCCCCGCCCATTGCGTGATCGCCGACCCGGACGGCAACCGCATCCTCATCGACCAACACCGTTAGGCAGAGACGATGTCCGAGACGATCACATTCACCCTCGATGGCCGCGAAGTGCAGGCCGAGGCCGGCGAAAGCATTTGGGAGGTGGCAAAGCGCCAGGGCACCCTGATCCCGCATCTTTGCCACAAGGATGCGCCGGGCTACCGGTCCGACGGGAACTGCCGCGCCTGCATGGTCGAGATCGAGGGGGAAAGGACGCTCGCCGCCTCCTGCATTCGCGCGCCACGCGCCGGGCAGGTGGTTCATACCCAGTCGGCCCGCGCCGACAAGGCCCGGAAGATGGTCATCGAGATGCTGGTTGCCGACCAGCCGGAGCGGGAGAAGGCACGGGACAAGTCCTCCCATCTCTGGGAAATGGCGGATTTGCAGGGCGTGTCGGACAGCCGCCTGCCGCGCATCGAGAAGGAGCGGGTGCCGATCCTCGACGACAGCCACGTCGCGATGCGGGTCAATCTCGATAGCTGCATCAACTGCAATCTCTGCGTCCGCGCCTGCCGCGAAGTGCAGGTCAATGACGTGATTGGCATGGCCGGGCGCGGTCATGACGCGCAGATCGTCTTCGACTTCAACGACCCGATGGGTGCCTCGACCTGCGTGGCCTGCGGGGAATGCGTCCAAGCCTGCCCCACCGGGGCGTTGATGCCGGCGACGGCGATGGACCAAAACCAGGTGGGCGACAGCCGGGCCTATGACCGCGAGGTCAAATCGGTCTGCCCATACTGCGGTGTCGGCTGCCAGCTCAAATACAAAATCAAAGACGACAAGATCGCCTGGGTCGAGGGCATCGAGGGCCCCGCCAACGAGAACCGCCTTTGCGTGAAGGGACGGTTCGGTTTCGACTATGTTGCGCACCCGCACCGGCTGACGAAGCCATTGATCCGGCGGGAAGATGCGCCGGCCAAGGGGCTTAATGTGGATCCCTCGAACCCCTGGACCCATTTCCGCGAGGCGACGTGGGAGGAGGCGCTGGACGCCGCCGCCGGCGGGCTGGACCGTCTGCGCCGGGACACCGGCACCCGCATCGCGGGCTTCGGTTCGGCCAAATGCTCGAACGAGGAAGCGTATCTCTTCCAGAAGCTGATCCGCCAGGGGTTCGGGCATAACAACGTCGATCACTGCACCCGGCTCTGCCACGCATCTTCGGTCGCGGCGCTTCTGGAGAATGTCGGCTCGGGTGCCGTAACAGCGACCTTCAACGAGATCGAGAATGCCGATTGCGCAATCATGATCGGGTGCAACCCGCTCGAGAACCACCCGGTCGCCGCCACCTATTTCAAGCAATTCGCCAAGCGCGGCGGCAAGCTGATCATCATGGACCCGCGCGGCCATGGGCTGAAGCGCTATGCGTCTCACATGCTGCAATTCCGTCCCGGTGCGGATGTCGCGATGTTGAACGCGATCATGCACACCATCGTCGAGGAGGAACTCTACGACCGCCAATACATCCAGGCGATGACCGAGGGTTTTGACGAGATGAAGGACCATCTCAAGGGTTTCCCGCCGGAGAAGATGGCGGAGATCTGCGGGATCGAGGCGGATGTCCTGCGCGATGTCGCCCGCACCTTCGCGCGGGCCGAGGCTGGGATGATCTTCTGGGGCATGGGCGTCAGCCAGCACATCCACGGCACTGACAATTCGCGCTGCCTGATCAGCCTGGCGCTAATGTGCGGCCATGTCGGGCGGAAGGGCGCGGGGCTTCACCCTCTGCGCGGCCAGAACAATGTGCAGGGCGCCTCGGACGCCGGGCTCATCCCGATGTTCCTGCCAGACTATCAGTCGGTGATGGATGACGGCGTGCGTTCCGCCTTCAACGAGATCTGGGGGTCCGAGGATTTCTCGAGCCAAAAAGGTCTGACGGTTGTCGAGATCATGCACGCGATCCACCACGGCGACATCCAGGGAATGTATATCCTGGGCGAGAACCCTGCGATGTCCGACCCGGATGTCGAACATGCGCGGGCGGCGCTGGCGATGCTCGACCACCTGGTGGTCCAAGACATTTTCCTGACCGAGACGGCGAATTACGCGGATGTGGTCCTGCCCGCCTCGGCCTGGGCTGAGAAGACCGGGACTGTGACCAACACCAACCGTCAGGTGCAGATGGGCCGGCCTGCCGTCTTGCCCCCGGGCGAGGCAAAGGAAGACTGGTGGATCACGACGCAGCTCGCGCATCGGCTTGGACTGCATTGGGGATATGAGCACCCGCGCGAGGTGTTCAATGAGATGAAACGGTCGATGAAGTCGCTCGACAACATCACCTGGGAGCGGCTGGAGGAGCAGAACGCAGTGACCTACCCCTCCCTCTCGCCGGAGGATCCGGGTCAGCCCATCGTCTTCGCGGATGCCTTCCCGCGGCCAGAGGGTCGGGCGAAGTTTACCCCGGCGAGTATTGTGCCGCCGGCCGAAGCCCCGGATGCGGAGTTCCCCTTCATAATGACCACGGGGCGGCAGCTCGAACACTGGCATACCGGCTCGATGACTCGGCGCGCCACCGTCCTCGACTGGGCGGAGCCGGAAGCGAATGCCTCGTTGCACCCAAAAACTCTACGCCGGCTGGGGGTCGCCCCGGGCGAGATGATCCGCATCGAGACGCGGCGTGGCGCGATCGAAATCATGGCGCGGGCGGATCGAGCGGTGGCCGAGGACATGGTCTTCGTGCCCTTCGCCTATGTCGAGGCGGCGGCGAACACGCTGACCAACCCGCAGCTCGACCCCTACGGCAAGATCCCGGAGTTCAAATACTCTGCCTGCCGGATCGAAGGGACGAGCGGGCAAGCCGTCGCCGCCGAGTAGACGGCAGCGCGCTTCTATCGGTGTTGATGGCATTCCGCGGAGTTGTGAAGGAGAAGTGGGAAAATACAGGCTGACACCAGGTTATCCCCCTTCACCTGACCGGCACGGCGCGCTATCTCCTCCAACATGATGAGCGTCTCTCGTTCAGTTCTTGGGTTTGGCATCGCTGCGGCGATTGGCTTCGGCAGCACGACGGGTTTGTCGGCTGAAATGACGGCAATCGTCGACCGTCACCCCGACCGCATCGAACTCTATTTCGCGACGCGCGCAGACAATTTCGTCTCTGCCTTTGGTCTCTTGCCGGAGCAGCTCACGGGATCGTCCGGGACGGTGAACTTTGCGGAACTGCGCAACGGAACCTTTGATATTGGCGATGCCATGTTCAGCTCCGTGCAACCTTCTCTTGATGGTGACCCGCTGGCTTTCGAGGCGATGTCGCTGATGGTGCACCCAACGGAGGACGCGCCACAGGTCCAGACGCCGCTGGAAGCGTTTATCGCGATGGGTGTGTGTGCCGTCGATGCGCCTTCTCAGGCCCCGTTACTCAGCGATCTGCAGGGCTATGCGGGCTACATCGCCTATGCGGAGGACCCCTATGGTGCACTTACTTTGAGCTTGCCGGAGACCGGGCGTGAGGATCTGAAGCTCACGGTCCTGGATTTCCGGAAGGGCGAGCCGGTGGCAAGCCATCAAATCTCGGTCGCCGATGGCGGTGAAATCGATATCGCCCCGCTGCCCGGCGGCTTTGCCTATGGGCATCTGCTTGGGCTGTTTCTAGTGCTGCTCGCAGCCGGCGGTGGTACTATCCCATTGTTGCGCCGCAAGCAGGATCACTCCTAACAAGCGGATCGTCACGTCTGAACCTGTTGGACGGCCAAACGATAGCTTCGGTTCGGTATTGATGACTGAAACGCTCAGTCGTCAAGCTTGTGCCCCTAGAACGCTTTCCGGCCCGATAGCATCGGTTCTAGCGCTCTTTGGTTTTGGTCGGGCGCTTTTTCACCACGCCCATCCGATGTAGATTGTCGGGAAGATGACTTAGCTGGCCTCGGGGAGCCAGACCGTAAAGGTGGTTCCCTGACCTTCGATGCTGGCGACCCGAATATCCCCACCCTGGCGCGCAATAAGCGTTTGGCTGATCGACAGACCCAACCCTGTCCCTTCGCGCCGCTTGGTCGTGTAGAATGGATCGAAGGCCTTCGCCGCAACTTCTGGCGACATGCCCGTTCCGGTATCGGTAATCTCAATCGAGATGCCGGCCCGGCCGTCGCGGTCCTCATCCGACGTGGCAATGACCAGCCGCCCTCCGTCCGGCATCGCATGCAGAGCATTGACGATCAGGTTGACCGTCACCTGCTGCAACTCGGTACGGTTCATCAAAATCAGACGTTCCGCCCTGTCCTCACGGACGATCTCGACCGCGCTCTTGGTCAGCAAATGGGCGACCAGAGGCAGGCAGTCGTTCAGCACGTCCTTTGGCCGGTGGAGTTCGACATAGTCGGCGTACTCTTCGGGCTTTGCGAATTGCAGGAGCTTGGTGACGATTTGGCTGATCCGGTGGATCTGCTCGTCGAGAAGGCGCAACTCCGTCCGCACCTCCTCAGCTCTGTCGCCCATAACGCTGCGAACGATCTCTAGGTTGCCCTGCATCACTGCGATCGGATTGTTGATCTCATGGGCAACGCCAGCAGTGATCTCGCCGATCGCTGCCAGCTTTTCCGACATGATCAGCTGCTTTGTGGTCGCCTCCAACTTCGTGTTGGCTCGCTGCAATTCGGCGGTACGCGCGTCGACGCGCTTGTTCAGGTCGTCGTTCCAGGCCCGTAAGTCGCGGTCGCGCGACTGCACCTGGTCGAGCAGATCGTCCAGATGCGTGGCGACACGGCCGATCTCGTCCTTTGCCGCCGGCAGTCCCGTGCGCGCGGCGAGATTGCCCTGCTCGACCAGGCCGATGGTGTGGGTGATACGTTCCAGCGGCTTGAAGATGCTTCGCGCCCATCGAAGAAAGATCGGAATCGTGATCGCCGTGATGACCAAAAAGGCGAGCCCGATGGCCAGAACGGTCTCGTTCTTGGTGCGCTCGAACGGCGCTTCGAGGAAGCCCACATAAAGCATCCCGATCCGGTCGCCATAGCTGTCGACAATCGGCTGGTAGGCGGAGATGTACCAGTCATTCACCACGAAGGCCCGATCCAGCCAGGTGCGCCCCTCGTCCAGAACCGCTTCGCGCACCACCGCCGACACCCGCGTGCCGAGCGCGCGGCTCCCCTCGAACAGGCGGACATTGGTGGTCACGCGCACGTCTTCCAGGAATAGGGTTGCGGTGCCGACGCTGCCCTCCGGCAAACTGGCGCTCTGGTAGACCAGGTCGTTGATGGTGTCGATGAACACTAAGTTGCGGTTTAGCAAAATGCCCCCGACCAGCGCGGCCGGCCGGCCGTCCAGCCGGACCGGTGCCGCGGAATGGACAACCATGCCGCGGGTCTCTTGCGTGCGGTCGGTCTGCACCGCATTGGGCGTCGGTACCAGGTCGAAGCGGGAGCGTTCGGCGAGTTCGACGGAGATAGCCCGAAGGTCGTCTGCAGCGAAGAGATCGATCTCGGTCTGCGCGTCGCCGCCGAGGGCATTGGCGATGATCGGCCAGCGATTGCTCCGATCGATCCTTTGCGCGGCCGGCGAGGACCCGGCAATCTGTCCCTGGGCCCCAATGATATAGAGAAAGTCCAATCCCAGCCGCTGACGGCTTTCGTCCAAAAACCGGTCCAGCCGGTCCTTGCCCTCGGCAAAGTCCCGAAAACGCGCAGAGGCGCCGAGAGCGACCATGTTATCCTCTGTCGTCTCTAGGATCCGAGACAAATACTGATCGGCGATGGTCAGGTCGCCATTCACTTTCGAGATTAGGATCGCATCGAATTTGTCGGTCCACCGGTTGATCGCCATGAACAAAAGCAGTGGCAAGACCACCAAGGTCGGCAGGATGGCTATTGCCAGCAGCCGAAAGCGTACGGATCTAGACCGCGGACTTGGCGGCGGCTCCGGTGTCTTAAGCATTCCAAACGGCGAATTTGCGGTCGATGGTCTTGCGAGAGATGCCCAGGCGTCTCGCGGCCTCCTCTCGGTTGCCACCGACCTGACGCAGGACCGAGAGGATGTGCTGGCGTTCCACATCTGCCAGGCTGTCATCGGCCAGCGACGGGGACGAGAGGACGCCGATGTGGTCGGGGAACTGGCCGAGAATGAGCGTCCGCTCGATCAGATTGCGCAGCTCCCGGACATTGCCGGGCCAGTGATAGGCCGCCAGCCGCGCCTGATCCCGCTCGGCGATTTCCACCGGTGGCATCCCGAGCTGCTGCGACAGGCGCCCCATGAACAGCTCCGACAGCTCCAGAACATCCGCGCTACGCTCCTTCAGGGGCGGCAGGTGGAGCTGCATCACATTGATGCGAAAGAACAGGTCGGCACGAAAGGCGCCGGTCTCGACCAGCGTTTCCAGACTGGCATTCGTCGCGAAGAGGAAGCGGAGATCAACTGGGATCTCACGCTCCGAGCCGACGGGTCGGACGCGCCGGTCCTCCAAAACCCGGAGCAGTTTGCTCTGCATCGGCAGGGGTAGCTCGCCGATCTCGTCCAGGAACAGGGTGCCGCCCTGGGCATGCAGGAACAGCCCGTCGCGCTTCCCCTCCGCGCCGGTAAAGGCGCCCTTTACATGGCCGAAAAGCTCGCTTTCGATCATATCCGGCGGGATCGCCGCGCAATTGACGGGCACAAAGGATTTGTCGTGACGGTCGGAAAGGGCGTGCAAGGACCGCGCTGCAACCTCCTTGCCCGTGCCTGACTCGCCAGTGATGAGCACCGAGGTCGGTAGGGGCGCGACCCGGGCTATGGTGTCGCGGACATGCCGGATCGCTTGCGACTCGCCGATCAGCCGGTCGCTGAGCCGGTTGTCTGGCGAGGACCGCAGCTCGTGACGCAGGACAAAGTTTTCCCGCTGCAGGCGCATACGGTCGAGGCAACGCGCGACCGCATTTAGGATCTGGTTTGAACGGAAGGGTTTCAGCACGAAATCCGCCGCACCTGCCCGCAGCGCCTGGATCGCGGTCTCCAGATCCGCATAGGCTGTGATCAGAATGGCGTCCGCGAAAAACCCGATTGCGCGCTGTTCCGCCAGCCATTCGACGCCGTTCTTACCCGGCATCACGTTGTCGATGATCAGGATGTCGAAGTGGTTCTCATCGAGGATGCGAGAGGCTTCCCGCGTATCCTCGGCCGTCTCGATCCTTTTGCAACGAGGCCCCAGCGTGCGGTACAGGAAGTTCCGCATCCCCGGTTCGTCATCGACGATCAGAACAGACGACTGCGCGAGCCACGGCCCGAATTCGGGCCCGCCATTCATCTCTTGTCGGTCATGGGCGACTTTAGCGGCCATGCCAGTCTGATCGCGCTGCCCGCCGGCCGTCAGAACCAGCGCTTGCGGCGGCGATAACTCTTGCGGTCGCGAAAGCTCTCGCGCCCTTCAGAGGAAACCCCGAGATAGAACTCTTTGACATCTTTGTTTTCCGCCAGCACCCCGGCAGGGCCGTCCATCACGATACGTCCGCTTTCCAGAATGTAGCCGTAATTGGCGTATTTCAGCGCGACGCTGGTGTTTTGCTCGGCCAGAAGAATGCTGACGCCCTCTCGTTGGTTCAGATCTCGAACAATCTCGAAGATCTCGGCGACGATCTGAGGCGCAAGCCCCATAGATGGCTCGTCCAGCAACAGCATGCTGGGTTTTGCCATCATCGCCCGTCCGATGGCAGTCATCTGCTGCTCGCCCCCGGACGTGTAACCGGCCTGGCTTTTCCGGCGCTCTTTCAGCCGAGGGAAGTAGTTGTAGACCCGGTCGAGGTCCTCTTTGATCTGGCTTTTCGAGATCGAACGAGAATAGGCCCCGGCAATCAAGTTCTCCTCGACGGTTAAGTGCCCGAAGCACATCCGGCCTTCCATCACCTGCACCATGCCTTTCCCGACCAGATCGCCGGGGGTCATTTGATCCGTGCGCTCTCCGTTAAAGTGAATCGACCCTTTGGTAACCTTCCCGCGCTCTGTCCCGAGCATTGCCGAAATCGATTTCAACGTGGTGCTCTTGCCGGCGCCATTCCCGCCCAGAAGCGCGACGATCCGGCCCTTAGGGACAATCAGCGACACGCCACGCAGAACCAGGATTACGCTGTCATAAATTACTTCGATGTTGCGGACCGACAGGACCGGATCGACCGATGCCGACGCCTTGGTCTCGGTTTGGACATTCATCATCGATCTCCTGTCCGTCTTCGGGTGGTGTGGGGGCGGATGATCTCCACCCCGCACAAGGGACACATCCCGTGCCAGATCGCAGCCCTGAGGCTCAGCCGCAGGCTTTCGCCGTGATGCCGTTCTCGGAGGCAAACTTGCCCGCCGAGCTTTCGACGAGGCCGCGAATGAAGGTTGGATCCGGCGGGCCCATCCAATCGGTGACCAACTCGAACTTATCGCCGTTCCACTGCATCATCCGGAATTTGCCGGCACCGTCATGCTTCTCGCAGGACAGCGCGAACGGAGCCACCATACCGGTGATCCCGATCTCCTCCAGCTTCGCCGGGGTCATGTCGAGCGCCTCGTAGCCGTCGCGGAACTCCACACCGTTCACAGCTTTGCCGACCTTGCCTGACGCTTCCTGGGCGTTCTTCAGCGCCTCGATCCACATAATCGCAGCGCCGACGCCACGGTTATAATAGACCGTGCCGACCCGGTCGGGGTTCGCCATGTTACCCTCGTTCGAGTCTTCGTAGAGGGTCTTGTACATATCGGCGATCAGCGGGAACTCCCGCCCTGGCACCGCATTGGCCACAACAAAGGTGCCCTTTGCCGCATCGCCGGCTGGGACCATGTCTTCCTCGGCCCCGCCGAAGGTCACATAGACCAGACGCTCGCGCGGGAAGCCCATGCGGGCGGCGTTGGTCATGCCGGTCGAGTTCATGCCCGAACCCGCGCCCCAGAAGGTCACCCAGTCCGGGCGCTCACGGCGGATCTGAAGCCATTGCGACTGCTGCTCCAACCCCGGGGGCGGGATCGAGATTTCGACCAGTTCGACTCCCCAATCCTTGGAGATCTGGCGCATGGCCGGCAGCGGTTCGCGGCCATAGGCGCTGTCGATGTGAAGGTGCACGATCTTCTTGCCCTTCATGTTCTCGACGCCGCCCTCCTGGTCAGCCATGAACTGCATCTTCATGCCGATCTGCGACCAGTAGTGGCTGGCGGCGTTGAACACCCAGGGCCAGACAGTCCCGTCCGCCGCATCGGTCCGGCCATAGCCGTATTGCGCCAGTACGGTCTCTTCCTCGGCCATCCGATTGATCACCGCATAGGCGCCGGGTGTGCCGAGCGTGTCGAACACCAGCATCTTTTGACCGTTCGGCCCGGTCAGCAGGCGCTGATAGCACTCCACCGTGCGGGCGGCGTTGTATTCGGTCTCGCACTCCGCCCAGACCAACTTTACGCCGTTCACACCACCATGCTTGATGTTGGTGTAGTTCATGTAGTCGATGATGCCGCCGTAATAGCCGGTACCCATGGCAGAGAACGGTCCGACCCGGCTGGAGGGGACGGGGAAATACTGTTCTTCCTGCGCCAGGGTTGGCGTAGCCGGCATCGTCAAAGCTGCGCTCGCCAAGGCTGCAGCTGCGACCCGTTTCAAGGTTTGATGCATTGTTTGTCATCCTCCCATGGATGTGTTCTCTCAGAACGTCTTGTTTTTGGGCTTTTCGTGTTCCGTGGGCGCCTCCAGCATCTTTGATCTCGGTAGAAAATCAGACCTTGAACGGCCATCGACGGAGCCGTTCTTGGGCAAGCTCTAACAGGCGGGCGATGCCGAGCGGCTCGTAGATCATGAAGACGATCATCAAGACGCCGAAGATCACCTGCTCGAAGGCCGAGACGATGGTCGCGTCCACTGCATCGCCCACCACCGCGTGGAAGAAGATGTTGAGGAACACCGGCAGCAGCAGGATGAACCCCGCGCCCAGATAGGCGCCGATGATCGTGCCAAGCCCGCCGATGATCACCATGAAGAGGATGCGGAAAGACAGGTTGATGTCAAAGGCAACCGGTTCCAGGGACTGCAAGAAGGTGAAGGCGAACAGTGCGCCACCGACACCGCAGTAGAACGAGCTGATCGCGAAGGCCTGCAGCTTCGTCCGGAGGAGAGAGATCCCCATCGCCTCCGCCGCCACATCCATGTCGCGCACCGCCATCCAGTTTCGCCCGATTGAGCCCGCCGCCATATTCATCGCCAGCAAGGTCATGAACGCCACCACCAGCAGGACGACGACATACATCTCCGCCGGCGAGGTGAAGGAGTAGCCCATGATCACGATGTCCTGGGCAGTGATGATCCCAGAGCTGTCATAGTTCTTGAACCAGCCGAATTTGTCGATCACCCAGACGATGAAGAACTGCGAGGCCAGCGTCGCCACCGCAAGGTAGAGGCCGCGAATGCGTAGGCTCGGCAGGCCAAAGACGATCCCGACCGCTGCCGCAACCAGCCCTGACATCATCAGCGATACTAGGAACGGCATCTCTGGGATACGCAGCTCGAAGTTGAAGCAGGCGAAGGCACCCGCCGCCATGAACCCCGCTGAGCCGAGCGAGAGCTGCCCGGCATAGCCCATCAGGATGTTTTGCCCCAGCGCAACCAGCGACAGGCATAGCCACGGGATCAGAATGGCGCTGAGCCAATAGTCGCTGGCGGTGAACGGCAGCACCGCGAGTCCGAAGAACAGAAGCAAGGCCAGCGCGATACGGTCCTCGAAGTAAGGGACCAGGCGGGAGTCCTGCGCGTAGCTCGTCCGGAAACGCCCGGCTTGTCTGTAAAGCATGGCTGGTCCTCCCCTAGACGCGCCGGATCAGTTTTTCGCCGAACAGGCCCTCTGGACGGAACATCAGGAAGAAGACCGCCAGCATATAGGGCGACCAGCCTTCGATCCCGCCGCCGAAGAGGGGCCCGATATAGACCTCAGCCAGTTTCTCGGAAGCGCCCACGATCAGGCCGGCGACGATGACGCCGGGGACCGAGGTAAACCCTCCAATGATCAGCACCGGCAGTGCCTTCAGCGCGATCCCAACCAAAGCGAATTGCACGCCCGATCGCGCGCCCCACAGCATGCCGGCGACCAGCGCAACGATCCCGGCCGTGGCCCAAACCATCATCCAGATTTGCCGGAGCGGGATCCCGATCGACTGCGCGGCGGCATGGCTGTCTGCCACTGCCCGCAGGCCCAAGCCCACCTTTGTGCGGGAGAAGATCAGCGCCAGGACCGCCACCATAAGACCGGCGACCACCCCTGCGACCACATCGAGTGTCGAGACAAAGATGTCAGTCAAGTCCGCCAGCCACTGCATCGGCACATCCGGAATCCCCAGATCGAGGCGGCGCACTTCGACGCCCCACGCCATCTGCGCCAGCCCTTCCAACACAAAGGCCAGTCCAATGGTCGCCATCAACAGCGTATCGTCCGATTGGTTGACCAAAGGGCGCAGCACGAACCGCTCGGTGCACATGCCGACCAGGATCATCAGCACCACCGTTACCGGCAGGGCGACCCAGAAATGCAGCCCGATCTCCATGAAGCCCACAAAGGATAGGACGGCGAAGAACACCATCGCGCCTTGGGCGAAATTGAAGACGGAGGAGGCCTTGTAGATCAGCACGAAGCCGAGGGCCACAAGGCTGTACATCACCCCTGCGAGCAACCCTCCGATCAAGACCTCGAAAAAGAATACGACAGCGTACCAGTCCATCAGAGCCCCCGCCTCAATGCGCCACGCCGAGATAGGCGTCGATCACGTTCTGGTTGGACCGGACCTCGTCCGGGGTGCCGTCGCCGATGGTCTTGCCGTAGTCGAGCACCACGACCCGGTCGGAGATATCCATGACCACGCCCATGTCATGCTCGATGAGCACCATCGTCGTGCCGTAGTGGTCATTGGTGTCCAGGATGAAGCGGCACATGTCCTGCTTTTCTTCGACATTCATGCCGGCCATCGGCTCGTCGAGCAGCAGGATCCGCGGCTCCGCCGCCAGCGCTCTGCCAAGTTCCACCCGCTTTTGCAGGCCATAGGGCAACTTTGCCACGGGCGTCTTGCGGATGTGCTCGATCTCGAGGAACTCGATGATCTCTTCCGCCTTCTCCCGGTTCTCCAGCTCCTCCCGACGGGCGCGGGGCAGTTGGAAGGCCACTTCGAAGAAGGTGGCATGGGAGAAGAGCTTCCTTCCCGCCATAATGTTGTCGAGCACCGTCATCCGCTTGAACAGCGCGATATTCTGGAAGGTTCGCGCGATGCCGAGTTTCGCAGCCTTCGTCGGGGTCATGCCCGCGATTTTGTTGCCGGCGAAGGTAATCGCCCCTTCCTGCGGCGAATAGAGACCGTTGATCACGTTCAGCATCGAGCTTTTGCCGGCACCGTTCGGGCCGATGATCGCGCGGACCTCATGCTCCAGGATGTCGAAAGAGATATCGGTGAGGGCGTGAACCCCACCAAAACGCAGTGAAATACTGTTCAGCTCCAGGATCGGCCCGCCGATGGGAAAGGCCCTCTCCTGCGCCGCCAGGGGTGCTGCCATGTTCATGCCGCTCTCCTCGCCTGAAGATTGCCAGTGGTCTTCGCCTCGCGCAGCTTCAGCATTGCCGGCCCGCCATGTAGGTCGTCGTGAACCTCCTCCGTGTGGCCCGGCACGCTTTCCAAGGGCACTTCGGTCTGGTCTGAAAAGAGCGCGTCAATCAGGCTGGCGTAATGGGTCTGGATCGCAGAGCGGCGCAGGCGGCCGGTCGGTGTCAGCAGCCCGTCATCGACGCTCAGCGCATCGGGCAGCAGCAGATAGCGACGGACCTGCACCGGTGCGGTCGCTGGGTCGGAGGCGAGCTTTGCATTCGCCTCGGCGATCAGCGTGCCAACAAGATCATAGACCTCGTCCCGGGATGCCAGATCGGCGTGGCCCGTGAACGAGATCTCTTGTCCATCGGCCCAGCGGCCGACCGTTTCCGTATCGATATCGATTAGCGCACAGACGCCGTCTCGACCGTTGCCGATCACAACCGCCTCACGGATTTCGTTGTTACCGCTCAGTAGCGCTTCGATCTTCTTGGGTCGGAAAGGCGTGCCATCCGCAAGGGCGCCGACATCCGAGATTCGGTCGGTCAGCATCAACTCTCCGGCAGTGCCGAGGGCGCCGAGATCGCCGGTCCGGAACCACCCATCCCCATCGACGACCGCTTGCGCGCCGTCTTCCTCACCGAAATAGCCTCTGAACATGCAGGACGACCGCATCAGCAGTTCGCCGCCATCGGCGATTTTGAGTTCCACTCCCTCGATTGGAGTGCCAAGTGTTCCCTCCGATACCGCCTCGTCCCGCTGCAGGACGTCGAAGAACCCAGTCTCGGTGGTGCCGTAGAGCTGCTTTAGATTGACGCCGAGCGTGCGGAAGAAGGTCATCGCGTGCGGCGGCAACAGGTCGCCAACGGAATAGGCGTCGCGGATCCGGCTCATACCAAGCGAGTCGCGCAGCGGATTAAACAGCATCATCCGATGGAAAAAGCCGCCCGTGCCGCCGGACTGCAGGCTGCTGCGGAAGAGGCGAAGGACGATGCCGCCGGTATCCTGCATCCGGGAGGTCACCTGCAGCACAATCGTATCGAGCATCCTAGGCGTTATGACCAGATGCGTCGGCGCCACCTCTCGCAAGTCATCGAGCAACGTGTCCGAAGACTCCGGGCAGCAGGTGCTGGACCCAACGACCAGAGGATGCACGTAGGCGAACAGCGTCTGGGCCATCCACCCGGGCGACAGATAGGCGAGCGTCGTGTCGTCCGAAGACAGCTTTTCGGTCCGGGCGGCGACCTCGGCGCGTTCGATCAACGCCTGGTGGCTATGCACCACGGGCTTGGGCGCACCGGTGGTGCCGGACGTGAAGAAGATGAAGGCGTTTGTCAAAGGGTCTGCATGGCCGCCCAGCTCGGACAGCGCCGCGCCCTTACCCTCTCCAACCAGATCCGCATAGCTGACTATTTCCGATTGGGGGTAGTGGCGCATACCGCGGTCGTCGTCATAAGCGATGCAGGTTATCGAGGGGCAGGAGGGCAGGATCTCCAGGATCTTGTCGACCTGTTCTTGGTTCTCGGCGAACACGTGGGTCGGTTGCAGCCGCTGAAAGAACGGCGCCAGCTCAGCAGCGCCCGCATCTTGGAACATTGGCGCTGCGATGGCGCCAGCGGCCTGTGCCGCCGCCATGGCTACGAAGAGACGGGGCCGATTGTCCCCGATCAAAGCGACAACCGAGCCAGCCTTGAGCCCCCTGGCTTGTAGAGCTGCGGAGAGCGCTGCGGCTTCCAATCCCATTTCTGACCAGGTCACGGTACGCCAGATCCCGCGCCTTTTCTGTCGGATAGCAGGAAATCTTCCCCGAGACTGCGCATTTCGCAGCAACAGACCGGGAAGCGTCGAGGATTCTGCAGTAACACTTGCCATCTTGTCGCCTCTCAACACAAAGCTGAAAGGCTAGATGGTCGCCCGACGGCGTCATCTTCTTCAACCACAGTTTTCCTCCCCACCTGACTATTTTATCAGGCTTTTTTCTCTATTCCGGCCAGCTGTTTCGGCGAGTGCCGATTTCAAGTAGGACCGACTATTTTTCTTGTTTGGCGAGCGACGGCGACCTGTAAGTGGTTTTCGGTCGAAACGCACACGCCAGACTAGTCGGGATAAAGCAAGGGTCGTGCCAAACTAGCAAGATGCTGTTGCGCCGGGCGCTTCTCTCGACTTTGACGCAGCGGTCTGGACAATTTGTCCAACCGGAGAGACAGAATGTCAGACCTTCGGTCTCTTTGCCGGGTCATCACAAGGGATCTGCCGGGGGTGTGAATGGCCCGATGAAGTCACTGGGCGCGGGTTCAATTCGTCGCCAAGAATCGGCAAATTAATAAGCTAAAGGTCCACTCGAACCTTCACCCGCCTCTTCGACAGAGGCGGGTGCAAAACATCCGTGGTGGTCTACGCCCGGCGGATAGCCCAGGACGACCGTTTGGGCGCAGCCGCAGCAGCCCGCTCTCCCGCTCAGGCGAGCATGCCCTGCGATTCGGCTTCAGCCCAAATTTGCTCCCAGACCTTCTTTGCGCGGCCGCGTTGGCGCACGCTCTGCGCGGCTTCGAGATTATCGAGCTTGCCATCGCCTTCGACGATGATCAGGCCGACCATCCCAACGCTCTGGTGGGGGGTGCACCGATAACCGTAGAAACCCGGCTTGCTCAGCGTCACCGAGATTTCCTTGTTGATCTTGCCGTCCCAGGTCTCTGCGCCCTCCGGCAGCATCCCGTCGATCGATGCGCTGTTATGGCCGCGATCGGTCGGCAAGAATGTAACGGTGTCCCCCACCTGGACCGAGACGATCAACGGGTCGAAGACCATACGCTTCTTCGGATCCTCGGGATGTTTGTTGAGCATTTTAACGTCGTGGTTTGCTGCCCAAGCTAGGCGCGGTGCCGCTGCGGCCACCGCTGCCGTGCCGATCACGAAGTTGCGTCTGCTAATAACGAACATTGGTCCTCTCCTTCACGGGGCTTTGGTCGCGATATCTAGTACGCCGCCCTTGCCGGGAAGAGGGGCGCGACAAAGCGTCCCCCTCTCGCTGGCAAGAACCGCAACGCCGGCGGCGCTTTCTGATAGTCATCCCGCACACAAAAGTCTACTGAAACACTCAGGAATCAGCATCTGTTGCAGAAAAGGGGCGCATTGCATGTCGATAACGGTCCCATTGATCGCCAGTGCGCTGATCGCCGTTGTGGCCTCCGGCATTTCGGAGAGTGAACGGCCGCTCGCTGAGGTGCCGACCCCTTGTTCCGACGCGGCCCTAATCGGCTCGGCAAAAACCGCTGCGGCGGCGGGTCTGCCCTGCAACGGAGAGGCGCTGACCTGCACCGAAACCTCCGATGCGATGTCCTTGAGCGATCTTCGTTGCCAGGCAATGACGGGCGATGCTCAGGCGGCCTTTGTGCTGGGCACCCTTTACGCAACCGGCACGCACGTCGCGGAAGACGCGCAGCAGACCGAGCTGTTTTGGCGTTTGGCAGCGCAGCGGCAGCATGCCGAGGCGCAACATGCTTTGGGGATGTTCCTCATCGGCGAGCGCGCACCGCGGGACGATATCGACGAGGGGTTGTTTTGGCTCGGCTCTGCGGCGTCTCAGGGTCATGCAACATCGGCAGTCGTGATCGGTCATTTGCATGAAAAGGGGCTGCACGGCGTCAAGCCCGATGTCTGCCTCGCCTTGGATTGGTACGAGGCGGGCGCAGTGATGGGACTGAAGCCGCCCGAAGGCTATGTGGAGAAGCTGCGCGCGACGACCGGGCAGGACTGCTAGCGCGGGCGCCGAACTTTTCCTATGGGATGACCGTTCCGAATGCGGCGCCGTGCGGCTGCACATAGGTGACGGAAAGCACGCCTAGCCCGCCGTGCCGCGCCGCTTCTGTTCCTGGTGTTCGTCCTCAACCAAGCCGATCTTCCAATAGCCGGAGATGTAGGTGTCCTGCTTCGGCACACGCTGCTGCGTGTAAACGAACTCCCGAAAGCTGCGAATGACGCCGCTTTCGCCCGCGATGCAGACTTGAACGATGCCGTGTCGCCATGGCAGGGATCGGACCAACGCCTCCTGCGCGAAAGATCGCGTTTTGGGATCCGGCTGGATCAACCAGTGAATGTCGATGCCCGGCGGCGCGTCGATATGCTGGCGATCCTCCTCCGTGAGAACCTCGATCACTGCAGCACCAACTGCATTGTGTGGCATTGCCTCCAGCGTCGCCGCGGCAAGCGGCAGAGCCGACATGTCGGCGGCGACCAAGTACCAATCGGCATAGAATGATTTGATCTTTCCAGATCCTGGCCCGGCAAAGCCGCAAAAACTGCCAGCCTCGGCCCGATGCGCCCAGGCGGACGCCGGGCCTTCGTCGCCATGCGCAACGAAATCGATATCCATTTCCGACGGCTCGGTACGGAGATGCCGGATCGTATAGGTCCGTCTCACCGGTCGGGGACCGTCGCGCAGCTGTTTCGCAAATGCGGCGCGGTCTTGACCCTCTGCCGGCAACAGGATTTTGCAATGGGCACCTTCGATGCCCGGGGTCAGGCCTGCCAACTCCGGGCCGGCAAAGGTGACGCGGATCATGTTCGGCGTCAGCCTGACGGCCCGGTCGACGGTCAACAGACGCGCCGTCTGACGCCTTGGTGCTATGATCGTGGGTATGGCGATGCGCAACGGTTGCAATCCTCAGTGCAGTATTCTGGCGCCAACTCTGGACGGCAAAGCGACGCCAAAGCACCGGTCGCCGCCAAGAGCGCGGTCGGATCCTTGCCGCGGCAAACGATCAACGCCTGGGACCGTGCCCCGTCGCCCCGGTCCCTCCGCTGTGCATGCAACACGGCGATGAAGGCGCGTTCGTCCAGCGTAATCAGTCTCGCGCAGTCAGGGCAGTCTGGGCTCATGAAGGCAAAACCGGCACGTCGGGTCGAACGCATCGCTCGGACGGACTTCAGAACGCCGTGGGCAAAGGCGTCGCCACGCTCGCCCAAGGCTGCCTCCGCCCCGGAAAAGGCGCCTATCCAGCCGTGCATTTCAGGGTCCGCGAAAGCCGCGAAGAACCTGCGCGAGAGATCGAGCACCAAGATTTCTGGCCCGTCAAAAGGACAATCCGACGGCAGGCACAGATCTGCCCGTGAATGTGCTTCGATTGAACAATCGACCCGAGCCATCCGATCCGCCCCCTTCACGCACAGTTCGACCGAATCCTGGCTGGTGAGCAGCGTTTGGCTGGGCGGTGATAGCTAGCCAGACCGGGCGGGCATCGTCAATTCTCCAGCCCGGCCTACTTGCCGTGAGGCCTGAGAAAAAGGACGTCGTGTAGATGACAGCCGACGATATGCTGCAACCGGTCGATGACGCCGCCAGACGGCTTGCGAAGTCGCTCTTGCGCGGGGAAAGGACGGCTGCCCTCGGGACGCTGGAAACGGCGACCGGTGGGCCGCAGGTCACCCGCGTCAGCGTTGCGACCGCGATGGCTGGGCAGCCGCTGTTCTTGATCTCCTCCCTGTCCCCCCATTTCGGCGCGCTTGAGGCTGACTCTCGCGCCTCCCTCCTCCTCGGTACGCCGGGGAAGGGCGACCCGCTTGCGCATGCTAGGATTACAGTTTTCGGCAGAGCGCACAGGCTCGATGGCGAGGCGCGGGGCCAGGCGCGGTGTCGTTTCCTGCGGCGCCACCCCAAAGCGGCGCTCTATGCGGATTTTACCGACTTCGCGTTCTGGGTTCTGGAACCGGAGCGTGCCTCGCTCAATGGCGGTTTCGCCAAGGCCTATGCTCTCACCGCGGGCGATCTTCTCACCGAGATCAGTGCGGAGGTCGAGGGCATGGAGGAAGGGGCGGTCTCCCATATGAACGAAGACCATGGGGACGCGATCAAGCTCTATGCCGAGGTGTTGCTGGGCCAGCCGCCCGGCGATTGGCAACTGGCCTGCATCGACCCGGATGGCCTCGATCTCGTTTGCGGTGACCGGGTCGCCAGGCTGTGGTTTGACACACCGCTTTCCGGCCCAGAGGCGCTGCGCCCGATGCTCGTCGATCTGGCCAAACGGGCGCGCGCTGCACAGTCTTGAGCGATCCGCAGGGTCCCGTCAGGCTCCTTCCACCGCCTCGAAGCCCTCGAAGTCGGGATGGCCGAGATAGAGCGGCTTGTTCTGCCCCGCACCTTTATGGGCAGCCCGAAACTGTTCCGATCGGGTCCAGGCCTCGAAGGCCGCGCGGTCCGTCCAGATGGTGTGCGATGCGTAGAGCGTGTGGTCCTCGCGCTCGGGTCCGCGGAGCAGGTGGAACTGCTTGAACCCCTCCATCTCGTCGAGGCGGGTCTCGCGGCCTTTCCAGACCGCCTCGAAGGCGTCCTCCTGGCCCCTAACGACGCGAAATCGATTCATGGCGACGAACATTGTCTGATTTCCTTTGCCTTTCACACAGGGGTTGCTCGCGGGGGCAGGCCGGGTACGGCGTGCCAGGCGATCTTCAATGGGCTCTCCGCGTGTTCTTTAGCAGGAAGGCCGCGTGCCATCCCAGAGTTGTTCCACCGAAAATGTAGGCGCCGTCAGCCATATGCCGGCACGTGGCTATCGCCGCAGCCTCGACGTTTGAGTGTCCGCTATTGCCACAGCGGTCCGCCCTCATGCCATTTCTCGTCCAGCCGGTCGCCGAAGTTGCGCTGCCAGATCGGGTTGACGATCGCATGGGTCGCAACGCGGGCGGTGATCTCGGCGCATTTCGGCAGATCCGGCTGACGATTGTGCCAGGCGTAAAGCATTGCCAGATAAAGATCGCAGGGTGACAGTCGTGAGCCGAGGAGGAAGCGTTCCGCTGCGATCTCGCTCTCGATATGGCGAAGCGCTTTATGCGCATGGTTCCGACCGCTCTTGCGGATGCTGGCCGTCATGGTCGCGCCAAAGTCGATCCCGGGCATGTCGACCCCTTCCGCCACCACCTCACCCAATCCGACAAAGTACCTGTCTGAATAGATTCGGCGCAACACGGCCTCATAGACGTTCACCGACAGAAAGACGCTCCACCGCAAGAAGGCGGCGAGATCGTCGACCCATAGATGCGGCCCCATCCGGCAGCGCTCCTCAACCTGGGCCAGATAGGCGATGATCGCCGCGACTTCGGTCATCTTGCGCCCGTCTGGCAGTACCAACACAGGCAGTTGCCCCCAGGCGTTCAAGTGATCGATCGATGCGCCAAGCGGTCGGCTTGGTTTCGACTGGATCGGCTCATAGTCGAAGCCGATATCGGCCAAGGCAAACATCGCCTCTACGACGAAACCGCCGGAGCCGAGCCTATTGTAGAGCGTATATTTCACCGTCGGCCCCTGACCTTTCCGTCTGCTCCGGCGCCGGAAAAACCGCTCGCCCGGCTCCGCATCTTCCGCCGCCCTTGCACAGTTGGGATTGATCGATCCGACGGAACTGCCCAAGATTTCACCGGAGTGATGGGAAAGACAATGACCAGATTGACCGACGCGCAACGGGACCAGTTTTGGCGGGACGGGTTCATTACCGTGGAAAACGCGGTCTCTCCTGATCTGCTGGCGCGGCTGAGGGCGGATATGGACCGGTGGATCGAGGAGAGCCGCGCCTTTTCCGGACCGTTTGGCGAGATGCTGGACGGCCGCCCGCGTTTCGACGTGCAACCGGGTCACAGCGCCGACAGGCCGGCCTTACGCCGCGTCTCTGCGCCGACCGAGATCTCCGACGGGTATTTCGAAGCGATGTCGGACAGCGCCATGACGGGCATGGTGGCCCAGTTGATCGGGCCGAACGTGAAGCTGCATCATACCAAGATAAACGCGAAGCAGCCTGGTTCGGCCACGGAGGTGAAATGGCACCAGGACTTCGCCTTTACACCCCATTCGAACTCGGACCTGATCACCGCGCTCCTGATGATCGACCAGGTCACGCTCCAAAACGGCCCGTTGGAGGTTCAGCCGGGCTCCCACAAGGGACCTATTCATTCGCTGTGGCGTGACGGCGTGTTCGCTGGCGCGGTGGCGCCGGCGGTCGAAGCGGCAATGAAGGCGGAGGCGGTGCGCTGCCATGGTGCGGCGGGTTCGGTTTGCCTGATGCATACCCGGGTGGCCCATGGGTCGGCACCGAACCGCTCGACCGCGCCCCGGACGCTGTTCATCAGCGTCTATTCGGCCGGGGATGCGGCGCCCTGCTGCCCCAATCCAGTGCCGTCGAAGCACGCGGGTCTGTTCGTCCGTGGAGAGGATCCTGCCCGCATCCGCGCCGAGGCGTATGAGTTGGAGACGCCGGCTTTCCCCAGGGGTGCGTCGTTCTTCACCCAGCAGGAGGCAGCCAAGGCATAGCGCCCTTGCAGCGCGGTGAATGTAACTTCGCACCCTGTCCGCTCGCCCTTACGGTGCGGCGGGGGAGCGCGGCAGGACGATCAGGGTAACCGGCGACGCCGGCGTATTGTCAACGGGGCTGACTGCGGGCAATGCCGGGACCGGCCGCGTCGCGATCGATACCGGGTCCGACATTACGGTCACCCGCGGCACCGCCAATGTCTATCTCGGCATGGTACTTAGCCGCCAGCCAGGCAGCCAAGGAACCGTGACGGTGGATGGGCAGGGCTCTACGCTCATTTCCCAAGGTGGGGCAGGTCAAATCGGGGTTGGCCGTGACGGGGCCGGAGTGCTGGAAGTCACCGGCGCGGCAGAGGCCAATGAATTCTTTTTCGTCGTCGGACGTTCTGATGGCTCGGACGGACTGCTCCGCGTGGACGGGGAGGGGTCGCGCCTGACGGCCTCGGACGCGGTCGGTAACTTCACGACATGTACAGGCTATCCAGGCTTTCTGCGGGCGGGAAGGGACTTCGGCTCCCATGGGAGCACGGAGGTTACGAATAGCGGCGTCATCGATGTGCAGAACGACCCGGCGAGCAACTACGATGTGCCGGTGATCAAGCTCGGCCGAGGTGTTCATCGGTCTCGAAGGCGATAGTAGCCTGCGGCTCACCGGCGGCGGCGTCTTGGGATCCAGGGCAATGACGACGCGTTCGCGCCCTTCTTCGTGGGCTATGGCGGCGGTCTCGGCTCTTCGGACACAGGCGGCGCCGCGGCGACCGGCATGGCGGCCCTTTCCGGCTGTGGGACCACACTGACGATCACAGTCAGCCTGATCGCGGAGACGGTTGAGTCGCGCCTTGGACCTACGACCTTCGGCGAGGCCTGGCTGACCGGCGTCGGCCGCCTCGACCTCACGCGGGCCGCCGGTGTCGAGGGGAATGCAGATCTGACCGTTGACCCACAAGGCGCAAACACGCGCATCGATCTCGGTGCGGAGACGATCCTGCTGCTCGAAACCGCGAGTGATCAGATCGACGCTTCGGATTTCCTGATCTAGCGGCAGTTCGACAGCGTTGTCAGAAATGGATCGCCCGACCATAGGCGTCGAGCACCGCCTCATGCATCATTTCCGACAGCGTCGGGTGCGGGAAGACGGTGGCCATCAGGTCTTCCTCTGTCGTCTCGAGCTGACGGCCAACCACATAGCCCTGGATCAATTCGGTGACCTCCGCACCGATCATGTGGGCTCCGAGCAGCTCGCCGGTCTTGGAATCGAAGATCGTCTTAACCATGCCCTCCGGCTCGCCGAGCGCGATAGCCTTACCGTTGCCGATGAAAGGGAAATGTCCGACCTTGATGCTGTGGCCCTTCGCCTTTGCCGCCGCCTCGGTCAGGCCGACACTGGCGACCTGCGGTTGGCAATAGGTGCAGCCTGCGATGCTTTCGGCGTCGACCGGATGAACGTCGTTCTTGCCCGCGATCAGTTCAGCGACCATCACGCCCTCGTGGCTGGCCTTATGCGCGAGCCAGGGCGCGCCCGCCACATCGCCAATGGCATAGAGCCCCTCGACCCCCGTGCGGCAAAAGCCGTCGGTCACCACATGGGATTTGTCGATCCGGACGCCGAGCGCCTCCAGCCCCAGCCCCTCGGTGTTGCCGACGATCCCAATGGCCGAAATGACCGTGTCGAAGTCCTGCGGCACCGTGTTTCCACCCACCTCGATATGCGCGGTGACCTTGGGTGCCGCTCGGTCGAGGCGCGTAACCTTTGCATCGGGCAGGACGGTCATGCCCTGCTTCTCGAAGGCCTTCTTGGCGAAGGCGCTGATCTCTGCATCCTCGACCGGCAGTATCCTGTCCATCACTTCGACCACGACCGTCTCTGCGCCGAGCGCGTTGTAGAAGCTCGCGAATTCGATCCCAATTGCGCCGGAACCGATCACCAGCAGCCGCTTCGGCATCCGCGCTGGGGTCAGTGCGTGTTTGTAGGTCCAGACGAGATCGCCATCCGCCTCCAACCCCGTCAGCTCTCGCGCCCGGGCGCCGGTGGCCAGCACGATGTTCTTTGCCGAAAGCTCTTGCGCCGTCTCGCCCGAAACTTTCACGCGGCCAGGCGCAGTGATGGTGGCCTCGCCCATCACAGTGGTTACCTTGTTTTTCTTTAGCAGATGGCCGACCCCTGCATTGAGCTGCCCCGCAATCGCGCGAGAGCGTTTTACGATGGCCGGCAGGTCGTAGCCCAGCCCCTCGGCTGACAGTCCGAACTCCTTCGCCCGGTGCATCAGATGGAACACTTCCGAAGTGCGCAGCATCGCCTTCGTCGGGATGCAGCCCCAATTGAGGCAAATGCCGCCAAGATGCTCTCGCTCAACAATCGCAGCCTTCAGGCCCAACTGCGCTGCCCGGATCGCGGCGACGTAGCCGCCGGGTCCAGCGCCGATCACCACGACATCGAAATTCTGCATGCTTGGCCACCTTCCGGTCGTTTCCGTCGAGGTCCCGGGGCCTGCGACCCGGTCAGCGCGTCACTTACTCGTAACCGCCCTCGAAGATCTTTTTTTCGTCGCAGGGTGCAACCCGCAAAATATTGGTCGTCCCCGGCATGTTGAAGGGCACACCGGCCGTCACCACCACATTGTCGGGCTCGTCGGCGAAGCCTTCGCGCTTGGCGGTGCGGATCCCGCTGACGACTGCAAGCTTGAACCGCTCGACCGCGGCGGTGACCACGCAATGGAGCCCCCATGCGATGGAGAGCCTGCGCGCCGTCTCGACCACCGGGGTCATAGCAAGGATAGGCACCTCCGGTCGCTCCCGGGCGCAGAGAAGCGCGGTCGTGCCGGAATGGGTAAAGCAGCAGATCGCCTTGACCTGCGTTGCCTCGGCCACCTCGCGAGCGGCGGCCGTGATTGCATCGGCGACGCTTTTTCGGTCGATTTCCCGCGCGGCCGTAATGATCTGGCGGTACAGATCGGCCCCTTCCACCGATCTTGCGATCGAGTCCATCATGGTAACCGCCTCAATCGGGTACGCGCCGGCCGCGCTCTCGGCCGAGAGCATCACGGCGTCGGCACCCTCATAGATCGCATTTGCGACATCCGAGACCTCGGCTCGGGTCGGCACCGGCGAAGCAATCATGCTCTCTAGCATCTGGGTTGCCACGACGACGGGTTTCGCGACCTTGCGGCATTCCCGGATCATCCGTTTCTGCAAGGGCGGAAGCTGCGAGATCTCCATTTCGACCCCCAGATCGCCGCGGGCCACCATGATTCCGTCGACGACGTCGAGGATTTCGTGGAAGCGGTTTACGGCCGCGGGCTTCTCGACCTTCACCATCACGGCGACGTCGCGGTTGCCGATCAATTCGCGCGCCTCCAGCACATCCTCCGGCCGCTGCACGAAGGACAGCGCAAGCCAATCGACACCGAGATCAAGACAGAATTCCAGGTCCGCCCGGTCCTTGTCGCTCAGTGCAGCCAGCGGCAGGATCACATCCGGGACATTGACACCCTTGTTGTTGGAGATCTCGCCGCCGACAACCACCTCGCAATTCGCGAAGGTCTCGTCGCAGTCGATGACTTTGACCCTTATCTTACCGTCGTTCACCAGGAGACTTGCCCCTGGTTTCAGGGCGGCGAAGATCTCCGGATGCGGCAGGTAAACCCGGCTTTCGTCGCCTTCCGTCTCGTCCAGGTCAAAGCGGAAACTGTTGCCGATATTCAGCTTTACCGGCCCGTCCGCAAAGCGCCCCACGCGCAGTTTCGGCCCCTGTAGATCACCCAGGATGCCGATCGGCCGCTCGATCTCATGCTCGATCTCGCGGATTAGCTTGAACCGTTCCGCCTGGTCGTCATGGGTGCCGTGGCTCATATTCAGGCGGAACACATCGACACCGGCGACGAAGAGATCGCGCAGCGCCTCCCTGGTCGAGCAGGAGGGGCCGACAGTGGCCACGACTTTAACGCGTCGGTTCCGGTGCATTGCAGGGTCCCTCATTCTTCTAATGCGCCGCGACTATCGACGGGTTTTGTTCCGATTGCTACCAGCATCAGAGCACGATCCCGGCACGCGGATCCACCGCCAAGCCTTGTCCCCGGCTTTCGCGGGAGGCTAGGCTCGCGACGCCGCCGCCCAGCCAGAAAGCCCGCCATGACCCTTTTCGCTCCGGTCGAGCATATCTCTCCCGGTTCAAGCCCGCGGGCGATGACCAATCTGCTGCTGCTTTGCGACCATGCGCGCAACGCCGTGCCGCCGGAGATCGGGGACCTGGGCCTGACGACGGAGGATATGGGCCGGCACATCGCCTGGGATGTCGGTGCCCGCGGGCTAACGCTGGCACTTGCGGCCCGGCTGGGTGCCGGGGCGGTGCTGTCGACCTTTTCGCGCCTGGTAATAGACCCGAACAGGGGGGAAGACGACCCAACGCTGGTGATGCGCCTTTATGACGGTTCGATCATTCCGGGTAACCGTGCCGTGGACGAGGTGGAGGTCGAGCGCCGGCTCGACGCCTACTACCGGCCCTATCACCGTGCTGTGACCGCCGCGCTCGACAGAATCGAGAAGGCGGGTGAGACCCCGGTGATCGCCTCGATCCATTCATTCACGCCAAGCCTGCGCGGGCGTCCGCCGCGGCCCTGGCATGTCGGTGTTCTGTGGGACCGCGATGGGCGACTGGCGCTGCCGATGATCCGCCTCTTGAGCGCCGAGGGCGATCTCTGCATCGGCGACAACGAGCCCTATTCTGGTCAGTTGCAGGGCGACTGCATGTGGCGCCATGGCACAGGCCGCGGGATCGCCCATGCGCTGATCGAGCTGCGGAGCGACCTGATCTCGACCCCCGATGGACAGGCAGACTGGGCCGCGCGGATGGATCCGGTGCTTCGCGAGGCGGTTGCAGAGGCCATCGGAAGCCCCACCCCGGGGATTGAGGCGCGGGCGCGCGCGGACGATATCAACGCAAAGGCATAAGGAGGAGAGATATGGCCGATTTGGACGTGACCGAGGTCGAGGCTGCGGTGTTCCGGCGCCTGCGTGACCATCTACGCGGTCGGACCGATGTGCAGAACATCGACCTGATGACGCTTAGCGGGTTCTGCCGCAACTGCCTGAGCCGTTGGTACCAGGAGGCCGCGGCCGAGCAAGGCGTCGCGTTGGAGAAAGACCAGGCGCGCGAGATCGTCTACGGCATGCCCTATGACACCTGGCGGGCCGAGCATCAAGTCGAGGCGACACCCGACCAACAGGCGGCGTTTGCCGCCGCCGCGAAGGAGCATTGAGCAATGGCGGACCTGCATCCGGTCTTGGGCGCTGGGAAGACCGCGGTTGTCACTGGCTCCGCGAGCGGGATCGGCCGCGCGGCGGCAGAACGGTTTGCCGGTTTCGGCATGCGCGTGGTGATGGTCGATTTGCCGGGCGAGGCGCTCGACGAAGCTGTCGCCCAGATCGAGGGGGCCGAGGCCGCCGGCATCAGCGTGGCGGATACCGCGGGAATGGTGGCGTTAGCCGATCGTATCGGCCCTATCGATCTCTTGATGAACAATGCCGCGTCCTGGGTTGGCAAGGGCTTTGGTGCGCCGGTCGCCGAGTGGCGCCAGGCGATGGACGTGAATTTCTGGGCGGCGGTGGAGGGCGTGGAAGCGTTCCTGCCGGCGATGCGGTCGACGGGCCGGCCCGCCGTGATCGTCAATGTCGGCTCGAAACAGGGGATCACCAATCCGCCCGGCCACCCAATCTACAACGTCACGAAATCTGCGCTGAAATCCTATACCGAGCTTCTGCAGCACCACTTGCGGGAGGAGGGTGCGGCCGTCACAGCGCATCTGCTGATCCCGGGCTGGACCACCACCGGGCGGCGCGACCACCATCCCGGTGCTTGGCTGCCCAACCAGGTCGTAGATGTTCTGGTTGAGGGCGTAACGCGCGGCGATTTCTATCTACTTTGCCAGGACAACGAGGTGACCGTCGATATGGACCGCAAGCGGATCCTGTGGGCCGCCGGCGACATTATCGAGAACCGGCCGCCTCTGTCGCGCTGGCATCCCGAGCATCGGGAAGCGGCGGCCAAGGCATGCTCTTGATCCGCCGATTGCGCAGGAGCGCTGCTGCCACTATACCCCGCCTCCTCACGCGGACAGGGAGCAGGCAATGATGGATGATGCGGGGCCGAGCGCCGCTGTCGCCGCCGGTCAGTTGAAGGCGATTGTCGAGCGCATCGAACGGCTGGAGGAGGAAAAGCGCGAGATCGCCGAGCAGATCAAGGAGGTCTATGCGGAGGCGAAGGGCAATGGTTTCGACACGCGCACCCTGCGCAGGGTGGTCAGCCTTCGCAAAAAGAAGGAGGAGGAGAGGGAAGAGGAAGCGGCCCTGCTCGACCTGTATCTCTCGGCGCTGGGGATGATGCCGAGCGCCTGATCAGCCGCCGTCGCCGGCGGTGGAGACGGTGGAACTCGATTGCGCGGTGCCACCGGTGTCGCCGTCCTGAGCAAGGATCGCGAGGGTGACGCCTAGGGCGACCGCTGCACCGAGCCCGACAGCGCCCGCCGCCGTCGCGGCGGACACGTCCACCGGCAGTCCGATGCCGAGCGCTCCGCTCGAGCTGACCGCCCCCCCGCTGCCGCCGACCGCGCCGGCCGAGGACGATGTGCTCGCCGCGCTGCCGGCACCCGTTGCGTTGGCCGAGGCGGTGGGGCTGCCGGGGTTGCTCGGCGCACTGGCCAGTTCGTTGCCGGCCGTGCTCCCAGAACCGCTGGCTGTGGCGGCATTTGCCGACGCGGCATCGGCCGATGCTTGCCCGCTGCCAGTGCCCTCGCCGCTGCCTTGCCCGGCCGCGCCCGCGGCAGCCGCCGCAACAGTGCCAGCGCCGGCCGGAGCGGCGATCCCCGACGAACCGACGGCACCGGAGGCTGTGCTGTCGCCGCGGGGGATAGGCAGGGTAAAGCTGCGTCCACTGGCAACAACCCGGCAAAGATTGTTGCCGAACCCAAAGCAGCTGTTCTGGCTGGTGTAGCACTGGCCAGTGACTTCGCCGAGATAGAGCTCCGGCGGGTCCTCATCGCCGTTTTCGGTCTCTTCGAAATTGTCCATCAGGGTCTGATATTCGTCGCCGACAAAGGCCGCGTAGCAGAGCGCAGCGACCACTGCCTCCTCGTCGTGTTCGGCTTCTGACTGCGTGTGCATAAGGCAGCCTGACAGAGCCAGCACTGCGACACCCGCGAGCAATGGCGTCTTCAAGGATTCCATGCCTTCCAAAAACCCGCACCACCCGTTGCGATGGAGGGTAAGAAATAAACAGTGAATTGCAACGAGATTAAGGAGAATGCCGAAAATCCGATAGATCGTTCTGTAAAGTGATAGAATCGTTTGTGACGATACTGCCGTATTCTGGCCGAGATCTGATCATCATTCGGAGATTTCGCAGACTTGCTCCCTGCCAATGGGCTCAGCGGACCGCGGTGTCCAGCTTCTCGATCCGCAATTCGTCGATCTTTCGGTAGAGGGTCGAGCGGCCAATCCCCAGGCGCCGCGCGGTCTCTGACATCCGCCCGCGATAGAGCCGCAGTGCCTCCTTGATCGCGTCTGCCTCGATATCCACGAGCCGTCGTATATGACCATCGGCCTCGATAAAGCAGCGGCCCCCACCCGCGTCGGCATCGGACTGTGCGGCGCCGCGATCCTGGACGCCGGACCTTGCAAGCCCGCCGGCGGTCAGGCCGATCAAATCATCCGCCTGGATCTGCGAGCCATTCGACAGGACCACGGCCCGGTGAATCGTATTCTCCAGCTGGCGTACATTGCCCGGCCATTCGGCGGCCGTGATCGTCTCGAGCGCATTCTGGCTGAAGCTCTCCACCGGGATGCCCTCCGCCGCCGCGATGCGGTGGAGGAACATTCGGGCCAGCCCGGGGATGTCCTCGCGGCGTTCCCGCAAAGGCGGCAACGCCATCGGAAATACCGAGATGCGATAGTACAGATCCTCGCGAAACCGGCCTTCCGCGATCATCCCGCTTAAGTCGCGATTGGTGGCAGAGATCAGCCGGATATCGACCTTCGTCGGCTTGGCGGCACCGACCGCATCAACCTCGCCCGTTTGGATCGCACGCAGCAGTTTCACCTGGGCATCGGGCGGCAAATCGCCGACCTCATCCAGGAACAGGGTGCCGCCGGAGGCTTCTTGGAACTTGCCGACCTGCTTGGCGGTCGCGCCGGTGAAAGCCCCTTTTTCATGGCCAAACAGGATAGATTCGACCAGATTTGCGGGCAAAGCACCGCAATTCACAGCGATAAAGGCACCGCCTGCCCGCTCGCTTTCGCCGTGGATCGCGCGCGCGAAGACCTCCTTACCGGTCCCGCTCTCCCCTTCGATCAGAACCGGGATGTCGGAGCGCGCAGCGCGGCGCGCTAGGGCAATCACCTCTCGTGTGGAGGGTGCGACGGCAATCAATTCCTCGAACGAGAGACGGTTGTCCGCCTTGCGCGACAGACGGCGCACCTCGGTCGTCAACTCCGACATCGCCAGGGCATTGCGGATCGAAACCTCAAGCCGCTCCGGCGCAACCGGCTTTGCCAGGAAGTCTTGCGCCCCCGCCTGCATCGCCTCGACCGCCCGGGCGACCGAGCCGTCGGAGGTGAGCACCAGCACCGGCGTCTGCACCTTCGCCTCGCGGATCCTCGCGAGCACCGAAAGACCGTCGAGATCGGGCATGTGCAAGTCCAGAAGCGTCAGTCCGATTTGCGCCCCGGATGCGCCGGTTAGCGTCGCAACCGCCGCCTTGCCGCCATCGGCCGTTTCCACTGCATAGCCGCTGGCCTGCAGGATCGCGGAGAGATACCGTCTCTGCTGCGCGTCGTCATCCGCGATTAAGATCCGTGTCTGCATGTCGGCAAAGCCAATATCCGCTGAGGACTGTCACCATCCAACGCAAGCTCGATTGACATTCGGTGACCAAGCCGGTTTTGCTCGCTCCGGTTTGGTGCTCTTCTGTCCACTCCCGTACACGTTCTTGAAAACGCATTCCGGTGTTGTGAATGGGTAACGTGGTCAATAAAGTCATGATGGTAGTCGCGTGGGTTGGGTTCCCAGATTGAGAAATGCGCTCAATCGTGTCACAGGGAACGACGCGGATCGGCAGCAAAGCCGGTGAAAATGAATCCGGGGCTGCGTCCGCGCAGCCCGAAGTGAACGGAGAGAGGGATGAAGACGTACACCATGCTGCTGGCCGCTTCGGCGCTGGCGCTTGCCGGTTGCGGAAAGGCTGCGCTGCCGGGCTCGTCGCTTGGCAGCACGTTCACCGCAGAGCGGTATCTGAACGCCGATCATGGCGGTTCGGGTTTCGAGGGGGCGCTGGCGGGCGAGTACACAGAGCTTGGTCGCCGGGCCGCCTTCAAAGATGCCCGTTGGCGCAACTCCACCGCCTATATGACGAAATCGATGGCTTCCGAGGCAGGCGCCACGCCGCCGCCCTGGTCGCCCGACCAGCTGGAGATCGTCGATGCCGATCTGAGTAGCGAGTATCAGTCCCTCGTCGCTATCATCAACGACAACAAGGGCGTTCGCCCGGCTGAGTGCGCGCGCGCGCAGGCGATGTGGGATCAATATCTCGAGTCGGTTCGTGGCGGTGCGGGTGCCTGTGTCAGCGCCGAGGACGCGCTCGCGCTTTACGAGGACGCGAAGGCAGCCTGCCTTGGTGCCGCGCCGGTCGAAGCTGAGAACAACTTTATCGTGTATTTCGGCTTCAACCAGTCGACATTGACCGAACGTGCTCGCGAGACGCTGAACAGCGTCGTATCGGCCGTCCAGTCGCTGGGCGCTACCGCGCTGTCGATCGTCGGCCACGCTGACACCGTCGGCTCGGTCGACTACAACCAGGCGCTGTCGGAGCGCCGGGCGCGCAGTGTCGCTTCGTCGCTGGTCAACTCCGGCGTAACGGAGGACAGCATGACGCTGGCTGGCCGCGGCGAGCGTGAACTGGCTCGCCCGACCGGCGATGGCGTTCGGGAGCGTCTGAACCGCCGCGTGGAAATTACGCTGTCGAACTGAGCGAGAATTGGCCTGCAGTCGGGGGGCTGCAGGCCAAACGCTTTGAAACGGATTTGGTCGCCCCGTGCGCTGATGTCGCCCGGGGCGGTTTTGTTTTTATGTGCCCACTTCCGCGGCAGACAACGAAGCGCTGCGACGGAGACGCTCGCGTCAGCCGCTTAATCCATGGCATCATCGTGGTTAATCTCGTTTGGCGGAGGCACCTATGGTCCAAGCGCTGCGTCCGATGGCTGTTTCGTTGTTCATCCTCCTACTGGCTGCGTCGCCCGTGGCGGCAGAGGAACGACGCTCGCCACTCGAGGATTGGGCGGATCGGTTCAGCGAGACATTCGATGATCTGGTCGATCAGCTCGGCCCCAAGATCGAGGAGGCGGAGGAATTCTTCGGGGTTCTGGGCCGGATCGACGATATCGGGAACTATCACAGCCCCGAGATCCTGCCGAATGGGGACATCGTCATGCGCCGCCGTGCCGATGCACCGGACTGGTCGCCGGAGCCTGAGGCCAAGCCGGCGCCGGAGGCTACCCTGCCCTACGACCCGGGCGAGGGCGTCGAGCTCTGAAGCGACAGCCGATCCAGTTGGATCATCCCGAGGGCTAGGGCGGGCGCTCTCGGCCTCGCCTGCGGTTCTCGCGGGCCTCTCTCACGCGTCCGCCGATCTCTCGGCTTGGTCGGATGCTGCTCCAACACTCGCTCGGCGAGCCGTGATACGCTTCGGCGCTTGCCTTGGCGGCCAAGGGCGGTATCTGCTGCGCTGATCCGGAACGAGGAGCGCAGCAGCATGATACCGACCCGACCACTCGTCAGAGACACAGCCCAGGACCATGCCGGGAAGGAGCTAGGCGATCTGCCGAGTTGGGATCTGTCGGATCTCTATGAGGCGCCGGATGCAGCAGCCCTCGCCAGCGATTTCGACTGGGCCGCGGCGGCATCGAAGGACTTTGCGGCGCGCTACGAGGGTAAGCTTGCGACCCTCGACGGTGCAGGGCTGGCCGGGGCAATCGCCGATTTCGAGGCGATCGACCTCAAGCTGGGGCGCATCGTTTCGTTCGCCGGGCTGCGCTACTACCAAAACACCCAGGATATGGACCGTGCGAAGTTCATGGGCGATGCGCAGGCGAGAGTGACAACGCTAACGCAGCCGCTGGTTTTCTTCACCTTGGAGCTGAACCGGCTCGACGGCGCGCAGCTCGACGCGCTGTCGGATGCCGAACCGGCGCTTGCGCGCTATCGCCCCTGGCTCGACCGGCTGCGGGCGATGAAGCCGCATCAGCTGTCGGACGAGCTGGAGAAGTTCCTGCACGACCAATCGGTCGTCGGCTCCTCCGCCTGGGTGCGTCTGTTCGACGAAACCATGACCGGCCTGAAATTCGCGGTCGATGGCGAGGCCGAGCCCTTAGCGCTGGAGCAGGTGCTCAACCTGCTCTCGGACAGCGACCGTGCCAAACGGCAGGCGGGCGGCGAGGCGCTGGCAAGGACGCTGGGCCAGAACATCCGGCTGTTCACCCTGATCACCAACACGCTGATCAAGGAGAAGGAGGTCGAGGATCGCTGGCGCAAGCTACCGGCCCCGGACCATGGCCGGCACCTGGCCAATCAGGTCGAGCCGGAGGTGGTCGATGCCCTGCGCGAGGCCGTGTCAGCCGCCTATCCGAGGCTCAGCCACCGATACTACGCGCTGAAGGCGAAGTGGATGGGGCTGGAGCGGCTGCAATACTGGGACCGCAACGCGCCGCTGCCGGAGACCGACGACCGGGTGGTGCCATGGGAGGATGCAAAGCGACTGGTGCTGGATGCGTATTCCGGTTTCTCGACGGAGATGGCCGACCTGGCCGAGCCGTTCTTCCAACGGGGCTGGATCGATGCGGCGGTGAAGCCGGGCAAGGCGCCTGGGGCCTTTGCGCATCCGACGGTGAGCGACTGCCACCCTTATGTGCTCCTGAATTACCTCGGCAAGACGCGGGACGTGATGACGCTGGCCCATGAGCTGGGCCATGGGGTGCATCAGCGTCTGGCGGCAGGCCAGGGCGAGCTTCTCAGCCGCACGCCGCTGACACTGGCCGAGACCGCCTCGGTCTTCGGGGAGATGTTGACCTTCCGCAAGCTCTTGGATTCGGAGACCGATCCGGTGAAGCGCAAGCTGCTGCTCGCCGGCAAGGTCGAGGACATGATCAACACGGTGATCCGCCAGATCTCGTTTTACGAGTTCGAGCGACGTGTCCACGCGGCGAGGCGCGAGGGCGAGCTGACCGCCGATGTGCTGGGCGAAACCTGGCTCTCCCTGAGCCAGGAGAGCCTCGGTCCGGTCTTCGACTTCGCAGAGGGTTACGAGACTTTTTGGGCCTATATCCCGCATTTCATCCATTCGCCCTTTTACGTCTACGCCTATGCCTTTGGCGACGGCTTGGTTAATGCGCTCTATGCCGTCTATGAGCAGGGCGAAGAGGGCTTTCAGAAGCGCTATTTCGAGATGCTCGCGGCGGGCGGGTCGAAGCATCACAAAGAGCTGCTCGCGCCTTTTGGGCTCGACGCGTTGGACCCAGCGTTCTGGGACAAGGGTTTGGGTGTCATCGGTCGGTTCATCGACGAGTTGGAGGCGATGGAAACAACGTGATGCGTTGGCGGGCGCGGTCCGAGGCCCACCCACCCACCGACGATCCGCGCCAAGCCGCCATGGTGGGGACGCCCCCAAGCCTCGGACCGCGCCCGCAGCGGCGAAGCTCTCGCCCCAGGGATCTGCCTATGCCGGCGCCGTTTTTATGGGCATGGCCGCTGTCCGGCTTGTTTCTGGCGGCCTGGGTCCTGACCGCCGCCGCAGGCTCGGTCCAGGCAGTGAAGACCCGCCCGGGGTTCGAGCCGGTTCGGATCGACCTTGCCGCTTGGCAGGCGGCGTTTCCCAAGCCGGCGGCGAAGGGCACGACACGGGTCCTGTTAATCGGCAATTCCTTTACCTTCGAGCACGACCTGCCCGCGATGCTGCGCGGGCTCGCGGCATCCGCCGGGTTCTCGCTAGAGACCGCGATGGTCGCTGTCGGCGGCGCGCGCTTGGCGGAGCATGCGGGCAATCGCGACCTGCTCGACGTGTTGTCGACCATCGCCTGGACCGATGTGGTCCTGCAGGATTTCAGCACTGCGGCGCTCTCTGAGGCGCATCGCCAAAGGTCCCATGCGGCGGTGGCACATCTGGCGCAACCGGCCCAGGAGGGGGGTGGACGCGTTCATCTTTTTGCGACTTGGCCCAGGCAGGCGGGCCATATCCTGTATGGGACCGGCGGTCCCGCGACGCCGGACGACATGAATGCCCAAGTGGCCGAATACTATCGCAGTCTCGCCGCGGCGGCGCGGGCTGGGGTCGCACCGGTCGGCACCGTCTGGCGGGCGGTGGAGCGTCAGCATCCCGACATCGCCCTATATCGCAGCGACCGCTACCATGCCTCGCCTGCGGGCACCTATTTGGCGGCCCTTGTGATCCTCAGCCGTCTCGCCCCAGTGGCCTTCCGCACCGCCGATTTCACCCCCGCCTTGCTGGACCCCGGAACCGCCCGGCGCCTGCGCGTCGCAGTCCGCGGCGCCCTCGCCAAGTAACCCCGCCGCTAGGTTGCTTTTGCCCCTGGCCATGCTATCCCTCCGCCCCGATCAAGGAGGTGGCGATGCAGGATCTCGATCCGGTCCGCATGAAATATCTGGCCGATGTGGCTGCCGCCGCCGACGAGGCGGGGATCGAGGCTGTACGCGTCGCTGCCCTGGGCAAGAAGGGCGAGATCAGCTTGATGATGCGCGAACTCGGTCGCATGACGGCCGAGGAGCGCCAGACCGCCGGCCCCCGCCTGAACGCCCTGAAGGACGAGATCAACGATGCCCTTGGCGCGCGCAAAGCGGCGCTGGCCGATGCAGCACTTGCCGCCCGACTGGAGGCGGAGTGGTTCGATGTCACGCTCGCGCCGCGCCCGCAGCGTCAGGGCACGCTGCACCCGGTCGGCCAGGTGACCGAGGAGGTTGTGGCCGTCTTCGCCGAAATGGGCTTCGGAGTGGCCGAGGGGCCGGAGATCGAGGGCGACTGGTACAATTTCGATGCACTCAATATCCCCGCCGAGCACCCGGCGCGCACCGAGATGGATACCTTCTACATGGCGCCGCGCCCGGACGGCACCCGCCATGTGCTGAGGACCCACACCTCGCCGGTGCAGATCCGCGGCATGCAGGCCCGCGGCGCGCCTTGCCGGTTCATCTGCCCAGGCCGGGTCTACCGCTCGGACTATGACCAGACGCATACGCCGATGTTCCACCAGGTGGAGGGCGTGGCGATCGACCGCGACATCTCCATGGCGAACCTGAAATGGGTGCTGGAGAAGTTCTGCCGCGCCTTTTTCGAGGTCGACGATGTCGAGCTGCGGTTTCGCGCCTCGCACTTCCCCTTTACCGAGCCCTCGGCAGAGGTCGACATTCGGTGCTCCTGGGCGGGCGGGCAGCTCAAGATTGGCGAGGGCGAGGATTGGCTGGAGATTCTCGGCTCGGGCATGATGCATCCGAAGGTCCTGGCGTCTGGGGGTATCGACCCAGAGAAGTGGCAGGGCTTTGCCTTTGGCATGGGGATCGACCGAGTAGCGATGCTGAAATACGGCATCCCTGACCTGCGCGCATTCTTCGAAAGCGATCTGCGCTGGCTGAAGCATTACGGTTTTGGGGCCTTGGACGTGCCGACGATCCGGGGCGGCCTCAGCCGGTGACGGATCCGGCGCTCTACTTCGTCACCGATGTCGAGACGGACGGGCCGGTGCCGGCGGCAAACTCGATGCTCAGCTTTGCGACTGTGATCGTCGACGAGGCAGGTGAGCAGCGCGGCACGTTCGAGGCAGTGCTGAAGGCCCGACCGGACCGGGTGCAGTACCCCTCAACGATGGACTGGTGGTCCACGGTTCCGGAGGCTTGGGCGGCGGCGACCGAGAACCCTGAACCGCCGGCCGACGTCATGCCGCGCTTCGCCGACTGGGTCGAGAGCTTCGAGGGCACCCGACTGTTCGCGGCCCGGCCGCTGGCCTTCGATGGGCTTTGGATCGACGAGTATCTTCGCACCTTTGCCGGCACCCGATATCTCGACGGGCCGTTCGAGGGGCGGAAGATCTTCCACGGAAGCGGTTTGGACATAGAAAGCTACATGGCCGGTGTCCTAGGCCGGACACTCTCGCCAATGCTGACCGAAGGGTTTCAGACCACCTGGCTGGGCGATGTTCCCCACACCCATCGCGCCATCGACGACGCCAGGGGTTATGCGAATCTGCTTTCCCGCCTGCTGCGCTTGGCACGGGAGTCGGGGCCACAACCCTTCGAGGTGGAAGCTGGCGGGCGGGGAGCGTGAGCGAGGCCCCGGCCAGCCGCGCGTCCCTTAGCAGCTCGCGTGCCGGACTGATCGGAGACACCGCGGCGGAGGGCAAGGGCTGGGGCGCTATTGCCCCGAACAATGGTTTGACAGGCCCACGCCCTAACCTCAGTCGCTGAACAGGCGCTCGAAGAACCCAGGCTCCGCCTTGGTGGTGTCTTTCGTCGGCGTTGCGGTATTGCTGGCGCCCTGAGCCTCGTCCGCCTTTTTCGGCGTCTCGCTCGCCGTCTTCCCTTTCGCCTTCGGGATCCCGCGCCCGCCGGTTGCGGCGAGGATGATTTCTGCGCCGGCCGCTGGCGCCTCTTTAGGGGCGGAACCCGTTGCAGGGGCGGCGACCGCGGTGGCGGCGATCAGCGTGCAGGTGAGCGCGGCGGTGGCAATGCGGCTGGCGGTCATGGGTAATCTCCTAGGTGTCGTTGCAGAGATTGCCGTGAGATGGGGATGCGCGCGGCCTCCGTCCGCTCTCACTGCCTCACGCTTGCGTCAGTGGCGCGTCAGCCGCTGATTGCGCCGGCCCCTCGCTCAGCGCAGTATCCCGCCCGACCGACACCAGCACGGATGCCAGGAATGCCCGACTACGACCGGCCGGACGAAGACTGCCTCGCTTTCAAGGCACAAGGTTTGAAACACTACCATGTGATCCGGCTGAACGACCGCATTGCGACCGAGGGGCGCGCCGACCGCAATGCCGAGTTCCCATATCTCGGCCTCTCGCCAGAGGGTTTCGCAGGCCGCCGCGTGCTCGATGTCGGCGCCAATGATGGCGCCTTGTCCTTTAACGCAGAACGCGCCGGCGCTGTTGATGTCGTCGCCGTGGATATCGAAGACCCGGCCCATCAGGATTGGGGGTTCTCTGGACCCCCGACCAGCTTCCAAGAACAGGGTCAGGTGCGCGGTAGCACCTTCGAGGCGTTGAAGACTTTTTTTGCCAGCGGCGTCACGCGGAAGCAAAAGACCGTCTACGACCTCTCAGCCGCCGAGGACGGGCAGTTCGACATCGCCTTCTTTTACGGGCTCCTTTACCACCTGCGTCACCCGCTTTTGGCCTTCGACCGGCTGCGGGGTGTCTGCCGAGGCGCGCTCTGCGTCGAGACCCATGTCAGCAACCACGAGCCCTATCTGCCGATGACGCTGTTCTACGGCGACGATGTGCTGCGCGGGTCGGACAGCAACTGGACCGGCCCGTCCGAGGCCTGCGTCGCCGCCTGGATGCGCGATGCCGGGTTTCCAACCGTCTATGCGGAGCTGAAACCGCGGGTGCGCAACCGCCAGCGTTTTGTGGGCTTTGTCGGCGATCCGGTCTTCGCGGTGAACCCGAAAACCTTCCGCGTGCTGGACGAGGCCTACTTCGCCAAGGTCCATGCGGAATGCGCCCGGAAGATCGAGCTCGGCGGTCTCTGGCGGGGCTGAGCCCCCTTTGCCATGGCTTTACAACTCGGCTATCCAACGCGCGGCATGGACCCCGCGAGGCACCGATGAAATTCACCTTGTCCTGGCTCAAACAGCATCTCGACACCTCGGCGACGCTTGAGGAGCTCACCGATGCGCTTACCGATCTCGGGCTGGAGGTCGAAGCGGTCGAAAATCCCGCCGACACGCTGGGGGTGTTTCACATCTGCCGGGTGATCGAGGCGGTGCAGCACCCGAATGCCGACCGTCTCCGCCTTTGCCGGGTAGAGGCTTGGCCGAACGGGCCGGAGGCCGCCAGCGAGGAGGTGCAGGTCGTCTGCGGCGCCCCCAATGCGCGGACCGGGATGGTGGGCGTCTTCGCGCCGCCGGGAAGTCATATCCCCGGCACGGGCGTCGACCTCAAACCTGGTGTGATCCGCGGTGTCGAGTCGAACGGTATGCTCTGTTCAGAGCGGGAACTGATGATCTCGGACGACCACGAGGGGATCATTGATCTGCCCGCCGACGCGCCCATGGGCGTACGGTTCATCGACTATGCAGGCCTCGACGATCCGACCATCGAGATCGCGATCACCCCTAACCGTCCCGACGCGCTGGGGGTGGCTGGGATCGCGCGCGACCTTGCGGCCCGGGGGCTCGGGCGGATCATCACGCCGAAGATCGAGCCGGTACTCGGGGCTTACCCTAGCCCGATCTCGGTTCGGCTTGAGGCGGATGTCGCGGACCTCGCCTGTCCCTACTTCGTCGGGCGCCATTTCCGCGGCGTGAAGAATGGGCCGAGCCCGGAGTGGCTGCAAAAACAATTGCGCGCCATCGGGTTGCGGCCGATCTCGGCGCTGGTCGATATCACCAATTTCCTCTGTTTCGATCGGGCACGGCCATTGCACGCCTTCGATGCCGACAAGGTGACGGGCGGCATTCATGTGCGTCTGAGCCGAGCGGGGGAGACGTTGCGGGCGCTCGATGGCAAGGACTATGGCTTCGACAACGCCATGACTCTGATCTGCGACGATGCGGGGCCGGAGGCGATCGGCGGCGTCATGGGTGGGGAGCCGTCGGGCTGCACGGAAGAGACCGTCAATGTGTTCCTGGAATCCGCGCTGTTCGACCCGATCCGGAACGCCGCGACCGGGCGGAAGCTGAAGATCAATTCCGACGCGCGCTATAGGTTCGACCGTGGGGTCGATCCGGGCTTCGCGGTGGATGGGATGGAACTTGCGACGAAGCTGATCCTCGAGATCTGCGGTGGCGAAGCGTCTGAGCTGGTGATTGCCGGCAAGATGCCCGAGACGGCGCGGAGCTACACGCTCGACCCTGCCCGCACTGCAAGCCTGGTGGGCATGGACATCCCGCGGGAGGAGCAAGTGCGCATCCTCACCGCGCTCGGCTTCTCGGCCACTGGAACGGCAGGGACGCTGGAGGTGTGGGTGCCGTCCTGGCGGCCCGATGTGCACGGCGAGGCGGATCTGGTCGAGGAAGTCGCGCGGGTCGCGAGCCTCTCCGGCCTCACCTCTCAGCCCCTGCCGCGGGGCACCGCGCGGGTCGCAGAGCCCGTCCTCACACCCGCGCAGGTCCGCACGGCCAGCACGCGGCGGGCGCTGGCGGCAGCAGGCCTGGACGAATGCGTCAGCTACACCTTCGTTAGCGAGGCGGAGGCGACGCGGTTCGGCGGCGGCGGGCCGGAAATGGCGCTGGAGAACCCAATCAGTTCTGAGATGTCTCATATGCGTCCCTCGCTGCTGCCGGGTCTGCTGGCGGCGGCGGCGCGCAATCAGGCCCGCGGTTTCGGCGAGATCGCGCTCTTCGAGGTTGGTGCCACCTTCCACGGGCCGGAGCCGGGGGAGCAATCGCTTCATGCCACAGCGCTGCGCGTCGGCGATGCGGCCGAGCGCCATTGGGCCGATGCGCGCCGGGCCGTCGATGTGCTCGACGCGAAGGCCGATGTGCTGGCGGTGCTCGCTGCCACCGGGCTCGACCTTGGCAAGCCCACCACGGCGCGGGAGGCTCCGGACTGGTTTCACCCAGGCCGTTCGGCTGCGCTGAAGCTTGGGCCGAAGAACACCCTCGCCGTCTTTGGGGTGCTCCATCCCAAGGTGCTTGAGGCGATGGATATCAAAGGCTTAGCGGTTGCGGCGACGGTCTTCCTCGACGCTATCCCCTACCCGAAGCGCAAGGGCACAGCCCGCCCCGCCCTCAGCGTGTCGGACTACCAGGCGGTCGACCGCGACTTCGCCTTCGTGGTCGACGAGCGGGTGGAGGCCGACCGCGTCCTCCGCGCCGCCCGGGGGGCCGAGAAGAAGCTGATCACCCGCGCGAGTGTCTTCGACGTCTTCGCAGGCGAACACGCGGCCGCCCAGCTTGGCGAGGGCAAGAAATCCGTTGCCATCTCGGTGCGCCTGCAGCCCACCGACCGCACCCTCACGGATGCCGAGATCGAGGCAGTCGGCGCCAAGATCGTCGCGGCAGTTGCAACTGAGACGGGTGCCGAGCTACGACGGTAACTTGCGATAGTAGCGTTGCTGCACTGTCGCCGCTCCGTCGTTAGCCCTACGCCGCTGCGGGGTGACGTTCTGACAGCGAAGCGGGAGGGGACCACATGCTGCAGGAATTCAAGGAGTTTGCGATCAAGGGCAATGTCGTCGACATGGGCGTCGGCATCGTCATCGGGGCCGCGTTTACCTCGATCGTCACAAGCTTCGTCGAGGATATCGTCAACCCAATCATTGGGCTGTTCACCGGGGGGATCGATTTCTCCGGCCTCTACCTGAACCTTTCTGGGCAGGAGGTCAGCTCGGCCATGCAGGCCAAGGACCAGGGGCTCGCAGTGATCACCTATGGCGTGTTCATCAATGCCTGCATCAGCTTTCTGATCGTCGCTTGGGTGCTGTTCCTGATCGTCAAGGCGGTGAACAATCTTAAGAAGCTGGCAGCGGAGGAAGAGGCCAAGGCGCCGCCGGCCGAGCCGCCGAAGGAGGAGGTTCTGCTGACCGAAATCCGCGATCTTCTCGCCAAGGAGCGCCAGGCCTAAGGGCCTGCCATGCGCGCCCTTAGAGACCGAGGGCGCGCAACCCGGCAAAGGCGGTCAGGCCGGCGAGGACCGTCAGGAACATCTTGCCGGTGCCGATCCCAACCGCAAGGGCCACCAGGGCGGCGAGCCAACGATGCGGCTCGGCCCATCCTTCACCCTCCGGTGCGTAGAGGATCATGGGCAATATGAGGGCGGGCAGCACGGTAACTGGCACAAAATGCAGTGCCTCCTCCGCCCAAGGCGGCAATTTGCGCCCGGCCAGCAGCCCCAGAAACGAGAAGCGGATGGCGTAAGTCGCGGCGCCCAGCAGGGCGACGGTGGTCCAAATCGCCGTGTCGCTGATCATGTTGCCCGCCCCGCCCGTTTTGCGGCCATTCCCGCCGCTATGCCTGCAGCCGCGGCGATCAACAGCCCGGTGCCATAAGGCATGTCAGAGAGCAGGATCGCCAAGGCCCCGGCCACCAGCGCCGCCGCCCAGTCCGCCCGGGTTCGGATCAGCGGCACTGCGATCGCGAGGAAGGTGACCGGCACCGCGAATTCCACGCCCCACTCCGCCGGGATCTGGCTGCCGAGGCTTGCGCCTGCATAGGTTGCAACCACCCAGACGCTGGAGGTGAGCACGCCGACCCCCAGAAAATATCCGAGCCGGTCGCTCACACTCTCGGCCGGGAATGCGCGTTGGCGGGCTATGGAGAGGGCAAAGGACTGGTCGTGTAGCACGAACGCTGCCGGCAGCCGCCAGCGCATCGGCACCCCGGTCCAATAGGTTGCGAGCGTTGCGGAGTACATCGCCATGCGCAGATTGACGATGGAGCCGGCGAGGACCGCGATGGCCGCCGGCGCGCCGTCGGTCAGAAACTCCAGCGCCACGAATTGGCTCGCCCCGGCAATGACGATGACGGTCATGGCCATGGTTTGCCAGAGGTTGAGCCCGGCCTCGGTCGCCACGACCCCGAAGATCATGCCGAAGGGTATGACGGCGACCACGACCTGCAGGGCGGCCGTCGCGCCCGCCCGCACACCCCGCGCCGAGGGCGCCGCCCAATCCGTGTCCTGCCGTTGAAGCATGGTGTCAGGGGTAGACGGCGGCGGCGGGCCAGACCAGTCGCGTTTCGTGATGGCAGCGTTGAGCATCCGTGATGACGGAAATCAGCGATCCGCATGCGGCAGTAAGGGAACCGCCGCAACACACTGAAAACGCGAGAAAACGGACATGCACGACGCATGCACATCCTATGCACAAAGCATATGCATACTTTTTCGCTCAGGTATCGACTCTCCTGACATTCCAAGGGAGGCGGGGGCCCAGTCTGGATGCAGGGTCAACGAGGTCCCGGGACTGCGCAGCAGCATTCCGTTCTGCAGCGCGCCGGGACATCGCATTGATCAGCCGGTCAGTTCGAGAATGCGGATCGTGCTGTCCTGGCCCGCCGCCGCCAGCGACCGCCCGTCGGGAGCGAAGGCGATGCTCCAGACGACCCCGACACCTGGGTCCGTCTCTGCAATCTGCCGGCCGTTTGCGGGATCCCAAAGCCTGACCGTGCCGTCGGAGCTACCGCTCGCGAGGCGATGCCCATCCGGCGAAAACGCAATGCTGCGGACCGTGGCTCTGTGACCTCTCAGCTTTGCGGTTTCCTGCCCGGTGGCCGGGTTCCACAGGCGGATGGTCCAGTCGCCGCTGCCGCTCGCGACGCCTCGGCCGTCCGGCGCGAGGGCAACGCTGATGACCCCACCGGTGTGCCCCTGGAGCAGTGCAGTCTGTCGGCCGGTGGCCGGGTCCGAAAGTTGGACCGTGCGGTCGTCGCTGCCGCTGCCGAGGCGCTGCCCGCCCGAAGCAAAAGCGACGCTCCTTACCCAATTCCTATGGCTTTCGAGCTTTGCTGTCTCGCGGCCTGTCTTCGCGTCCCAGAGCCGTATGGTGCTGTCGTCGCCGCCGCTGGCGAGGAGGCCCCCGTCCGGCGCAAAGGCAACGCTGTTGACCGCCGCCTGGTGCCCCCGCAGTTGCGCGATTTCCTGTCCGGTTCCGGCGTCCCACAGCCGGACGGTGCTGTCGTCGCTGCCGCTGGCGAGACTGCGCCCGTCCGGCGCGAAGGCGACGCTATAGACCGCCCGACGGTGCCCCTGGAGTTCTGCGGTTTGCAGTCCCGTCACCGTGTCCCACCGCCGGATCGTGCCATCGGCGCCGCCACTCACCAGCCCATGCCTGTCTGGCGAGAAGGCGATACTGCCAACCCACCCGCTGTGACCTTCGAGCCTGACGGTTTCCCTGCCAAAGCCGCTTGCGAGCCATTCGGGTTCGGGCGGCGGCGGCGCCACTGCGTCTGCGGGTGCGGATGCGACAACCTCGGGTGAGGGGGGGCCGGCGGTTCTGCTCGGCCGCCCCGACAGGTCGTCGCGGTTGGCCACAACATAGCCAAGACCGGCGATCGCGGCGACGCTGCCCCAGATCGCTGCTCTTCTGGTGACGTCGCCTCGCTTTGCGTTTTGGTGGGGCTCTTCCGGGTCGAGGGGCGGACTAGGCCCCTGGCCGGATGGGGAGAGCTGCCGCGCAAACCATGCGACGGTGTCGGAGTATCTGTCCTCGTGACGCAGGGTGACGTTCTGCCTACGGGTGAGGGGACGCAGGCTCTCCGGCAGATCCTCGGTCCGCGGCATCGCCGCGTCGTCAATGAGCACTGGGACCACCCGCAGGCCCGGGCGGCGGAGCGCCGCCGCGATCTCGATCCGTACGACGTCATCGGGGTCCTGCAGCCGCGCGATCTGAGAATGCCAACCGGGCCCGATAACGGCGAGCAGCACTTCGCATTCGGCGACCTGACGCTCTAGGAACTCGTGGAAGTCCACGCCCGGCGGGATCGAGTCCACATCCATGAAGATGCGGCTGCGGTCGATGTGTTTCTCCAGCTCGACATGGAGCGCGCGGGCGTCGCCGTTCTCGGCGCCGCGGCGGTAGCTGATGAAAATGCGACCGTCTGACATGGCTCTGAAAATCCGGATGCGTTGGCATCACCGTAGCAGCGGGCGGGGGCGGTGTCAGGCGCGCCCTTGACCGCGGGGCCCAGGCGGGTTTTCAAGGAGGTATGACAGAGTTCTCCATCGCGCCCGACCCGTCCGATCCGCGGCTGACGCGGCCTGTCACGGGGCTCGACCAGGACGGCCGCGCCGCCGAGATTCGGGTGGTGGAGGAGCGTGCCCTGACCCTCTACCTCAACGGGCAGGAGATCGTGACCGCCATGACCATCGGCGATCACCCGGAATACCTGGCGCTCGGCTATCTGTTGAACCAGGGCATGCTGCGGCGCGACGACCGGGTGACAGGGATCGATTATGACGCGGAGATCGAGACCGTCGTCGTCCGCACCGAGCGCGCCACCGATTACGAGGAGAAGCTGAAGAAGAAGACCCGCACTTCGGGCTGTGCGGTCGGCACTGTCTTCGGCGATGTGATGGAGGCGTTGGAGGGCCTGACCCTGCCCGCGGCGGAGGTTCGGACCTCCTGGCTCTATGCGCTGGCGAAGAAGATCAATACGCGGCCGAGCCTTTACCTTGAGGCCGGCGCGATCCACGGCACGGTGCTGTGCCGGGGCGACCGGCCGCTGGTGTTCATGGAGGATGTTGGGCGGCACAACGCGGTCGACAAGATCGCCGGTTGGATGTTCCGCGAGGGGGTCGGGGGGGCTGACAAGATCCTCTACACCACCGGGCGGCTGACCTCCGAGATGGTGATCAAGACCGCCCTTATGGGCGTGCCGGTGTTGGCCAGCCGCTCGGGGTTTACCGCCTGGGGGGTGGAGCTGGCGCAGCAGGTCGGGCTGACCCTGATCGGGCGCATGCGCGGGCGGCGGTTCCACTGCCTCGCGGGGACAGAGCGCCTGATTTTCGACACCGACCCCGCCGAGATTGGCGAGGAGGATGCTAAGCATCGGCGCAAGGGCGCTGCGGGTGGAGGGGCAGAGGATGCCGCGTGACCGCGAGCCGCCGGACGGGGCGGCCCTGACGGTTGAGGAAGCGGCAGCGTTGGCCGCGGCCCGGGCGCTGATTGGGGCGCGAAAGCGCGAGGGGCGGCACCATGTGGCGGCGACGGTGCTGACCGCCTCGGGCCGGGCCTACACGGCGAACAACCTGGAATCGGTGCTCGGGCGGGCCGCGATCTGTGCGGAGGCGGTGGCGATTGGCATGGCAACCACCGCCGAGGCGGAGGCGGAGATCGTGTTCGCCGTTGCCGTGAACCGCCGGGGCGAGGTGATCCCACCCTGCGGGATGTGTCGCGAATTGCTGCTGGATTTCGGCCCCGATGCCCGGATCGGCGTGCCGACCGGCGACGCACCCTGCCCGGACGGCACCGGCGCCATTGCCTGCCCGCTCGCCGACCTGGTCCCCCACGCCTACAAGGCCGACCGGCGCGGCGCGCCATAACCGACACGCAGCCCGGCGACGGTTCGGCGCCTCGCCACCCGGACGAGATCGAGCTGTCGTCCTCCGCTCCCGAGCGGTTCCGGATCGATTACCAACGGTCCGGCAGTCTGTTGTTGACGATATCAAAGAATTGGATCCTCACCACGCTTGGCCAAAGCCTCCTGGTGCTGTCGGCCTATTTCGGCGGGGTGATGGTCCTGACATTAGCGCTGATGCCATTCTTTCCTGAGGGGCGAGACGCTGTGGTCTGGTCCACGACCATCGTTCCGGTGGTACTGATCGCGATCATCCTGCTCCGCCGTTATGCCCGGCGATACACGCTTCGCAATGCGCGTGTTTACAGCGGGAGCGTGGCCATGCGTCTCGACCCTCAAGGGCTGCGGACCGCAAACGATGTCATGAGCTTTTCCTTGGACTGGCGCACCGTGGATGTCGTCGCCAAGACCCGCAAGGGCATCCTGATCATGGCGTCGAACATGTGCTTTGGCATTCCTGCCTCGGCGCTGCCGGCGGGCATGGACAGGGATGGGCTCTATAGCACCCTCCGAGAGTGGTGGGAGACCGCTCGCACCCGGGACGCGTCAGCGGGTTAGGCGGGCGGAACCGGCGCCTCCCGGCCAGCCGTTGCCGTCCCTCCACGGAGACGCAATGCGGCGGTCCGGATCGGAGCCGCGTCGCGAAACGTGATTGTGGAACCGCCGAAATCATGGCGCGAATCTCTCTCAACCTGGCATAATTCAGCCGAATTCCTTGCCCAACCTCTGGTGGAAGCCGGACCTCAGAGCCGGCGGATGGAGGGAATGTCCCATGCGTAACATCTTTATCGTCGCGGTTTCCGGCATGATGCTGGGTGCGGTCATCGGGGTGTTGATCGGCGGCTCGGTCGGCCTCGGCGGCCATGGGCGCGGGCTGAACGGTGCCTTCCTGCTCGGCCCCATCGGTGCGCTGATCGGCCTCGTCTGCGGCTCGGTCGCCGGCCTCTTCGTCCGGGTCCGCCCGGTCTAGGCGCAGCGGCCTTTTGGACCGTACCGTCGCGTCCGTCGGCAGGTGTTGCTGTCGCGACTGATCCCGCGCCTCGCCGGTGCAGCACAAACCCTGGCCGCCGCATCCGGGGTCGACCGGCCCCGCGCCCATCTCTATCCTCGCCGGTCTTAGGGAAGGGAGCTCAGGGTCATGAAGATCGCAGGGGTGATCCTGGCCGGCGGCTTGGCACGGCGCATGGGCGGTGGTGACAAGGCGCTGCTGCAGGTTGCCGGGCGGCCTTTGCTGGCCCATGTCATCGCGCGCCTCGCGCCGCAGGTCGACGCAATGGTGCTGAACGCCAATGGCGATCCTAGCCGCTTCGGCCAGTTCGGCCTGCCCGTGGTCCCGGACACGGTGGAGGGGTTTGCCGGCCCCCTGGCAGGCGTCCTCGCCGGTATGCGCTGGGCGGCGGCGCGGGGGCATTCCCATGTCGCCTCGGCCGCCGGGGACACGCCGTTCTTCCCGGAGAATTTGGTGATGCGTCTGCGCGAGGCTCTGGCCGCCCGCGGCGACGAAATCGCGGTCGCGGCGACCGAAGACCCGAAGCGCGGGCTGTCCGAGCACCCGACCTTCGGCCTCTGGCCCTGCGCGCTCGCCGACGATCTGGAGGCCGCACTGCGCGCCGAGATGCGCAAGGTGATCGTCTGGGCCTCGCGCCATGGTTGCGCGCGGGCACTGTTCGCCGATGCCGGGGCCTATCCGTTTTTCAACGTGAACACGCCCGAGGATCTGGCCGAGGCCGAACGCCTAGTGGCCGGGTCGGCGGAAAAGCGGCTCGCGGTCTACGGCACCCTGGCGCCCGGTCAGGTCAATCACCACCAACTTGCCGGTCTTTCGGGGCAGTGGCTCGCAGGCACGGTCCGCGGCCGGCTGCTGGAGGGTGGCTGGGGCGCGGCCCATGGCTGCCCGGGGATCGTTCTCGACACCCAGGGCGAGGAGGTGGCGGTGCAGATTTTCACCTCGGCAGATCTGCCCGCGCATTGGTCGCGGCTCGATGCGTTCGAGGGTCCTGGCTACCGCCGCAGGGTCGCGCGGGTGATGACCGCGGCGGGAGAGATCGACGCCTCGATCTACGAGCTGGTGCCATGACGCGCGGCGCTTCTGGCAAACTGGCCTGGGAGCGGGTAAGTCTCGCCCAGGGGCGGTGAGAGGAGCCGGCATGCAAGCGCAAGGCGCCCGGATCTACGGTGTTGTCGGGTGGAAGAATGCCGGCAAGACGACCCTGGTGGAGCGTTTGGTTGCCGAGATCTCGGCCCGCGGCTACACGGTTTCGACCCTGAAGCACACCCATCACCTGGTCGATCTGGACCGCCCCGGCAAGGACAGCCACCGCCATCGGGAGGCGGGGGCGCATCAGGTGGTGCTGGCCTCCTCGGCACGCTGGGCGCTGATGACCGAGCTGCGCGGGGCACAGGAGCCGCCTTTGGAGGGCTTGATCGAGCATCTCGACCCGGTGGATATCGTGGTGGTCGAGGGGTGGAAGCGCGACCGCCATCCGAAGGTTGAGGCTTGGCGGGCAGAGACCGGGCAGCCGCTGATCGCCGCCGACGACCCGACCGTGCGCGCTGTGGCGAGCAATGACCGCCCGCCGGAGGGGCACAGCCGTCCGGTGATCCCGCTCGACGACATCGCCGCGATTGCGGATTTCGTGCTTGCCGATCTGGGCATGGCGGTGCGGCGCCCGGCATGAGCGGGCGGCTGAAGGACGATTGTTTTGCCCTGCCGCCCGGTGTGCATTGGACCCCCGTGGACGAGGCTTTGTCCCGTCTTCGCGCCGGCATGGCGCCGATTGTCGGGGTGGAGACCGTCGGCCTCGCCGACGCTGTGGGCCGGATCCTCGCGGAGCCCGCGGTGGCGCGGCGGGACAATCCGGCCGCCACCAATGCGGCGGTGGACGGCTATGCCTTTGCCTGGGACTCGGTGCCGGAGGAGGCGGTTTTGCCCCTGGCCGAAGGGCGCGCGGCGGCGGGCCATCCGTGGCCCGGGCCGCTGCCGCCGGGGCAGGCTTTGCGCATTCTCACCGGCGCGGATCTGCCCAAGGGTGCCGACACCGTGGTTTTGGAGGAGGACTGCACCGCTTCCCCCGGCGGGGTGGGTTTTCCGCGACCGCGCAAGGCCGGGGCGAATGCCCGCAAGACCGGCGAGGATGCCCGTGCGGGTGAAATCGTTCTGCCCGAAGGGCGTCGCCTGGCGCCGCAGGATTTGGCGCGTTTGGCGGTCGTCGGCGTAGACGGGGTCGTCGTGCGGAAGCGGCTGCGCGTCGCGGTGCTCTCGACTGGCGACGAGCTGTTGCAGCCAGGCGCAGATCCGGCAACGGCGGGGATCTTCGATGCGAACCGGCCGATGCTCCGGTCGGCACTTTCGAGGCTGGGGCATGTTGCGGTCGATATCGGCGCGAGTGCCGACAGGGCGGCGGCGGTGCGCGCGCATCTCGATCGCGCAGCGGTGGCAGCGGATGCCATCGTGACCACCGGCGGCGCCTCGGCAGGGGACGAGGATCATATCTCGCGCCTTTTGCGGGCCGAGGGGCAGGTCGCGACCTGGCGGGTGGCGATGAAGCCGGGCCGCCCTCTGGCCCTGGGGTTTTGGCGGGGGCGGCCGGTCTTCGGCCTGCCGGGCAATCCGGTGGCTGCTTGGGTCTGTTTCCTGATCTTCGCGCGCCCGGCGCTGTCTGCGATGGCGGGCGCAGGTTGGCCGGAGCCGCGGAGCTTTGCCGTGCCGGCGGCGTTCGAGAAGCGCAAAAAGGCCGGGCGGCGCGAATATCTGCGCGCGCGACTGGCCGAAGATGGCCGGGCCGAGGTGTTCCACTCCGAAGGCTCGGGGCTGGTCGGCGGTCTCTCTTGGGCGGAGGGGCTGGTTGAGTTGCCCGATGGCGCCATGACCGTGGCTGTGGGCGATCCGGTGCGGTTCCTGCCTTGGGCGAGCTTTGGGGTTTGACTGGCCGCGAGGGTATCGACCGGCGCTCGGGGTGCCGCGTTCAGGGCTGTTGCCGCCCGCGGTGCGGTCCTCGACATCTTGAGACCTGACCGGTTGGGCCGGGGTTCTGGTTGAAACGATGATCGGCGGTCTCGGGGACGGACACCGGATCGAGGGGGGCGGCCCTCTACTCCACCGCTGGTGTCCAGCCGAGCGCGGTCCTCGGGCCGCTAGTCGTGTTGCGGCCGAACAGCTTCGTCGCCGCCAAAGCCTAGCTGCGAGGCGGTGCGATCCTCAATGCGGGCGCACTGTCGGGCCGGGTTGCAAACTCAACACGAGCCTTGTCTTCGCCGGGGACGCGACCCCGCATCCTTCCTCTAGGCTCCGGACCGATAAAGGGGATTCCCAGGATGGAGCTGCTGTGAGTCGAACTTCCTGATGTGGGGAGTTTACGATGTCCGAGCACCACTGCTGGCTGTCCGGGGCACAGTTCGCCCGTCTTCGCCCTCTGCTGCCGAACAAGCCTCGCGGCGTGCCGCGTGTCGATGATCGCCGGGTGATCAGTGGGATCATCCACGTTCTGCGCTCAGGATGTCGCTGGAAGGGCGCGCCCGCCGCCTATGGGCCGCACAAGACCCTTTATAACCGCTTCGTTCGCTGGGCGGCGTAGGGCGTCTGGGAAGAGGTCTTCACCCGCCTCGCCGAAGCCCGAGCGGGCGGGCCGCCGCACTGATGATCGGCGCCACGCATGTGAAGGCGCACCGCTCGGCCGCCGGGGGAAAAGGGGGGCCGAGGCCCAGGCCATCGGCCGATCCCGGGGTGCGCGCACCGCCAAGATCCACGCTGCCGGCGATGAGTACGGCCGACCAAGACGCCTGATCGTCCGCCCAGGCCACCGCGGCGATGCACCGGTCGCCGCCGAATTGGTCGGCGCCTTCGTCCCCGCCCTCTGCGTCGCCGATGCGGCCTATGACAGCGATGCCCTGCGCCGTTTGCTGATCGACCGCGGCACGACCCCGGTCATCCCGAACAATCCGACCCGGAAGCGACACCATCCCTTTGATCGTCGTGCCTATCGGCTGCGTAACGTGATCGCATGGACCTTCTCGAGATTGAAGGACTGGCGCCGCGTCGCCACGCGCTACCACAGGCTCGCCAGCAACGTCCTCGCCGCCGTCGCAAGCTTCGTCGCCTACTGGTTGTGAGCCCCGAGCCTAGAGCATTTTCCAGCCAATCTGAATTGGATTGGCGTCGTGAAAATGCGCCCAAACAATATCTTAGAGCGCGAGAACCGATGCAATCGGCTCGGAAAGCGCTCTAGGGTGCATATCCGCGGTCTGACCCGCGCCCTGATGAGAAACCCTTTCGACAGTGATCCGCCCGGGCTATCGCCCGGCCGTCCGGGGCGCCGCGTCTGCCGCCTGGGCCCTTGGCGCCGTCTCACCCGCGGCGGGCTGATAGATGGGTGCTTGTCGCGATGCCGCGGGCGCCGGGGCGGTGCCACAGGCGCAGATCCATCGCCGCCGCCGCGGGCGTCCACCCCACCACGAGCCGGGAGGCGGTCGCGGCGGCCCCGGACCGCCGGAGGCAAACCGCGGTCAGCGGTATTGGACGTTGAGAATTTCGTACGACCGGCTGCCGCCCGGCGTGGTAACCTCGACGCTGTCGCCTTCCTCCTTGCCGATCAGGGTCCGCGCAATCGGCGAGCGCATGTTCAGTTTGCCCGTCTTGATGTCGGCCTCGTGCTCGCCGACGATCTGATAGGTCTTTTCCTCGTCGGTGTCCTCGTCCACCAGGGTGATCGTTGCCCCGAAGCGCACGGTCTTGCCGGTCATCTTGGTGGGATCGATCACATCGGCCCGGCCGATCAGCCCTTCGAGCTCCTTGATCCGTCCCTCGATGAAGCTCTGCCGTTCCCGGGCCGAATGATACTCTGCATTCTCTGACAGATCACCATGCTCCCGCGCCTCCGCAATCGCGCGGATGATCGCTGGACGCTCCTCGTCCTTGAGCGTCTTAAGCTCGGCATTGAGGGCCTGATAGCCCCCTTTGGTCATCGGAACCTTATCCATGGCTCCTCCCCGAGATTGTCGGCGTTCGACCCGCATAGGACGGCTGCAGCGTACGATGTCGTGTCGGGTCAAAAAGCCGAACCGCGCCAATGGGGCGCGGTCTTATTCATAGCCGAACATAGAAGTCGAGTCTTTCCGTCGCAAGACCTGGAAGCGAGCCTGCCTCGACCGGTTTCGGACGCCCTCAGCGAGCGGTCACGAAGTTCTGCAGAGGCGCCACCTCCAGCGCGCCTTCGGCCAGGTTTTCGATGGCGCGCGCGGCGGCATTGGCCCCAGCGGCGGTGGTGTAATAGGGCACCTTTTGGGTCAACGCATGGGCGCGAATGTCGAAGCTGTCGCGCACGGATTGCGCACCCTCGGTTGTATTCATCACCAGATGCACCAAGCCGTCCTTCATCTTGTCGACGATGTTGGGCCGGCCCTGGCTGACCTTGTTCACCCGCTCGGCCTTCACGCCCGCCTCGGTCAGGCAGGCCGCCGTGCCATCGGTGGCGATGATGGTAAAGCCGAGCTTCTCCAGCCGCTGTGCCGCCGGCAAGATCGCGTCCTTATCCGCATCGCGGACCGAGAGGAATGCAGTACCGGCGGAGGGCAGGGTCACGCCCGCGCCGAGCTGGCTTTTGAGGAAGGCCCGGGCGAAACCGCGATCGATGCCCATCACCTCGCCGGTCGAGCGCATTTCCGGCCCCAACAGCGTGTCGACCCCCGGGAAGCGCGCGAAGGGCAGCACCGCCTCCTTCACCGCGATATGCTCGGTCGCGGGGCTGATCAGCTCGAAGTTGGACAGCGGCTCGCCGGCCATCACCCGGGCCGCGATCGCGGCAATCGGCGAGCCCACGGCCTTGGCGACGAAGGGGACGGTGCGCGAGGCCCTTGGGTTCACCTCCAGCACATAGATCATCTCGCCCTGCAGCGCGAATTGCACATTCATCAGGCCGCGCACCTCAAGCCCGAAGGCGAGTGCCTCGGTTTGGCGGCAGAGCTCCTCGATCAGATGGGGCGGGAGGGAGTGTGGCGGCAGGGAGCAGGCGCTGTCCCCGGAATGGATCCCGGCCTCCTCGATATGCTCCATCACGCCCGCGATATGCACCTGCTCGCCATCGCAGAGCGCGTCGACATCGACCTCGACCGCGCCGGCGAGGAACCGGTCGAGCAGCACCGGCGAGGTGCCGGAGACCACCACCGCCTCGCGGATATAGCGGATCAGGGCGCGGTCGTTCCGCACGATCTCCATGGCCCGTCCGCCCAGGACGAAGGACGGCCGGATCACCACCGGATAGCCGATCTCGCGCGCGGCCTGCAGCGCCTCCTCTCCCGACCAGGCGATGCCGTTCCGGGGCTGCAACAGCTGCAGCTTGTGGAGGAGCTTTTGGAACTGTTCCCGGTCTTCGGCCAGGTCGATGGCGTCGGGCGAGGTGCCGAGGATCGGGATCCCCGCGGCCTCCAGCCCCCGCGCGAGTTTCAAGGGCGTTTGCCCGCCGAACTGCACGATGACGCCTGTCAGCGTCCCGGCCTCCTGCTCCACCCGCAGGATCTCCAGCACGTGTTCGAGCGTCAGGGGTTCGAAATACAGGCGGTCGGAGGTGTCGTAATCGGTCGACACCGTCTCAGGGTTGCAGTTGACCATGATGGTCTCGTAGCCGGCTTCCGCCAGCGCGAAACAGGCATGGCAGCAGCAATAGTCGAACTCGATCCCTTGGCCGATCCGGTTCGGACCGCCGCCGAGGATCACGACCTTCTTGCGGTCCGACGGGCGGGCCTCACATTCCGGCTCGCCGCCGATATCGGCCTCGTAGGTCGAGTACATATAGGGGGTCTGCGCCTCGAATTCGGCGGCGCAGGTGTCGATCCGCTTGAACACCGCGTTGACGCCGAGCGCCTGGCGGATGCGGCGTACCCCGTCCTCGGTGAGGTTGGTGAGCGTTGCGAGGCGCGCGTCGGAGAACCCCATCATCTTCAGACGCCGCATGGCGGGGGCGTCTGCCGGCAGCCCCTCGGCCAACAGGCGCGCCTCCTCCGACACGATCTCGTCGATCCGCTCCAGGAACCAGGGGTCGTAGCGGGTGGCAGCGTTGATCTCTTCGAGGCTCAAACCCTCGCGGATCGCCTGAGCCGCGACCCGCAGGCGGTCGGGCGTCTGCCGGCCGAGCGCTGCCATGACCGCGCGGCGGCGCTCGCCCTCGCTCTGATCCGGGCCGACGCCATCGATCTCGATCTCGTCGAGCCCGGTCAGTCCCGTCTCCAGCGAGGTCAGCGCCTTTTGCAGCGACTCGTGAAAGGACCGGCCGATGGCCATCGCCTCGCCCACAGATTTCATCGCGGTGGTCAGCTCCGGGATCGCGCCGGGGAATTTCTCGAACGCAAACCGGGGGATCTTGGTGACCACATAGTCGATGGTCGGCTCGAAGCTGGCGGGCGTCACCCCGGTGATGTCGTTGTCGAGCTCGTCCAGCGTGTAGCCGACGGCGAGCTTCGCAGCGATCTTGGCAATCGGAAAGCCCGTGGCCTTCGACGCGAGCGCGGAGGAGCGGCTGACCCGCGGGTTCATCTCGATCACCACCATGCGGCCGGTCTCCGGCTCCATAGCGAATTGGACGTTGGAGCCGCCGGTCTCCACCCCGATCTCTCGCAGGATGGCAATGGAGGCATTGCGCATCCGCTGATACTCGCGGTCGGTCAGCGTCAGGGCCGGGGCCACGGTGATCGAGTCGCCAGTATGCACACCCATCGGGTCGATATTCTCGATGGAGCAGATGATGATCGCATTGTCCGCCTTGTCGCGGACCACCTCCATCTCGAACTCCTTCCAGCCGAGCAGGCTTTCATCGACCAGGATCTGGCCGACCGGCGATGCCTCCAGCCCCGCCTGGCAGATCCGCTCATAGTCCTCCCGGTTGTAAGCGACGCCGCCGCCGGTACCGCCGAGGGTATAAGCCGGCCGGATGATCGCCGGCAGCCCGACGGTGGCAAGCGCGTCCATCGCCTCGCGCACGCCGGCGCGGACGTCGCGGGTTCCGTCCTCACGTTTCGGTGCCGTGACGATCGCCGCGCGGGGGTTTTCCTGCCCGATCCTGGTCATCGCCTCGCGGAACAGGGCGCGATCTTCCGCCATCTCGATCGCCTCTCGGTTGGCGCCGATCAGCTGGACGCCGAACTTCGCCAGCACCCCCATATCGTCGAGCGCCATCGCCGTGTTCAGCCCGGTTTGCCCGCCCATGGTCGGCAGGAGGGCATCCGGCCTCTCCTTCTCGATGATCCGGGCAACCACCTCCGGCGTGATCGGCTCGACATAGGTCGCCTCCGCCATCTCCGGGTCGGTCATGATCGTGGCGGGGTTGGAGTTGACGAGGATGACGCGATACCCCTCGTCCCGGAGCGCCTTGCACGCCTGGGTGCCGGAATAGTCGAACTCGCAGGCCTGGCCGATCACGATGGGCCCCGCGCCGATGATCATGATCGAGGCGATGTCGGTGCGTTTTGGCATGGAACACTCCGGATCGGGCGGGTCCAGGATGGGGCTGTTGCGCAGGGCAGAGCGGCCCCGCGGCGCGCGGTGTCGGGGTTATACTGCTCTGCGGGAAGCGCGCAAGGAAGCGCCGGCAGGCCCGCGGCAAAATCCGCCCCCTGTGGCCTTGGCACCCGGCGGCACCCGGCGGCGCCCGGCGCAACGCACGGCGGCGCGCAGGCCTTGTCCTCGCCCGGCGGCTGCAACCCAGAAGAGAGCGATCAGTCTCGAATACAGGATTTCCGTGGGCCTGATTCGTTTGCATAATCTAAAGCTGTGTGTCGCGTGGGAGATTCGGTATGGACGATGCGTTGGCTTTACGAGTGGCGGCGACTTTTGGGTCAGCGCCTCAGACGCTCGGCACGGCGGCTGGGGCGCACACGGCGGTGTCCGGGCGGTTTCGCCATCCGATCCTGGAGCTGACCTCCACGGGCTTTGTGGTACAGTCCGATGGCCCTCCCGATCTGCGCGGCTATGTCGATATCATGCGCGGCGATGTGCGGGTCGCCCGCCGCTTGGTGATCTGCGCCTGGGCGGTCGGCGGGCGCATCGGCTATGAATTCAAACGCAGGGCGGACGGCACGCGCGGCGCGCGGCCGATACCGCACTCCTCGCGCCGGTCTGCCGAGGTCGAGGGCGCGGACTAGCCCGTCTGCTGCCGCCCGCCCCATAGCGGGTTTGACTTCGTGGCCCTCACCCGGTCGGGCGCGATGCGGTAGAGCCGCCCGGCGTCCACGAACGGAACTGGCGCTGTGCCTGCCTTCCCGCCTACTCCGCCTGCGCCGTCATCGCCAAACGCCCATTTGCGCCGCGAACCCAAAGCTCGATGCCGTCACCGGCCGGTTTACCGAGGCATTCGAACGCCTCGTCGCAGAAGACTGGCGCTACGGCGCGGAAGCTAAAGCGGCGCAACGGGCCGGGCATCATCTCCGCTGCCAATTCCAGCAGCAGGGTTGCCAGCAGTGGGCCATGGACGACCAGGCCGGGATAGCCCTCTACCTCCCGCGCGTGGCGGAGGTCGTAGTGGATCCGGTGCCCGTTGAAGGTCAGGGCCGAATACCGAAACAGCACCGTGCTGTCGCAGCGCCAGCCGCGACGTTGGGTGAAGTCCTCCGGCGCCCGGGGTGGCTCGCGCGGTGGGCCCTTGGCGTCTTCGCGATAGACGATGTCCTGCTCCTCGGTCGCCGACAGGCCCTTGGCGCGGCCGATCTCGTGCCTCACGGTAACGAAGGTCAGGGACCCGCTGCGCCCCTCCCGCGCCTGGACATCAGCGATTTCCGAGCGCCGGGTCGCCGGGGCGCCGAGAGGCAAGGGGCCGTGAAACTCCAGCCGCCCGCCGGCCCACATCCGCCGGGGTTGCGGCACCTTCGGCATGAAGCCGCCCACTGCCGGGTGCCCGTCCGGCCCCAGCGCCGACCGGGCCGCCGCCTCGCGGAAATAGAGCCAGTGCCAGAATGGCGGCAGTGGATCGCCCGGGCCGAGCGGACGCCGCGACAGATCCAGGGTCGCGAGCATCGCCTGGGCCGCCCAGGGCTCCATGGCATCCTCTCGCGTCTCCACCCGGCCGATCCAATCCGTGGGCTCCATCGCCGTCTTTCCCGCCGCCCCGCCTCCGGGCATGATTGCCAGAGGGAGGGCACAATGATCCAGAGCCTTGATCACCTGGTGCTGACCGTCGCTGATCTCGACGCAACGATCCGGTTCTATACACGCGCCTTGGGGATGAAGGCGGTGACCTTCGGCGAGGGGCGGCGAGCGCTGAGCTTCGGGGCGCAGAAGATCAACCTGCACAAGGCGGGGGCGGAGTTCGAGCCGAGGGCGACGCATCCCAGGCCGGGCTCGGCCGATCTCTGCTTTCTCACCGACCGCCCGTTGTCCGCAGTCGCGGCCCATCTGCAGGCCGAGGGCGTCGCGGTCGAGCTCGGTCCGGTTGCGCGCACCGGCGCCACTGGGCCGATCAGCTCGCTCTATCTGCGAGACCCGGACGGCAATCTGATCGAGATCGCCAACCCCGCTTGACCGCAGCCCCGTCCCGCGCTTGGCTCTCGCGCGTATGGACGGAGGGACAGCATGGCGAAGAGTTTGGACCCGGCCCTGGCGGGCCCGCGCACCCTGGCGGTGCATGCCGGCGAACGGCCGGACCCGGAGACCGGGGCGTCGAGCCCAAATTTGGTGATGTCGTCCACATTTGTCACCGACGGGCCGGAGGGGTTCTCGGCCTCCGAGCTGACCGAGGGCAGCCCTTTCGTCTACACTCGCTGGGCAAATCCCACCGTGCGCCAGCTCGAACAGAAGGTCGCGGCGCTAGAGGGCGCGGAGGCGGCATCCGCCTTCGCCTCCGGCATGGCCGCGGGCCATGCGATCCTGATGGCAGAGCTTTCTGCCGGCGATCACTTCGTGCTGTCGGAGGTCTGCTATGCCGGCATCGCGGAGCTGGCGCGGGACACGCTCCCCCGCTTCGGCGTGGCGGTGACGCCGGTCGACACATCGGATCTCGACGCGCTCAGGGCTGCCATGCGGCCGGAGACGAAGCTGGTCTTCATCGATACCCCCTGTAACCCGCTGATGCGTCTGACCGATATCGCCGGCGCGGCGGAGATCGCCCATGCCAACGGCGCCCGGCTGATGGTCGACAGCACCTTTGCGAGCCCGGCGGGGACCCGGCCGCTCTCGCTGGGGGCCGACTATGTGATGCACTCGGCGACAAAGTATATCGGCGGCCATGGCGATGCGGTCGGTGGCATGGTCTGCGGCGCTGCGGATCTGATCCGTCCCTTGGTGTCCGAGGCGATCGTGCATTACGGGGGCGTGATGAGCCCCTTCAACGCCTGGCTGATCGCCCGAGGGGCGGCAACCCTGCCGCTGCGCATGGCGGCGCATCAGGAAACCGCGATGGCCGTCGCCGCCTGGTTGGAGGCGGATCCGCGGGTGGCGCGGGTCAACTATCCGGGGCTCGCAAGCCATCCGCAGCACAACCTGGCAGGGCGGCAAATGCAGAACTTCTCGGCGATGCTGTCGTTCCAGGTGAAGGGCGGCGAGGCGGAGGGCACGGCCATTGCCAACCGCATGGGCGAGCGGCTCGGCCTGATCCACTACGCCGTGTCCCTTGGGCACCATCGCAGTCTGATTTGCTGGATGCCGACGGCGAGCCTGCTCGAGACCTCCTTCCGGTTGGAAGGGGACGGGGCCGAACGCTACCGCGACTGGGCCGGGGACGGTCTGTTCCGCCTATCGGTCGGTCTGGAGGACCCGGCCGATCTCATCAGGGATCTCGACCAGGTCCTTTAGAGCGCTTGCCGAGCCGATTGCATCGGTGCTCGCGCTCAAAGGTCTTGTTTGGGCGCCGCTTCGCGACGCCCATCTGAGTCAGATTGGCTGGAAAGTGCTCTAGCGACGACCTCCCTCTGGTTAGTCCCGCCCGGCACAGCGCCGCCGCCCGCCCCCACCCACCCAACCGCGTGCAGCGGCGCTGTGCCGGGCGGGATCAGGCTTGACATGGAGCGGCTCCAGGCTGCTACGGGCGGACTCCAGGGGGGGTGAGCCGCCATGAAGATCTCCGAAGCATCATGCGCCTGTGGCCTGTCGGCTGACACGATCCGATACTATGAGCGATGCGGGATGCTGCCCGAGATCGCGCGCGCGCCTGACGGCCACCGCGTTTTCGGCCCGCGGGAGTTGGACTGGCTGACCCTGCTTTACTGGCTGCGCGAAACCGGCATGCCGCTCGCGGCGATGAAACGCTTCACCCATCTCGCCAAGGCGGGTGCCCCGGGCCTTGAGGAGCGGCGCCGGATCTTGCTGGATCACGCGGCGGAGCTGCGGCGACGCCGAGCGCTGCTCGACCGCTGCGAGGAGGTCCTCGCGGTGAAGATCGCGCGCTATGGCGCGGAAGCGGAGGGGCGCGGATGAAGTTCGCTTATCTGATCGAGCCGCCCTTCAATGACCGCGACCCGGCGGGCGTGGTGGTGGGCCACGACGTCGAGATTGCCCGCCATGTCTGCGCGGTGCTGGGTGAGCCGTTCGAGCCGGTGGAGACGGAATTCGCGCAGCTCCTCCCCGGGCTCGTGGCGGGGCGGTGGCGCATGACCACCGGGCTCTTTGCGACCGAGGCGCGGCGGCAGGTTGCCGCCTTCACCCGCCCGGTCTGGGCCCTGCCCGACGGTCTGTTGGTGCGGAAGGGCAATCCAAGGCAGCTAACCGGGTATCGCACCATCGCGCGGGACGAGGCGGCGCTCCTCGCGGTGATCCGGGACCAAGCTCAGCACGGCACCGCCCGGGATTTCGGCGTTCCTGATCGTCGGATCCGCCTTTTCGAAACCTATGGTGCGGCGGCGGCCGCGGTGCGGGATGGCCATGCGGATGCCTATGCGAGCGTCGGGCGCGCCCATAGCGGTTTTCTTGCCCGGAGCCCCGGCTCGGATCTCGCGACGGTCGAGGTGCCGCGCGAAGAAGCGGCACCGGCCTTCGGGGCCTTCGCCCTATCTTTGGCGGACGCAGAGTTCCGCGCGCGGGTGAACGGCATTCTGCACGCCTTCCTCGGCAGTGCCGCATATCGCGACATCGCCGCGAGATACGGCTTTTCTGGTGCCGAGGTCGATCTCGTCGCCCCGCACTGAGGTCAGCCGCCGGCCGGGCCCTCACCCGCTTGCCAAAAGCGCCACGACCAGATTGACCGGCGAGAAAAAGCCAGTGCCGATGGTCAGCCCAAAGGTGAGCACGGTCACCGCCCACAGGATCGGCGGACCCGGCATCGGCAGCCCCGCGGCCACCGCCGGGCGCAGCAGCAGCACATTCCCCGCCAGGATCGCGAGGGTCACCGCCAGGGATAGCGCGACGGCAGCGACGAGGTTGCCATCCTCGTTCAGCCCTTCCATCGCCACCCAGGCCAGGCGCCCGATCAGCGGCGTTACGATCAGCACGAAGGCGGCAAAAAGCGAGAGCGGCTTGATCCATGGCGCTTGCATCGACGACCCTTCTCCGCGGCCCATGAAAAGTTGCATCAGATATACTACCGAGATGGCCCAGAAACGACATCGCTGAGGCTCGCGATGGCGCTTTCGGACTTGCGATCCGTGAAAATCCCGCTGAAAATTTCACGATTAGGGCGGAGGATCGGATGACCGAGCCGGCGATCGGAACCGGCCAGAGCGAAGGGGCCTCGCGCGCCGGTGGCGTCGGCGCAGACCTGCGCGCGCTTAGGAAGGCGCGGGGGTGGACGCTGTCGGCGCTGGCGCTGCGCGTCGGCCGCTCGGTTGGCTGGCTGTCGGAGGTCGAGCGCGACCTGACCGAGCCGACCATCGACGATCTCCGCCGCCTCGCCGAGGCGCTGGACCAGCCGCTGTCGCTGTTCTTCGGTCCCGCCGATGTCGCGGCAGAGGAGCGCGGCCATATCGTCCGCTGGGATAGCCGCCGCGCGCTCGGCACGCAGTCGGCGGGACTGGTGGAACAGCTCCTCTCGCCCGATCTGACCGGGTCGTTCGAGATCGTCCGCTCGGTCTTCGCCCCCGGCGCCGAACTGGCACAACCGGCGCAGCGCCCGACCGAGGAGGCGGGCTATCTGATTGCAGGGCGCCTCGACCTCTGGATCGGTGAGCGGTTCTTCGAGCTCGGCCCCGGCGACAGCTTCCGCTTCGCCCACCAACCCTTCCGCTGGCGCAACCCGGGCACCGAGCCCGCCATAGCGATCTGGGTGATCGCGCCCCCGGTTTACTGAGGGACCCGCTGTGCCAGAGAGCCCCTCAATCCCCGCACTGAGGCGCCCGGTCATGGCGCCGGCCCCCGTGCGGAAACGACATCGCCTTTCGGACCGCCCGTCGCGGTCGTTCGCCCGGGCCCCGCGGCCCGCATCGCCATCAATTGAGGGAGCCTGATATGGCCAAATTCCCATCCACCGCACGGGTTGTCATCATCGGGGGTGGGTCCGTCGGCGCCGCCTGCCTCTATCATCTGGCGCTGAAGGGCTGGACGGATTGCGTTCTGCTCGAGAAGAACGAGCTGACCTCCGGCTCCACCTGGCATGCGGCGGGGAATGTGCCGACCTTCTCGGCGTCTTGGTCGATCATGAACATGCAGCGCTATTCGACCGAGCTCTATCGCGGGCTGGCCGAGGCTGTGGACTACCCGATGAACTACCACGTCACCGGCTCGATCCGCCTCGCGCATTCCAAGGAGCGGATGCAGGAATTCGAGCGTGCGGTAGGCATGGGCCGCTACCAGGGCATGGATCTCGCGATGTGCTCGCCCCAGGACTTGAAGGACCGCTATCCGTATTTGGAGACTCACGATCTCGAAGGCGGCATGTGGGATCCCTATGACGGCGATATCGACCCGGCGCAGCTGACCCAGGCGTTGGCCAAAGGCGCGCGGGATCTGGGCGCGCAGATCCTGCGGTTCTGCCCGGTCACTGGGGTCGAGCGCCAGGGGAGCGAATGGCTTATCAAGACCGAGAAGGGCGAGATCCGCTGCCAATACGTGGTCAATGCCGCTGGTTATCGCGCCCAGGAAGTCGGGCGCTGGTTCGGCCGCGAGGTGCCGATGGCGACCATGTCGCATCAATACATCCTGTTCGACGAGCACCCGGACCTGGTCGAGCGCACTCGGGAGCACGGCAAGCTACCGCTTTTGCGCGATGTCGACAGCTCTTACTACCTGCGCCAGGAGAAGAATGGCTTCAATCTGGGGCCTTATGAGCGGAACTGCCGGGCGCATTGGCACACGGCGGACGACCCGATGCCGGCGGACTTTTCGTTCCAGCTCTACCCCGACGATCTCGACCGTTTGGAGTGGTATTTGGAAGACGCCATCGCTCGGGTGCCGATGATTGGCGAGACCGGGGTCTACAAGGTGATCAACGGCCCGATCCCTTACGCGCCCGACGGCTATCCGCTGATCGGCCCTATGCCGGGCGTGCCGGATGCGTTCGAGGCCTGCGTCTTCACCTTCGGCATCGCTCAGGCAGGCGGCGCCGGCAAGGTGCTGGCCGAGTGGGTGGTCGAGGGCGGCACCGAGTGGGACATGTGGTCGGTCGATCCCCGCCGCTTCGGCGCCTGGTGCGACCACGACTACTGCGTCGCGAAGGCCATGGAGGTCTATGGCCACGAATACGCGATGCACTTCCCCCACCATGCTTGGCCCGCCGGGCGCAACAAGCGTCTGAGCCCGGTGCATGAGAAGATCCTGGCCCTCGGCGGTCAGATGGGCGCCTTCAACGGCTGGGAGCGCGCGCTTTGGTTTGCGAAACCCGGCGACGACACGTCGGAAGAGGCGACCCAAACCTGGGAGCGCGCCGGCCCTTGGGAGCCGCGGGTGCGCGAGGAATGCGAGGCGGTGCGCGACGGCGTCGGCGTTCTGGACTTGCCGGGCTTCTCCCGCTTCCGGCTGTCCGGCGACGGCGCGGCGGAGTGGCTGCGGGGCATGATCTCGGGCGGGCTGCCGAAGGTCGGGCGCATGAATCTCGGCTATTTCCCGGACGATCGCGGGCGGCTGATGACCGAGATGTCGCTGATACGGCATGACGAGGACCTCTTCACCCTGATCACCGCCGCAAGTGCGCAGCGCCACGATTTCGACTGGCTGACCGGCAGCCTCGCGCCGGGCCTTACCCTGCTGGATGCGACCGAAGAGCTGTCGACGCTGATCGTCACCGGGCCGAAGTCCCGCGACCTGTTGGCGGGCCTTGCCGATGCGGATCTGAGCCTGCCCTGGCTGAGCCATCAGGCGGCGAAGATTTGCGGGGGCGAGGCGCTGCTGTGCCGCGTTTCCTTCGCCGGTGAGCTGGGCTGGGAGATCCATGCCGCCCGCGAGCAGATGCCGGCAATCTACGACGCGGTGCTGGCGGGCGGTGCTACGCCCTTCGGTATGTTCGCGCTCGACAGCATGCGGATCGAAAAGGGCTATCGTGCTTGGAAGGGCGATCTTTCCACCGACTACACGCTGCTGGAGGCCGGGCTCGATCGGTTCGTGAGGCTCGACAAGCCGCAGGATTTCCCTGGCAAGCGGGCGCTGATGAGCCAGAAGCAGCAGGGAGTGAGCAAGCGCTTTGTGACCATGAAGGTCGCTGCGAACGGCTTCGATGCGCCCTCTATGTCGAATGTCTGGAAGGGCGGCGAGCATGTCGGCGAGACGACATCCGGCGCCTGGGGCTACCGGGTTGGGTCTTCTGTCGCGTTGGGGGTGATCCGCACCGATTGTGCCGAGCCTGGGACCGAGTTGGAAATCGAGATCTATGGCGACCGCTACAAGGCGGTGGTGCAGGAAGACCGCCCGCTCTGGGATCCGGAGAACGAAAGGCTGCGGGCATGAGCCAAACCCTTTCGGTGCCGGGCCATCGTGCCGCTGCTCCGTGGCGTTCGATGTCGTGGAACGGGATGGTTTTGCAAAATGACTGGAGTCCGGCGCCATGACGTCGCCTGCCAAAAGCGCGGTGGTTCGTTGCGAAGCGGGGCGGTTGCCAGGGGGCCATAGGCGGCCATGCCCGTGCTGGCACGGGCGCGCAGAGCCACTGGCTCTGCGTCTGCGCTCTCCGAGCGCAGATGGCCGCCCTTCGCCCGTGGCACCGTCGGCGCGTCGCCCTAGCGGCGGCGCTTGTGGCAGGCGCCGCCGGAGCGCGCTGCCATGACGGTGGAAGTGTATCTGCTCTACCTTGCGACGCTAGCGGCCTTTTTCGCGACGCCGCCGGATACGAGCCAATTGCTGATCATGTCGAACAGCCTGCGCCATGGGCTGCGCGGCAGCTTGTGGACCGTGGCGGGGGATCTGTCCGCGAACGGCGTGCAGATGACTGCGGCGGCGTTCGGTCTGGCCGCGGTGATCGCGGTGTCGGCCGAGGCGCTCATGGTCGTGAAATGGCTTGGCGTCGCCTATCTGGCGTGGCTCGGGCTGTCGCTGCTCCTATCGCGGGAAGGGCCGAGCGACCGGCCCGCTGCGGCGCCTGCGCGGGCTGCGGCGCTGTTCCGGCAGGGGTTTCTAACCTCCTCGGCGAACCCTTACGCAGTGGTTTTCTTCGGCGCTCTCTTCCCGCAGTTCATCGACCCGGGACTGCCGGTCTGGCCGCAGCTTCTGATCCTGGGCGGAACCTACCTGTTGGTCGATGGAGTCTGCCTGCTCGCCTGGGGCTGGGCCGCCACACGCATGGCCGCGCGGCTGCGCCGCTTCGGCGGCATTTGGCTCAACCGCGTCTGCGGCGGGCTGATGCTGGCGGCGGCCGGCCTCCTCGCCTCCCGCGATCTGGCGGCGGAGGCGCGGCGGTGAGCGCCATCGTCCTAATGGATGGTGGCATGGGACAGGAGCTGATCGCCCGCTCCCGCCATCCGGTGCATCCGCTCTGGTCGGCCTTTGTGCTGCTGCAGGAGCCGGAGATCGTGCGGGAAGTGCACCGCGACTATATCGAGGCGGGCGCGCGGGTGATCACGGTCAATGCGTACGCAGCGACTGGCCCGCGCCTGGAGCGCGATGGGCTGGGCGGAGACTTTGCCGCGCTGCAGGAGGCCGCCTGTCGCTTGGCCCACCAGGCGCGAGACGAGGCCGCGGCCGAAGCGGTGCTGGTGGCGGGATGTCTGCCGCCGCTGGTCGCTTCCTACCACCCCGAGGCTGTGCCGCCGCAAGCGGATGCCCTGCGGGAGTATCGCCGGATCGTCGCCGCCCAGGCGCCCCATGTGGACTTGTTCCTCTGCGAGACGATGTCGTTGGCCCGCGAGGCGCGGGCTGCGGCGGAGGCGGCGGCGGAAAGCGGCAAGCCGGTTTGGGTCGCCTGGACCCTCGCCGATGAGGGCGGCACGCGGCTCCGCTCCGGCGAGACGGTGGAGGACGCCGCCGCAGCGCTGGATGGGCTTCCGGTGGCCGCGCATCTGGTGAATTGTTGCCATCCCGAACGGGTCGATGCGGCGATGCCGACGCTCGTGGCACTGCCTGGGCCAGTGGGTGCCTATGCGAATGCGTTCCAATCGGTGGCGCAGTTGCGGATCGGCGGCACCGTAGCGGCTCTGGCGCCCAGGCAAGATCTGGGGCCGGCGCGCTATGCGGATTTCGCCGCCGGATGGGTCGCGGGCGGCGCGCGCCTGGTCGGTGGGTGCTGCGAAGTCGGGCCTGCCCATATCGCCGCAGTTGCAGACAGATTGACAGGCGCTGGCCATAACATTGTCGGGTCGCTGCCATGCTGAGCCCGGCGCTGATCGCCTTCGTGAACGAATGGCGGCTGGGGCACTTGGCCTCGGTAGGACCCGAGGGGCCGAATGTCTCGCCCAAGGGGACGTTTCAGGCGCTGGATTCTGGGCGGCTGGCCTTTGCCGAGATCCGCTCGCCGAAGACCCGGGCGAATATCAGCGAGGACCCGCGGGTCGAGGTCAACATGGTCGATGTCTTTGCCCGCAAGGGTGCGCGGTTTCGGGGCGAGGCGGCCTGGCATGGGCCAGAGACGGCGGTGTTCGCCGAGCTTGCGCCCCCCTGGACCGATATCTTCGGGCCGGAACTCGCGGCCCATTTCAAGGGTTTCGTGGTGATCGTGCTCAGCTCGGTGAAGCCGCTGACTACGCCTGCCTATGATATCGGTGCCACCGAGCGCCAGCTCCGCCGGGACTATCTCGCGCGGTTCACCGAGATGCAGCGGGCGCAGCTCGATGCATGAAACCCTTCCGCATCGCAGGGGCTATGCGCCAGGGCGGCCATGCCCGTGCTGGCACGGGCGTGCAGAGCCTCTGGCTCTGCTTCGGCGCTCGGGGAGCGCCGATGGCCGCCCCACCGCCCAGCAAAACCGCCGGTCGACGGCCGGCAGACCGAGGAGCGAAGCATGACCGACATCCCGACCCGCGCGCGTGCCGTCATCATCGGGGGCGGTGTCTCCGGCTGCTCGGTCGCCTATCACCTGGCAAAGCTCGGCTGGAAAGAAGTCATCCTCCTCGAACGCAAGCAGCTCACCTGCGGGACCACCTGGCATGCCGCCGGTCTCATCGGGCAGCTCCGCCCGAACCAGAACATGACGCGCCTCGCCAAGTATTCCGCCGATCTCTATCGCACGCTCGAGGCGGAGACGGGGGTTTCGACCGGTGTTCGCCGCAATGGCTCGATTACCGTCGCTCTGACGGAAGAGCGGGCCGAGGAGATCCGCCGCCAGGCCGGTCTCGCCCGGGCCTTCAATGTCGAGGTCGAGGAGGTCGGCGCCGCTGACGTCAAGACGATGTACCCGCATCTGAAGACCGACGATGTCGTCGCCGCTGTGCATCTGCCGGGCGACGGTCAGGGCGACCCGGCCAATATCGCGCTCGCGCTTGCCAAGGGTGCGCGGCAGAACGGCGCCAGCATCGTCGAGGGCGTGAAGGTCACCGCTATCCACCGCGACGACGGGCGCGTCACCGGCGTCGACTGGCTGAGCGAGACGGCCAGCGGTCATATCGCCAGTGACATTGTCATCAATTGTGCCGGCATGTGGGCCCGCGATCTGGGCCAAATGGCGGGCGTCGCCGTGCCGCTGCACGCTTGCGAGCATTTCTATATCGTCACCGAGCCGGTCGCGGGGCTCACCCAACTGCCTGTCCTGCGGGTCCCCGACGAATGCGCCTATTACAAAGAAGATGCAGGCAAGATGATGCTCGGCGCCTTCGAGCCCAAGGCGAAGCCCTGGGGCATGGATGGCATCCCGGAGAGTTTCTGCTTCGACCAACTGCCGGAAGACATCGACCATTTCGAACCGATCCTGGAGATGGGGATCAACCGCATGCCGATGCTGGCCGATGCGGGGATCCACACCTTCTTCAACGGGCCGGAGAGCTTCACCCCCGACGACCGCTATTACCTTGGCGAGGCGCCCAATCTGCGCGGCTTCTGGGTCGCGGCGGGGTACAACTCCATCGGCATCGTCTCCTCCGGCGGTGCGGGCTATGCGCTGGCCGAATGGCTCGACAAAGGCCATCCGCCCTTCGACCTCTGGGACGTGGACATCCGCCGCGCGCAGCCATTTCAGGCCAACCGGCGCTATCTGCGGGAGCGGGTCTCGGAGACATTGGGCCTCCTCTACGCCGACCATTTCCCCTATCGCCAGCCGGAGACCGCGCGCGGCGTACGCCGCACGCCGCTGCATGAGCATCTGAAGGCCTGCGGCGCAGTTTTCGGCGAGACCGCGGGGTGGGAGCGTCCGAACTGGTTCGCCCGCAAGGGCGAGGAAGCGAGCTATCGCTATTCCTGGGGCCGGCAGAATTGGTTCGGCAACGCGGCGGAGGAGCATGGCGCGATCCGCGAGGGCGTCGGCCTTTTCGATCTGACCAGCTTCGGCAAGATCCGGGTCGAGGGCCGCGATGCCGAGGAGGTGCTGCAGCGGATCTGCGGCGCCGATATCCGCGTTCCGGAGGGGCGGCTGATCTACACGCAGTTCCTCAACGACCGCGGCGGAGTGGAGGCGGATGTGACCGTCACCAGGCTCGGCCCCGCGAGCTTTCTGGTGGTGACGCCGGCCGCCACCACAGTACGCGACCTCTCTTGGATCCAGCGCCACATCCCAGATGGCGCCCATTGTGTGGCGCTTGACGTGACCGCCGGCGAGGCGGTGATGGCGGTGATGGGTCCAAAGGCGCGAGACGTGCTGCAGCCCATCGTGGCGCAGTCGCTGGCGAACGCCGACTTCCCTTTCGGCACCGCGCAGCAGATCGAAATCGGCATGGGCCTCGCCCGCGCGCACCGCGTGTCCTATGTCGGGGAACTTGGCTGGGAGATCTACACGCCCACCGATCAGGCCGCCCATGTGTTCGAGGCGATCGCCGAGGAGGGCGCGGCCCATGATCTGCGGATGTGCGGCTATCACGTGCTGGATAGCTGCCGGATCGAGAAGGCGTTCCGGCATTTCGGCCATGACATCACCGATGAGGACCATGTTTTGGAGGCGGGCCTCGGTTTTGCGGTGAAGACCGGGAAGGAGCCGTCGAGCTTCGGCGATTTCATCGGTCGCGAAGCGGTGCTCGCGAAGAAACAGCAGGGTCTGTCGCGCCGGATGATCCAGTTCCGTCTGACCGATCCGGAGCCGCTGCTCTACCACAACGAGCCGGTTCTGAGGGATGGCGAGATCGTATCCTACCTCACCTCCGGCAATTTCGGACACCATCTGGGGGCATCCATCGGCCTCGGCTATGTGCCCTGTGCCGGCGAGAAGGCGGAAGAGGTGCTGGGCTCGCGCTACGAGATCGAGATCGCAGGAACGCGCGTGGCGGCCGAGGCGAGCCTGAAGCCGCTCTATGACCCGAAATCCGAGAGAATGCGCGCGTGACCGAAGCCTTTGTTTCGCTGGCGTTGGTTTGGCTGTTGGCGGCAATGACGCCGGGGCCGAACTTTTTCGCGGTGATGCATATGGCGGCCGGATACGGCCGGGCGGCGGCGATTGCCGCTTCCCTCGGCACTGTCGTCGGCACAGGGCTCTGGGCGTCGGCGGGCTTCTTCGGGCTCAAGGCGCTGTTCGCTGCGCTGCCCGAGGCCGCGGTGGCGATTAAGCTGTTGGGCGCGATTTACCTGATCTGGGTCGGCGTGCAGCTTTGGCGGAGCGCGTCGGAAGACAGCGAGGCAGGCATGACCGATCAGGCCCCAGGCCTGCGCCAGGGATCGCTGCGTCGGGCATTCTGGTTCGGCCTCGCGACCAATCTCGCCAACCCGAAAACCGCGGCCTTTGCGGCGTCGTTGTTCGCCGTGGCCCTGCCGCCCGATGCCGGGAACGGCCACGCTGCGTCCGCTGTCGCGCTGGTCTGCGCGGTCTCGACCGGCTGGTACATGCTCGTCTCTGTGGTGGGCTCCGGCCGCATGGTTCGCGCCGCCTATGGCCGGGCGCGGGCCGGGATCGTGCGCCTGACGGCCGTGGTCTTCGCCGGCTATGGGCTGCGTCTGATCTGGGAGAGCGCCGATGCCGACGCGTGAGCAGAAGGTCGCGGCGTTCCGGGCGCTCCACGCCGATGGCTGTTTCGTCATGCCGAATGTCTGGGATCCGGGCAGCGCGCATCTTTTCGGCGGGCTGGGGTTTCAGGCGCTCGCCACCACCTCGGCCGGTTACGCGTTCAGCCGCGGCATGCGGGACGGCGCGGGCGATCTGACCTTGGAACAGAACCTCGCACATGCGGCCGATATTGCGGCGGCCACCGATCTGCCTGTCTCGGCGGATATGGAGAATGGCTATGCCGATAGCCCGGCCGGCGTGGCGGAGACCGTGCATCGGGTGGCGGAGGCGGGTCTGGCGGGCCTCGCCATCGAGGATGTCCGCCCGGACCGCGAGGCGCCGGCCTACCCCTTTGACGAAGCCGTTGCACGGATCGAGGCGGCGGTCGGCGCCGCCAACGAAGCGGACATCGTGCTGACCGCGCGGGCCGACGGCATGCTGGCGCGGGCTTATGATTTCGACAGCGCGCTGCGGCGCCTGAAGGCGTTCGAGGCGGTGGGGGCGGAGGTGCTCTACGCCCCCGGCCAACCGGGCCTCGTGAAGATCAAGGCACTGTGTGCCGCGATCGAGAAACCGGTGAACCATGTCATCGGCCTCGGTGCCTCGGGCTGCAGCCTCGCGGAGCTCACCGCTGCTGGGGTGCGCCGGATCAGCACCGGCGGCTCGCTGGCGCGGCTGGTGTTCGGGGCGCTGCTGCAATCCGGGCGCGAGATGCAGGACGGGGGCTTCGACCGGTTGGAGGCGGAGCCGCATTGGCCGGAGATTCTGAAAACCATGGGGGGCGGGCGCCCCGGATGATCCGGGGGCCGAGCAGCAAGGAGACGCGGGGATGAACACGCAAAAGATCGCCCGGACGCGGCGCGCAGGCGGGAGGCAGGCGCGTCAGGCCCTGCGATCCGCCCCGCTGGCCGAGGATATCCGCCCGGTACGCGCGGGCCTGGAAGGCGGGCTGTACCGGCCGCTGAGCGAGGCGGGGGTCGCCCGCATCCATGAAGCGGCGCTGGAGGCGTTGGAGCAGATCGGGCTCGCAGACGCGCCGGAATGTGCGGTTCCGCGGCTGACCGAGGCCGGGGCGATCCTGGGCGAAGACGGGCGGCTGCGCTTTCCCCGGGCACTGGTCGAGGATATGCTGGCGGTGGCCGCGCGCGGCATCACGCTCAAGGCGCAGAACCCGCGCTACGATCTCGATCTCTCCGGCACACGGGTGCATTACGGCACCGCCGGTGCCGCCGTTCATATGGTGGATGTCGAGGCGCGGCATTACCGCGACTCGACGCTGAAGGATCTCTACGACGCGGCCCGCATCGTCGAGCAGCTCGACAATGTCCATTTTCTGCAGCGCCCCCTGGTCTGCCGCGACATTGAGGATCCGCAGGAGCTGGACCTGAACACAGTCTATGCCTGTGTGCGGGGCACCTCGAAGCATATCGGCACCAGCTTTGTTTGCGACGCCAACATGCCGGCCTGTTTCGAGCTGATCCATCTGCTGGCCGGCGGCGAGGAGGCCTGGCGGGCGCGGCCCTTCATCTCGAATTCCAACTGCTTCGTCGTGCCGCCGATGAAGTTCGCGACCGAGTCGTGCTTGGTGCTGGAGGCGGCGATCCGCGGTGGCATGCCGGTGCTGCTGTTGTCGGCCGGCCAGGCGGGGGCGACCGCACCGGCGCCGATTGCGGGGGCCATCGTGCAGGCGGTGGCGGAGTGTCTGGCCGGCGTGGTCTATGTGAACACGCTGGTGCCCGGACATCCGGCAGTGTTCGGGACCTGGCCCTTCGTCAGCGATTTGCGCACCGGCGCGATGTCCGGTGGCTCGGGCGAGCAGGCGCTGTTGTCGGCCGGTTGTGCGCAAATGCACCGGTTCTATGGCTTGCCGGGCGGCGCCGCTGCGGGGATTGCCGATGCGAAGCTGCCGGATATGCAGGCGGGCTGGGAGCAGGCGACCTCGAACGTGATGGTCGGCCTGGCCGGGCTCAACATGGTCTATGAGAGCGCCGGGATGCATGCCTCGCTGCTGGGCTTCTGCTTCGAGAGCCTGATCCTGGGCGACGACATGCTGGGCCAGGCGCAGCGCTGCGTTCGCGGGATCGAAGTGACCGAAGACAGTGTGAGCCTGGAGGTGATCCGCTCGGTCTGTCTGGAGGGTCCGGGGCACTATCTGGGTCATGGCCAGACCCTGGGCCTGATGCAGCGGGACTATGTCTATCCGAGCCTTGGCGACCGCACATCGCCGAAGGAATGGGCCGAGAAGGGCCGGCCGGATCTGATCGAGCAGGCGATTGCCCGCAAGACCCAGATCCTGAGCACCTGTTTCCCCGACCATGTGCCGTCGGAGGCGGATGACGCGGTGCGCGCCCGCTTCGACATTCAGTTGCCGCCGGGCGCGGTCGGTCGCTGAGCTGCCGCCGACACCTGCTGTCGGACCCCGCCGTTAGGAGGCGGCTGGAAGGGTGCCTTCGGTCACATAGCGCAGGATCTCGACCACCTGGTCCGGGGTCTCTGCCACCGCCTCGGCCGCGGCATCGACTTCTTTGAGGGCGTGGGCGTGGTCGGGGCCGTGGAGCACGATCAGGGGTTTGCCGAGAGCGGCGGCATAACCGGCGTCGAAGGCGGCATTCCATTGCCGATATTTGTCTCCGAACCGGACCACGACGATATCCGCTTGCTCGATCAGTGTGCGGGTCCGGATGGCGTTGAGGCCTGCGCCCTTGCGGTCGTGCCAGAACTTGTTCTGTTCGGCCCCGAGGATCACCACCCCACAATCGTCGGAGGCCGCATGGTCGGTGACTGGCGTGGTGAAAGCGACGGGGAGGCCGCGGGCCTCTGCCCCCTCGGCGATCACGTTGCGCCAATCCGTGTGGATTTCGCCGGAGAGATAGACGGTCCAGGACATGGGGCGGGCTCCTCTGTTGTTCGGGCGTCTATCTAGAGCATTTTCCAGCCAATCTGCATCAGATTGGCGTCGTGAAAATGCGACACTGCAAGACCTTAGAGCGCGAGAGCCGACGCAACCGGGTCGGAAAGCGCTCTGGGGGTTTTCGAGCCGAAAGGAATCGCAGAGCGGCGCTCTGCGATGGGTCTGTGCCTGGGCGCGGGCCGGGCTGCGGGCAGCCCGGCCCGCGCGGGCGCGTCGCGCCGCAGCATCGGCGCTGGATGGTCGCGCCGGCGGGGGGCTGAGAGGACCGCGGGGCGGTCTTGCCCCAGCATGCCGGAGGGCCCGCCGCGCGCGTCAAGGGCAAGCCGGCTGGCGCCGGCCGCGTGCCGCGGCCCTTGACCCGGCGGCCTTCCTCCGGGCGGCAGCGGGCAGTCAAGGGCCATCGCGGGTTTCGAGCTGCGCCAGCCGGGCCTCGATCGCCGAGAGCTTTTCTAGGACTTCGAGGCGGTAGGTGTCGGTGGCCGCATTCGCCTCCTCGGAATGGGCGTCCTGCATCGAGTTCACGATCAGGCCGACCAACAGGTTCACCACCGCGAAGGTCGTCACCATGATGAAAGGCACGAAGAAAAACCAGGCGTTGGGATGTGCCTCCATCACCGGTCGCACGATGCCCATCGACCAGCTTTCCAGCGTCATGATCTGGAACAGCGAATAGAGCGATTCCCCAATGGTCCCGAACCATTGCGGGTGGCTGGGGCCGAACAGCTTCGTCGCCATCACCGCGCCGATATAGAAGATGATGCCCATCAGCAGGAACACCGATCCCATGCCCGGCAATGCGGTCACGAAGCCCTGCACCACACGGCGGAGGCTGGGCGCGATGGAAATGACCCGCAGCACCCGCAGGATCCGGAGCGCGCGGAGCACGCTGAGCCCTTCGGCCGCAGGCATCAGGGCGATGCCGACGATGACGAAGTCGAAGAGGTTCCAGGCCCGGGTGAAGAAGCGCGGCCCCATTGCGACCAGCTTCAGAGTGATCTCGACGATAAAGATGCCGAGGCACAGTGTGTCGAGGCCTTCGAGCAGCGGGCCTACCACCGCCACCACCGATCCGGAGGTTTCCAGCCCCAGCACCACGGCGTTAAGCACAATCACCGCCATGATACCGTCGCGGACCGGGCCGCTATGCATGAATTCGTCGAGCCGGCCGCGCCAGCCGGTTGTGTCTTGCTCCAGCTCCGCCACGGGTCGCCCCCTTTCTCGTATCGCCGGGAAAGGTTATGGCCCGCGGGGCGGGCGAGAGCAACGGATCCGCGGGATCCCCCGGGCGCTCCGAGTCAGACCGGCGCCTCTTCCGCCACGGCCGGGCAGGCGGTGCCCAGCACCGGCGCCAGAACATGCCGGCCCGCGCAGCCGAGCGCGCCGCTGCGAAGCCCGGGACGGGCGAGGCGAAAACGCTCGACGATCGTGATCGGCCGGCCCGGCGCCGAAAGCGACACGAGGGCGATGTCGGTGATCTCCAACGGATCGGCGTTGACCCATGCCAATTGCGGCGCGAGCTCGTCGGCCTTTCGGGCGGCACGGTCCGGGTGCATGACGCCGCTAAGCGGGAGATGGAAGCCCGTGCCTTCGCAGACCGGGACCGGGGGGTAGGCGCTCTCGATGCTCGCGACCGGCTCGGCAAAGCCGGGGACGCCGCGCAGAAAGCCGGTCGATCCCGGGCGGGCGGCATCGAAACGCTCGGCTGTCCGCGCGACCCGAGCGACGAGCTGTGCGATGGCCGGGGCGGCCTGCTCGCCGGGGATCAGCGCTAGGCGGCCGGCGCAGAGCGCGAGACGGACCCCGCCGACTTTGATCCGCATGGTCTCGTCAGCCGTCGCCTGCAAGGCATCCCGCAGCGCATAGACGGTGCGGTCTCTTGCCAGGTGGAACAGCGACTTTACGGCAGCGTGCAATCCGCTGCGACGGATTTCCGGTGAGGCTGCGTTGGATGCGAGGACATCAGCGATGCTGTCTTCCGCCTGGGGACATGGAGCGCCGTCATCGGCACACCAGCCGGACCATGCTGCGCCGAACTTGCCCAAGCGAGTGTGGCGAGCGGGTACCCAATAAATCCCATACACCGTGTTGCGATTGTCCATTACGCCCCCCTTAACGCTAAGTTAACCTCGCGACGCTCCCACGGGGTAAAGAGCGCCTCTGTGACAGAACGCACAGACAACCAGATAAGTGATCAATCCCGCGCTGCCTTGGCCGCGTCGCTTGCGGGAAACTGGCCTCTTCCCCTAGGGCACCGATCGGATGCACTCTGGTAGCAGTGGAAGCTACGAGAGTGATGGTATGCCGGCGCCAGCCCAACCCAGTCTCGACACGAGCCCATCGGTGTCGGACGAGGTACGCCAGACCACCTGTTACATGTGCGCCTGTCGGTGCGGCATTAATGTGCATTTGAAGAACGTCCCCGATGGCCGGGCCGAGGTCCGGTATATCGAGGGGAACCGCAATCACCCCGTGAATCGCGGCGTGCTCTGCGCCAAAGGGTCCGCGGGGATCATGCAGCATTGCTCGCCCGCGCGTCTGCGCGCACCGCTGCGGCGGGTCGGCCCGCGGGGATCGGGCGAGTTCCAAGAAATCACCTGGGAGGAGGCGCTGAGCGAGGCGACGGAGTGGTTGGGCGCTGTGCGCCGGCAGAACCCGTGCAAGCTCGCCTTTTTCACCGGGCGCGATCAGTCGCAATCCCTGACCTCTTGGTGGGCGCAGCAATTCGGCACGCCCAACTACGCGGCCCATGGCGGGTTCTGTTCGGTCAATATGGCGGCGGGCGGAATTTACACCCTCGGCGGTGCGTTTTGGGAGTTCGGGAGCCCGGATTGGGAGAGAACCGAGTTGTTCATGCTGTTCGGCGTGGCCGAGGACCATGACAGCAACCCGATCAAAATGGGCCTCGGATCCCTGAAGACACGGGGCGGCAAGGTGATCGCCGTGAACCCCGTGCGCACCGGATACAACGCCATTGCCGATGAGTGGGTCGGGATCACGCCCGGGACCGACGGACTGTTCGTGCTGGCGCTGATCCATGAGCTGATCCGAACCGGCCATGTGGATGTCGGCTACCTTTCCCGCTGGACCAATGCGCCGTTCCTGATCGATCGCAATCCGGGTGAGACCTTTGGATTGTTCGTGCGTGGGCCCGAAGGAAAGCCGATGGTCTGGGATCGGGCGACCGAGCGTGCCGTTCCCTTCGACCAGCCGGGTCTGAAGCCCGCACTGAAGGGCGACTTCCCCAGTCCCGGCGGCGGACGGTGCACCCCGGTCTTCGAGCTGATGGCGCGGAAGTATCTGGAGCCCGACTACGCGCCCGAGACGGTGGCCGAGCGCTGCGGGGTGACCGCGGAGACGATTCGCCGGATTGCGGCGGAGCTGGCGAACACAGCCTTTAACCACGCGGTGGAGATCAAGCAGCCTTGGACCGATTTCCGGGGCGAGCGTCATGAGAGCTTTGTCGGCCGCCCAGTCAGCTTTCACGCAATGCGCGGCATCTCGGCCCATTCCAACGGGTTTCAGACCTGCCGCGCTATCCACGTGCTGCAGACGCTGTTGGGCGCGGTCGAGGTCCCAGGCGGGTTCCGTTTCAAACCGCCCTATCCGAAACCGCCAGAGGCGCACCCGACGCCCCATTGCGGGTTCCAGCCCAACAGCCCATTGAACGGTCCGCATCTGGGTTTTCCCCGCGGGCCGGAGGATCTGGCCCTGACCCCCGACGGCAAGCCTGTGCGGATCGACAAGGCGTTTTCCTGGGATGCGCCCCTGTCGGCCCACGGGATGATGCATATGGTCATCTCGAACGCTGCGGCTGGGGACCCGTACCCGGTCGATGTGCTGTTTATGTATATGGCGAACATGGCTTGGAACTCCTCCATGAACACCGCCTCGGTCATGGAGATGCTGACGGCCAAGCGGGAGGACGGCGCGTACAAGATCCCGAAGATCATCTATTCCGACGCCTATTCGTCGGAGATGGTGGCCTATGCCGATCTGATCCTGCCGGATACCACCTATCTGGAACGTCACGACTGTATCAGCCTGCTGGACCGGCCGATCTGCGAGCCCGATTTGGCGGCCGATGCGATCCGCTGGCCTGTCGTCCCGCCGGATCGGAATGTGCGGGGCTTTCAGTCTGTCCTAATCGATCTCGGCGGGCGGCTTGGCCTGCCGGGCTTTATGGAGGGGAACCGGCCGAAATACCGCGACTATGCCGACTATATGGTTCGGCATGAGCGCCGCCCAGGCGTCGGCCCGCTGGCCGGTTGGCGCGGGGTGGGCGATGGCGAGGGGCGGGGCGATCCGAACCCCGATCAGCTCGACCGCTATATCGCGAATGGCGGTTTCTGGACCTCTGAGGTGCCGCAAGAGGCCCGCTTCATGAAGCCCTTCAACCAGGCCTATCAGGACTGGGCGGTCGCGCGGGGCTTCTTCGACAAGCCGCAGCCTTATGTCTTTCAGCTCTATGCCGAACCGCTGCGAAAGTTTCAGCTCGCGGCGGAGGGGCATGGCGAGCGCCAACCGCCGGAGCATTTGCGCGAGCGCATCAAGGCGAGCTTCGACCCTTTGCCCGTGTGGTGGCAGCCGTTCGAGGAGGCGGCGGTCGATACGGCGGAGTATCCGCTCCACGCGATCACCCAGCGTCCGGCGGCGATGTACCACGCCTGGGGCTCGCAGAATGCCTGGCTGCGGCAGATCCACGGGGAGAACCCGCTCTACGTTCCCGGCAAGGTGATGGCCGATGCCGGGCTGGAGGATGGGGACTGGGCCTGGGTGATCTCCCATCACGGGCGGATCAAGGTGCCGGTCCGGCGGATGGATGCCGTTAACCCTCATACGGTCTGGACCTGGAACGCTATCGGCAAGCGGGAAGGGGCCTGGGCGCTGAGCCCCGGCGCGCCGGAGGCGCAGCGCGGCTTTCTGTTGAACCACCTGATCCACGAGCTGTTGCCGGCAAAGGGCGATGGCCTGCGCTGGTCGAATTCCGACCCGGTGACCGGCCAAGCGGCGTGGTACGATCTGCGCGTACGGATCGAGAAGGCCGAAGCGGCCGATGCGTCGGAACCGCGGACCGGGCGCCAGGCCTCTCCCGTGGGGCAGGGTCCGGCGGCCGTGCGCTACGGCGAAGGGTGGTAGGGGTTGTGGCGGTGGGTCCTCGTGGCGGTCGGTTGCTTGGCCGCACCTTCGCTGGCGGTTGCCATGGGGGTGGACGGCGTCTGGCGGACCGAACCGCGGGACAATGGCGCCTTCATCACCGTGCGGATCGCGCCCTGCTCGGCCAAACCGCTGTTGCGCTGCGGGGTGGTGGCAGGCGCTTATGCCGGTGCCCGGCCGGACATAGTCGGCGAGCCGATCCTGCGGGACATGGCCAAAAATGGCGAACGGTTTTGGACCGGCGGCGAGATCATTCGTCCCGGGCGCGGCGATGTCTACAGCTCGCGCCTGCGGCTGCTGGAGGACGGCAGCCTGCGGGTCGAGGGGTGCGTCGCGGCGGGGCTGATCTGCCAGGGCCAGATCTGGATGCGGGTAGAGTAGCACGGGCGGTTTTGCCGCCGAAACGGCCAGGGAGAGCGCGCGCATGACCAGTTTGCCGCAATCGACCCAGCGGAAGATGGGGCTGGTGATCGACCTCGATATCTGCGTGGGCTGTCATGCCTGCGCGGTGAGCTGCAAAGAGTGGAACACCGGCGGCTATGGCGCGGCGCTCTCCGATCAGGGTGCCTACGGGGAAGATCCGGCCGGTTCCTGGCTGAACCGGATCCATACCTATGAGGTGCGGCCCGACACCGGCCCGGCCAAGGTCGTGCATTTCCCGAAGAGCTGCCTCCATTGCGAGGACGCGCCCTGCGTCACCGTCTGTCCGACCGGCGCAAGCTATAAGCGGGTCGAGGACGGGATAGTCTTGGTCAATGAAGACCACTGCATGGGCTGCGGCCTCTGTGCCTGGGCGTGCCCCTATGGCGCACGGGAGATGGATTTGGCAGCCGGCGTAATGAAGAAGTGCACGCTCTGCGTCGATCGGATCTACAACGACAACATACCGGAGGAGGATCGCATCCCCGCCTGCGTCCGCGCTTGCCCTGCCGGCGCCCGGCATTTCGGCGATTTGGGCGATGCGGACAGCGCGGTCAGCCGTCTGGTGGCAGACCGTGGCGGCATGGATCTGATGCCGGAGCAGGGGACGAAGCCGGTCAACAAATACCTGCCGCCGCGGTCGCGGGACGAGGCTGCGGCGGTCCTCGGTCCCGATCTGACCGCCCTCGCGGAGCCGGAGGCAACGGGCTTTCTCGGCTGGCTCGACCGCGCGTTGGAGCGGATCGGCTGATGCATCCGGCACCCTCGATCATCTTCTTCACCGTGTTGTCCGGGATCGGCCTCGGTATGATCTTTTGCCTCGGTCTCGGGCTGGGGCCAGAGGACGCGCTGTTCGCCTGGGTTGCATCGATCCTCGGCCTGGGGCTCTCGGCAGTGGGTGGGGCGGCGTCGACTGCGCATCTCGGCCGGCCGGATCGGGCCTGGCGGGCCTTCAGCCAATGGCGGTCCTCTTGGCTGTCGCGGGAGGCTTGTTTGATGGTCGCCTGCCTGGCGGCTTTTGGGCTTTATGCGGCGATCTGGACGCTGTTCGGCCTCAGGCTCGCGGTGCTGGGTTGGCTGGCGTCGGGCTTGGCGGCGGCCACCGTCTATGCGACGGCGATGATCTACGCGCAGCTCGGCACCGTGCCGCGCTGGTCGGCGACACCCACGCCGCAGTTGTTCCTGGCTTTCGGGCTGGTCGGCGGGATGCTGGCGACGGAGACCGCTGCGCAGCTCTCTGGGCCGAGCGGGGCGGTCGGCCACGGCTGGCTTCTGGTGGCGCTGTTGGGGGCGGCTGGCATGATGGTCGCCTGGACCACCGATGCCGCGGGCGCAGGGCGGCGCTCGACGGGCTCGGATATGGGCACGGCGACCGGGCTGGGTCGAATGGGGATCGTGCGCGCGCTCGAGGCGCCGCATACCGGGCGGAACTACCTTCTCGACGAGATGGCCTACCGGGTGGCGCGGCGCCGGGCGTATCAGTTGCGGCTGCTCGGCGCGGGGCTCGCGTTCGGACTGCCGACGCTGGTGCTGGGGCTATCGGTGGTTCTGGGTGGCTTGGATTTCGGCCTGCTGATGCTGGTGGTGCTCGCCGCCCATACCGCCGGGATGCTAGCCTTCCGCTGGCTCTTTTTCGCCGAGGCGGAGCATATCCAAGCCCTCTACTACGGTATCCGCTGACGCCGAGGGGAGCTGTGATCCGATCTGTGCAGCGCGATTGAAGCGCATCGGTCGGACCGATGGCTGGGGCGGCAAACCACGATTTCGCTGCGGCAGGGCCGCAACGACCGGGCCGCCGCGTTTGGCTCTGCGCAGGTGGCACATCCGCGCCCGCGGCGGGCTGCAGGGTCTGGCGCCCGTGGCGCTGCCGCTGGCGCTTGGTCGGTCTCTCTATGCAAGACCGAGAGCATGGTCTGAATCGGTCGAATGGCTGATTGACCCCCGCGTGCGTTCTGGTCTTATCGAAGCTGTCCGCCGGCGGCGGCGGTCGGCAGGAGTGTTGGAAGCCTTATCTTTTGATTTCCGCATCCACGACCGAAATGTGGTCGGGGCCGGGCCGCCGAGTGTTTTGACCTCGGCGCCGCGAGCGTCAAGCGCCGGGCGGCGTATGCCAGCGAGCAGGAAAGGGTCGTTCGCGTTGGGGTCGTGGCGGTTATGGATCGGGTTCCGGCCCGATCTCTATCTGAGCGGCTCGATCCACTACGCAGCCTTCGTGGCGCACCTGCTCGGGCCGGAGCTCGGCTCCGGCGACGCCGCTCAGGCCTGCCCTCGACGCGGTTGCAGGCAACGATCCTCACCATGGACACCCTCTGGAGCCCTGAGGGACCCAAGAAGCAGGCGCTTGTCGAGCCGGCCAACGCGCGGCTGTTGCCCTCGTTCCTTCAGCAAGCCGCCCACCGGCGGTTGCCACAAAAGTCTGGGGAGCATGCATAAGGCGATTGCTTTGCGTGGGTCCTTGCGCTGCCATAGGCCACGGGTTTGGATCGCGCGCTCAGCCTCGACTGAGCCTACGCGCTGGCGCTCGGTGCGGAGGATGCCACGCAGTGGGCGGCGACGTGGCCCCGGCGCGACGCTGAGCCTTTGGGCAAGCGGCAGTTGCGAAGCCGGACACCCCCCGCGCAGTCTTCCGTGTCGGCGCCGTACCCCTGGCTCGCCTTCGTCTTATGGCGCGGGTTGAGCGTCCGCCGCACCGAGCGTCGTCGCGGCGGGTGTGGTGGTGAAACTACTCAACGAGGAGGCTGCGCGTCCGAGCGGTGAGCGGGCTTCCGCGGCGGGAACAGCTGCGGACTTCGAAAAATCTCGCCGTCTGGGCGGTTCGCTGGCTCATGCGCGGTGGAGGATCGGCATCGCGAGGCAGCCCGGGTTCTTCGATTTCGACGAGCGGATGAGGCGGCTGACCGATCTCGGCGATTGGTTCGAGACCTAGGCGAAGGCGGTGGATTTCGAGATGTTCCACCCCGATCTCGAGCCGGGGCTCAACGACGCCGACGGCGCCAGAGGCGGCCACCCGCCTGGTGGCACCCTGATGGTGCTGAAGATCCTGATCATCCAGGCGCCGCACAACCTCACGGACGACCGCGCAGAGTTTCGGATCTGCGACCGGCCGTCTTTCATGTCGTTCCTGGGTCTTCGGGTGCACCACCGGCTGCCTGACATCGCGATCCCGTCCTTCGGCGAAAAGGCCCATCCCAGCATTGAACGCCGCACCGGCTGATCGGGCGCTCGGAGGTCACCGACGCGGCCGTCTACGACGCCCGGATGCTACGGTCCGGGCTTCTCGACACCACCAACACCGGCTTGGGCGTTTGGGTCGGTCGTCATCGGAAGCGCCATCGGTCCGAGCGAGGATCACGACGCCGATCGCTCGAAGAAGAACGAAGCCTTCTGTGATCGGGCGGGTTTGGTCAACAGCGCATCCAAACGGCAGGTCCATGTGTCTGTCCGGGGTCAGCATGCTGTCGCAAGATACAAACTGTGGAGGTCGGGATGCTCCTTCACTCTCCCTCTGCCTTGATCCTTCCACGGGGAAATCCGGGCTGATCCCTTCGTGGTCCCTGCCCGGGACGTCCTAAAGTCCCTCGGGAGCGCCGGATCTCAGTGATCGCGCGCCCGCGGTCCGGGTGGCGCGCGTCTCTTTATCGCAGCCGTTATTATGTGGCTGCGACGTCCGGCGCTGGACCTGCCGGCCGGTAAGCAGTGCCAGTCTACGCATCGCCAACAGGATCGTGGCCAGCTGCCGGCTCACCCCGACGATCGCCGGCCTTCTTCATCCGTCCGGCGAGATCGGTCCTGCCAGATTGTCATCGTCGAGGGGTCGGGCTGATCCAGGCACGCACATCTCGGCGGTGTGGGAAGCGACCGGGGTCATCGACGGCGCTTCGAAAGGACAGCGCCCCGATCACTCCCACGCCAGGGGTCGTCACGAGGCGCCGCGTGGCAGTGTCGGACGTCGCGAGTGCCGTGAGCTTGCGGTCGATCTCGGTAGGCTCGTCGAGGACAATGCGCGCGGTAAGCAGAGCGCGGGTCGCCTGCGCGTTGAGCGACTTCGCATGAAGGCATTTGAACCAGCCGAGGCGCACGAGCTGGGCAATGCCGCCGGCATCAGGGTGATCGGTCTTGACGCGCATGGCGGCGAAGGCTGCTCGGACTTGGCGCGCCTCCATCACCAAGACGGGGAAGCTGACGCGGAAGAGCCCCTCGTAGAGCCACCGGGAGGGTCCCTGCCGGGCAGGTTGGGCCGGAGCGTTTCGATCAGATCAGACCAGGTGCTCGGCAGTCAGCTCCTCACCGGTGACGACCTTGATGTTGACGACGACGGCGGCATGATCGTCCACGGCGATACGGCGATACGGCGATACGGCGATACGGCGATACGGCAATACTATTGGATTGACTCCAACGCTGAGAAGCCTCGGTTTCGCGCTGCGATGATGGCGTCCGGATCGGCGCGCCATACGAAAGGTTTGGGGCCGTCGTTTTGCTCTGCGATGAAACAGTTGATGGTGGTCTGCAGCTCGATGACGGAGCGGAACACGCCGTGTTTCAGACGTCCGCGGGCCAGTTTGGCGAAGAAGCCTTCGACGGCGTTCAGCCATGAGCTCGACGTCGGCACGAAGTGGAATGTCCAGCGCGGATGGCGAGCGAGCCAGGCGCGGACCTTCTCGTACTTGTGGGCGGCGTAGTCGTCGAGGATCACGTGGACGACCTTGCCGGCGGGGATGTCGCGTTCCAGCGCGTTCAGGAACTTGATGAACTCTTGATGGCGATGGCGCGCCATGTTGCGGCCTGTCACCTCGCCGGTCAGCACGCTTAGCGCCGCGAACAGCGTGGTTGTGCCGTTGCGCTTGTAATCGTGGGTCATCGTGGCGCCGCGGCCCTTCTTCAGCGGCAGGCCCGGCTGGGTGCGGTCCAGCGCCTGGATTTGGGACTTCTCGTCAACCGACAGCACCACGGCATGGGCCGGCGGGCTGACGTAGATACCGACCACGTCTTGCAGCTTCTCGCCGAAGGTGGGATCGGTGGAGAGCTTGAAGCTGCGCCACCGATGCGGCGCCAGGCCATGGGCCTTCCAGATCTTCTGGACCGTGGTCTTCGCCGTTCCCGTCATGGCCATGATGGCAGCCGCGCCGACGCCGTCGGCTCTCATCAACACGATCCGGGCGCGCCAGACATGCTTCTGGGCCGTGTTGCGGTCCGCGGCGACGCGCTCAAGCCGCCGCCGATCCGCGGCTCAGAGCGTGATGGATACTCCAGTGCGCATGACCCAGTGTCGCACGCCCGCGAGCAAAGCGGAATCCCCAGTACGGGCTCTTCCGTCTCGGCCGATCCACTAGAGCGCTTTCCGACCTGGTTCCATCGGCTCTCGTACTATAGTGCATTGTTCGGCGACCGCTTCACGACGCCAATCCGACTCAGATTGGCTGGAAAATGCTCTAGGATCGCTCCGGGGACCGGTGGCCGCGATCGCGTCAATGTCTGCCCGGCAGAGCTTCGCGCCCGCCGACCCGTTCAACGCCTGCGGAGAAGATCCGCAATAAGGGTATCCTCCCTCTACAGCATTGTCCGATCGCTCGTGATCGGAAAGTCGCCGCGACCGTCTTTTTATCGCGCTCCGGGTCGATAGAGGACTCCGTCCGCTTAGGAGGCGCACTAACCGCTGGGCGCCTGCGACCTCTCCACCGGCGATGCCGGTCCAACCGCGCCGCGGGCGCAGTCGGTGCCAAAAGCCGGGCCGCAGACGCGGCGCCCCGAGGCGGTCCGACCGGGGCCATGCTTCGCGGGCGGCGCGGGGCGGACGCTCTCTAGAGCACTTTCCAGCCAATCTGAATCGGATTGGCGTCGTGAAAATGCGTCAAAACAATACCTTAGAGCGCGAGAACCGATGCAATCGGGTCGGAAAGCGCTCTAGCGGCTCAATCCGCTGCGAGTTCCGCCAGCACCGTCTCCTCATCGGCCAGAAGCGCATCCTCCGCCGCACCGCCGCGGATCGGGACCCGTCCCTGCTCCAGCAGCAAGGGCGCGGCAAAGGGCGTCAGACGGCGCGAGGCGACATGCTCGATGCGGCCCGCCACCCGCTCCAGCATCTCCTCGAGCCGGCCGAAATCGATCAAGCCGCGCAGCGCCTCCCGCCCCGTCACCTTCAGCATCAGATGTTCCGGGTCGTAGCGGCGCAGCGTGTCGTAGAGGATGTCGGAGGAGAAGGTCGCCTGCCTGCCGGTCTTCTCCTTGCCGGGCATTCGCCGTTCGATCAGCCCGGCGATCACCGCGACCTGCCGAAAGGTCCGCTTCATCACCGCGTTGCCGGCGAGCCAATCCTCCAGCCCCGCGCGCACCCCCTCCGCCGCCAACAGCGCCGCGGGATCCTTCACCGGCTGCAGGCCCCAGATCATCACGCCATAATCGCTCGCGACAAAGCCGAGGGGTTCTAGGCCGCCTTCCTCCATCCGCTTGGTCAGAATCAGCCCCAGCGTCTGGTTTGCGTTCCTGCCCGCGAAGGCATAGACGACCAAATGGTGGCGCGTGCCCCGCGGAAAGGTTTCCACCAGCAGACGATCCGGTGCCGGCATCTTCGAGCGTCGCTGCTGCAGCCGCAGCCAATCGCGCACCGACGTCTCCATCCGGTCCCAGGCGTCTGGGCGCTGCAGCAGATCCATCACTCGATGCGCCAGCGTGCTCGATGTCGCGAGCTTGGTGCCCGTGAAGACCGCGATCTTCGGCTCGGTCCCAGGTGCCGGGCTCACCTGCAGGGCAAGCTCCCGCAGTCCCTCGAACCGCACCACCTGGCCGCCGATCAGAAAGCTGTCGCCGGGCGCGAGGGTGGCGGCGAAGACCTCCTCCACTTCGCCGAGCTTCGGGCCGCCGAAGCGGGAATTCATCCGCACCGCCACCGCCTCCGGCTCGACAATGGTGCCGATATTCATGCGAAGCCGCCGTTCGATCCGTGGGTCGCGGAGGCGCCATTGCCCCTCGACTTCGACCAGGCGGCGCCATTGCTCATAGGCCTTCAGCGCATAGCCACCGGTCGCGCAGAACTCTAGGCAGGCGTCGAAATCCCCCCGCGGCAGGCCGCGATAGGGTCCCGCCCGGCGGATCTCCTCGTAGAAGCGATCCGCCTCGAACGGCCCGCTGCAGGCCATCAACAGCATATGCTGGCAGAGCACGTCGAGCCCACCGTCGGGCAACGGCTCACCATCCAGCGCACCTTCCTGCACCGCATCTAAGGCCGCATGGCATTCCAGCACTTCGAACCGGTTGGCTGGCACTAGAATGGCTTTCGATGGGGCATCGTAGCGGTGGTTGGCCCGGCCGATGCGCTGCACCAGTCGTTTCACCGCCTTGGGCGCGCCGACCTGGATCACCAGGTCCACGTCGCCCCAGTCGAGGCCCAGATCCAGCGACGCCGTCGCCACCACCGCCCGCAGCTCTCCGGCCGCCATGGCAGCCTCGGTCTTCTGCCGCGCCGCTCGGGCCAGCGAGCCGTGGTGGAGGCCGATCGGCAACGCCTCGGTATTCTCGGCCCACAGCGCCTGGAAGAACAGCTCTGCCTGCGCGCGGGTGTTGATGAACACGATCGAGGTCCGATGCGCCCGGATCAGCGCCATGATCGCCGGCGCCGCATAGCGCCCGCCCATGCCCGCCCAGGGCGGCGTGCCGGCGTCGTCGATGATCGCGATGTCAGGATCCGGCCCCGGATCGGCCTGCATGATCAGCGATCGCCCCGGCGCCAGCCACTCGCCGATGGCCTGAGGGTCATCGACGGTGGCCGAGAGCGCAACCAGCCGATGCCCCGGTGCTAGGGTGCCGAGCCGCGCGAGGCAGAGGGCCAACTGGTCTCCGCGCTTGGTCCCGGCGAGCGCATGCACCTCGTCGACCACCACCCGCCTGAGGCCGCGAAAGATCCGCGCCGCATCGGTCCAGCTGAGCATCAGCGACAGGCTTTCCGGCGTTGTCAGCAGCATGTCGGGCGGGGTCTTCCGTTGCCGCGCCCGGTCGGAGGGTTTGGTGTCGCCGGTTCGATCCTCGATCCGGAGGGCCAGCCCCATCTCCTCGACCGGTTTGCGCAGGTTTCGCGCGATATCCGCCGCCAGCGCCTTCAGCGGCGAGACATAGAGGGTGTGGAGCCCGTCGCCCTTGCCGGCCGCCAGATCGACGAGCGAGGGCAGAAAACCGGCGAGCGTCTTACCGGCGCCCGTCGGCGCGATCAGCAGTACTGCCTCGGCCTCGGTCTCCAGCAGGGCAATCTGATGCGGATGGGGCGTCCAGCCACGGGCGGCGAACCATCCGGCGAAGGGATCGGGCAGGTCGGTCATCGTGCTGAATTTACGGCGTCCTGGCGCATGGAACAGGGGCGGGGCGGCGCCTGCGACCCAGAACAGGCTTGCACGCAAGGGGATGGTCGACCACTCTCGCAAAAAGACGGGACGACGGGGAAGAGGGCGCAGATGGGGCAGACGCCGCTATTGTCGGTGAAAGACCTCACCGTGGCGTTCGGGTCGCGCGCCCGGCCCAAGGTCGTGGTAGACGGCGTCAGCTTCGATGTTCATGACGGTGAGACCATCGCTTTGGTCGGCGAATCCGGTAGCGGCAAGACGCTGACGGGCAAGGCGATTTTGGGTCTTTTGCCGCGGCGCGCCTGGATTTCCGGGGGTAACGCCCGGTATCGCGACGAGAGCGGAAATCGGGTCGATATGCTGGGGCAGTCGAAGGGGCAGATGCGCCATCTGCGCGGTGCCGCCGTCTCGATGATTTTCCAGGAACCGATGAGCGCCTTCTCGCCGCTTCACACCGTCGGCCGACAAATCCGTGAAGTCTTGGACGTCCACCGCTTGCCGGGCAATGCGCGCCAGCGTGCCATAGAGATGCTGGCTGAGGTCGGGTGCCCGGACGCGGAGCGCGCCTACAACGCGTATCCGTTCGAGCTTTCGGGCGGCCTCCGGCAGCGGGCGATGATCGCGCTCGCCATGGTCGGAAACCCGAAACTGGTCATCGCGGACGAACCGACCACGGCGCTGGATGTGACCACCCAGGCGGTGGTGCTCGACCTGTTGAACCGGTTGCAGCGGGACCATGGCCTTGCCGTTATCATGATTACCCACGATCTCGGTGTGGTGGCCAACACCGCCGACCGAGTCGTGGTGTTGCAGCGGGGTCGGGTGGTCGAGCGCGGCCCGGCGGAGGCGGTGATGCGTCGGCCCGGCCACGCTTATACCCGCCGCCTGATCGCCGCAGCGCCGCATGTGCCGAACCAGGTCGCCCACTACGCCAAACCGTCGACGGACCGGGTGCTGACGGCCGAAGATCTGAATAAGACGTATCCAGGCCGGTTCCGCAGCTTTGGCAGGCCCGGCCCGCCGATCCGCGCTGTGGCGGGTCTCTCGCTGGCGCTCGAGCGGGGACAAACCGTCGCCGTGGTCGGCGAGTCTGGCTCCGGCAAGTCAACGGTCGCACGACTGATCCTGCGGGCCGAAAGGCCGGATCCCGGCGGCAGCATCTACTTTTGCGGCCGCGATGGCGAGGGCGTGGATATTGCCGGCCTGCAAGGTGAGGCCCTGAAATCCTTTCGCCGCCGGGCGCAGATGGTGTTCCAGGACCCCTATGCGGCGCTGTCGCCGCGGCTGTCGGTCCAGGACATCCTGACCGAGCCGCTGTTGGTCCATAACATTGGCTCGGTCGCCGAGCGGCGGAACCGGGCGGCCGAGCTGATGAAGAAGGTTGGGCTCTCGCCCGATCACCTTGCACGGTTTCCCCATGCCTTTTCCGGTGGGCAGCGACAGCGGATCGCGATCGCCCGGGCACTGGCCCTGTCGCCGGAGTTGTTGGTGTGCGACGAGCCGACCTCGGCACTCGACGTCTCAGTGCAGGCGGAGGTGCTGGAGCTGCTGGCGGAGCTGAAGACCGAACTCGGCCTATCCTACGTCTTCATCAGCCATGATCTCGCCGTCGTGGCGAAGCTGGCGGACCGGGTGTTGGTGATGCGCCGCGGCCGGGTTGTCGAGGAAGGATCGGCAAACTGCATCTTTTATGACTCGCGGCACCCCTATACCCGGGCGCTGATCGCCGCGAGCCCCGAACCGGATATGGAACGGAAGCTGGATCTGAAGCTGGTCGCAGAGGGGGCGGGCGAGCCGGATGAATGGCCCGAGCCATTCGGCTACCGCGGCGACGCGGCGCCTGGCCTGGTCGAGGTCGCGCCCGGACATTTGGTGAGGAGAGCGGCATGAGGGTTTTGACGAGCATTATATGCATTACGGCGGCGGGCTTTTTTGCCTTCGCGTCGCCCTCGGTGGCGCAGCCGGCCATGGTCGAGACGCCGACGCTCGCCGATCTCGGCTTCGGCGATCTGCCCGCGGTGACCGACCGTGTGCCGCAGGAGCCGCTGATCGTCGATCTCGCCGCGAAGGGTCGGGTGCCTGGGCGCCATGGCGGTACGCTGCGTACCCTTGTCACCCGCGCCAAGGATGTCCGGTACATGGCTGCGTGGGGCTATGCACGGCTGGTCGGCTACGACCATGACTATGCGCTGGTGCCCGATCTCCTCCGCGATGTGGAGAAGAGCGCGGACGGGCGCAGCGTCACCTTCCATCTGCGCCGGGGCCATCGCTGGTCCGACGGAGCGCCGTTCACCACCGAAGACTTCCGCTACTGGTGGGAAGATGTCGCACTCAACGAAGAGCTGTCGCCGGGCGGCCCGCCAATCGAAATGCTGGTGGACGGGGAGCATCCAGCGGTCGAGGTGATCGACGCAGTGACGATCCGCTACACCTGGACGGCGCCAAACCCGCGCTTTATGCCGGCGCTGGCCCGGGCGCGGCCGGTCTACATCTACCGCCCATCCCATTACATGAAGACCTATCACGCGGCTTATGCCGAGCCTGCCGAGCTCGCCGAGAAGGTCGAGGCGTCGAAAAAGCGGAACTGGGCCGAGCTGCATAACCGCCAGGACAACCTCTATAAGTTCGACAATCCGGAACTGCCGATCCTGCAGCCGTGGGTGAACACCACCAAAAAGAACAACCAGCGCTATGTGCTGCGGCGGAACCCGTATTTCCACCGCATCGACAGCGAGGGGCGGCAGCTTCCCTATATCGACCAGATCGAGTTGGAGGTGGCGGCCGGCGGGTTGATCCCGCTGAAGGCAACCAAGGGGGACACCTCGCTGCAGATCCGCTCGCTCGGTTTTGCGAATGCCCCGGTCCTGAAGAAGAAACAGGCCGAGGGCGGCTATACCACCCGCCTATGGTGGTCGGGCGCGGCGAACGAGATCGCACTCTATCCCAACCTCACCTATGCCGATCCGGTCTGGCGCGAGGTTCTGCAGGATGTCCGTTTCCGCCGGGCGCTGAGCCTCGCGATCAGCCGTAAGGCGATCAACAAGGTGATCTATTTCGGCTTGGCCAAGGAACGCGGGGTCGCGGCGCTGGAGGAGAGCCCGTTCTTCGACGAGGAGCGGGCGACCGCCTGGGCGCGTTTCGATCTCGATGAAGCCAACGCGCTGCTCGACGACATGGGACTGACCGAGCGCAATGGCGCCGGCTACCGCTTGCTGCCCGATGGGCGGCCGATGGAGGTGGTGGTCGAAACCGCCGGCGAGCGGCGAGAGGAAGAAGATGCGCTCGGCCTGATCGCCGCGACCTGGGATCGGATCGGCGTGCGGCTGTTGGTCAAGCCCCTCGACCGCGACATCCTGCGCAACCGCGCCTATGCGGGCCAATCGATGATGGTGGCCTGGTGGGGATGGAACAATGGTGTGCCAACGCCAGAGGCGCCGCCTGCCGAGTTGGCGCCTGTCGAACAGAGCACGTTTAGCTGGCCGATCTGGGGCCAGTACTTCCAGACCAAGGGCAAATCCGGCCAGGCCCCGGATCTGCCGGTGGCGCAACAGCTTCTGTCGCTGTTCCAGGCCTGGTCCTCGGCCGCAGAAAGCGCTCAGAAGGCCGAGATCTGGCGCGAGATGCTGGCGTTGCATGCCGATCAGGTGATCTGCATCGGCACGGTTTCTCGCGCGCCGCAGCCGGTTGTGGTCGACGAGCGTTTGCGCAATGTGCCGGCCAATGGGCTTTATGCCTGGGATCCGGGCGCACATCTGGGCGTCCACCGTATGGACGAGTTCTGGTACGATATGGGTGAGGGCGGACCGGAGCGGGCCTCCCTCGACGCGCCCGCCGGATTGACCGAGGCCGTCCGGTGATACGCTTTCTGCTGCGCCGCCTGGCCACCATGCTGATCACCTTGGTGGCCGTGTCGGCGTTGGTGTTTTTCATCATCAATCTGCCGCCGGGCAACTATCTCTCGAACCAAATCGCAGAGATGCAATCGACTGGAGAGGCCGCCGGGGTCGACAAGGCGCGTGCACTGATCGAGCGCTACTCCCTCGATAAGCCGCTCTGGCAGCAGTACTTAGTCTGGATCGGCGCCATTCCGGGTCCGAACGGCTATGACGGCTTGTTGCAGGGCAATCTCGGTTGGTCCTTCGAGCTCGACCGCCCGGTGGCCGAGGTGGTGGGTGAAACGGCGGGCCTGACGGTGATCGTCAACCTCGCGGCGCTGCTGTTCGTTTATGTCGTGGCTCTACCGCTCGGCACCATCGCGGCGGTCAGGGCCAATTCCTGGGTCGACTACATCGCCTCGCTGGTCGGCTATATCGGGCTCGCCACGCCGAACTTCCTGCTGGCACTGATCATGCTGACCTACGGCGCGCGGTATTTTGACATTCCCGTGGGCGGGCTAATGGCGCGGGAATACGAAGGCGAGCCGATGACCATGGACAAGATCGGCTCGATCCTGCTGCATCTGATCGTGCCGACCGTGGTGATCGGCACTTCTGCCGCGGCGGCTGTGATGCGCCGGCTGCGTGCGAATTTGATGGATGAGCTGAACAAGCCCTATGTCGAGACCGCGCGGGCCAAGGGCGTGCCGCCCACCCAGCGCATCGTCCGCTATCCGCTGCGCATGGCGCTGAACCCTTTCATCGCGGATATCGGCAATCTGGCGCCGCAGCTGGTCTCCGGCTCGGTGATGATCTCTGTGGTGATGAGCCTGCCGACCCTTGGACCGATCCTGCTGCAGAGCCTGAAGAGCCAGGATATCTTTATGTCCGGCTTCATCCTGCTCTTTGTCTCGCTCCTCACGCTGGTGGGTATGCTGATCTCGGACCTGTTGCTGGCGGTGCTGGACCCGCGGATCCGCCTCTCCAGCGGGCGGCGCAGCGCATGATCGGGGGGCTGGCGCGATGAGCATGCGAGACGACCACTATGTCGCCCCGGAGGATTACGACGCAGCCGCCGACCGGCAGGTGATCGAACGGGATGACCTGGACGCGCCGACCTCTGTCCTGGTGTGGCGGCGGTTCAAGCAGCACCGGCTGGGGGTGATCTGTTTCGTCATCCTTGCGATCGGGTACATCTCGCTCCCCATTGTCGAGATCTTTGCGCCCTACAAACCCAACACCTTCAACGAGGACCATATCTACGCCCCGCCCCAGGGCCTCTATTTCTATCACCGGGGCGAATATGTGGGTTTGCACACCTATCCGACGGCGACGGTCTATGACCTGGAGACGGGCCTGGTGCGGCGCGAGACGGATTTCGACAACCCCCTGCCTGTGCCAGTGCTGACCACCTGTGGCGAGCAATATCGGATTTTCGGGTTCATTCCCGGCAGCTTCCGGATCATCTGCCCGCCGGAGAATGGCGAGCTCTACCTCCTCGGCTCCGACCGGTTGGGCCGCGACATGCTGAGCCGCATGATCTATGGCGCGCGGCTGTCGATGACCATCGGGTTGATCGGCGTGTCGGTCAGCTTCCTCATCGGTCTGGTGCTGGGTGGCATGGCTGGCTATTTCGGCGGTTGGGTCGACGCTGCGGTCAGCCGCGCGATCGAGGTGTTCCGCTCGCTGCCAGAGCTGCCGATCTGGCTCGCGCTCTCTGCGGCCGTGCCGGTCAGTTGGGGGCCTGTGACGGTGTTCTTCATCATTTCGATCATCCTGGGTCTGCTCGACTGGCCGGGCTTGGCACGGGCGGTCAGGTCCAAGTTCCTGGCATTGCGGGAGGAGGACTACGTTCGCGCAGCCGAGCTCATGGGCGCGACGCCGAGGCGGATCATCGCGGCGCATATGGTGCCGAATTTCATGAGCCATCTGATCGCCTCCGCCTCCTTGTCGATCCCAGCGATGATCCTGGGTGAGACGGCGCTTTCCTTCCTCGGCCTCGGCCTGCGCCCGCCGGCGGTCAGTTGGGGGATGATGCTGAACGATGCGCTGAACCTCTCGGCGGTCGAGATCTATCCCTGGCTCCTCTGGCCGATGTTCCCGGTGATTCTCGCGGTGCTGGCCTTCAGCTTTGTCGGCGACGCGCTGCGGGACGCGCTGGACCCGTATTCCTGACGGAAACGCCGCCGAACGTGATGGTCCGTGAGCAGGAGTTTTGCTCCGCGCTCCCCATATCTGGTTGACGCTAACGTAAGGGAGAACTCGCCATGATCAGGACCGCTGCAACCGTTGCGCTCGCCGTCACAGTCCTCGCTGCCCCAGCCCTCAACGAGGACAGCGCAGAGCGGTATCTCACCCAGGCCGAGCGCGGCAAGGTCGTGGGCCTCTACACCCCGACCGGCGATTTGCGCCCGGTGCCGGTGATGGCGCCGCCGGCGCAAGAGCGCGCCGCGATCGGTGCGGGGGTCGATGCTGACCTCGCCGCGGCGCTCGCGGACATCGCGGCGGCCGAGCAGTCGGTCCTACGCTAGGGCGGGCGTTCAGTCCTCTTCCAGCTCCGCAGACGGGATGATCGGGAAGAACCGCCGGCCGGAGCGGAGGCCGAACCAGCTCTCGCCCTCGACCGTCTCATGCTCACCGATCTCGACCAGCCGGTAATAGCTTTTGCGGTCGATCAGCGCCTCCAGGCCCCGGCGGATATGGATGTAAGGCGACGGCTCGCCGCTATCCGGGTCTCGAACGACCCTCACCGGGTTCTCTGTCCCGGCCGGGCTGAGGTCGCCGACATTGGTCTCGAAGGTGATCACCTGGTCCGGCCCGGGGTCATTCACCTGAAAGTCGACGGCGACGAAGGGCGCGTCGTCGACAGTGATCCCGATCTTTTCCACCGGGGTCACGAGGAAGTGCTTTCCGTCCTCCAGCTTCAGGACCGAGGCAAAGAGCTTGACCAGCTCCAAACGGCCGATCGGCGTGCCCAGATACCACCACTGGCCGTTCCTCGCGATCCGTATGTCCAGATCGCCGCAAAAAGGTGGGTCCCAAAGATGCACAGGCGGTGGGCCTTTTTGGCCTTTCGCTGCCTCTTTTACCGCCTTTGCCAGATCGTCGGCCCGTCCCGGATCGCTTTGCCCCATGGGAATGCGCCCATCCCTGTTGTCTTTGCCCTTGCCCTATTACCTTATACGCATTGATCCCGCCCTGAGCAGCAGCCTTTCGGAGCGCAGCCCTATGACCGACCCCATTGCCCAGATCGAAGATGCCGGCCACCGATTGGCGGAGGTGCGCCGCCAAGTGGCCAAGCGCATCGTGGGCCAGGACGCCGTTGTCGAGCTGGCACTGACCGCGATCCTTTCTGGCGGACATGCGCTGTTGGTCGGTGTGCCGGGGCTGGCAAAGACGCGGTTGGTGGACGCGCTGGGGACGGTGCTGGGCCTTAACACCAACCGGATCCAGTTCACGCCGGACCTCATGCCTGCCGATATCCTCGGCTCCGAAGTGTTGGAGGAGGGAAAGGACGGCAGCCGCGTCTTCAAGTTCATCGAGGGACCGATCTTCACCCGTCTGTTGATGGCAGATGAGATCAATCGCGCCTCGCCCCGCACGCAGTCTGCACTCTTGCAGGCGATGCAGGAGAAGGAGGTGACGGTCGCAGGCCAGCATCGGCCCTTGGCGAAACCCTTCCATGTGCTCGCGACCCAGAACCCGATCGAACAGGAGGGAACCTATCCGCTGCCAGAGGCGCAGCTCGACCGGTTCCTGCTGCAGATCGATGTGGACTACCCGAACCGGGAGGAGGAGCGCCAGATCCTGCTGGCTACCACCGGGACGAAGGAGGAGCAGGCTGAGCGCGTCCTGGACGCCGAGGCGCTTATCGCGCTGCAGCAGATTGTCCGCGCCATGCCGGTGGGTGAGCGGGTGGTGGAGGCGATCCTGACCCTGGTCCGCTCCGCCCGCCCGGACGATACCGAGGGGTCGGAGGCCGCCCGCGCGCGCCTGGCCTGGGGGCCCGGCCCCCGCGCCGCACAGTCGCTGATGTTGGCCGTCCGTGCCCGGGCGCTGTTGCAGGGGCGGCTCGCGCCCTCCATCGCCGATGTCGAGGCCCTGGCCTACGCGGCGCTGGAACACCGGATGGCGCTGACCTTCGCAGCCCGCGCCGAGGGGGCGACGATCCGCAGCGTGATCGCCGAGATCCTGTCCGACCTTACGCTGGAGGAAGCGGCTTGAGGGCTTTCGCGCTCGGCCTGGTCGTCGTCGCCGCATCGGCCGGACCCGCAACGGCGTCGGGGCAGGCGATCCCCGACCTCCTCGACGTCTACGAAAGGGTCGGCCTGGTGTCCGAGCCTTCCCCTGCGCCTATTGAGGTCTTGGCCGCAGAGCTGGGGGAACCGTTGCTCGCGGTCGACGCAGAGATGGCGCGGGAAGCTATAAGGTCCGTGGCGCAAGAATTGGGGCTGCATTCCTATGACGCGACCGTCCACGTCTTTGAAGTTCTCTCGACCGCTCTAACCCCACTGTTCCGCGACGTCATTGTTTCGGTGGGCAACGTGGGCGGCGAGACGCAGTGCGGGTCGGTAGCGTCAGCAACGATGTGCCAGGTGGCAGCCTTCAATCCCAAATTTGAGATCGCCACTTTGGCGCAGACGGTGGAGCGCATGGAGGAAGTGATAACAGCCTCCAGGCTGGTGGCAGCGGCGCTCGTTTTGACGGACCAGCGCCGCCCCCAACGCGACGGTGTTACGTGGGAATGGCCTATTCCTGGCGGCGAGATCGAGGCGGAAGCCGAAGCTAACGACCAGTTCGTAAGTGGCCCCGGCGTTTCCAGGGCGAGCGTCGCGTATTGGGATCGAGCCGGATGAGCGCCGATGCCGCACAGCGCGACCGGGCTGGTTGGCTCCGCCGGGACGCCGAGCGCATCTCCGGCACCCTGCCGCCCTTGTTGGTGGAGGCGGAACGTCTCTCATCCTCCATCGTGATGGGGGTCCATGGCCGCCGTCAGGCAGGCCCGGGCGAGAGCTTTTGGCAGTACCGCCCCGCGCATCCCGGCGACACGCTCGCCTCGATCGACTGGCGCCGCTCGGCGCGATCCGACCGGCTGTTCGTACGCGAGATGGAATGGGAAGCGGCGGAGACGGTGCTGATCTGGGCCGACCGGTCGCTCTCGATGCAGTTTGCCTCCGACAAGGCGCCGCGGACAAAGGTTGCCCGCGCGAGCCTGTTGGCGATGGCCCTCTCGGTGCTGCTCCACCGTGGCGGCGAGCGGGTGGGCCTGATCGGTACCGAGGCGGAGCAACCGCAGAACGGCGCGCGGCAATTGCAGCGGATCGCCCGGATTCTGTCGCGGGAACCGGAAGAGCCGCAGGACTACGGCGCGCCTGCTGCTTATGCCCTGCCGAAGGCGGGGCGGGTCGTCTTCCTGTCGGATTTCATGGGCCCGCGTCAGGAGATCCTGCCGGCGCTGACCCAGGCGGCAGGGCAGGGCATGGCCGGGATTTTTGTGCAGATCCTCGACCCGGTAGAGGAGGATTTCCCGTTCCGGGGCCGCACCCGGTTCGAGAGCGTCGCCCGGGAAATCCGGCACGAGACCGACCAGGCCAAGAGCCTGCGCGATGCCTATCATGGGCGCCTGGCGGAGCGGCGGGACGAATTGCAGCGGGTGGCCCGGGCGGCGGGGTGGCATTTGATCCTGCACCGCACCGATGAGAGCCCCCGCAAACCGCTGCTGCGCCTGCACGCGATATTGGGAGGGGTTTGATGCTCGGGATCGGCGCGCTGGGATTTCTATCGCCCTGGGTGCTGGCGGGATTGGTCGCGATCCCGGTGCTCTGGTGGCTGTTGCGCGCGATCCCTCCGGCGCCGAAGCGTCTGACCTTTCCCGGCGTGCGCCTTTTGCTGGGTCTGCAGGACCCCGACCGCCAGGCTGCGGTGACGCCCTGGTGGCTGCTGCTGTTGCGGGCGCTGGCTGTCCTTGCCGTCATCGTGGGTTTCTCGCAGCCGGTGCTCTACCCCTCCGCGCGGCTCAGCGACGATGGCACAGGGCCGGTGCTGTTGATGCTCGATCAGGGCTGGGGCAGTGCGCCGGATTGGTCCGATGCGCGGGCGGCAGGCCTGGCTGCGGTGGATGAGGCTTCGCGCACCGGGCGCTCGGTGATCCTCTGGCGTGCGGCTTCCGAGACGGGATTGCCCGAGCCTGTGCCGCCGGCCGAGGCTCGGTCGCTGCTGGAGGCGAGCCAGCCCGCGCCCTGGTGGCCGGATTATGAGGCGGTGCTGGAGACCCTGCAATCGGGCGAGGTCGAGCTGCCGTCGGAGACCGTGTGGATCCATGCTGGTCTCGACGACACCGCGGGGAGCGCGGCACCGCTCGCCGATTGGCTGCTGGCCCAGGGCCCGTTGCGGCTGATCGGCCCAGCGGAGGCGGCAAAGGCGGTGACCCCGCCGCGGCTCGACGAAGGGCGGATGCAGGCCGAAGTGTTGCGCACCGGCGGCGCGCCGGACGAGGCCGCCGTGTTCGCCATTGCCGAGGCGGAGGGCGGCGGCGAGCGGCGGATCGGCGTCGCGGGCGTCAGTTTCGCGGAGGGAGAGACCGCCGCGACCGCGATCTTCGATTTGCCTCCGGAACTGATGGGCGAGGTGACCCGCATCCAGCTCGCGAGCCGCGCGACGGCCGGGGGCAGCGCCCTTGCCGATGCCGCGTTGCGGCGGATCAGGGCAGTGATCGTCGATCCCGCTGCGGGGGATACGACGGCGACGCTGACCTCGGCCAGCCACTACCTTCGTCAGGCGCTGGCGCCCGAGGCGGATGTGAGCGAAGCCCCGCTCGGCACCGCAATGGACCGGGAGCCGGCCGCCATCGTTCTGGCCGACCAGGGCGATTTCACTGCCGGCGAGCGGCTGCGGCTGACCCGTTGGGTGGAGGAGGGTGGCCTGCTGCTCCGCTTTGCCGGGCCGCGTTTGGCGGCGACCGTGGGCCAGAGCCTCGGCGGCGACGCGGCCGGGGTGGCGGGCGAGGACCCGCTACTGCCGGTGCGCCTGCGCCGTGGTGGGCGGATGCTCGGGGGCTCCCTCGCCTGGGGACAGCCGCAATCGTTGGGTCCGTTCGACAGTCGCGGACCGTTCCGCGCGCTGACGGTGCCGGAGGATGTGGCAGTGCGCACCCAGGTGCTGGCGCAACCGGCGCCGACCCTTGCAGACCGAACCTGGGCGCGGCTGGAGGACGGGACGCCCCTGGTCACCGCGAACGGATTGGGCGACGGGCTGGTGGTACTGTTCCACGTCTCGGCGGATGCCGAGTGGTCGACGCTGCCGCTCTCGGGCCTTTTCGTCGAAATGCTGGGCCGTATCTTGGCGCTGGCGCCCGGCCAGGTGCCAGAACCCCCGGCCGAGGCGGAATTGGCCGGCACACTCTGGCGGGCCGAGCTGCAGATGGGCGCAGATGGCACCCCGCGACCAGCCTCCGGACCGGTCGATCCGGTGCCGGGGGAACGGATGGTGGCGCGCGAGATCGGGCCGGATCTGGTGCCGGGCCTCTACTTGCGGGTCGATGGCCAGGGCACGACGCCGCGCGCCGAGACCCTGGTGCTGAACCTAACCAAAGAGGGTGACACGCTGAGCCCATTCCCGCCGGCGCCCTTTGGCGCGATATCCGAGACCTTCGGCGGCAACGAGCCCGTGCGGATTTGGCCTTGGCTCATCGTGCTCGCCATAGGCCTGGCGGTGATCGATGCGGTTGCGACGCTGTGGATCTCGGGCAGGCTCGCCGGGTCTTGGGCGCGACCGTTGGCCGGCTCGGTCGTGGCGGGCGGCCTTGCGTTGGCGGCGCTCGGGGGCGGTGAGGCGGTTGCGCAAGACCGCGGCGAAGGCGATCCAGCCCTGATCGCCGCAGCGGCTGAGACGACACTCGGCTATATTGTGACCGGGGATCAACGGATCGATCGGGTGTCGAAACAGGCGATGGCCGGACTCGGCTTCCAGCTCTCCCGGCGCACCGCGGTCGAGCCCGGCCCGCCCATGGGTGTCGAGCCGGAGGAGGACGAACTGAACCTCTACCCTGTCCTCTACTGGCCGCTGACCGGCGGGACCGAGCCCACCGACGTGATGCTGGAACGCCTCGCCACCTATCTGCAGGGGGGCGGCTTGCTTCTGATCGATACCCAGAATGGGCGGGCCGGCTTCGACGGAGCTTCTGCCGCCGTGATGCGCCAGATCGCCAGGGCGCTCAGCCTGCCGCCTTTGGAGCCAATCGACGGCGATCATGTTCTGTCGCGCGCGTTTTATCTGCTCAACGCCTATCCCGGCCGGTGGCGCGGAGGCCGCGTCTGGGCAGAGGCACCGCCGGAGGGCCGTACCGCGGACCCGGACAGCCTGGACCTGCCGCAATTCGACCGGGTGGACGACAATGTCTCGCCGGTGATCGTCGGCAGTGCGGATTGGGCCGCGGCCTGGGCCATCGACGACCGGGGCGAGCCCATCTACCCCGTCGGCCGTCCTGGCGACCGGCAGCGCGAAATGGCGATCCGCTTCGGCATCAATGTCGTGATGTATGCGCTGACCGGGAACTACAAATCCGATCAGGTGCATGCGCCTGCGGTTCTGCAGCGCCTGGGCCAGTAACGGTCCCGCGGCCGGCACGGAGAGGAGACGGATGTGACCCTCAGCCTCGCTTTCGACCCACTGTTCGACTGGGTGCTGATCGCCTTGCTCGGTGCCCTTGCCTTCGTCTCGGTCGCGACGGCGCTTTGGCGCGGTCTGCCGGGTTGGTGGCTGCGCGGCCTGGCCTTTGGCCTGCTGATCCTGGCGCTCGCCGGTCCGCAGCTAAAGCGTGAGGAGCGGGAGGGCATCCCCTCCATCGGCTTCTTGGTGGTGGATCGCAGCGAAAGCACCGAGCTGGAGGGGCGGGAGGAGGCCATCGCCGCCGCGGCCGAGGCGCTGACCGACGCGGCGGCCGCCCTCTCGACCCCCGAAGCACCGCTGGAGCTGCGGGTGATCGAGGCGGAGCCCGACCCCTCCGGCCGCAATCGCGGCACGCAGCTCCTCAGTGCGCTCGACGAGGCCGCTGCCCGCGTCGCGCCTGAGCAGGTGGCGGGCGCGCTTCTGCTGACCGATGGTCAGGTTCATGACGCGGACCGGATGGAGAGCTTTGCCGGCCCGGTCCATGCGCTAATCGCCGGCGGCCGTGACCGGTTCGACTTGAAGCTCTCGATGGAGACCGCGCCGGTCTTCGGCATCGTGGGTGAGAGTGTGACCTTCGCCGTCACCGCCGAGGCACTGGGCGCTGTGCCGCAAAATGTCGGTGCCGATATGATGGCAGAGCTGTCCATCGATGGCGGCCCGCCCCAGGCGATCCCGCTGCCGCGGGGTATCGAAACCGAGATCGAGGTCGAAATCACCCATGGCGGTCCGACGGTGGTTGATCTGCGCCTGCCGGCCCTGGAGGACGAGCTGACCGACCGCAACAACCGTCTGATCACGACGGTCAATGGCGTGCGCGACCGGCTGCGGGTGCTGCTCGTCTCCGGCGAACCGCATCCGGGCGGGCGCATTTGGCGGGATCTGCTGAAGTCCGATCCGATTGTCGATCTCATCCATTTCACCATTCTGCGCCCGCCGGCGAAACAGGACGGCACGCCGGTCAGCGAGCTTAGCCTGATTGCCTTTCCGACCCGGGAGCTGTTCCTGGAAAAGATCGATGGCTTCGATCTGATCGTCTTCGACCGATACCGGTGGCGCGGCGTGCTGGCCTCGGCCTATCTCAGCAATGTCGCCCGCTATGTGCGGGACGGCGGCGCGGTGCTGGTTGCCTCCGGCCCTGCCTTTGCCGGGGCGCAGTCGCTCTCGCGGACGCCGTTGTCCGACGTGCTGCCGGCCGAGCCGACGCTGGACGTTTTCGAACGGGCCTTCACGCCGCGGGTCTCGGATGTCGGGCGGCGCCATCCGGTGACAGCGGATTTGGCTCTGCAGGGGTCCGGTGTCGGGCCGGACTGGGGCCGCTGGCTGCGCCAGTTAGAGGTGATCCCACGCTCCGGCCATACGGTGATGGAGGGGATCGAGGGCAAGCCGCTGATGATCCTCGACCGGGTCGGCGAGGGGCGCGTTGCTCTCCTGACCTCGGACCACGCATGGCTCTGGAATCGCGGCTTCGAGGGCGGCGGCCCGCAAGTCGATCTCCTTCGCCGCACCGCCCATTGGCTGATGCAGGAGCCTGAATTGGAGGAGGATGCGCTGTTCGCCCATGTCCAGGGCGAGCAGGTGCAGGTCGAGCGGCGGAGTTTGGAGGAGGCGCCGTCGGAAACGGTGGCGGCGACGGCGCCTTCGGGCGAGGAGCGGGAGCTCTCGCTGCGTCCGGCCGGTCCCGGCCGCTGGACGGCGATGATCGAGGAGGCGGAACAGGGTCTCTGGCGCTTCTTCGATGGGCAAAACCAGGCGGTCGCGGCGGTCGGCCCGCCGGCCCCGGCGGAGTATGAAAATCCGCTTGCAAGCACCGAGCCGCTCTCGCCCCTGGTCGATGGCAGCGGCGGCGAGGCGGTTTGGCTTGAGGAGGGAATGCCGGATCTGCGCCTGGTCTCGGAGGGACGCCGTGCCCATGGCCGGGACTGGCTGGGCTTGGTCTCGCGCGATGCTTATCGGGTGACCGGGGTCAGCCTGTCGGAGCTGTTGCCACCTTGGCTGGCGGCGCTGGCCTCGGGGCTGATGTTCCTAGTCGCCTGGCGGATCGAGGGCCGGTGACGGTCCCGCGATGCGGGCCGCGACTTAAACCATTCTTCAAGTTTTAGGGGTATCCACTGCAACCGGCCGCCCAGATGGGGCGGCGATGGCGAGCCGTCTCCGACGCGGCTTGCCTGCGACCCGGTGCGGCGCGCAGGCAGTCACCAAGGAGACAGGAATGCGATCCACAAGACCGATGCTCCGCATCGCGGCCGTTGGCCTTTGCCTCGCCGGCTGCGGGGCGATCAAGGCGACCTTTCCGAACACCTATGCGGGCTACGAGGCGGGCGGCGTGCTCGGCGCGCTCGACGGGATGACCGGATCGATTCTGGCGCGGTGCCAGGCGGTGGACGGGACCGAGATCCGCGTCGCGATCGATGGCGTGGCCTTGGCAGCGGGCCAAGAGGACCCCGTGGAGCGGATCCGGGCAGCCCGTATGCGGGCCTGCCAGACCGCCGGTGCTGTGCATGTGCTGGTCGATGCGCTCGACGGCGCTGTCGAGCGTCGCCGCGTGGTCCCCTTCGACCGTGCCGGGGCTGCTGCGAAACATGGCATCCGCTGACCTCAGCGGACCGAGCGCTGGGTTCACTGCAAGCGCCTGAACCCGCGATGATCCCGGCCTCGCGGAACCGGCTGTCGCCGGTCCCGCTCGCCGGTCCAAGGCGCCGCGTGTGCCTGCGCGCCCTTTGCGGCATCGGCCCTCGCGGCGGTCTTCTGGTTCTATGCCTGTGGCGACGCTGCGGGCGCCCGCTGATGTCCCACGCGCGCCTTGGTCTAGACCTCCGCCGCGGGCGGTGTCATCGCCACGCGCCGGGAGCCAAACGCGGCGGCTAGGACGGCCCGCGCCAGCGGGGCGGAAACACTATCGCTCCGCTTGACCCGACCATCCCAAACATCCCAACCATGCGCACGACGAACCACCGCCCGGCAAGGAGGGCCACTCGACCCATGGCGCGCAGGCGCAAAGGCACACCGCTCGACGGCTGGTCGGTGATCGATAAACCCCTCGGCGCGACCTCCGCCCAAACCGTCAACGCCGTCCGCCGTGCGCTCGACGCGCAAAAGGCCGGCCATGCGGGCACGCTCGACCCCCTCGCGACAGGTGTCTTGGCCGTGGCTTTCGGCGAAGCGACAAAGACCATCCCAATCGTTCAAGACGGGGCAAAGTCCTACTGTTTCACGGTCCGGTTCGGGCAGAGGACAACCACCGACGACCGCGAAGGGAACGTCATTGCCGAGAGCCCATGCCGCCCGACCGACGCCGCAATCTCTGCGGCCCTGACGTCTTTCGAGGGCGAGGTCCAGCAGGTGCCGCCGCACTTCTCCGCCGTCAAAGTAGAGGGCGCCCGGGCATATGATCTGGCCCGCGCGGGAGCGGCGCTCGATCTCGCTGCGAGACCGCTGACAGTGCACCGCATTGTCTTGACCGGACGGCTCGACGCCGACCATGCGGAGATCGAGATGGTCTGCGGCAAGGGCGGTTATGTTCGCGCCATCGCCCGGGATCTCGGTGAGGCGCTCGGCTGCCATGGCCATGTCGCTGCCTTGCGGCGCACCGGAACCGGCCCCTTCACCCTCGACCATGCCATCGCCTTCGACCCCGAAACTCTAACGGCCGCGGATCTGCTGCCCCTCGAAGCCGGATTGGCCGATCTAACCGAAATCGCGGTCGATCCGGTGGGAGCCGCTCGCCTTCGGAACGGTCAAGCGATCCCGTCCGCGACCACCATCGACGGCTCGGCCTGGGCTTCCCTCTTTGGTCGAGCCGTGGCGCTGGTTCGGACCTCAGCCGGCTCTCTCCTCCCGGATCGGGTGTTTCCGGAACGAGCGGAGCGGGCGACACCCCTCCACTCCATCGGCGATATCGATCAATAGATCCCCGCCGCTCCCCGGCACTGAAGCGCGATTGCCCCTGGATTTTCCCCGAAAAGACCGGCATAAGGCGCGCGCCGCGGGAAAACCGCGGGACCCGACCTCCTCCGACCGTGCTGGACGGCATCCCGGCTCTGGCCGAGGGGTATCGGGGCAACCACCGGCCAAGGAGACTGCCTGATGTCGATCACGCCCGAGCGCAAGGACGCGCTCATCAAGGACTACGGCACCAAGGACGGCGACACTGGCTCGCCGGAGGTGCAGGTGGCGATCCTCACCGAGCGCATCGTCAATCTGACCGAGCACTTCAAGGAGCACAAGAAAGACAACCACTCGCGTCGCGGCCTCTTGAAGATGGTAAGCCAGCGCCGCAAGCTCCTCGACTATGTCCGCGGCAAGGACGAGGCGCGCTATAAGGATCTGATCCAGCGCCTCGGCATTCGTCGCTGACCGTTTCCTGCCCGGCCCGATAAGGCTGCGGTAGACGCAAACACCAGGCCGGATCGGGTGCGCCACGGGCCCGGGCGGCAGGCGCCGAGGAAGGCGCCCGACCCGTGGCATGGACCGTTCGTTTCCTGCCCGGCCCCGGGCCGAAGCGATGGCATTTTTTGAAGATAGGGGCACTCCCGCAGGGCGGGACGGAACCGGCCGGCGGCGCATGGGGCGCTGTGGCTGAGGAAGGATGCGAAATGTTCGACGTGATACGCAAAGAAGTCGAGTGGGGCGGCGAGACGCTGACGCTCGAAACCGGCAAGATGGCGCGCCAGGCCGATGGATCGGTGCTGGCGACCTATGGTGAGACGACTGTGCTCGCCACAGTGGTCTATGACAAGAAAGCGAAGCCAGGCCTCGATTTCTTCCCCCTTACCGTCAACTATCAAGAGAAGTACTACGCCGCCGGAAAGATCCCCGGCGGCTTTTTTAAGCGTGAGGCGAAGCCGACCGAGAAGGAAGTGCTTACGTCGCGCCTGATCGACCGGCCGATCCGCCCGCTCTTCGTGCCGGGTTTCAAGCATGAGACGCAGGTGGTCCTGACCGTACTCAGCCACGACCTGGAAAACGATCCCGATATCGTCGGCATGGTTGCAGCCTCGGCAGCCCTAACGCTGTCGGGCGTGCCGTTCCTCGGTCCCATCGGGGCGGCTCGGGTCGGCTTCGATGCCCAAGGCAACTACGTGCTGAACCCAAAGGTCGACGAGATCGGCGATCTGCGCCTCGACCTGGTGGTCGCCGGCACCCGCAACGCCGTGATGATGGTCGAGTCAGAAGCCTATGAGCTGACCGAGGAGGAGATGCTCGGTGCGGTCATGTTCGGCCATCAGCAGATGCAGCCGGTGATCGATGCCATTATCGCGCTGGCCGAACAGGGCGCTAAGGAGCCTTTCGATTTCCAGCCGGTCGATCGCTCGGCGCTCGCGGAAAAGGTCGCGGGCCTGGTCGAGGGCGATCTGGTTGCGGCCTTCAAGACCGCCGACAAGATCGAACGCCAGGACAAGATCGCGGCAGCGAAGGACAAGCTGCTCGAGGGGCTCTCCGAGGAAGACCGCGAGGACGACTCTGGCATCGGCGCCTGTTTCAAGGCGTTGGAGGCGAAAGTCCTCCGCGGCGCGGTGATCGAGACCGGCCAGCGCATCGACGGGCGCGACACCCGCACGGTTCGCCCCATCGCCAGCGAGGTCGGGCTGCTGCCGCGGACGCATGGCTCGGCGCTGTTCACCCGCGGCGAGACTCAGGGACTGATCGTCACCACGCTCGGCACAGGCGACGATGAGCAGATCATCGACGCGCTGGAGGGCGAGAGCCGCGCACGCTTCCTGCTCCACTACAACTTCCCACCCTATTCCGTCGGCGAGACCGGCCGCATGGGCGCCCCGGGCCGGCGCGAAATCGGCCACGGCAAGCTAGCCTGGCGGGCGCTGCAGGCGGTCCTGCCGGCGCCGACCGATTTCCCCTACACGATCCGTATCGTCTCGGAGATCACGGAATCGAACGGCTCCTCCTCCATGGCGACCGTCTGCGGCTCAAGCCTCTCGATGATGGATGCGGGAGTGCCGCTAAAGGCACCGGTCGCGGGTGTCGCCATGGGCCTGATCCTGGAGGAGGACGGCCGGTTCGCGGTGCTGACCGACATCCTCGGCGACGAGGATCATCTCGGCGATATGGACTTCAAGGTCGCGGGCACGGAGCGGGGGATCACCTCGCTGCAGATGGACATCAAGGTCGCCGGCATCACCGAAGAGATCATGCGCCAGGCGCTCGACCAGGCGAAGGACGGGCGGATCCACATCCTCGACGAAATGGCGAAGGCGCTAACCGAGGGGCGGTCCGAATTCTCGGTCCATGCGCCGCGGATCGAGACCATTCAGATCGACCCGGAGAAGATCCGCGAAGTCATCGGTTCCGGCGGCAAGGTGATCCGCTCGATCGTTGAGGAAAGCGGTGCCAAGGTCGATGTCAACGACGACGGGCTCATCAAGATCGCCTCGCCGGACGCGGCCTGCATCAAAAAGGCCCGCGATCTGATCAACGGCATCGTGGCAGAGCCGGAGGTCGGCCAGATCTATACCGGCAAGGTCGTGAAGATCATGGATTTCGGCGCCTTCGTAAACTTCTTCGGCAAGCGCGACGGGCTGGTGCACATCTCCCAGATGACCTGGGAACGGGGCGCCAACCCGAAGGAGCTGGTCAAGGAAGGTCAGGAGGTGAAGGTCAAGCTGATGGGCTTCGACGATCGCGGCAAGGTGCGGCTGTCGATGAAAGTCGTCGATCAGGAGACCGGCGAGGAAATCAAACGCGAGAAGGAAGCGGCGGAGGGCTGATCCGCCCTCCGGCCTCGGCCTCCATGCAGCGCAGGGTTGTACCGTGCTGCGTGATTTCCAATCATAAACATGCTAGCGCCTCCCCAATGAAACGGCATCGGGGAGGCTTGAGATGTCTTTGCTCAACATGTTGATGCAGGCGCAGGGCGGTCAGGGCCTTGGCCAGTTGGCCGAAAAGCTCGGGATGGACCAGGCCCACGCGCAGCAGCTGACCGAGATGCTGGCGCCGGCGATCGCATCCGGCGCCAAAAAGCGCGTGGCGGCGGGCGGAACGGAGACGATGGCCGCGGCGCTGACGGGCGAGGACAAGGCCGTCTATCTCGACAATCCCGTCGCAGCGGCGGAGCCGGAGGCTCAGGCGGCGGGCCAGGATTTCCTTGCGCAGATCCTCGGCTCGCAGGAAGCGACCACTGATCTGGCGGCGGAGGCGGCAAACCGAACGGGCGCCGGGGTCGATCAGGTATCGCAATTCCTTCCGGCCCTGGCTGCGATGCTGCAGGGTGGAATGCAGAAGCAAATGCCGGACAATATGCTACAGGGGCTTCTCGGCGGGGCTGGTGGTGGCGGGGTCATGGGCATGGTCGGCTCGCTCCTCGGTGGCGGCGGCAGCGGTGACGGCAGCCAAGGCGGCGCGCTGGATATGCTGACCAAGATGCTGGATGCGGACGGTGACGGCTCGGCGCTCGACGACGTGCTCGAACGCTTCATCAAGTAGACGGCGCGACTGTCGCGCGGCGCCTTGTTGGTTGCCACCCCATTTTGCCGGCCCCGCCCCAGCGCGATGGGGCCCGGGCCGCTGAAAGCCACCTATCCGGTCAGGCATCTGGACCAGCTCCGCAACAGGTCGCGAGGAACGCAGATTATCTAGCATGCGCAGAGAATTGCGCTCGATTTTTCATAATTTCGACACTTAAGACGCGCCAGCTTGGGCAGTTTGGGATTGAGTGACCTGGGCCGGCCAAGATGGCCGTCAGGCTGTTTGCTAAAATTGCTGCTTACCCACGGCATTTTCGAAATCACCGCTGGAGAGCTCGATGTTCAGATCGCTCATCTTCGTGCTGTTCTCGATTTCCTATAGCATTGCGAACGCTCAAGGAATCGCAATCTCCAAGAAGTTTGGCGGCCTCTACGAACTTGACGTCGAAACTGGCGAGACTGTCGAGCGTTATGAGACCCCTGAATTCTTCGATGTGTCCGTCTCGGCTTCGGGTAATTTCTACGGCATCACAGGCTTTAGCGGGCTGTACCGCACCCGCCCAAATTCGATGCAGTTGGTGCGGATTGGCGCGGTTGGCGTCTTCATCAACGCATTGGCTTTTGATGAAAATGACCGGCTCTTCGGCGCTGGGAACAATATTTTGTATCAAATCGACAAAGATACGGCCGAACCCAGCCTCCTTATGAGTGTGGATGGGTTTGACTCTTCTGGGGACATTGCGTTCCTCGGCTCGCAGTTATACGCGACGTCCCTTCATACCGATCAGACCGATATTTTGTACGTCTTCGATCTAAAGGCGCGAAAGTCCAGAGCAATTGGGGAGATCGGCTTTCGCCACGTCTATGGTCTCGTCGCCCAAAACGGCGAGCTCTTCGGGCTGACCGAGCAGAACGAAATGATCTCCATCGATACACAGACGGGTCGCGGCAGCTTACTAGGGAAGTACAATTTGCCGGGCTTCTCCTACGGTGCGACGGGGATTAGGGAGCCCGCCCTGAATTGAGCACTGATTTGGCTCGCGGGCCTCGTACCGGCGCTTCGCTGGCCAGACTGCGCGCTACCGGGTGCGCTCGAAGCGTAGAATCTCCGCCCCCGCCGCATCGGTGAGGATCAGTCGGTCACCGCTGCGGCGAAATCCGCTCACATCGCTCAGTGCGCGGAGATAGCGCTTCTCTTGCCCAGCAATCGCCGTGGTGCAGCCCCGCCGGGTCACCGCAAAGCGCCCGAATGTAAGGCTGTCGCCGGTCACTTGAAATCCGCCCTGAAAGCGGTTGCAACCGGTGCTGCCGCTTGCCCGCCCGTCCTCTCCCAGGATCAGGGTCGCGCTGGTCACCGTGAGTGCCGCCTCGTCGTCGATTTCCACCGCCCGCCAATCGGGCCCGACCGGGCCGCCGCCACCCTCCGTCAGGCGCAGCGTCTCCAGCACGATCTCGACCGAATAGGCCGGCACCTCGCCCAAAACCGGCACGGAGCGCACGGAGCGGAGCAGCACATGCCCGTCATCCACCGCCCGTGCCCGCAGCCGATAGCCTGACTTCCGGGTGATCATCTCGGTGTCGTAGCTGAGCTGGAAGTCCAACAGATCGTCGCGGCCGGGCTTCACGGCGACGGAGGCGAGGACCACGGCCTCCGCCCCGCTGATATCCACCAGCTCGACGATCAGGCGGCTGCCAGGCGGAAAGCGGAACCCGTCGGGGATCCGCAAGATGCCGTCTAGCGGCAGGAAATCAGCCCGCGCCCCGGGTGCCGCAAGAACCGACGCCAGGGCCAAAGCCAGGCAGGCGCCCCTAACCGTCCAGCCGGATCTTCGCGTTCTGTGGGTCATAGGGGCTCTCCTCCACAACCTCTGCCGGGTAAAGCTCCCGGAACATGCGGAGGTCTAGCTTTCGACCGGGCTTCGCGAAAGCGGGCTCTACATAGCCGATGCCGATCTGCTTGCCATGGGTGACGGAATAGCCACCCGAGGTCAGGCGCCCGACCTTCCGCCCATCGACCAGCAGCGCCTCGCGGCCCCAGGGGTCGGCATCCTGCGGCCCATCGATCAAAAGGGTGACGCAGGCCGCCCGGATGCCGGTCGTCTCCATCGCGGCCTTGCCTTTAAAGTCCTTGGTCAGATCCACGAACCGGTCGAGCCCGCTTTCCAACGGCGTCGCATCCCGGCCGAGATCGGCGCCGAATGCCCGATAGCTCTTTTCCTGGCGCAGCCAGTTCTGCGCTCGCGCCCCGCAGAGCGTCAGGCCGTGGGGCTCGCCCGCCTCCATCAGCCGATCGAAGAGATAGTTCTGCATCTCCACCGGGTGGTGCAACTCCCAACCCAGCTCGCCGGTATAGGCGACCCGGATCGCCGTGGTCGGGCAGAGCTTCAGGTCCAACTGCCGCGCCGACAGCCAGGGAAACCGTTTGTTCGACAGCGCCGTCGCCGGGTCGGCATCCACGACCAGAGAGCGCAGCACCTCCCGGCTCTTCGGTCCGGCAATGGCAAAGACCCCGTACATCGACGTGACATCCATCAGGAACATCGGCCCGAACTCGGACGTCTTGGCCTCGACCATCTTCGCCAGATAGTCGCCGTCATAGGCCTGCGCGGCGCCGGCGGTGACCAGGTAGTAGGCGTCCTCCGCCTGGCGCACGATGGTCAGCTCGGTCCGCACGGTGCCCGCATCGGTCAGCGCATAGGTCAAGTTGATGCGGCCAACCCGGGGCAGCTTGTTGCAGGTCAACCAGTCGAGGAAGGCCGTCGCCCCCGGCCCCTTCAGCACATGCTTGGTGAAGGCGGAGGCGTCGAAGAGGCCCACACCCTCCCGGACCGCTTTGGCCTCAGCCACCGCATACTGCCACCAACCACCGCGGCGGAAGGACCGGCTGTCATGGTCGGAAAAACCCTCGGGTGCGAAGTAGTTCGGCCGTTCCCACCCGTTCACCTGGCCGAATTGTGCGCCCCGGGCCGCCATCCGATCATAGCAGGGCGCGGTGCGCAGGGGGCGGCAGGCTGGGCGCTCCTCGTCCGGGTGATGGAGGATATAGACATGCTCATACGCCTCCTCGTTCTTGCGGGCGGCGTATTCGCGGTTGACCCAACGGCCATAGCGGCGCGGGTCGAGGGACCACATATCGATCTCCGCCTCGCCCTCGGTCATCACCTGCGCCAGGTAGTGCCCGGTGCCGCCCGCCGCGGTGATGCCGAAGCTGAAGCCTTCGGCAAACCAGAAGTTCGGAACGCCCGGCGCCGGGCCGACCAGGGGGTTGCCGTCGGGCGTGTAGCAGATCGGGCCGTTATAGTCGTCCTTCAGCCCGCAGGTCTCGGAGCTGGGGATGCGGTGGATCATCGAGGCGTATTCCTCCTCGATCCGCTCCAGGTCGAGCTGGAGAAGGTCGGCGCGGAACGTCTCCGGCACGCCATGGACCGCCCAGGCGGGGGCGCCGCGCTCATAGGGCCCCAGGATCCAGCCGCCGCGTTCCTCGCGCACATACCACTTGGCGTCGGCATCGCGCAGCACCGGATGCTCGCCATTGGTTGTCCGCCATTGCACCAGTTCCGGGTCCGGCTCGGTGACGATGTATTGGTGCTCGACCGGGATTGCGGGGATGTAGCAGCCGATCATCGCTGCGGTGCGCTGCGCATGGTTGCCGGTGGCGGTGACCACATGCTCGGCCTCGATCTCGAAGACCTCCTCCGAGCCGATCAGATTGCCGCCCTTCTCGGCCATCATCCGCCCCTCGACCACCCAATGGCCGTTCTTGCGGCGGAAATTGTCGACCTGGGCCCGGCGATGGATCTCCACGCCCCGCTGCCGCGCGCCCTTCGCGAGCGCCTGGGTGACATCGGCGGGATTAATATAGCCATCGGTCGGGTGGTAGATTGCGCCGACCAGATCTTCGGTCCGCACCAGGGGGAACCGGTCCTTAATCTCGCTGGGCGAGAGCCATTCGAAGGGCACGCCTGCGGTCTCGCCGGTCGAGGCATAAAGCATATACTCGTCCAGCCGCTCCTGGCTCTGAGCCATGCGCAGATTGCCGACAACCGAAAAGCCAGGATTGAGGCCGGTCTCCTCCTCGAGCTGCTTGTAGAGCTCGACCGAATGCAGGTGGATGTGGCTCACCGCATAGGACATGTTGAAAAGCGGCAGCAGCCCCGCGGCGTGCCAGGTGGAGCCGGAGGTCAGCTCGTCCCGCTCCAACAGCACCGTGTCGGTCCAGCCCGCCTTGGCAAGGTGATAGGCGATCGAACAGCCGACCGCGCCGCCGCCCACGACAACAGCCCTCGCTTGCGTCCTCATCGGAGCCTCCCCCGGGTTCTCAACTCTCGATGCCGACTTTCGCGCCCTGGGCGAAAACCCGCGCCGGGGGCAGCGACCTTGCCGGAGCGGAAATCGACACTGTGCGGTTTCAGGTGGGGTGTGGGCGGAGGAGTAGATCCGACCGCTGCAACCCAATGCCCCTTCCGGGACAGATGGGCCCTCGACGATGCCATGGGCCCGAACGCCTTCCAGGCTGGCACCCTGGCGACCGAATAGGCAAGGGGCTGCGTCGGGTCGGATACCGCTCTAGCTGCCGGACCGGCGCACCTCGTCCAACAGCGTGGCGGAGACATAGCCGTCCGGCACCTTGCCGCGGCTTTCCTGGAACCGGCGCACGGCGGCGCGGGTCAGCGGGCCGATGATCCCGTCCGTCCCACGGGTGTCGAAGCCGAGGCTGGTGAGGCGGCGCTGGATCTCGACAATCTCGTCGCGGGCCAGCGGCCGGTCCGCCCGTGGCCAGCCCGCCACGAAGGGGTTGCCGCCGCCGATCCGCTCGGCCAAATGCGCGACCGCCAGCGCGTAGGAGGTCGCGTTGTTGTACCGCTTGATCACCCGGAAGTTTGGGTAGGCGGCAAAGGCCGGGCCGCGGCTGCCCGCGGGGATCAGGATTTCAACCGCCTTGCCCTGCGGAAGCGACGTGCCGTCGATCGCGGTGATGCCGAGCGCGCTCCACGCCGCCGCGTCGCGTCGCACCCCGTCGGCGGCAAGGCCATAGTCGAACCCCTGTGGCAGGCGCAGCTCGACCACCGCCGGTGCGCCCCGCTGCCACCCAGCGCGGGCCAGATAGTTGGCGGCGGAGGCGAGCGCGTCCGACGGGTCGGCGGCCCAGACGTCGCGCCGTCCGTCCCCGTCGAAATCCACTGCACGGGACAGATAGCTCGACGGAATGAATTGGGTGTGACCCATCGCGCCCGCCCAGGACCCGACCATCCGTTCCGGCGTCACATCGCCGGCCGCGAGGATCCGCAACGCCGACAGCAGTTCCTGCTCGGCAAAGCCGCGGCGGCGACCGTCATGGGCCAACGTCGCCAGGCTGCGGATCACCGGGATATTGCCATAATCGGCGCCGTAGGCGCTTTCGATCCCCCAGATCGCCAGCACGATGTTGCCGTCGACGCCGTGCCGCTCCTCGATCATACGCATCGTCGTGGCGTATTCGGCGGCCAGCCTGCGTCCGTTGGAGATCCGGGTTTCGGAGACCGCGCGATCCAGATACTCCCACAATGGGCGAGAGAACTCCGGCTGAAAGCGGTCCAGCTCAAGCACCCGTGCGGACGGCGTGATGCCCGAAAAAGCCCGGTCGAACAACCCGCTATCGACGCCCTGGGACAGCGCGCGCTGCCGGAAACCGGCGCGCCAGTCCACAAAACTCTGCGTCGCGCCCGCGAGGGTTTTCGACGACGCCGCGCCGGCCCCCAGTTCCGCCGTTGCAATTTCGCCTGGGCGCGGCGGCGGCGACGGCGCAAACAGCTCGGCCCGCGAGGAGCCGCGGCCAGTGCGGCTGCCATGGCTCGCCGGTTGCGGCGCTTGCACCGGCGCGGGGCCTTGGGCCGTTGGCTGCGGGGCGCTTCGCGGCGCGACATTCGCCTCGGCCAGCAGGATGGGTTTCAAGGGCGGGTTCGGCGCTTCCTCGGGCGACCCGGCCCACCCGGCCTGCACCGTCAGCGCCAGGCAGGCGCAGACGGTCGGGCCCAAAGGGAAACGGGCGCGGCGCGTCTCGCTGTTCATCGCGGTTTTGTCCTTGTCTGCTCGTTATTAGTCTACCCTAGCGTGTCAACATGGCAGCGTCGAGGCGGGCTGCCCGGGTCACCGGGCCATCGCCGCCGGCCAAAAGCCGCTTGCGCGTACGGGCCAAGGGTTCCACCGCCACGGCCATGTGATGGGCATTCGCATGCAGCAGCCGGCTAGCCCCCAGCATGATGCCGACATGGCCGCGCCAGAACACGATGTCGCCGCGGGCCAGCGCGCCATCCGGATCGATATCGCGGCCGAGCGCCGCTTCCTGCATGTCGCTGTCGCGGGGGCAGTGCTGCCCCGCCGCCTGCAGAGCAAGCTGCACCAGCGCCGAACAGTCGAGCCCCGCGGGGCTGCGCCCGCCCCAGAGATAGGGGGCGCCGAGAAAGCGCTCCGCCTCCGCCACCCAATCGGCGGCCGGTTCCTCCCGCGGGACCAAGTGCTGCGCCGGGACATGGCCGCCATCGGCCAGCTCGACAAAGCGCGGATCCTCGGCAGTTGCGGCGATCAGGGCGCCGAAGCAGAGTTGGCCCACCGGCGGGCGCTTGATGTCCGGTTCCGGATAGACATGCGTCATCAGCGCCGCGACCCGATGGGTTGCGCGCCGGTCCGCCGGCACCAGGCAGGCCCGCGGCAGATAGCCCACATAGCCATCCGCCGCCTGACCCCAGGCGAGGTCCGCCGCAGTGTCATAGGCGGTGAAACGCTCGCCGAACAAAAGCTGCGTTGCCGTGCCCGCGCCCGGATCCGCGGTCATGGTCAGGGACGCCACTGGGACCGAGACGGCCATCGCCACCCCGTCGGCATAGCGGTCGGCCGTCACCGTCTCCCGCAGATGGGCGGCGGCCACATCCGGCCGCGCTGGCAGCAGCCGGGGATCGGCCTTGGCGGCCTGTTCAAGCATCGGCTGCGGCCCGGCCGGCCGGGTAGCGCGTCTCCAACAACGCGATGATGGCACGGATCGCCTGGGCCTCGCCGCCCTTGGGCCGTCCCGGCCGCGGCTTTGGCGTCCAGCCATAGATGTCGAAATGCGCCCAGGCCTTTTGGTCGACGAAGCGCTGCAGGAACAGCGCCGCGGTGATCGAGCCCGCCATGCCGCCCGAGGGCGCATTGTCGAGATCGGCGATATCCGGCTCGATCTCCGCCTCGTAGGCCGGCCAAAGAGGCATCCGCCAAAGCGGATCCGCAACAGCTACCGACGCTGCGGTTAGGTCCTGCGCCAGCCGGTTGTCCGCCGTGTAGAACGGCACCAGGTCGGGGCCGAGCGCGACCCGCGCCGCGCCGGTCAGGGTGGCGAGATCCAGGATCAGCTCCGGCGCCTCTTCCGAGGCGAGGGTCAGCGCATCGGCGAGGATCAGCCGCCCCTCCGCATCGGTGTTGTTGACCTCCACCGTCAGGCCCTTGCGGGACCGCAGCACATCGCCCGGCCGGAACGACCCTGCGGACACCGTATTCTCCACCGCCGGGATCAGCACCCGGAGGCGCAGGGACAACCCGAGCGCCATGATCATATGGGCAAGCCCCAGGGCCGAGGCGGCACCGCCCATATCCTTCTTCATCAACCCCATCGAGCCGCCGGGCTTCAGGTTCAACCCGCCGGTATCGAAGCACACACCTTTGCCGACGATCGTCACCAAGGGCGCATCGGCTGCGCCCCAGCGAATGTCGATCAGCCGCGGGTCCTGCGCCGCCGCCCGGCCCACCGTGTGGATCATCGGCAAATTGGCGTCGAGCAGGTCGTCGCCCTTGATCGCCGTGGTCTCCGCCCCGTGGCGGTCAGCGATCCGGCGCGCGGCATGTTCCAGGGCCGCGGGCCCCATATCGTTGGCCGGCGTGTTGATCAGGTCGCGGGTGATGAACACCCCCTCGGCGATAAGGCCTAGGCGCTGGCGGTCGATCCCGTCTGGCGCGATCAGATGCGCCTCGCTCTCCGACGCCCGGCTGCGATAGCGGTCATAGGCATAGCGGGCGAGCAGCCAGCCGAGGGCCGCTTCCTCGGCATCCGGGGGAGAGAGCGGCGTTTCCAGCCGATACGTGCCCGCCGGGGCGGTGCGCGCGAAGCGGCCAAGATGGAACCGCTCGCGCCGGCGTTCCTGCTCGGATCCCCAGCCGACCAGCACCCGGGCCAGGCCGCCGCTGTCGGAAGGGAGCATCAGCGACTGTCCAAGCTTCGCGGCAAAGCCATGGGCTTCCGCCCAGGCGCGGTCACGCTCCGGCAGCGCGCCCAGTGCTGCCCCGAGCCCCTCGGCTTCGACCAGTTGCAAGGGGATCGTGCCGGGCCTGTCCTCGCTTGCGCTGCTCGCAGCTGGCGTCGGCGCGGTGGTCTCCGTCTGCTCGGTCATGGGGCGTTCTGCTCTGTTCTTGTCGGCCTCAGCCGGGGGCGCCGCCGGTTCTCGGCGAGAGACTAGCGATCCTGCGGTGCGCCGCAAGCCCGCCCTATCGCTTGATCTGGTGACGCTCGCCCGTCGGGCGGCCGGCGCCTCGTGCCTCAGTCCGGTGCGTCCTCGTCCTGTTCGGGTAGATCGAGATGGGCACGCAGGGCCTGCATCGATGGGTCCGCGAGCTTTCGCACCGGGGCGACCAGGGCAATGGGGTCGGCGCCAGGCTCCCGCCGTGCGGCGCGGTTCATATCGACGGCGGCGATGGAAAGCGCGGTCAGCCCCAGATGCCCCGCGGTCGCGACCACGTCATGGCCCAGCTTGGCGATGCCGTCGCGATCCCCCCGCGCCGCCAATGTGCCGAGATGGGAGAGGCGGTCGCTCAGCTCGATCAAGCCATCGGCGAGCAATTCATGCATCTTTGCGACGCCGATATGCGTCTCCAGCCGGTCGAGATAGCCGGTGTCGAGAATGGGCTTCGGCCCGGGCTCTCTCCGCTTCAGAAACACCGTCCGTCCGCCCTCGTCGCCCGTTGCGGCCTCACCGGTGCCGGGCGAGCGCTGCCTGCGCGGACCGGCGGCGCCACACTGCGCGCCAATGAGTTAAGCGGGGGTTTCTGACCGGCTATTTGCGGCGGAGATGCTCGTCGAGCCTCGGCATGATCTCGACGAAATTGCAGGGCCTGTGGCGATAGTCGAGCTGCATGGCGAGGATCTCGTCCCAGGCATCGCGGCAGGCGGAGGGCGAGCCCGGCAGTGCGAAGAGATAGGTGCCCCCGGCAACGCCGCCGCAGGCCCGGGACTGTACGGCCGAGGTGCCGATCTTCTGCATCGAGACGATGGTGAAGACCGTGGAAAAGGCATCGATCTCTTTCTCATAGACCGCGCGATGCGCCTCCACCGTCACGTCGCGGCCGGTCAGCCCGGTGCCGCCGGTGGTGAGGATGACGTCGATCTCGGGCTCGGCGATCCAGGCGCGGAGCTGCGCCTCTATCTCCGCCCGCTCGTCGCGGCAGATCATGCGCGCGGCCAGCGCATGGCCCGCCCCCTCCAGCCGTTCAACCAGCGTGTTGCCGGAGCGGTCGTCCGCGGCGCTGCGGGTGTCCGAGACGGTCATCACCGCGATGCGGCAGGGCAGAAAATCGCGGCTCTCGTCGAAGCGGGCCGGTGCGCGGGGCAGGGGGCTGGCAGCGGACATGGGTTCAGACCTCGAACCAGTTTACCGATGGGCCCAGATTGTGCACGAGCGTTGCCCCGATCAAGCCCGTCCGGCCCCAACTGGCATGGATATGGCCGCAAAAGCAGAGCTTTGGTTGGGCCCGTTCGACCGCCGCGCGGACCGCGGCGGAGCCGTTGGAGGCACCGCTGGCGCTTTCATCCGCAACGCCCGCTGGCGGGGAGTGAGAGATCAGGATATCGACCGCTTCCATCGGTGCCAGCATTGCCTCGGCCTGCGCCTCGCTGAGATCGCAGGACCAGGACCCGAAAGGCGTCTCGGGCACCGCGTAGCCGAGGCCGAAAAGGCGCAGGCCCGCGCGCTCCGCCGGCTCGCCATGGAGCACCGTGGCCCGGGTGGCGGCACGCAGTTCCGCGGCGCTCTCGGCATTGCCGGGGACATAGACGGCCTTATCGGCGACGGGTCCGAGCATCTCCATCGCCTCGTCGAGACCCTCGCGCATATTGCAGAAGTCGCCGGCCCCGATGACCAGATCGGCCTGCGCTGCGGCGCTGCAGATCTCTGTTGCGGCGAGGTCGTCCAAATGCAGGTCGGAAAAGGCGAGAACCCGGGTCACAGACCGGGTTCCTCGCCGTCGAGGACCGCCCGGACCGACAGGAGATCGCGCCAGGTCAGGCGTTTGTCGGCGGGTTGGCGAAGCAGATAGGCCGGGTGAAACGAGGGCAAGAGCGGGATGCCCGTGGCCCCGTGGCGGACCCAGTGGCCGCGCATGCGCTTGATGCCGGTGCTGGTCGCGAGCAGCGCCTGGGTCGCCGGATTGCCGAGACAGAGGATCGCCCGGGGGGCTTTGAGCGCGATATGGCGCTCGAGGAACGGGAGGTACATGCGTGCCTCGGCCGTCGAGGGGGTGCGGTTGCCCGGCGGCCGCCAGGGCAAGAGATTGGTGATATAGGCGCTTTTCTCTGGATCCTCCGCGTAGCGGTCGAGGTCGATGGCGCCGAGCATGAGGTCGAGGAGCCGGCCCGCCCGGCCGACGAAAGGCTTGCCGGCGCGGTCCTCCTCCGCCCCGGGCGCCTCGCCGATCACCATCAGACGGGCGGCCGGGTTGCCGTCGGCGAAGCAGAAATTCTTCGCGCCGGCTTTGAGGTCGGAGCCGTCATAGCCTCGCATTGCCTCGGCCAGGGCGTCGAGCGTGTCGGCCCCGGCCGCTAGGGCCGCCGGGCTGCTTGCGGCGGGATCGCTCTGGCCTTGGGGTGGGGCTGGCCTGCCCGGCCCGGCGCCGGTCTCGGGCATGGTTCCGCCGGGACCCGCTGCGGGCTGCGCCCGCGCCGGTCTCGCCGTCCGGCGCCGCGCGTCTGCCTCCGCGCCGGTGGCACCGTCTCGCTCGCGCGGGGCTGCGGGCTCGGTGCGTGTGGTGGGCGCCCCGGGCGCCGGACCCGCGGTCGGTGCGACGAACCGGTCCACCGGCGCGTCGAGCAGCGCCTCGTCGGCGCCAAGCTCGATCTGCCAGGCGAGGGCCGCGAGGAGGGCCTCGGTCTCTTCGGGGTCGGCGATGGGACGCTCCGTGGGCTGCGTTACCCTGTGGATGATAAGATGCGTGGGTCGATCGGACCAGTGTCGACGCCAAGCGCATCCTCAAGCGCCGCCGCGAAGGAGAGAAGCGGCCCTTCGCCGCGCAGCCGCCCGACCATCTGCAGGCCAACCGGCAGCCCATCGGCGGTAAAGCCGCAGGGAAGCGACAGCGCCGGCGCCGAAGTCAGCGTGATCGCATAGGCGATGGCGAGCCAGTCGATATAGGTGTCGAGCCTTTGGCCCGCGATCTCCTCCACCGTCCGGGCTCCTACAGGGAACGGGGCCACCGCCGTGGCTGGGGTCAGGAGGAGATCGTAGTCCGCCATGAAGGCGGTGAAATTGGCCGTGATCTGGCCGCGCAGTCGCATCGCCTCGGCGATCTCCGGGCCGCGAAGCGCCAGCCCCTTCTCGGTGTTCCAGATCAGATCCGGCTTCATCAGGGCGCGATGATCCCGCAGATGCGCCTCGTGGCCGACGACAAAGGCGAGGGCGCGCAGGGTCTGGAACGCCTCATGGGCGCCGGTGAAGTCGGGATGCGCCTCCTCGACGGTCGCGCCGAGGCGTTCGAACTGTCGGGCCGCTGCCGCACAGATCTCCGCCACCTCCGGCTCGACCGGCGTGATGCCGAGATCGGGCGAGAACGCGACCCGGCGCGGCAGGCGGGGCGCCTCGGCCGCCGCGCGAAAGCTCTCCGCCTCCGGGGCGAAGGGCTCGGCCGGATGGCCGCCGGCCATGGCGTCGAGGAACAGGCCCAGATCGCCGATACTCCGAGCCATCGGCCCCTCGGTCGAGAGGGTGCCGAACGGGTCCGCCCGCGGGCCGCGCGGCACCCGCCCGGGCGTCGGCCGCAGCCCCACCACGCCGCAGAAGCTGGCGGGATTGCGCAGGCTGCCGCCCATGTCCGAGCCGTGGGCGAGCCAGGCCATCCCGGCCGCGAGCGCCGCCGCCGCCCCACCGGAGGACCCGGCGGCAGAACGTGCCGTGTTCCAGGGATTGCCGGTGCGCCCGAAGACCTCGTTGAAGGTCGAGGCGCCCGCGCCGAATTCCGGCGTGTTGGACTTGGCATAGACCAGGCCGCCTTCCGCCTCGATCCGCGCCACCACATGGTCGGAACTCTCCGGCACATGGTCTGCATAGATCGGCGAGCCCATGGTCGTGCGCACGCCGGCCACGGCCGCCAGATCCTTGATGGGTACTGGCAATCCCTGCAGCACGCCGCGCTCTGCCGGCGGGCGGGCAATCAGGGCCTCGGCGCGCGTCCGTGCCCGGTCGAAGCAAAGGGTCGGCAACGCATTGACACCCGGATCGACCGCCGCCACCCGTGCCTCCAGCAGGTCCAACAGCTCGGCCGGCGTCGCCTCGCCCCGCGCAAGCATTGCCACCACCGAGCGTGCGCTCTCGCGAATCACACTGTGCATCGCTACCCCCCAAAACCCCAATAGGCCTTCCACGCGATGCATAGCTGCCGCGACAGCCGGGAATCGCCGCTGCCACGATGTAACATTCCGTCGCGTTTGCGTTGTCTCTTAGCTGAGGCCGCGATACTTCGCCATGACAACGGTCTTACCGCACGGTGTGAGTGGTGGGGAGCAACGGCATGAGCGAGTTCGAAAGGGAGTCGATCGAATACGACGCGGTCATCGTGGGGGCGGGTCCCGCTGGCCTGTCGGCTGCGATTCGACTGAAACAGCTTGGCGGCGACGACGTCTCGGTGGTGGTCCTCGAAAAGGGCTCCGAGGTCGGCGCTCATATCCTGTCCGGCGCCGTTCTCGACCCGTCGGGGCTCGACGCGCTCATGCCCGACTGGCGCGATCGCGGCGCCCCGATCGAGACCGAGGTGACCGAGGACCGCTTCTACATGCTGGGCGAGGCGGGGGAGATCCGTCTGCCGACCTCGGTGATGCCGCCGCTGATGAACAACCACGGCAATTACATCGTCTCGATGGGCAATGTCTGCCGCTGGATGGCCGAACAGGCCGAGGAAATGGGGGTCGAGATCTTTCCGGGCATGGCTGCCTCGGCCCTGGTGAAGGACGAGGCCGGAGCGGTCAAGGGCGTGATCGCCGGCGAGTTTGGGCTGAACCCCGACGGCACGCCGGGCGATGGCTACGAGCCGGGCATGGAGCTCCACGGTCGCTATGTCCTGATTGCTGAGGGGGTTCGCGGCAGCCTCGCGAAACAGGTGATCGCCGATTACGACCTCGCAGAGGGGCGGGAGCCGCAGAAATACGGCCTCGGCATGAAGGAGCTTTGGGAGATCAAGCCGGAGCACCACAACCAGGGCCAGGTGACCCACACCATGGGCTGGCCGCTCGGGGGCAATGCCGGCGGCGGCAGCTTCATGTACCATCTCGAGAACAATCAGGTCTATGTGGGCTTCGTCGTCCATTTGAACTACGAAAACCCCTATCTGTTCCCCTATGGCGAGTTCCAGCGCTTCAAGCATCACCCGCTGATCGCCAAGGTGCTACAGGGCGGCAAGCGCATCGCCTATGGCGCCCGCGCAATCTCGGAGGGCGGCTGGCAGTCGATGCCGAAGCTGACCTTTCCGGGTGGGTGCTTGCTCGGCTGCTCGGCGGGGATGGTCAATGTCCCGCGGATCAAGGGCAACCACAACGCCATGCTGTCCGGCAAAGCGGCGGCCGAGGCCGCGTGGGACGCCCTGCAGGATGGTCGAAGCGGCGACGAACTGACGGCCTATCAAAGCACTGTGGAGCGGGGCGAGATCGCTCGCGACTTAAAGCCGGTGCGCAATGTCAAACCGCTTTGGTCGCATCTGGGGATGATGGCGAGCCTCGGCATCGGCGCGGTCGATATGTGGGTGGCCGACATCATGCGCATGCTGGGGGCCGGACCGCGCACGCTCCTCCCCACACTCGGCCATGGCAAGTCGGACGCGAAGGCCACCGGCAGGGCCAAGAATTTCGACCCCATCGACTACCCGAAGCCCGACGGGGTGCTCAGCTTCGACCGGCTGACCAATGTCGCCTACTCGTTCACCAATCACGAGGAAACCCAGCCCGCCCATCTACGGCTCAGCGATGGCGGGCTGCCGATCCGGATAAATCTGCCGCGCTATGCCGAACCGGCCGAACGGTACTGCCCCGCCGGCGTCTACGAGATCGTTCGGGAGGATGATGGCTCGGCGCCGCGGTTTCAGATCAATTTCCAAAACTGCGTGCACTGCAAGACCTGCGATATCAAGGACCCGTGCCAGAATATTACCTGGACGACGCCGCAGGGAGGCGACGGGCCGAACTACCCGAATATGTGACGAGCCTCACTGGGCGCCCGACCGCCGAGGGTCGGGCGGGTCAAGGATCGCATCGCGACCGGGCGGCACGCCCGGCCCGTCCTTGACGCGACCGGCATCTTCGGCGTCATGCTCGGGATAGGCCGCCCCCGGCGGCCCTCTCAGCACCCCCGCCCCGCTGAAACCCCGCGCAGTTTTTGGTCTGCTCTCCCAACGTCCCGCGCCCGTGCAGCGGAGCTGGGCGCCGCCGTGGGCCGAGCCGCAAGGTGAGGCCCGCGGCCCAGCTATGACTCCATCGCGGCTTGCCGCGATTCCGCAAAACCGGTCGGCGCCGATAGTCGCCCGGACGCGCGCGGATCGGTCTCGGCCGATGCCTCGCGCCGTTGCGGCATGGTCCCCCGCCGCCCTATGGATGGAAGATGGCCCTAGCATAAGGCGCTCGGGCCCGACGCTGGGCCGATGGCATGCAGATCTTTCACGACCCGGGCCACCGCGCCCATGAAAGTCTCTCAGAGCTCCACGAGGGCGCCTTGGTGCGCTCCTTCGAATGCCCCGAGCGGATGGATGTGATCCTCTCCGCGCTCGCGGAGGCCGGCTTTGCGCTGCCGCAGGCACCGCCGCCAGTGCCATGGCAGGCGCTCCAGGCGGTCCATGACACCGCCTATCTCCGCTTTCTCGAAACTTCCCATGATCGTTGGGTGGCCGAGCATGGCCCGGGCGACGCGCTGCCCTTCACGTGGCCGATGCCCGGTCTGCGCCGCGCGCCGGTGCCTAAGGCGCTCGACGGCGCGCTCGGCGCCTACAACTTCTCGGTCGATACGGCGATCACCGCGGGGACTTGGGCCGCGGCCACCGGTGCCGCCGCCTGCGCCGTGGCCGCGGCCGGGGTCGTCAGCGCCGGGGCGGCGACCGCCTTCGCTCTCGGCCGTCCGCCGGGGCACCACGCCCATGCGGATCTCTATGGTGGCTATTGCTTTTTGAACAATGCCGCCATCGCCGCCGAAGACTTGCGGCGCGCCGGTGCCGCCCAGATCGCCGTGCTCGACATCGACTATCACCACGGCAACGGGACCCAGGCGATCTTCTACGACCGCGCCGATATCCTATTCCTGTCGCTCCATGCCGATCCGGCGGTCGAGTTTCCCTATTTCCTCGGCCACGCCTGCGAGACCGGGGAAGGCCCGGGCGAGGGCGCCACCCAGAACTATCCGATGCCCCATGGCACCGAATTCGCCGCGTGGACGGAGCGTCTGGAGCACGCCTGCGGCCGCGTGGCCGCGCATGGGTCCGACGCTCTTGTGGTCAGTCTCGGCGTCGATACGTTCGAGGGCGACCCGATCAGCCGTTTCCGCCTGCAGACCAGCGACTTCCCCGCAATCGGCGCCCGCATCGCCCGCCTTCGCCTGCCCACTGTCTGGGTGATGGAGGGCGGCTATGCCGTCGAGGCGCTGGGCCGCAATGTCGCTGGCGTGCTGCAGGGCTATCTCAACGATTGCGTGTGACCCTGTCTCATTGCGCGGTGCAACATGGGCGCTATCTTGCGCCGCACCGGCTGGGGAGAAGCCTATGATCAAGGGCGTGCTGGACCATCATCCGCAGCGCTTTCACCTGACGAATGAGCTGCATGCCCGCCCGTTCACGCCGATGCCCGTGCCGGGGCGGGTCGTGATGCTCGCCTTCAAGGAGCCGCACGGGGCGCTAGAGCGCAATCTCGACCGCGACCGGGACCATCTGATCTCGCTAATCGACCGCCATGGCGGCGCACATCCCGCCCCTGCCGCCAGCCACTACTTCGGCGATTTCGACCGGTTCCGGCTCAAATGGGAACGGCATACCGAGTTCGTCAGCTACACCCTCTTCGAGAGCGGCGAGACCAATGCGCTGTTCGATACCGATCTGGCCGCGCAGTTTCCAGCGGAATGGTTGGCCGATGCGCCCGGCAAGGTGATCGCGGCGATTCAGGTGGAGCTGATCGAGACCGACAGCCTTGAGGCGGCGGATGCCCTGGTCACCGGGCCGCTCGCCAAGCAGTTCTCGGCGGAGAGCCTGGTCATCTCCCGCGTGCTCGACGGTGCCGGGCTCGCGATCGGCGATTTCCGCATCCACGAGGGTGGCTTCGCGCGCTTTGCCGTGGTGATCCACAACGAGGTCGGGGCCCGCCGGATCGGCCGTGTCGCGCAGCGCCTGGTCGAGATCGAGACCTATCGCACGCTGGCCATGCTGGCACTGCCCCTGGCGCGTAAGACCGCCGCCCGGCTCAACGATATCGAGCGGGAGCTGACCGATCTGACCGGCAAGGTCGCGACCGACGACGCGATGCAGGATGCCGAGATCCTGGGCGCGCTCACCGCGCTCTCGGCAGAGATCGAGGCGCTCTCGGCGGCCAGCGCCTTCCGCTTCGGCGCCGCGAACGCCTATGAGGCTATCGTCCAGGAGCGGATCGGGATGCTGCGGGAGGAGCGGCTGCATGGCCGCCAGCTCTATGCGGAATTCATGGCACGCCGCTTCGCGCCTGCGATGCGCACTTGCCACGCCACCGTCAAACGCCTGACCGAACTGGCCACCCGGGCGAGCCGCATCGCCGACCTGCTGCGCACGCGGGTCAATGTCGCGGTCGAGGCGCAGAACCAGCATCTGCTGGAGAGCATGGACAAACGCGCCGCGACGCAGCTCCGCCTGCAGGAAACGGTGGAAGGGCTCTCGGTCGTCGCGATCAGCTATTACGCCGTGAGCCTGACCACCTATCTGACGCAGCCGCTCGCGGAGCGGCTCGGCGTGACGTCGGAGGCGCTGACCGCCATGCTCGCGGTCGTGATCATCTTGATCGTCTGGGCAGCGATCCGCCGGATGCGCATCCGGATCATGGAGAAGTTCAACAGCGACGTGGCGGCCGGTGGGGCGAAGGCGCCGCCGAAATGGAAGGCCAGGCGGGCGCAACGCGGCAGCGGCCGCGGCTAGCGCAGCCCCCGATCAAACCGAAGCGATCTCGCGAGCTGGCACCCATCGGGGCGGGTTGCGCACTGCTCGGGCCGGAGAGCCCTGAAGCGACTCGATCAGATCGGGGTCCGGCCTCGTTTCCACCTTGGCGCACCGGCAAAGGGTGCTCGGCGGTGCCTTGCCGTTCCCGTCGGCCGCGGCAGGGCGATCCCGGAGATACGCTCACCCGCGGCCGGCCGCTCGTCCCTCAGCCGCCCAAGGGGACGATCGGATGCGCCGGGGGGACCGAGCGCAGCCGTCCCGCTCAGATCATAGCGTCGAGGAACAGGCCCAAGAACAGGATCAACCCGCCCCAGCGCGTGGCGCGAAATAGGAACAGGCACACCTCCGGGTCGTCGATATCCAGGTTCCGGATCTGCCACATCATATGCAGCCCGAAGCCCAAGACCCCGCCGACCGCCAGCAGACCGGCACCCGCCAGGAACACCGCGAGAAACGCGAACATTGCGGCGATGGCGACGAAGAACAGCAGCCAGCTCTGCGTCTCTTCCCCGAACAGACGGGCGGTCGAGCGCACCCCGATCAGGGCGTCGTCCTCCCGATCCTGATGCGCGTAGATCGTATCGTAGTGCAGCGTCCAGGCGATCCCGGCAATGTAGAGATAGATCGGCGCCACCGCGATCGAGCCGGTATGCGCTACCCACATCAGCAACGCCCCCCAGTTGAACGCAATGCCGAGGAAGAATTGCGGCCACCAGGTGAAGCGCTTGGCGAACGGATAGATCGCGACAGGTATGCAGGCGATGATGCCGAGCCAGATCGCATTCCAATTGAAGGTCAAAAGGATCAGAAACGCCGCCAGCGCCTGGACCACCATCCAGATCGTCGCCTGGCGCAGGGTGACTTGCCCCGCGGCCAGCGGGCGGGCCCGCGTGCGTTCGACCGATGCATCGATCACCCGGTCCTGAATGTCGTTCCAGGTGCAGCCGGCGCCCCGCATCAAAAACGCGCCGACGGTACAGGCGATGTAGAGCCACAGATCGATCCAGCGCCAGCCGCTGGAAATCGCGGCGAGGGACAAACCCCACCAACAGGGCAACAACAACAACCATGTGCCGATGGGCCGGTCGGCCCGGCTCAACCGCAGATAGGGACGCCAGGCCGCAGGTGCGGTACGGTCGACCCAGTTGAGGGGAACGGCATCCGCTACCCCTTGTCCGCCGATCTCGACTTTGTTTACTGGCAGGGCTTCCATCGGGTGGGATATGCCACAGCACGCGTCGAAAATCAGGCTCTTTGTCGAGGCGCCGTTGGCAGCCGGCGCAGAAGTGATGCTTAGCGGCGACCAAGCGCATTACCTTGTTAACGTTATGCGCCTGCGCGAGGGCGCCGAGATCTCGGTCTTTAATGGCAATGACGGGGAGTGGCGGGCCCGTGTCGCGGCGTTGGCGCGGAAGGGCGGTGGCCTCGAGGCGCTGGAGCGGTTGCGCGCCCAGGCCGCGCCGCCGGACCTGTGGCTGCTGTTCGCGCCGTTGAAGAAAGCCCGCACCGATTTCGTGGCCGAGAAAGCCTGCGAAATGGGCTGCCGCAGGTTGATCCCAGTGTTCACCCAGCACACGAATGCCGAGCGCGTGAACGCGGCCCGGCTGCGCGCCCATGCGGTCGAGGCGGCGGAACAATGCGGCCTGCTGTCGGTGCCCGAGATCGCCGAGCCAATGGCGCTCGGTGCGGCGCTGGCGGCCCTCGGCCCCCGGCGGTTGATGTTCTGCGACGAGACCGGTGCCGGGCGCCCCGCCGCCGCCGTGCTGGCGGAGGCCGGCACGGGCGGGCCCTGGGCGGTACTGATCGGGCCGGAAGGCGGCTTCAGCGATGCCGAACGGGCGCGTCTGGCTGCCCATCCCGGGGCCGTGCCCGTGTCGCTCGGTCCGCGGATCCTGCGCGCCGACACTGCCGCCGTGGCGGCGCTGGCGCTTTGGCAAGCAGCTCTGGGAGATTGGCGATGAGCCCCGCGATCCTACTGCGCCGCTGGTTGGAGCCCGGCTTGGCGGCGGCGATGATGCTCGCCACGCTGTGGGAGGCTGCGGGCGCATTGCAACGGGGCGCGATGGTCGGCTGGCTCCTGGTCCTTGCCGGCGGGATCCTGGCGCTCTGGCTGCGGGCGGCGATCCTCGGCGCCATGAGCGGACAGTCCAGCGCGGCACCCGGCGTGGTCCTGATCCGCGAGGGAGAGATCGGCTATCTCGGCCCTGTGGCGGGCGGCTTCGTCGCGCTCGAGGCCGTGCGGCGGATCGAGATTTCGCGCCGCTCGCCCTTCTCCGGCGCTGTGTGGCGTTTGGTGACGGGGACTGAGCCGGTGCTGGAGATCCCGGCCGGGGCCGAGGGGGCTGAGCATTTGGCGGAGGCGCTGACCGCGCTGCCGGGGTTCAGCGACCTCGCCGTGGCCCGCATCCTGGGCCGTCGTTTGGTGGGGGAGCATTTGGTTTGGGAACGGGCAGGCGAGCCTGCGCAGGCGCGGCTCGGCTAACCACCACGGTCTTCCGCGGGCCGCGTTGGCCCGGCCCAACTCGCGGATCGCAGTGGTGAACGGTTAGGAGGCCGTCTCCGCCGGATCGTGCCCGTGGGCTGCATCATGGGCCGCATCCTGGTCGGCATTCGAGTCCGCTCGGCTGGCTGCGCGCCGTTCCTTCCGATCCTCGCCATTGCCCTCCGGCCCATTCCCGATGCCCGCCAGCGCACGGATCAGGAGGAACAGGATCAGCGAGCCCGCGGTGGTGATTCCGGCCTGGAACGGATCGATCACACCGGTCCCCAGGAAGCTCAGCACGGCGCCGGTTGCGGCCCCAGCCGCGGCGCCGCAGATCGCCCAGGACAGGATGCTGCGCTGCTTCAGCAGACTTAGGATCAAGATGCCAACCGTGCCGACGGTCAGGGTATAGCCGAGCAGTGTGCCGAAGAACCAAACGGCCGCATCCTCGGTCACCGCGAACGTCGCCGCCTTATTTGATTCGGAGGATCCAGCCACCACGAAAGCCACCGCCGTCAGCGCGGCGGTGATCAGAATCGGCGAGACGATCATCGCGACCAGCAAGCGCCGGATCGGGCTCATCATCGCTTCTGGCCAGATATTCGGATCAATTCTCATGCGAAGATCATACGTCTCGGTGTTCGGGCCGGCAATGCCGAAGCGACCGGTCCTCATGAATTGTGGACATTCGATTACTTGCGGCCGGTCGATTTGGTTTTGATTAAATACTTATCGGGGCTGGCGGCGCGTGCCGCGCAGTTGCCGCAGGGGTGGTCGGGAGCTACTGTCCGGCCCGAGCCAATGCTGGGAGAGCGCCGATGAACACCCAAACGCCCGTGACAGCGGCGAAACCTGTCTTCGATTGGGCCGATCCGTTCCATCTGGAGGACCAGCTGGAGGAGGACGAGCGCCTGATCCGCGATGTGGCGGAGGGTTATGCCCAGGAAAAGCTCGCCCCCCGGGTGGTGCAGGCCTATGCCGAGGAGAAGACCGACCCGGATATCTTTGCCGAGATGGGCGCGCTCGGCCTCCTTGGCGCCACGGTACCGGAGGCCTATGGCGGCGCGGGCACCAGCTATGTCGCCTACGGGCTGATCGCCCGGGCGGTGGAGCGGGTCGATTCGGGCTATCGCTCGATGATGTCGGTGCAGTCCTCGTTGGTGATGCACCCGATCCACGCATTCGGGACCGAGGCGCAGCGACAGAAGTTCCTGCCCAAGCTTGCGCGCGGCGAGTGGATCGGCTGTTTCGGCCTGACCGAGCCCGATGCGGGTTCCGACCCCGCGGGCATGAAGACCAAGGCCGAGAAGATCGAGGGTGGCTACAGGCTCTCCGGCGCGAAGACGTGGATCTCGAACAGCCCCATCGCCGATGTCTTCGTGGTCTGGGCGAAGTCGGACGCCCATGGCGGCAAGATCAAGGGTTTCGTGCTGGAGAAGGGGATGCCCCGTCTCTCGGCCCCCAAAATCGCGGGCAAGCTAAGCCTGCGCGCCTCGGTCACCGGCGAGATTGTCATGGATGGGGTCGAGATAGGCGAGGATGCGCTGTTGCCGGGCGTCGAGGGGTTGAAGGGCCCGTTCTCCTGCCTCAACAAGGCCCGCTACGGCATCTCCTGGGGAGTGATGGGCGCTGCGGAGGCCTGCTGGCATGGCGCGCGGCAATACGGGCTTGACCGGCATCAATTCGGGAAACCCCTCGCAGGGACGCAGCTTTTCCAGAAGAAGCTCGCGGATATGCAGACCGAGATCGCGCTTGGGCTGCAGGGGTCGCTGCGGGTCGGACGGCTGATGGATGCGGGGCGCGCGGCGCCGGAGATCATTTCGATCGTCAAGCGCAATAATTGCGGCAAGGCGCTGGACATCGCGCGGATGGCCAGGGACATGCATGGCGGCAACGGGATCCAGGAGGAGTACCATGTGATGCGCCATGCCCAGAACCTGGAGACGGTGAACACCTACGAGGGCACCCATGACATCCATGCGCTGATTCTCGGCCGCGCGCAGACCGGGCTGCAGGCGTTCTTCTGACCGCTTGCGGGCCGGCGGCTCCCTATCGATGCCGGCCTCGCGGGCGCCTCGGCGCCCACCCACCCACCCCGCCGCCGGCCCGCGCCGCTTGCCTTCGGGGCGGTAAGGTCGGATGACTGAGAGCCTCCGCGCGCGGTGCGCGGCGGTCCCGCACGAGGCCTCGGTGGCGCAGTCCGACCCCTCTCTCGGCATCCGCTATGTGTTGTTCGCGATGCTCTGCTTCGCGGTGCAGGACGGCGTGTCGAAATATCTGGCGGCGCTCTACCCGGTGCCGTTCTTCGTGATGCTCCGCTATTGGGTCTTCGCGGGCTTCGTGCTGGTCCTAGCGTCCCGGAAACCAGGCGGGTTGCGGGCCGCGGCACAGACCCAGCGGCCGCTGCTGCAGATTGCGCGGGGCGTGTTGCTGGTGTTGCAGATCGTGGTGTTTGTCGAGGCGTTGGACCGCCTCGGCCTCGCCACGACCATGGCGTTCTTCGCGCTCTATCCCCTGGCAATCACCGTTCTTGCCATTCCGATCCTCGGCGAGACCGTGGGCTGGCGGCGCATGGCGGCGGTCGGTGTCGGGTTCCTGGGCGTTCTCGTCATTCTGCGCCCCGGGGTCGGTCCTTGGGACCCGGCGCTGTTGCTGGGGCTGCTGCCGGCGATCGGGCTCGCCGGTTATTCGCTTATGACCCGGATCGCGACCCAGGCCGATGGCGGCAGCGGGCCTGCGGTCTTCTATACCGGCGTTGCCGGGGCCGCCGCCATCACGCTCTGGGGTCTCGGCAATTGGGTACCCGTCGCGCCCTGGGATTGGGCTTGGATCGCTCTCTTGGCGCTGGCGGCGATGACCGGGCATTCCTGCTTGATCCGCGCCTATGACGCGACCGAGGCGGTGCGCCTGCAGCCTTTTGCCTATCTTCAGATGGTGTTCGGGGTGCTGGTCGGGTGGACCGTGTTTGCCGAGCCGGTGGACCCGTGGGCGATCCTCGGCATGGCGATGATCGTCGGCGCCGGGCTCTACGCGCTCTGGCGGGAGCGGCGGGCGGCAGCGGGTTAGGGCCGAGGGCCGCGCCGAGAGCGTGTCACGCGCCCATGGAATGGGCGACGGCGAGCCCGGCGCTAACGGGCCGGTGTTGCCGCTATAGACGCAGCCCCTCCTGCTGAACGACTGCCTCAGGCCCGCAAAGGCGCCGCCAGGCGGAGATGGCCATGGGCGATGCCGCGCCAGTTCACCAATGGTGCATCGGCGATCGCCCGGTAGGTCGGGTGCCCCCGGTCGAGCGCGCCATGCCGCGCCATCAGCCCGGCGATCGCGGCCTCGCTTGCCCGTTTCGCTCCGTCATCGATCTTCACCGCGATGCCGAGCCCAGGCTCCGGCAGGATCGCAGCGTACACCCCCTCCGCCCCGGATTTGGCCACTGCGCCGCCGCTCGCCGCCCGGATCAGCGCCGTTGTCCCACTATCCTCGCCGGCGACGAGGAGCGGATGCGCCGCCATCGCGGCGGTCAGAGCAGCCGCCGCCGCGGCCCGCGTTCCGGAAAACGCCGCCTCGGGCCGCGCGAATCGGGCGAGGGCCGTGGCGAAGCCGGCGACGCTGAGCGCGAAGTTCGGGGCCGAACAGCCGTCGATGGCATTGCCCCCGGCCGTCTCGCCCGCGCAGGCCTCGGTCGCCTCCAATACGGCTCTCTGCACCGGATGATCTGCGGCGACATAGTCGGGTCCGGCGCCGGTGTGCCGGACGACGGAGAGAAATCCCGCATGCTTGCCGGAACAGTTGTTGTGGACCTGACCGGGGGTCTCCCCCGCCTGGCGGAGCGCCGCCCGCGCCCGCTTGTCGTTGGGTGGATGCGCGCCGCAGAGCAGGGCGTCGTCGCCGAGGCCCAGCCCGGAGAGCCAGGCTCTGACCCGGCCGACATGGTCCGGCGCACCGTGATGGGACGCCGTGGCCAGCGCGAGATGTTCCGGCGCCAAGCCCTGCGCGCCCGCAGCGCCGCTTTCGACCAGTGGCAGGGCCTGGATCATCTTGCAGGCAGAGCGGGGCAGGATCACCCGCGCCGGGTCACCCCAAGCCTCGACCAACGCACCGGTCGGCGTACAGATCGCCGCCGTTCCCCGATGCACCGATTCCAGGATCTCGCCGCGCCAGATCTCCACCAAGGGCACGCTCTGCCCAGGGTTCGGCTCACTCATTGCCCAGTTCGGCCGCGAAATCCGTGCCGAGCGCGTCGCGCAGCCGGCGATAGGCGAGGCGGAGGCGCGATTTCACCGTGCCGAGGGGGGTCTCCAGCGCCTCGGCGATCTCGCCCTGGCTGAGCCCGGTGAAAAAGGACAGCTTCACCACCGCCAGTTGGTCCTCGCTCAGGCTGTCCATCGCCTGGCGCACCCGGCGGTCCCGCTCGATCCCCGAAACCAAGGTCTCGGCGCTTTCGGTGGTGTCGTGCTGATAGAGCGGGTCGTCCGGATCCGCCTCGGGCCGGCGGGCGCGACGCAGCACGTCGATCCGCTTGTTGCGCACGATCGTGAAGATCCAGGTGGCGGCCGAGGCGCGGCCCGGGTCGAACTGATGCGCCTTGCGCCACAGGATCACCATCACCTCCTGCGCCGCCTCTTCCGCCTCGTGCTGGTCCAGGCCCGCGCGGATCAGATAGGATTTGATGCGGCCCGCATAGCGATGGAACAGCTCCGTAAACGCAGCCCGATCCCGACGCATGGCGATGCCCAACAGCAAGCTCTCGTCCGCCGCGCAATCCGGGCAGGCTCCGCCATGTGCGGGGACCGCATGCCCCGCCTCGCAAACCGCGGCACTATTCGCCTTGGCGTGCTCGGCAGGGTCGGGTCCTGGTTCGGCGTCCGTCTTCACAGAATCGACCGCCTCTGTCGCGATCCGCAGCCCTCGGCTGCACCGATCGAATGCTTCGACAATGCTTGCGAAGTTCCGCCCAAGGCTGCGGCGCTTTTGTGTCGGTCGGCAACAAACGGAACGATCCGACGCGGCACCACGCAGTGGCCAGGGTGGAAATCCTCTCGAAACCTAGAGTATGTTGGATTACACAGCGGAACAAACACTGATGCGAAACTTTTCCCGACGGCCCGAAAAAAGTGGCTGCGAGGACGAACGCACGAGGCGAGCATGAAGCATCTGGTTAACATTGCGGCCACCGCGGTAGTGGCCATCGGGGTTCTATCCGGACAGGCTGCGGCCCAGACCGAACGGGTCGAAGCGGTGCGGGACTGGTCTATTTTCGAGGCGAGCGCCGACGGGAACAAGATTTGTTGGATCGTCTCGCAGCCCACTCAGAAGACCGCCAGCCGCGACGGCAAGGTGGTCGAGGTGCAGCGCGGCGACGTCTTCCTGATGGTGGCGATCCGCCCTGCCGACGGGGTCAAGAACGAGGTGTCGTTCATCGCCGGCTATCCGTTCAAGGAAGGCTCGGGCGTCCGCGCCAATATCGACGGCACCAACCGCTTCGACATGTTCACCGAGGGGGAGAACGCCTGGTCGCAATCGGCCGATGACGACGAAAAGATCGTGGCCGCCTTCCGCCGGGGGATCCGGACCGAGCTGCGCGGCGTCTCCGCCCGCGGGACCGAGACGGTTGACACCTTCTCCCTCAGCGGCTTTACCAAGGCCTTGTCTTCCGCCCGCGCCCGCTGTTCCGGCTGAGCCCTGCGCTCGGCCCGCACGCGTTCCCGGGCGGCATGACGGTCCGGGGACGGGTGGAACGGAGGCGCGGCGGTGCCGGGTGAAACTGCGAATCTGGCTAGATCGGGACCGCGCTCCGGCGTGATCCAGCCGGATTTCGCGACCCTCCCAAGGCAGACGGCGGCCGGGGCCGACACGCGCCCAAATCTCATCGGCCTCAGCCGCGCGCAGCTTTCCGAAGCGCTGGTCGAGGCCGGCGTGCCCCAGCGCCAGGCGAAGATGCGGACAGGCCAGCTTTGGCAATGGCTCTATCAGCGCGGCACCGCCGACTTCGCCGAGATGACCAATCTCGCAAAAGGGTTTCGCGCCGATCTCGACGCCGCCTTCCAGATCGCGCGACCGCAGATCGTCACCCGTCAGGTCAGCCGGGACGGCACCCGCAAATACTTGCTGCGTATCGCCGGCGGGCACGAGGTCGAGGCGGTCTATATCCCTGAGGAAGACCGCGGCACTCTCTGCGTCTCTTCCCAGGTCGGCTGCACGCTCACCTGCACATTCTGCCATACCGGTACTCAGAAACTGGTGCGCAACCTGACGCCGGCGGAGATCGTGGGCCAGATCCTGGTCTGCCGCGACGATCTCGGCGAATGGCCGCGGCCGGGGGAGCGTCCGCCGGAACGCCGTCTGCTGTCGAACATCGTGCTGATGGGGATGGGGGAGCCGCTCTACAACACTGATGCCGTACGCGACGCCATGCTGATCGCCATGGATGGCGAGGGGCTCAGCCTCTCGCGCCGGCGGATCACACTGTCGACCTCTGGCGTGGTGCCGCAGATTCCGCGGGCGGGGGCGGAAATTGGGACTCTGCTCGCGATTAGTTTGCATGCGACCACCGACGAGGTCCGCGATGTCCTGGTGCCGATCAACCGGAAATTCCCGATCGCCCAGCTCATGGCGGCCTGCCGCGCCTATCCACGCCTCTCGAACGCCGAGCGGATTACCTTCGAATATGTGATGCTCAAGGGCGTGAACGACGCGGATGCGGATGCGAAGCGGCTGGTGAAGCTGATCGCCGGCATTCCGGCAAAGATCAATCTGATCCCGTTCAACCCTTGGCCCGGCTCGCCCTATGAACGGTCCGACTGGGTCCGGATCGAGCGCTTTGCCGAGATTGTGAATCGTGCCGGCTATGCAAGCCCGATCCGAACGCCAAGGGGCGAGGACATCCTGGCGGCCTGCGGGCAGCTCAAATCTGCGACCGAGCGGGGCAGCAAATCATCCGCCCAAATCGCCGCGGAAACGGCGGCAAGCTGAGCCACAGCAACGCCCCAGACACTGGCAATCGCCAACGACTGTGCTAAGCCGTGCCCCGGTCTCGATCCGGGGCCTCGGATGCCCGTGCCGAGGAGGCGGCGGGCCGCCCATGCTGCCGGAACATGGCACGTTCCCGAAGACGCTGTCCGGTTTCCTGACCAAAACAGTATGCATATGCTTTGTGCATAGGCTGTGCATGCGCCGTGCATCGGCTAAAACACTGACTTTCAGAGGGAATTTGGCGATGCCGGTACGGGGGCGCTCGATGCGCCGTGTGATGGTGATCGGCGGCTCCGGCGCGGGCAAATCCTGGTTCGCGCGTAGGCTCGGCCTGCGCACTGGCTTGCCGGTTGTGCATATGGACCAATTGTTCTGGGAACCTGGTTGGGTGGCGGCCGAGGAGCAGGTCTTCCTCGGCCGCGTCGCCGCCGCCATTGCGGGAGACCGCTGGGTGATGGAGGGCAACTATTCCCGCACCTGGCCCATGCGGCTTGCCCGCGCCGATACTGTGATCTTCCTGGATATTCCAACAGCCACAAGGGCTTGGCGGGTTGCCCAGCGGGTCTTGCAGAGCCATGGCACGGTCCGGTCCGACATGGCTGCCGGTTGTCCGGAGCAAGTGGATCTCGACTTCTTCTTCAATTGGGTCGGCGGGTATCGCCGCCGCGGCAGGCCGAAAGCGCTCGCCCTGATCGCAACGCCCCCAGAGGGTCTGACGGTGCATCACCTCCGCTCACCGCGGCAGGTCCGGCACTTTGTTTCCAGCCTTCGTCGGGAGGGTAATTGAATACCTCGGGCCTGTAGGTTGCAGGCCTCCAAGTCTTGGCACTAGCTATAGACTGTTCCAGGCTCCAGGATCTCAAATCCGACGATCTCGAATTCATAAAACTCACCGCTCGGTTTCTGTGCGCGCGCAATCAATTTGCCATCTTCGCCTGTAAAGATAGCATGAGTGCTGTGCAAAGCCCGGTAACAACAGGTGCCGTCTGGGTAGAGATACTTTATCAAGACGCGCCCTCCGCGGATCGTTATTCTGTGCTGACAGTAGCGAATGCCAACTGACAGCGTCCTGTCAGCAGTCACGCCAGGCCAGAGTGACCCAGATGCCTCTGCAAAACCGCGTCACCCCTTTCGGAGAGATCGTCGCAGAACCCTGGCGCGGCGGCCTCACCGGCAATCGTGGTTGCCTCCACCGGGCGGATGGAACCCTCGGCACGGCACGGTGGCGCCACAAGGCCTGGGTGAGCTGCCTCACCGAGTTCCGGGGACGCTGGCGCCCGCCAATGCCGCCCCTCGACGCCCGAAGCAAATGGACCGCCCTTTTCTTCTGGGACGAGGCGGTGGCGCTGACCGCCGGCCATCGCCCCTGCGGCCAGTGCCGCTACAAGGCGCATGTCGCCTTCCGCGAAGCCTGGGTCCGGGCCGGCTTGGTCGGCCAACGGGCGGCCGAAATCGACCGCGTTCTTCACTCATCTCGGGTCACGCCCACACGGCAACAGGTCACCCATGAGGCACCGGCCGCGGCCTTGCCGAATGGCGCCTTCGCCATCCGTGCACGAGCTCCGAGCGTCCCGCTTCTGGCCTGGCGGGGGCGCTTTTTGTCGCTCTCGCAGGGGCATGGCGGATACGCGGATGCCGGGCCGATGCAGGGGTGGGTCACAGTGCTGACCCCGCGGCCGATCCTCGCTGTTCTCGCCGCGGGCTATACGGTTGCGCCGGCCGGCGTGCCCACGGCCCGAAGGCCGCTATCCGGGTCAAGGTCGCCATAAGCGCCGCGCGCGAGCGCGGTTGCCTTGACGCGGGTCGGGCCTTCGGGATGCTTGGACGTGACCGCCCGCGGCGGTCTTCTCAGCAGGCTTATGCGGCCTCTCCGTCCGACGGACCGAGAATGGGGCGGTGCGCCTGCGCGGGCCGAGCCGCAAGGTGAGGCGCGCGCCAGGTGTGACTCCATCGCGGCGTCAGCCGCGATTCCGTTTAATGGCTTCGACGAACGAAACCTCAGCCGCCGGCCAAGTTTTCGAGTTGCGCCATGCCGGTTGCATGATAGCCGCCATCGACGAACAGCACCTCGCCGGTGGTCGACGCGCCGAGGTCGGAGAGCAAATAGACTGCCGCCCCGCCTATATCCGCCAATGCCGCATTGCTGCGCATCGGCGCGTTCTCCTCCGTCGCCTTGAACACCCGCCGTGCGCCGCCGATTGCGCTGCCCGCAAGGGTCCGCATCGGCCCTGGGGAGATCGCGTTCACCCGGACCCCATCGGGCCCAAGATCATTGGCAAGGTAGCGCACCGATGCTTCCAACGCGGCCTTAGCCACGCCCATCACATTGTAATTCGGCATCACCCGCTGGGCGCCGAGATAGGTCATCGTGACCACCGCGCCGCCGTCCGGCATGAGCGCCGCAGCGCGCCTTGCAACATCCACGAAGGAGTAGCAGGAGATCTCCATCGTCTTCAGAAAGTTCGCCCGGGTCGTGTCGGCAAAACGCCCGGTCAACTCCGCCTTGTCGGAATAAGCGATGGCATGGACCAGAAAGTCGAGCCGCCCCCAACCCGCCTCGATCTCGGCAAAAACCGCATCGAGACTCGCCGGATCGGTCACATCGGCATTCATTACCAACCCCGCGCCCAACCCCTCCGCCAAGGGTCGGACCCGCTTCTCGAACGCCTCGCCTTGATAGGTGAAGGCCAGATCCGCCCCTTGCCCATGCAGGGCCCGTGCGCAGCCCCAGGCGATCGAGTGATCATTCGCGACCCCCATCACCAGGCCGCGCCGGCCGGCCATCAGTCCGGTCATGCGCTCATGCCCCGTGATACCTGCTGAGCGCCAGGGTCGCGTTGGTGCCCCCGAACCCGAAGCTGTTGGAAAGCACGGTGTCAAGCCCGGCATTGTCGACCCGCTGGGTAACCGGTGCCGAGCCGTCGAAGTCCGGATCGAGGGCCTCGACATTCGCGCTCGCGGCAATGAAATCGCCCTGCAGCATCAACAGGCAATAGATTGCCTCCTGCACTCCGGTGGCCCCAAGCGAATGCCCGGTCAGTGACTTGGTCGAGGAATAATGCGGCACCGTCTCGCCGAAGGTTTCGCGGATCGCCTCAATCTCCCGCTTGTCGCCGACCGGGGTCGAGGTGCCGTGGGTGTTGATATAGCCAACGGTCCGGTCCGCCAGTGTCGCCAGCGCCTGGCGCATGCAGCGCACCGCGCCCTCGCCCGAGGGTTGGACCATGTCGAACCCGTCCGAGGTCGCGCCGTAGCCCGTCACCTCGCCATAGATCCGGGCGCCGCGGGCCTTCGCCCGCTCCAACTCCTCCAGCACGACCACCCCGGCACCTCCGGCGATTACGAACCCGTCACGGTCGCTGTCATAGGCGCGGGAGGCGCGATCCGGTGTGTCGTTGTATTTGGTCGACATCGCACCCATAGCGTCGAAGAGGCAGGAGAGGGTCCAATCCAGCTCCTCCCCCCCACCGGCAAAAACGATGTCCTGCTTGCCCCACTGGATCTGCTCCACCCCGTTCCCGATGCAATGGGCCGAGGTAGAGCAGGCCGAAGTGATCGAGTAATTCACGCCCTTGATTTTGAACGGAGTCGCGAGTGTCGCAGAGTTGGTCGATGACATCGCCTGGGGGACCGCGAAGGGTCCGATCCGCCGCGGACCATTGCCCTGCGTGATCGTGTGGGCGCGGAACAAGCTCTTGGTGGATGGCCCGCCCGAGCCCATGATCAGCCCGGTCCGCTCATGGCTGACCTCACCTTCTGCGAGGCCGGAATCGGCGATCGCCTGTTCCATGGCGATGTAATTCCAGGCAGCGCCGTCCCCCATGAACCGGCGGACCCGCTTATCGACCATCCCCTCCACATCGACATTGGGCTTGCCGTGGACGCGGCAGCGGAAATTCAGTTCGGCATAGTCCGGGGCGAAGACAATGCCTGACCGCCCCTCCCGCAGCGACGCCGTCACTTCCTGTGCGTCGGAGCCGATAGAGGAGACGATCCCGATCCCTGTGATCACAACCCGGCGCATGGCCACCTCTCCCCGCCGCCTGCGCTTAGGCCGGCGCCTCGTCCGAGAACAGACCGACCCGCATATCCTTGGTGGTGTAAATCGTCGCGCCGTCCACCGACATCGTTCCGTCGGCAATGCCGAGTTTGAGCTTACGATTGATGATGCGCTTCATGTCCACCGTATAGCGGATGATTGAGTTCGCGGGCGTCACCATGCCGGAAAACTTCACTTCTCCTACCCCCAGGGCGCGGCCACGGCCCGGGAGCCCCAACCAGCCGAGGAAAAACCCCGTCAACTGCCACAGCGCGTCGAGGCCGAGACAACCCGGCATCACCGGATCGCCCACGAAATGGCATTTGAAGAACCAAAGATCCGGTTTCAAGACCAGCTCAGCGACAACCTGCCCCTTGCCTTCCGGCCCGCCATCGGCCGTTATAGAAACGATCTTGTCGACCATCAACATTGGCGGGTTTGGCAGTTGCGCATTGCCCGGTCCAAACAACTCGCCTTGCGCACAGCGCAACAGCGCATTGAAATCATAGCTCTCGGGCCGGGCGGTCATGCGTAGAACCTCTTGGCGTGTCGGGTGCCCTGTGCCTAGCACCGCTGCCCCGGGGCGGGCAAGGTGCGGATTTTGCGGTCGAAAGGGGTGAGTCGGTTTCTGCTGGTGCTCGACCCCCTTTTTGCACTATTACGGTAACAGGTGGGTGCTTTCACGGTGTGGATGAAGAGAAAATGGCGAGCGCTACGCTAGCACAATTGAGCCGGGCTCAGACTTTGGCTGCCGAGGAGACGGCGCGGAGATGGCTGACTTCGGCGGATCTTCGGCCGACGCGGCAGCGCGTCGCGCTGGCCATGTTGTTGGTCGGCGATGGCAAAAACCGCCATGTGACTGCCGAAAGCTTGTTCGATGCCTCGCGCGCATCGGGCGCTCAGGTTTCTCTCGCCACCGTCTACAACACTCTTCGCAGCTTTACCGATGCGGGCCTGCTGGTCGAGATCACGGTCGATGGCTCCCGCAGCTACTTCGACACCAACACCCATGACCATGCCCATTTTTATTGGGAAGACGATGGTCGGGTGACCGATGCCCCTCCAGGCGCAGTGAGGTTCGACAGTTTGCCCGATGCACCGGAGGGCACAGAGGTCACGAAGATCGAAGTTGTGATCCGGGTCCGGCAACGCGGCTGAACCGTTCCCCAGGTCGGTTTGATGTTGGGTCGGCCAGGTGCGGGCAGCTTGGGCTAATGCAATGGAAGCGGCACATTCAGATCGGTCCGGCTGCAGCTGCTCCGTAAGAGGGAAATTGTACCGCTGCCGCTGCGGGCGCTGATCCGAAAAACGGAAATGAAGGCCGTCTCTCGAAGTGTCGTGACACCGAACGCGGCACCTGAGAAGGGAATCGGCGTTACCCGGTGAGTGCGAAGGGCAACCAGGCGAAGGGCTGGTCGATGCACCTTTTTGGGCCCTTTTTCCAGGCACGCGCGGCCCCCCCTGAGACGGCGTCGAAGGTGACGCAGGGCTGTCCCGGGTCCCAAAGGAACCGGAACTCTGCGAACGCAGCAGCCCGACGAAGCGGCAGCGACCCGGCGCATCGGGGTCGAGATCGTTCAATGGCCGACCGTGGCGGCTATAATGTTTCGGGAATGGCCGGGCGGTCTATCCGGCCGTGACAGGCGTCTTGGGCCTTTTGCTCTGGAGCCATGAGGGCCCCGGGACTAACCCGCTTTCTCCCACTCCATGACATGGAAAAACGGCACGCGCCGGGCGCCGCCGACCAGGTCCGCTGGGCAGTCCGGTGCCGGCGAGGGCTCGGCGAAGAAGATCAGGCGCAGGCCGGCGGATAGCAGCGGTGCCAGATAAGCCTCCATAGGGCGGTGCCAGTTGATGATGTCGATGCCGCGCCAGGCGGCCCGGTCGGGCCGCTCCTGCAGATAGGTGTCGAGAGGGATGTAAAGCCGGTTGCCATCGCCGTCCCGAACCCAGCCGGGCCCCCCATGCGCGGTGACAAAGGGGTTGAGATTCGCGATCAACAGCGCGCCGCCGGGGCGCAGCACCCGCACCATCTCGGCTATGGCGGCCCGGTGATCGGGGATGTCGATCAGCGTGAGATAACTGATCACCAGGTCGAAGGCTCCGTCCGCAAAATCCAAGGCCTCTGCTCGTCCGGTTCGATAATCGCCCCCGGGATCGCGCGCGCGGGCCTCCTCCAGCAGCCGCTCGGTAGGGTCGAGGCCGGTCGCCGCGACACCTTCTGCCACCAGGATCCGACAGAACCGCCCCTCGCCACAGCCGACATCGAGGGCGTTTCGGAAGCCGCGGCCCTGAATGCGCGAGACCATCACCGGGTCGAGTACATAGCGGCGGGAGAAGTCGCCATGGTCGCCTTGGTCGGCAATCCAGGCCTCGGCAGAACGGCTCCACCCGTCATCCGCCGTGCCCATGGCCTATCGCCCGAAGGTCTCGGCGCCGTCGACGCCCCAAATCGCCGTCTTGCGCACCCATCCGGTGTTGCCATCGGCTGCAACCCGGCACCAAAGCTCGTCGCAGGCGAGCAGGCGGGCGACCACCCCCTGCTCGGCATGGGCGATAGCCCTCGCGGCATCGGTCGGGTCTTTGCGAAAGGTGGTCATCGGTTCGGTGATCAGCGCTGTGCGCCGTCCGGTCAGCAGTGCATGGAACACCCAGCCGCCGGCCTCGTCCTTGTCGACGATGCGCCGCCAGTCGCCATACTCCGCCACCACCCGCACCGGCAGCCCGGCCCGGCGGAACACCCAGTCTTTGCGGTAATCGAGACCTGGTCCGCGGCGGACGTTGATTTCGTTCGAGCGCAGCGAAACGAAACGGGGCAAGGGCAGGTTGGTCACCGGCCCGACGCCGAGCGCTCGCGCCTTCTCAGTCGTCGTCTCGGCGACTGCCGGAGCGACTACGCCCATCATCAACATCGCCCAGACGGCGACGACCCGAAACACAGTCTTGGCCATATGCCTGTCCGGCCCCTTTCGGCGGAACCGGTCCCTGCTGCTCTGCCTCAATTCGGCGGCCCTGAGGGTGTTCCCCCTTCTCACCGCGCCATTCCGAAATTAACACAGGGACCCAACGACACCAGAAAGGATTTCCCCGATGTCCCGCAAGCGCGTCTCTGTCGTGGTCACCCGCAAGCTGCCGGACGCGGTGGAGACGCGGATGCGCGAGCTGTTCGAGGTGCGTTTGAACACCGACGATGCGCCGATGAGCCATGACGCCCTGGCGGCGGTCATGAAGGGATGCGACGTCTTGGTGCCGACGCTGACCGATCGGATCGACCAGGCGATGCTCGCCGGCGCGGGCGAGCAACTCAAGCTTATCGCGAATTACGGCGCAGGGGTCGACCATATCGATGTGGAGACCGCGCGCTCTCGCGGGATCCTGGTCTCGAACACGCCGGGTGTGTTGAGCGAGGATACGGCCGACATGACCATGGCCCTTATCCTGACCGTGCCGAGGCGGATGGCGGAAGGAACCCAGCTCATCCAATCCGGCGATTGGGGCGGGTGGTCACCGATGGCGATCACGGGTCACCGGATCTGGGGCAAACGCCTCGGCATTGTCGGGATGGGCCGCATCGGCCAGGCGGTCGCGCGCCGCGCAAGGGCCTGCGGGCTGCAGATTCACTACCACAACCGCCGCCGCCTGCATCAGGATATCGAGAACGAGCTCGACGCCACTTATTGGGAAAGTCTCGACCAGATGCTGGCGCGGATGGATATCGTCTCGGTCAACTGCCCGCACACGCCGGCCACCTACCACCTTCTGTCGGCGCGGCGGCTCGCGCTGATGAAGCCCACGGCCTATATCGTCAATACCGCCCGCGGAGAGATTATCGACGAGAACGCGCTGACCCGTATGTTGGCGAAGGGCGATCTGGCGGGCGCCGGCCTCGACGTGTTCGAGCAGGAGCCGGGCGTGAACCCGCGGCTGAAAGGGCTGCCCAATGTGGTGCTGCTGCCCCATATGGCCTCGGCGACCGAGGAAGGCCGGTTGGAGATGGGCGAGAAGGTGATCATCAATATCAAGACCTTTGCCGACGGCCACCGGCCTCCGGACCAGGTCCTGCCTTCGATGCTTTGAGGCGGCGCCATGGGTCTCAACCAGCCGGAGCTGACTTGCCGCTGCGGGGGCGAAAGAATGCGCGCCTTGCCTTTTATGGCCTGCCTGGGGCCCTCGGCGCTCGGCGCCGATAATGATCCCGACCTTACGGCCAACCACAAATCGGGTGATTTCTGCGGGATCGAGGTTCACGGCGATGTCTTCGTCTACATCCGCTGCGTGCTGCCTGTCTCAATCGGCGACGGCGCCGAGAGCGGCTTCGGCTTCGGCCTGTGGTCGACCCTGAGCCCCGAAAATGTCTCGCGCTACCCGGAGAGCTTCGACGACGATGACCAGAGCAATCTGGGTCCGATGTTCGGCTGTCTCGGCAATCGGCTGCCGGGTTGGCCCGGTACACAGACCCTACCGCTGACCGTGATGCCACAGGATGGCGAGCAACGCCCCAACGTTTTCCAAGAACACGGTCATCCCGACCACCCCCTGTTCCAGGACCAGCAGAAGCGACGGGACGAGGCGCACCTGACCCAGATGGCGGCGCCGCTGTTGCCCTGCGCGGGACGATCATGACGGCACTCGTCATCCGTGCGGCGCTGCCTGTCGACGAGGCGCCGATCGCTCGCCTGCATGCTGAAAGCTGGGCGGAGGGGTATCGAGGTCTGCTGCCGGATGCGTATCTCGACCGGGATGTCGGCCCCGCCATGGTCCAGCGCTGGCGCCAGGTTTTTGCCGAGCCGGAGCCCGGGCGACTGGTCCTGACTGCAACCCTCGAGGGCACCTTCGCAGGCTTTTTGATCACCCACCCGGACCCGGACGATCTGGGGTGCGATCTGTTCGAGAGCGCGCATATCCTGCCGCAGCACCGCTCCCGCGGCATCGGGACCACCCTCTTCCGCGAGGCAGCGGACCGGCTGACCGGAATGGGGCGCGACCGTGGGGTGCTCTGGGTAGCCGAGGCCAACGCTCGCGCCCGTGCGCTCTATGCTCGCCTCGGCGGTGTGGAGGGGGTGGTGGAGCAGCGCAAAATCGGCGGGCAGGGGCCAATCCCGCTGGTGCCGGTCAAGTGGGAGAATCTCGCCACCCTCGCGACCCACTGCCGGGCCGAGGGTCTGCGGCGGGTTGTGCCGCCGATGGCGCTCTCGGCCGAAGAGATCCAGCACCTCGTCGGCAAGCATACCGGCGCGCCGCATCCGGTGATGGCACAGCACCAGCGGCTGCGGGAAAAACGCTTCATCGGCAACCCGTTCGGTCTCAACGATTTCGGCGTCAACTTGGTCGAGATCCCACCGGGGGGCTGGTCCTCGATCCCCCATGCCCACAGCCATGAGGACGAGTTCGTCTTCGTCGTAGAGGGCGATTTGGTATTGGTCTCCGGCGACGAAGAGCGTCCCCTCGGCCCCGGCGCCTGTGCTGGCTTCCCCGCGGGCGGGTGGGACCACCACCTGCAAAACCGCAGCGACAAACGGGCGGTCTTCCTGGAAATCGGGTCGCGGAAACAGGACCGCGATACGGTCGAGTATCCGGGCGAGGATCTGCGTGTCGATCGCCGCGAAGATGGCACGCGAGGCTTTGTCCGCCTCGACGGAACGCCCGTCGACGAGGCGTAGCGGCCGCCTCGGCAACCGGCCCGACAGGGCAGGGCCCGCATACCCCGCAGTCTTTCTTCGCGACCCTCCGGCTGGTGCAGGACAGCCGAAGCGTGTAAGCCCGGGGCAACCACAACACTAGGATGGGGCGCTATGACGGCCGCGGGGCCGACCGACAGGGACCTGCTACGTCTTTGGCTTGAGGCGTCCGAGGCGATGTTCTCGGCCGGCGGCAAGGCTGGCGAAGCTTGGGAACGTTCCGCGGCCCTGTTCGAGATGTGGTCAAAAATGGCCCGCCTTTTCGGCGGCGAGGACGACGGCAGCGGCCCCTTCAATCCCGCCCAGTGGTTAGGTCCCGGTGCGCTCGATGGCATGGCCGATTTCACCCGCTGGCTGGAGGGACCTGACTTCGCCGACCTCCTCCGCTGCGAGCGGGATGCGCTCCGTGAGAGCGCGGAGTGGCTGGAATGGATGGCCGCCGCCGAGCGGTTTCGCACCCTCGTCGGTCAGGCCTGGATGCGGGCCTTCCGCACCTTCCTCGACGGATTGGCGGCGCGGGAGACTGCGGGCGAGGGCACAAATGCATCATGGCAAGCCGTGCAAGCGCTTTGGACCGAGATTGCAGACCGCGAGCTAGCGCAGGCGCAACGGTCTGAGGCGTTCCTGGCAGCCCAGCAACGGCTGATCCGCAGCCAGCTCGCCCTGAAGAACCGGCTGCGCGCGCGGCTCGAACGGGTAGCGGAGTTTCTGGGCCTGCCGACCCGCGCGGAGCTCGATGACCTGCACCAGACTGTCCATGCGCTCCGCCGCGAGATCCGGCAGATGAAGCGCGAGCGCGCCCGCCAGCCGGACCCGGAGCGGCCTTGATGCCCGAGCAAGATCCCCGTGCGCCCCTGCGCGATTGGGTCGATCTGACCCGGCGCATGGCGGTTCTGTCCGGCCAGTTCTCGCAGTCGGATCTGCGCGCGGTCGCGATCGCGACGACGCCGAAGACCAAGATCGCCGAGTGGGGGAAGATCACGCTAAGCCGCTACTGCCCGGTCGTCGAGAGCCCGAGCCTTGGGCCGCTCTTGATCGTCCACGGCCTGATCGGGAGGCAAACTGTGACGGATCTGCAGCCGGACCGTTCGCTGGTGCGCCGGCTGATCGAGGCGGGGGTCGATCTCTACGTCATCGATTGGGGCAATCCCAGCCGCGCCGACCGCTGCCGCGACTTCACCGACTATGCTGACATCGCGCTCTCCGACGCGCTCGACGCCATCGCCGAGGTCAGCGGTGCACGGCGCGCGGCGCTGTTCGGCATCTGCCAAGGTGGGGTTTTCGGGCTCTGCCACGCGGCGCTCTATCCTGAACGGCTCAGCGGCCTCGCGCTCGCCGTGACGCCCGTCGATTTCCACGCCGATACGCAGGATCCAGAGCCGACCCACGGGTTCCTCAATGTCTGGGCGCGCGGCCTTCCGGCGGAGCTGATCGACGGGCTGGTCGATGATGTCGGCAACCTCTCCGGCCGGCTCACCGGTGCTGTGTTCGAGACCCTGACGCCGGCGCGGACTTTCGCCAAATACACCGCCGATCTGTTCGAAATCGCCGATGACCGTGAAGCCCTACAGATGTTCCTGCGGATGGAGAAATGGTTGGCCGACCGGCCCGACCATCCGGGTGCCGCGGCCAAGCAGTGGCTGGGCGATCTCTATCGGGAGAATCGGTTGGTCAGGGGTACTTTCGCGCTGGACGGAGAGAGGGTGGATCTCGGCCGCATCGCATGCCCGGTGTTGACCGTGATTGGGCGCGACGACCACATCGTGCCGCCGCCCTGCGCACGGGCGGTAAAAGCATATCTGCGCAACGCCCCCTATCGCGAGGTCGAGGTGCCCACCGGGCATATCGGCGTGTTCGTCTCGCGCAAAGCGCAGCAGATCGTGCCTCCGGCCGTGGTGTCGTGGCTGCAGGGCGTGGCGTAATCGCCGCAATCATCGCGATGTTTGCAATTCCGCCCCAACACTCCCTAAATTGCGGAACAGTTTCGGCGGAGGAGTGGGATGATCCTGCTCCTGGTTCTACCTGCAGGGGATAACCCTGCGGCTCGGCACCGGTCGAACCGGGCAGTCGTAAAGAAGAAGATGTGGAGGCCTCGTTGCCCTTTCATGCGATCAATGTGATGTCCCGGCGCGCGGCCGTGGTCCTCTTCGCTCTCGTCGCGAGCGGTGCGCCCGCGGCGGCCGCAGATGGCGTTGCCGGCCCCTATTTGGCGGCCGAACATGCCGCCCGGCGCGGCGATGTGGCGGCAGCAGCAATCTACTATGTCGAGGCCTTGGCGCGAAATCCAAACGATCTGGGCCTGATCGAAGACGCGGTTACGTTCCAGGTGGCGGCCGGCCGGATCGAAAGCGCGATCAGCCTCGCCTCAAAGCTCGAGGGGCGGGACGGCGCACAGCATCTCGCAACGTTGCTCCTGTTCTCGAGCGCGCTGAAGAAGGGCGACACAGAGCGGGCCCGCATCCTGCAGCGGGGCCTCAGCGACGGGCCGTTTGTCGGCAGGCTCCTGGCGGCGTGGCTGGAGGTCGCTGCAGGCAATATTGGGACGGCGCGGGATCTTTTGGCGCAGCTGGAGGAGGACGGCACCGGCGGCCCGGCGGGTTCGCTGATGGCAGCGTATCATCTGGGCCTCCTGATGGCAGTCGAGGGCGACGATGCTGCCGCGGCCGATGCGTTCGGTCGTGCGTCTGAGCGCGCCGGCACGGGAACGTTGCGGCTGACCCGCATGCATGCCGGTGCGCTCGCGCGCGCAGGCAAGCTCGAAGAGGCGAAGGCGGTGGTGGCCGACCGGTTGGCCCTGACGCTGGGCGATGTGCGGTTGGAACGGTTGAGCCAGGATCTGTCCCGTGGCCGTTTACCGGCCCCCGTGGTCGCGAGCGGGACCGAGGGCGCGGCCGAGGCTTTGTTCGGGGTGTCCGGCTTTCTGACCCGTGGCACCAACCGGATCATCGGGCTCGCCTATGCGCGTCTGGCGGCTCATCTCAATCCCGACTTGATAGAGGCGAAGCTGTTCATCGCGGAGACCCTTAGCCGCGACGCCCAGAACGAGTTGGCCATAGCGGCTTATGAGGCGATCCCCCGTGATGTTCCGGAAGCTTTGGAGGCGCAGATCGGCCGCGCCCGGGCGATGCAGGATGCGGGACGGATCGAGGGCGCGCTGGTCAGCATGCGCGACATTGTCGCTCGCTATCCCCTGTCGGTCGAAGCGCACACCTCGCTCGGGGACATGCTGCGCCGGGAGAGCCGGTTTGCCGAGGCAGCCGTTGCCTATGACGGCGCTCTCGGCCTTATCGACGCGCCGGAGCGGCGTCACTGGCCGCTGTTCTATCAGCGTGGGATTGCCTTCGAGCGGTCCAAGAAGTGGGAGCAGGCCGAAGCCGATTTCTTCCGCGCGCTGGAGCTCGAGCCGGATCAGCCGCTGGTGCTAAATTATCTCGGCTATTCCTGGGTCGAGATGAGCCTCAATCTCGAGGAGGCGCAGCGGATGATCGAGAAGGCGGTCGAGCAGCGGCCAGAGGACGGCTATATCGTCGATAGCTTGGGCTGGGTGCTCTACCGGCTCGGCGATTTCCGCGGGGCCGTGAAGCATCTGGAGCGCGCGGTTGAGCTGCGGCCGGTCGACCCGGTGATCAACGATCATTTCGGCGATGCACTCTGGATGGTCGGTCGCAAGGTCGAGGCGGAGTTCCAGTGGAAGCGCGCGCTCTCCTTCGAGCCGGAGGACAAAGACGCGGTCCGTATCCGTCGCAAGCTGGAGCTGGGGCTCGATGAAGTTTTGGCCGAGGAAGCAGCGGCAGGCGACCCGGCCGTGATCGGCAAGACCGAGGCCCCGGCGGAGGGGGACGGCGGCTGACGCCTTCCCTTTCGCAGGGTGCGATGACGACCTCCACCCCGCTGGCGCTCGTCGAGGACGCGCCGGCAAAAGTTAATCTTTTCCTGCATCTGCGGGGCCTTCGGGCGGATGGCTATCATCTGATCGAAAGCCTGGTGGTGTTTCCACAGATCGGCGACGTCTTGTGGGCGGAGCCGTCCGACCGGGTGTCGCTGAGTGTTTCAGGCCCATTCGGCGATGGCCTTTCCACCGACGTGGACAACCTGGTCCTCCGCGCTGCAGCGGCGCTGGCCGCCGGTTGGCCCGGTCGCGGCGCGGTCCTGCGGCTCGCTAAAAACTTGCCCGTCGCCTCGGGCATCGGTGGCGGGTCGAGCGACGCTGCGGCGGCGCTGCGGCTTCTCTCCCGTCTCTGGGGTTGCTCGCCGCCGCCCGGCCTGGCGCCCTCGCTTGGGGCGGATGTCCCGGTCTGCATCGCGGCGCCGCAGCCTCAGATTATGACTGGGATCGGCGAGCAGGTCACCCCGGCGCCGCCCTTGCCGCCCTGTTGGATTGTGCTCGCGAACCCGCGGGAGCCGGTCGAGACCAGGGCGGTCTTTGCCGCGACGCCCCAGAAGAAGCCGCCGCCAGCCCCGCTGCTGCCGGGGACCGGGTTTTCGTCCTTCGGCGCCTTCGCAGAGTGGCTTCGGACGCAACGCAACGATCTTGCAGAGGCGGCCGAGGGACTCTGCCCGCCGATCGGGGCGGTTCTCGCGTCCCTTTCGGGTGCTCCCGTGGCCAGAATGTCCGGTTCCGGAGCGACCTGCTTCGCGCTGCATGCAAGCGCCGCTGCGGCGGCACAACAGGCAGCAAGCCTGCGGAGGGCTCAGCCTGGCTGGTGGGTCGCCGATGCAGAGGTCACGACGGCGCCTACTTTTCGTCCGGACCGGCAGCCGCGCCCGCTCTGACCGCCGCCAACGCGCCGCGTCGGCCGCCTGCGCTTCTGGCACCGCCTTGCTCGCGTCGGGCTGCTGTCGACGGTGCATGTGGCGATGCTGCGGGCGCCGGGGCGTCACCACACGCGCCAACATTGGTCCGCCGCCGCGTGCGCGCCCGGTTTCACATGCCCGAAGGTTGTCGCGGCGGCCAGGACGGCCGGCGCAGCCGGGCGGAATGCTGTCGCTGGGTTTCGCTATAATACCAAAGCGCATTGATCAGATCTGATTTTCCCATGTCCGCGATCCGATTGATGTGATGCGGTTGGAGAGCCAGTTGTCCCGCATGAACTGCCAGACGGTCTCGACGGGGTTCAGTTCCGGTGATCGCGGCGGCAGGGGCAGCAGGGTGATGTTCTCGGGCACGTCCAGTTTCGGCGACGTATGCCACCCGGCTTGATCCACGATCAGGATGGCATGGGCGCCGGGCGCGACTTCGGCGCTGATCGGCTTCAGGTGCTCGGCCATGGCATGAGTGTCGGCCCAGGGCATGACGAGGCCTGCGCCTTTGCCCTCTGCTGGGCAGATGGCGCCGAAGGCGAGCCGATGTCCGCCATTGGTCCGAGGACAATGGCGAGCGGCCCACTTCGTGCGTTGATCCTGCGGGGCACGAGGCCGAGTGCCGCGTTTGGCCCATCGTCGGGTGATCTTGTTCTTCTGGCCAATGCGAGCCTCGTCTTGGAACCATATCTCTACCGGTGGCCAGCCGTTCCGGATGCGGATGTCTTTGACCAGGCTGGGGAACTTTTTTGAACGCCTCGGTGGCGTCTGGATCCTGGGCATGGTGCCGAGGCCGCGCCGAGAGCTTCTGGAACCCGATGGCGCGCAGTTCGCGCCCCAGCGTGGCGCGGCTGACCGAGACGCCGAATTCGTCCCGAAGCCACGCAACCAGATCGACAAGGCGCCAGCGCACCACGCCGTCGAGATAGGGTTTGGGGCCAGCCTCGACGGCTGCCGCCAGCAAGCGCCTCTGGTCATCCGTCAGGACCGGCGGCTTGCCCGGCGCCTTGCGCGTGCGCAGCGCTTCCGGCCCGCCTTCGTTGAAGCGCAGAACCCAATCGCGGATGACCTGAAGGCCGACACCGCCAGGTCGCGCGGCGTTCGTGCGCGACCTACCGTCCAGGATCGCTGCAATAGACAGGAGCCGTCTGGTCCGATCCGCATCATCGCTCTGTCGGGTAAGCCGGCGAAGCTCCGCTGCCGTGTGGTCACTCCAAAGCTCGATCCCAGGCCGCATGGAAAACCTCCTCAGTTCTCCACGATGGATCATCCTTTCGGCGCCAACGGAGTCCCCTCAATGAGTCTCATTCAATGCGCTCTG
>JBCCRM010000003.1:0-222821 GCA_039513195.1 Pseudomonadota bacterium | reverse complement strand
TTGGCGAGGCCGACAAACCGCGATGAGGCGGCCCGTTGTTCAAGCTGCCGGCCCTTGTCTGGATCGGCTCGTGCTCTTCCTCTGCTCGGGGCCGGGCGTGCGGGGTTCGCCTGATGCGTCGAAGGGGAGGAAGCGTGGCGTCTATCGCCATCACCAGATCCCCGAATTAGAGCATTTTCCAGCCAATCTGAATCGGATTGGCGTCGTGAAAATGCGCCAAAACAATACCTTAGAGCGCGAGGACCGATTCAATCGGGTCGGAAAGCGCTCTAGCGCGTTTCCACTGCATGTGGCCCTGCGGCAGCGACGAAATCACCGCCTGCATCGCCGGCAATACTGTCGCCGCCCGCGGCACCGTTCAGAGCGTCGTCAACGCCAGTGCCGGTGATGTTCGACATACCGTGACCAGAAGTTGCTGTTGGCCGGTGCCTCGTCGGAGCGGACAACGTCCCCTCAGCCCCAAGCCCAAGGCATCGCGCCGGGTTGCCATTGCTCCGACATGGCTCCAGTCCTGCGTCCCCGCCGGGCGTAGCCGGTTCAGGCATAGGCGATGCGGCAGGAGAGCGGGGCTTTCGGCCTGGCAGGGGATTGGATGCGCATGGCACAGGATCGTCGATCTGGAAGGCCGATCTACCGGCGAGGGTTTTCAATGATGCGACCCTCTGAAGACCACCAGACTGATTGAGGGCGTTGCCGGCTCACCCCGCGATGAAGGGACTGCTCGCGATGCTGAAGACCGGTCTGCCAATGCGCGGACTGCCTGTGCGTTGAGGCAGGCAGGAGGAGGCGAAAGTTCACTCAGCGAGATCTGCCCAACTGGGGTCCGAAGCGATGGATCCAGCGGATCGCTCGCGCCGGCGCTGACAAGCGGGACGTGCCGCGGAGATGTGGCGAACGGACCCCCGTCCGGCGGCGCTTTGCCGTGTGGCGTGGGGGCCCCCGGCTTCGAGGCTATCCTCGAAATTGCGGCCATCAGCGGCGCCGGCGATACTTCGCCGCAGTTGACCGGCGGCGCTATCGCCCGGGCGCATCGGCACAGCGCCGGTGGAAGCGGAGGCGTCAGACCAGCGCTCGCGGCCGTCCGCGCAGCGGCGTATCTGCAAAGATCCGTGTTGTCGCAGACTCGGGCGGGAGGCCCCTCACGGCGAATCTGACGTCCGGTGGAGCAACGCTCTCCTGTATGGAACAGGGCAAGCCCTTTCGTAGAGGGCCGATTTACCGACCACTAGCAGTCTCGACCCCCACCGCTACAGCCTCCGCAACCGGATCGGGCGGAGGATTGGCTTTGTGACCGATGGCTTCCACATCTCCAATCCCTGCGACAACACCGTCGCAAGCTTTCCCGTCGTCGTGCCGCTTGCCGCCACCCGCCGCTGGACGCGCTGCGGACGTGTCGCGTTACGCCCCACGCCGTCTGGCCCAGCAATTTCAAGCCCTGCCATTCTTGAGGTTTCTCTCGGAGCCGGGGTCTGCGCCCGCTCGACACCCATCAACGACTCGCCGCTGCTCTCGCCGCGACCGTCCAACAGGCACCGCAGCCGACCCTCCGCCGCGCGCGCTCACGGCGCCACGCTCCGGGAGGCGGACGCGGCGGCCAGGACGGCCGGGCGCAGCCCGGGCGGAACCGCGGTCCGCCGGCGACGGCTCAAGCCACCGGTGTCGGCAATGGGTCGCCAGCGAAATGGGCCGCCAAGTTTCGCACCACCAGATCGCCCATGGCCGCCCGCGTCTTATGGGTGGCCGAACCCTGATGGGGCGACAGGACCACATTCTCCATCGCCCACAAAGGCTCTGGCACCTCCGGCTCCCGCTCGAACACATCAAGCGCCGCGGCCCCCAGCTTGCCCTCGGCCAACAGCGCGACCATCGCCTTCTCGTCGACCAGCGACCCCCGGGCGACGTTCACCAGCGCGCCGGAGGGCCCCAGCGCCTCCATCACTCGGCGCGACACGATCCCGGCCGTCTCCGCCGAGCCCGGTGCGATCACCACCAGCCAATCGACGTCATGGGCCATTGCCTCGAGATCCGCGTAGAATGGATAGGGCTGATGCGGCTGCTCGCTGCGGCCGTGATAGACCACCTGCATCTTGAAGACCTGGCAGCGGCGCGCGATCTCCTTGCCGATGCGCCCCAGCCCCAGGATCCCAACCTTTGCCCCGGTCAACTCGCCGGTCAGGGGAAACCCATCCGCTGGCCAGCGCCCCGCCCGCACATGGGCATCCGCCTGCGGGATCCGCCGGCAGAGCGCGATCATCAGCCCCAGCGTGATCTCCGCCATAGCGTCGTTCAGGACCTCCGGCGTGTTGGTCACCCGCACGCCGCGGGCCTTGCACGCTGGAATGTCGATGGCGTCATAGCCGACGCCATAGCTGGCGATGATCTCCAAGGCCGGCAGCGCCTGCAGGATCTCCGGCGCGCAGCCCGCATGCCCATCGGTCGCCACCGCCCGGATCCGCGGCCCGAGCTCGGCCAACAAAGCGGCCCCCTCCGGCGCCTCCCAAAACCGATGCACCGCATAGGCCCCGGCCAATGCGGCCTCGACATGTGGCATCATCGGCGCGATCTGCAAAAGCTCTGGCTTCAAACCCGTCTCCTCCGTCCGCTGAGCACGCTCATTGGCATTTCTAAATCGATTTAAATTTATGATTGACCGCTCGGCGCGGCCCGCACAATACTTTTGCACAGCCCGGCGCGGAGATCGGAGCGGTCAGGGAGGCTCGGCCGAATGGCATCTGTCAGGATCCGAGATGTGCGGAAGTCCTTCGGCACCGTCGAGGTGATCCACGGCGTCGATATCGACATTGCCGATGGCGCCTTCGTCGTGCTGGTCGGCCCGTCGGGCTGCGGGAAATCCACCCTGCTCCGGATGATCGCCGGCCTCGAATCGATCACTGCCGGCGATATCCTGATCGGCGAGCGCGTGATCAATGCGGTGCCGCCGAAGGAGCGGGACATCGCAATGGTCTTTCAGAACTATGCGCTCTACCCGCATATGAAGGTCTTCGACAATATGGCCTTCTCGATGAAGCTGCGCAAAGCGCCGAAAGAGGAGGTCGACCGCCGGGTGCGGGAGGCCGCGGAGATCCTCGGCCTCACGCCGCTTCTCGAGCGCTATCCGCGTCAGCTTTCCGGCGGGCAGCGCCAGCGCGTCGCCATGGGTCGGGCGATCGTGCGCGACCCGCAGGTGTTCCTGTTCGACGAGCCGCTTTCCAATCTCGACGCCAAGCTCCGCGTCGCCATGCGCACCGAGATCAAGGCGCTGCACCAGCGGGTCGGCGGCACCACGGTCTATGTCACCCATGATCAGATCGAGGCGATGACGATGGCCGACCAGATCGTGGTGATGCAAGGCGGGCATGTCGAGCAGATCGGCGCGCCGCTGGATCTCTATGACCGGCCCGACAACCTGTTCGTCGCGGGTTTCATAGGCTCGCCCGCGATGAACTTCCTGCGGGGTGAGCTGGCTGCCAATGGCGCCGGCCCCTGCGTCATGACGCCTGAGGGCGAGGCGATACCGGCGCCCGACGTGCCGGGGGCCGAGCAAGGGCAGAAGGTCGTACTCGGTATCCGGCCAGAGCATCTCAGCCTGTCATCCAACGGCGCCGGTATCGCAGCGGAAGTGGTGGTGACCGAGCCCACCGGCTCGGAAGTGCAGGTGGTCGCGCGCCACGGGCCGGACGAGGTCATCGCGGTTTTCCGCGAGCGGCTGCAGCCGACCCCGGGCGAGACGCTGCGGCTGGTGCCGAGTCGAGAGCATTTGCATCTGTTCGACGCAGAGACGGGTCGGGCATTGCGGGCCTAACCGGCCCGTTGGCGATTGGGGCGGGGGCTCCAGCACGAAGAACTGGCCCGTCATGGGCCGTGCGTTAGGGGAGGAAGACTATGATTTCACGCCGTTCGCTGTTGAAGAGCACGGCCGCGCTGGGCACCGCGATGGCGGGGGTGAACCTGGTCGGTTGGGCGAAGGCTTGGGCTGCGACCGAGATGCTGAACACGCCCGAGGATGGGGCGACCCTGCAGCTTTTGCGCTGGAAGCGGTTCGTGCAGTCCGAGGAGGACAGCTTCCTGAAACTGGTCGCCGCCTTTACCGAGGCGACCGGCGTCCCGGTGGAGGTGCTGAACGAGAGCCTTGACGATGTGCAGCCCAAGGCTTCCGTTGCGGCCAATGTTGACCAGGGGCCGGACATGTTCTGGGGCCTCTATTCGTTGCCGCATCTGTTCGCGGAAAAATGCCTCGATGTCTCGGATGTCTGCGGTCACATCGGTCAGAAATACGGGGGCTGGGCACCCTCTGCCGAGACCTATGGCAAATCGGGGGACAAGTGGATCGCGATGCCGGTCGCCTATAACGCCAATCTGATCAACTACAGGATCTCGGCGATCGAGGAGGCGGGCTTTTCCGAGATCCCTGGCGATACCGAGGGGTTCCTGGAGCTCAACAAGGCGCTGAAGGGGATCGGCAAACCCGGGGGCATGGCGCTCGGCTTCGCTTCGGGGGATGGAAATGCCTGGACCCATTGGTGCCTTTGGAGCCATGGCGGCAACCTGGTCGACGAGAACGACAATGTCGTGATCAACAGCCCCGAGACCGAGGCGGCGCTAACCTATGCCAAGGCGCTCTACGATGCCTGGATCCCCGGCACCGCCTCTTGGAACGATGCGTTCAACAACAAGGCGTTCCTGGCCGAGGAAGTGTTCCTCACCAACAACGGCGTGTCGATCTACGCGGCCGCCAAGCGCAACGCGGCGGAGGGCGATGCCAAGGCGGCCGAGATCGCCGAGGATATGGACCATGCTTTCTGGCCGATCGGCCCGGCCGGCAGCCCGACCGAGTTCCATATCTGCTATCCGCTGCTCGGGATGACCTACACCAAGTATCCGAGCGCGGTGAAAGCCTTCATGCAGTTCATGATGGAGGCGGAGAACTATCAGCCCTGGCTGGAGGGCGCGGTCGCCTATCTCAGCCACTCCTACGCGGCAGGTGACGACTTCGCGTTCTGGGGCAACGATCCGAAGCTGGCGGCCGCCAAGCCCGCCGCCTATCGCACGCTGACGGCCGGCGGCAAAGGATCGGTTGGCGAGAAGGCCGCATCGGCCCTCGCCGACTTTGTGGTCTTGAGCATGATCGCCAATGCTTGCTCGGGCCGGGCAACACCGGCGGATGCCATGAAAGTGGCGGAACGTCAGGCACAGCGGATCTACCGCTAAGCGCTCGAGGGACAGCGCTGATCGGAGGGGGCACCCCCTCCCTGACCCTCCCCCATCATAGGGGGAGGGGAAGACCGACCCGGAGGGAGCGTGCCGATGGCAGAGATCGGATTGGACCGGCCCGTCGAGCGGCGCGAGACGAGCGGCGCCTGGGCGCGCTTGCAGACAAACCGCAATTGGCTCGGCTTTTGGTTCATGCTGCCGGCCGCCGCCTTCCTGGTCCTGTTCCTCGCCTATCCGTTGGGCTTGGGCGTCTATCTTTCCTTCACCGACACCCGGATCGGGCGCGATGGCGCTTGGGTAGGCCTCGAAAACTACGAATGGCTGATGGGCATGGCGCCGATCGCGGATTTTTTCGGGACCATCGCCAACGAGCTTTTCGGCACCCGCTTTGCGATCAGCGGCGACACGGTCTTTTGGCTCTCGGTCTTTAACACGCTGCTCTACACGATCGTCGCCAGCGTCATAAAATTCGCGGTGGGGCTCTATCTGGCGCTGCTGCTGAACCGGCATATGCCGTTCAAGGCGATCATCCGGGCGGTGGTGCTGATCCCCTTCATCGTGCCGACCGTGCTGTCGGCCATCGCGTTCTGGTGGATCTTCGACACCCAGTTCTCGATCCTAACCTGGATGTTGCAGGGCATCGGCCTGGTTGCCGCCGATCATCAGATTGCCTGGCTCGGCGAGGAGACTTTAGCCCGGGCCTCGGTCATTTTCGCGAACATTTGGCGTGGCGTGCCCTTCATCGCGATCACATTGCTCGCCGGGCTGCAGACGGTGCCGGGCTCGCTCTACGAGGCGGCTGTGATCGACGGCGCGACCCGGTGGCAGATGTTCAAGCATATCACCTACCCGCTGCTGACCCCGATCATCGCGGTTGTGATGACCTTCTCGGTCCTGTTCACCTTCACGGATTTCCAGCTCATCTGGGTGCTGACCCGCGGCGGGCCGGTGAATTCCACCCATCTGATGGCGACGCTCAGCTATCAGCGCGCGATCCTCGGCGGTTATTTGGGCGAGGGGGCGGCGATCTCGACTGCAATGATCCCATTCCTGCTGGCGGCGATCATGTTCTCCTGGTTCGGGCTTCAGCGGCGCAAATGGCAGCACGGAGAAGGCAATGACTGACCAAGCAGCGCCCACCGTCGCCCAGGAAGACCACCGCGAGGGGATGGACTATCTGGAGACCCCGCTTTCCCGCCTCGTCACGCTTTGGATTCCGCTGATCATCATCATGGTGGTGCTGTTGTTCCCATTCTATTGGATGGGCCTGACGGCGGTAAAACCGAACAACGAGCTGATCGATCTGGAGACCACCAACCCACTTTGGACCTGGAACCCGACGCTCTCGCATATCTATGTGCTGTTGTTTGAGACCGCCTATCCCACCTGGCTTTGGAACACGATGTCCGTGGCGATCGGGGCCACGATCCTCAGCCTTATCGCCAGCGTCGGGGCGGCCTATGCCATCGTGCGCATCAAGTATCGCGGTGCGAATTGGGTTGGGGGCGCGATTTTCCTCGCCTATCTCGTGCCGCCCTCGATCCTGTTCATCCCGTTGGCGACGATCATCGTGCAATATGGACTGTTCGACACGCCGTTTGCGCTGATCCTAACCTATCCGACGATCCTGATCCCGTTTTCGACCTGGCTGTTGATGGGGTACTTCAAGACGATACCCTTCGAGCTGGAGGAATGCGCCCTGATCGACGGTGCGACGCGCTGGCAGATCCTCACAAAAATTGTGCTACCGCTGGCGATCCCGGGCCTGATCTCGGCGTTTATCTTTTGCTTCACGCTCTGCTGGAACGAGTACATCTACGCGCTCACCTTCATCTCGAACGCCGACAACAAGACGGTGCCGGTGGCGATCGTCACCTCCTTCACCGATGGCGATGTCTTCCGCTGGGGCTCGATCATGGCAGGCGCCCTGGCCGGTTCGTTGCCCCTGGTGATCCTTTATGCGTTTTTTGTCGAACACTATGTGGCGGCCATGACCGGCGCCGTTAAGGAGTAAGAGCCAAGCACCCAGATGAACGTCAGCTCTAGCCTTCGCCCCGCTCAGCGCCCGTACGAGACGGTTATGATCTTGACACGCCAGGAACTGGGAGCTGGAGGGTATCTCTATACTGCGCGTCCGGTATCCCCCGGTCCGGGCCGCGAGGTCCGCTTCCTCTCGGCAGTGGCTCATGCGGTTTACTCAACGGTTCCAAAGCCGGCGAAGGAGATGATCCTGACTGTCGCCGATGACAGGACCCGCGAAGATACTGCTTGCGACAATGATCCTGGCAAAGACAGCGGCGATGCCTCGGCCGGGCAAGGCGTCTCGACGGAGCGGGCGGGTAAGATCCCCGGCGAGATCCGCACCGAGCTGCTGACCGGCGGCGGGCTGATCATCGGCACCCATCTGGCGACCAAGGGTCCGCCGGCTCTAGCCGCGCAGGCGGTCTCACATCATTTGGGCCTGGGGTCCGATCCCGCCTCGCTCAAGGGTGTCGGGCAGCTCTTGTCGGGCAATACCGGTGCCGCAAATCAGGCCGGTACGATAGGCGACGTTCTAAAGATTGCCTTCTTTGCTCTCATGCTCTTTGGAATTGGGTTCAAGATACTCGAGCTGATTTTCGGAAAACAGGCACCCGCCTGGGCTGTTGTAACAATGGCTCTGATGAATACGAGCTTGATCGTATGCTTCGGCTTATTCGTTACCGAGACCGGGCCTTTTGCGCTGCCGGCAGACCCTGTGGCGCCCTCGGGCTGAGCCGGAGCGACGACGTTTGGGCATTGGTATTGCGACGGAGTAGGAGGGGATGACGCGCAAGGCGGAGTGGTTCTTCGACTTCATTTCGCCCTATGCCTATCTGCAATTTTGCGCGTTCGACCGTTTGCCCGGTGATGTCGAGATTGTTCTGCGCCCGGTGCTCTTCGCCGGCCTTCTGAACCATTGGGGCCAGCTCGGCCCCGCAGAGATCCCCGCCAAGAAAGGGCATACCGGGCTCACCACCTGGTGGCGGGCCCGCCAGCGCGGTATCCCTTTCCGACCGCCGCCGCGGCACCCGTTCAACCCCCTGTCGCTGCTGCGCCTCGCCATCGCCCTCGATTGCCGCCGCGACGTTGTGGCCGAGATCTTCACTCATGTCTGGGCCGAGGGGCAGGACGGCCAAGACGCACAGAGCTTGGCGAACCTGGCTGATAAACTGAAGATTGCGGATCTTGAGGCGCTCACCGCCCGGCCGGCGGTCAAGCAAGCGCTGCGGGACAACACCGATGCCGCCATCGCCCTCGGCGTCTATGGTGTCCCGACCTTCGCGATCGATGGCCGGTTGTTCTGGGGCGATGACATGGCCGACCTGATGCTCGCCTGGCTCCAGGACCCCGCGATCCTCGACGAAGAGGGCGCGGCCATGGCCTCGGTCGAACCGGCCGCAGACCGCCGCGCAGCCAATGCCAAATCCGAGGAACCGGACACCGGCTGGAGCATCCACCATGTCAATCTGCCAGCGACGGATGTGCGGGCCTCGGCGCGGTTCTATGCGGAGGTGATCGGTCTTATCGAAGGGCGATGGACCTTCCCTCCGGCCGAGCAAGTGGGCCATATCTCCGCCGATCCGGCGCGGCTGACCCTGTTCCCGACCGACACGGCCAGCAAAGGCGCCAATGCCGGGCTGCATCTGATCCGGCCGGAACCGGAATTCGCCCGGAAGAACGGCCTCGACCACAACCCCTCCATCGGCGGGCATGTGGCGATCCAGGTCGCGGATCTCGATGCGGTGGTGGCGCGGCTGACCGCGGCCGGCATCGCGTACTCTTTCGCGCCGACTTTCGCGATCCCCGGCATGCGCCATGTCTATGTCTACGACCCGTCGATGAACCTCCTTGAGATCAACGAAATGCGCGGGTGACGCGTCCGGGACCTACCGTAGGCGCCGGCGCGCATTGCGCTTGCCCCGTTGGGCAACAGCCTCGGCGCCGGTAGGTCCGTGTTTCCGTGAAATGGTCGCCTCCGCAGACCATGGTCGGGTGTGGGCCCCGGCCCCGCGGGCGCCTTGGTCGCCCGCCCGTGTCGTGTTGAGCTTTTCGCGCCGCCCGCGCATGGTTGCGTTTTCCAGGGACGAACCCGTCCCACAGAAATCCGAGAAAGGATCCCCGCAATGAACACCGCCTTTGTCGGATTGGGCGCCATGGGCGCCCGGATGGCCGCCGTCTTGATCGCGGCGGGGCACCGAGTGACCGGTTTCGACCTGTCTCAGTCGGCGCTCGCGGCGCTGTCGGCCCAGGGTGGGCAGGCCGCCGGCAGCCTCGCCGAGGCCTGTGCGGGGGCCGAGGCGCTGGTCCTGATGGTGGTCAATGCCGAACAAGCCCGCAGCGTCCTCTTCGACGGAGGCGCGGTCGATGCGCTGCCCCAGGGCGCGCTGGTCCTCTCTTCCGTTACGATGCCGACCGAGGCGGCCGTGGAAATCGGCGAGCGGGTGGAGGCCGCCGGCCGGCTGTTTCTCGACGCGCCGGTCTCCGGCGGCACCGCCGGGGCGGAGGCCGGGACGCTCACCTTCATGGCTGCGGGGTCCGATGCCGCGTATGCCGGGGCCTTGCCGCTGCTCGAGGCGATGGGGACGAACATCTACCGCCTCGGCGACCGACCGGGCGCGGGTTCGACCATGAAGATGGTCCACCAGCTCGCCGCGGGCGCCAATCTCGCGGTGGCGGCGGAGGTGATGTCCTTCGGCGCCCATCTCGACCTCGACCCTGCCCAAGTGCTGGAGGTGCTGAACGTCTCCGCCGGCGGGTCCTGGATGATCGCCAATCGCGGCGCCCGCATGCTGACCGAGGGCGAGGAGGCGATGTCCGCAGTCGATATCTTCGTCAAAGATCTCGGCATCGTGCTGGACGCCGCCCGCACCCGCCGCTTTCCGGTCCCGGTGTCGGCTGCGGCGCTGCAAGTCTTCCTTGGCGCCTCCGGTGCAGGCTTCGGAGGGTATGACGACAGCCAAGCCACCCGGTTTTACGAAGCGCTTGGCGGCAAACCGGTGCGAAGGTGAGCGGGTCGCACGCCAGACCCCCACTCCGGCCGGTATGGCCAGGATCGCCGATCCAATGTCGGCAGCGAGCCGAAAGTGTGACAGGCTAAGATGGCTGCCGGCTGCGGCTTTGTGAGACGAGCGATCATGCAAGTCATCGCGTGAGCGACGCTAAGCAGTTTCGTTTGCGTGTGGTTGCAATGATCAAGAAGGGACTGCGTTCAGTGCGATCCGGTTGCCTTCGCTGTCTTCTATCTCAGCGACGAAACCGCCTTCCCCGATGTACTTCTTTGGATACAGAAGCGTAGCTCCTTCAGCCTCAGATAGCCGGAGCACTTCATCAATATCCTCCACGTCAAAGTAAAGAATACAGCCATTCCGCGATGGTTTGTAATCATCACCCTTCGCCAAAGCCCCGCTTGCTCCTGGTTGACCGTCGGCGCGCGGAAAAAAGGCCATCTCGTACCCGTCTACTGTCTGGCGATCAAACGTAAACCCAAAGACGCGCTGGTAAAATGAAACCGCACGGTCCAGGTCCAAGACCGGTATCTCGAAAAAGCAGATAGGATTTCTCATCCAGCGTGCTCCTCGCACAATTTATGCCGATACATGATCTTGGCTTAGAGATGTCGTAAGAGCTGAATCTCGTTGCATGGTGCAACGGTCGAGCGGAGGCGTCTTTGTTGGCTGACGACACCTGATCCGATGGTTTAGTGCAAGTCGGCTGCAGCCGTCTTTGGACCGTAGCGCAGCCAAGGGCTCCGGTGCCCGGGTCTTTGATATGAGGGATCGCGGCTGGGTCGTGCGCGGCTTTGATCTCCGATCGTGAGCCGATCCCTCGCCGGGTCCTGCTTACCCAGGAAGTGGCATTCTCCGAAGCGTCGGGTATGGCGTCCAGCCTCGCAGTCGCCCGCTCTTGGCGTCAACCGACGCGGCCGCCACAGCTCTCTCGGATCACCAGTTTCGGGTCTAGGGTAATCTGCCGTGGCGGGGCTTGGGGCTCCCGCAGCCGCGCCAGTAAGGTTTCGGCTGCCAGGCGTCCGATCTTGGCGGGGTTGTCGAGCACTGTGGTCAGGCTCGGGTGGAAGGCCGCGGCTTCCTCGGTCCCCCCCACGCCGACCACGGCGGCATCCCGCCCGGGTTCGACCCCGGCCGCCCGCAGCGCATTCATCGTGCCGAAGGCCACGAGGTCGTTGAAGCAGACATAGCCCGTGGGCGGCGCCTCCCATGCCATCGCGGCCTGCGCTGCCTCCGCCCCCTCCAACAGGCGCGGGCGACATTGCAGCCAACTGGCCGGATCCCAGGCGATGTCGGCCGCCGCCAGCTCGGCCTGAAATCCCTCGACCCGATCCGCGGCCACGGTCGTGCCCGGTTGCCCACCGATCAGCGCCAACCGCCGATGGCCCAGGGCGATCAGCCGCCTGGCCGCCTTTCGCATCGCCAGCGCATCGGCATTCACCACCCAGTCGGCGCCGGTATCGGCGCGGATGCGACGGGAGACATAGACCACCGGCGCGCCTCGCCCCTTGATCGGCGCCAGCACCGCCTCGGTCACATGCGGTGGCGGCGAGACCAAAAGCCCATCGGCGCCATAGGCGGCGAGGCTCTCGGCAAAGCGGGCCAAGCTTTCCGGGTCCTCGCCATGGTTGTTGATGAACACCGCGGCGCCGGCATCGGCCAGGGTCTCCTCGATCGCGATCAGCATCGCCGCGAAGAACTGATGCGCGATGTTGTGGAAACTGACGCCCACGATCCGGCTCCGGCCCGTCCGCAACGAAGCGGCGGCCACATTGGGGACGTAGCCCGCCTCGCGCATCGCATCGCGCACAACCCGCCGCGTCTCCGCCGCGATCATCGGGCTGCCCCGCAGGGCGAGCGACACCGTCGCGGGCGAGAGCCCGAGCTTTGCCGCGATCTGGCGCTGGGTCGGACGCTGGGACATCCGGCTTATCGCTTGGCGGCCAGCCGCGCCGCAACCCCGTCGAGCGGAGCGATCTCGCCAAAGCCGGCGATCCACCAGATATTGCCGCCGGGGTCCCGAACACTACCGGCGCGATCGCCATAGGGCTGGTTGGCCGGGGCAAGAACCGCTTCGCCACCGGCTGCGACGGCCGCTGCGAAGCTTGCGTCGGGATCATCCAGATAAAGATGCGCCATCGCGGGCATCCCTTTCCCCTCGGCGGTAAGCCCGACCATGACGGTTTCCGCACCGATCCGCAGGGTCGCCTGGGCAAACTTTCCCTCGCGGCGTATCGGCCGCTCGATCAGCTCGGCGTCGAAGGCGGCGGTTGCGAATGCCACCACAGCATCCGTCTTAGGGCCGAGTAGATAGGGAGAGACCGCCGAACATCCGGGTCGCTGGGCCACGGTCCTTATGCCCCCCTATCGATGCGCTTGCCGATCCGTGCCTCCACCGCCCGCATGGCAGCGGAGAAATCCGCATCGCCCTCCCCAGCGGTGTCGGCATCCTCGAAGGTGGCGATCACGGCGGCGAGTGCCGGGTAGCGGGCCGGGTCGGCGGCCATCTCCCGCGCCAGTCGCGCATCCTTGAGCATGAACTTCAGCATGAAGAGCGCCGAGAAATCGCCGTCCCGCATTCGAGGCACCCGGTTTTCGAAATAGCGGGAATAGGCGAAACCGGTGCCCTGGGTGACGATGTCGTAGAACGCCTCGATATCGCAACCGGTCTCGAGGCAGAGCCCCATCGCCTCGGCGACGGCCACGGCATGACCGGCGACGAGGGTCTGGTGGATCAACTTCATGTGGTTGCCCGCACCCGACGGGCCGCAATGGCGGATCAGGCCGCCGACGGCCTCCAACGCCGGGCGGGCACGGTCGACCGCGTCCGCCTCGCCGCCGATGACGAAGCTGATCGTGCCCTCATTCGCCTGCTTTACCGAGCCGAGCATCGACGCGTCGAGATGCGATGCACCCTTGGCCGCAAGGCCGGCGTGCACATCGCGGGTCGCGTCCGGCCCGACAGTCGAGCAATCGATGGTGACGGTGCCCGGGCGTATGGCCGAGGCGACGCCGTCGGCGCCCAGATAGACCGCGCGGACCACGGCATTGTCAGGCAGGCAGGAAAACAGGATATCGGCGCCTGCCGCGATCTCCGTGATCGAAGCGGCGGGGACAGCGCCGCTCTCGGCGCAGACCCGGTCGCGCACCGACGGCGACGCGTCGAAGCCGAGGACATCGCCGGGAAATGCTTTCGCCAAGCGCCGCGTCATGGGCGCGCCCATGACGCCGAGGCCGATATAGCCGATTTTCATGGGCACGCTCCTTTCTGCGTGGCCGGCGCGTCGTCAGTGGATATGGCTGCCGCCATTCGGGTCGATCTCGGTGCCGGTGCAATAGGCGGAGAGGTCGGATACGAGGAACAGGCAGCATCCCGCCACATCCTCAGCCCGACCGGCGCGGCCCATGGGGATGGCGGCGATCACCTGCGCCCGCATCTCCGGCGTCAGCTTGCCTGCGGTGATGTCGGTGTCAGTGAAACCGGGGCAGAGGGCGTTGACGCGGATGCCGTCCGCCGCCAGCTCTCGCGCGCAGGCTTTGGTATAGCCAAGCAGCGCCGCCTTGGCCGCGGAATAATGTGAGCCTCCGAAGACGCCACCGCCCCGCTGTGCCGATACCGAGGACATGTTGACGATCGAGCCCTGCCCAGCCGCGCGCATAGCCGGCACCACTGCCTGGGTCATATGGAGTGTGCCGCGCATCGAGACGTCCATGACTGCGTCATAGGTTGCGTCGTCCACCTCCATCAGCCGCTGGGGCGAGGTGATACCGGCATTGTTGACGAGACTGTCGATCCGGCCGAACGCGGTCAGGGTTGCTGCGACGGCGCTCTCCACACTGGCTCGATCGGTGACATCGCAGGCCAGGCCGATATGGCCATCCCCCAGCGCGCTCGCTTGCGTCTCGGCGCCGGTTCCGTCGCGGTCGAGGATCGCCACCCGCGCGCCGTGGTCGGCGAAGAGCCGGGATATCGCCTGGCCCAGACCGCGAGCCGAAGCGGCGCCGGTGACGATGGCGGTGCGACCCTCGATCAGCATGGATGATCTCCCTTAGGGCCTCTTCGCCGGAGCCCTGCTCCAAGCAGTCTAAATCGATTTAGGAGCACCAGCAACTGCTGCCCTGAGGTGCTGGGATGTGCAGGCGCCCGGGTCGTGCCGCATCGCGAGCCCTGTGATTTCGCCGGCTGTCGCCGGCGATCCGGCCGCCGCGTCCACCGGCCGGCCCGTTGAGAGCTGGCCGCCCGCGGCGGTGCTTCGGGATCCGCGCTCGTTGAACGGCTGCAAGCGCCCGGGGCGGTGCCACCTGCGCCTCGGTTCGCTCTCCGCCGCGAGCGGCAACTGTGCCACAGGCCGGACGGCAGACGCGGCGGCGCTGGAGTCGGGTGCCATGGCAGAGGTCGCAGTCCCGATCGTCCGGCGCCCTTGACGCTGTCGTCGCGGCACTGTCCCGTCGGGCCAATCGGAATCGGGCCGCGGAACGGAGCAAGCATGACCGCATCGGCTATCGAGCGCCTCGGCATGCGCCTCGGCATCCTGCGGCGCTACCACCGCATCGACGGCGTCGAAATCTTCTGCGGGCCAGACACGATGGCGGCCCTTCTCGCCGCGATGGGACTGCCGAGCTCGACCGAGGCGGAGGCTGCGCAGAGGCTCACAGCCCTCGAAGCCGAGGATAGGGCCCGTCCGTTTCCCCGCGAGATCCTCGTCCCGGCAGAAACCGCCGCCCGCCGCCCGCTGCCGCCTTGGCGCCTGCGGCTCGAAGACGGCGCCACATGGGAGAGCGGCACTGCGATGCCTGGCGAGATCCCGCCGCTGCCCCCCGGGGTCCATGTCTTGGAGGCCGACGGTCACCGCGCCCTCGTCGTCGCGAGCCCACCATGCGCGCCCTCGCTCGCCGATCTTATCGGCCGCCCCAGCGCTTGGGGCGTCACGGGCGCGCTCTACGGCTTCAGATCCGCTCGCAACCACGGCGTCGGCGATTACGAAGACCTCGCCCGCCTGGCGGAGAACTTGGCACCGATGGGCGCCGCCTTCCTCGGCATCAATCCGATCCATAGCCGCGGCGCTGCGGAAAAGGGCATAAGCCCCTATTCTCCCTCCTCCCGCACCGAGATCGAAACCGGGCATCTCGCGCTCGACCGGATCGCGGCCTTGGCGGAGACGCCGGCAGCCCAGGCGCTCCTGGGCGAGGCCGCGCCGAAGCTCGCCGCTGCGCGGGCCGCCGATCTGACCGACTACGCCGCCCGCCGGGCGCTCGCAGAGCCCGTCCTCCGCGCCGTCTTTGAGCGGTTCGAAAGGTCGGAAACCCCGCGCCGCAGGGATTTTGAGGCATGGCTGGCGGCTCGCCCCTCCCGCCAATCGCTGCAGGCGCTGTTCGAGGCGCTGAGCCTTGTCCATGGGCCGGACTGGCGGTTCTGGCCGCGGGCCCTGCAAGACCCAGACGGCCCGGCGGCTCGTGCCTTCGCGGCCGAGAACAGTGCGCAGACCCGCTTTCACGCCTGGTGCCAGTGGCTGGCAGAGGGTCAGCTCGCCGACGCCCAAAGCCGCGCGAAGGCCGCCGGCATGGCGCTCGGCCTCTATCTCGACATCGCCGTCGGCGTCCGTCCCGGTGGCGCCGAGACTTGGGCTGAGCGCGCGGCCTTCGGCACCGGCGTCTCGCTCGGCGCGCCCCCGGATCTCCTGAACGCCCGGGGGCAGAGCTGGGGCCTTGCGCCCCTCACTCCCCACGGCCTCGCCGCTGCCCACTACGCCCCATTCCGCCGCATGCTTCGCACCGCCATGGCCCATGCGGGCGCCGTACGGATCGACCATGTCATCGGCCTCGTCCGCAGCTACTGGGTGCCGGAGAACGGTGCCCCGGGCGGCTTTGTCCAAATGCCGACCGAGACCCTGATGGCCCTGATCCGGATCGAGGCCGCCCGCGCAAACTGCCTGGTGATCGGCGAGGATCTCGGCACCGTCCCGGACGGGCTGCGTGACCTGATGGCGGCCTCCGGCCTGCTCGGCTGCGCGATCATGCCGTTCGAGCGCAGCCATCACGACATCGCCGCCCCGACGGCGTATCGGCCGCTGACGCTCGCCTCCTTCGGCACCCATGACCTGCCGACCCTCGCGGGTTGGTGGCAGGGCGCGGATATCCGCCAACGCGTCGCCCTCGGCCATCTGGACGGGGAGCCCATCCGATGGGCCTGGGACGAGCGCATCTGGGCGCGCCAGCGCTTTTGCCACCGATTGATCGAGGCTGGGCTGCTGCCGGACGGGATCGACCCGGGCGCACCGCCCGAGATGCTCTCGCCCCCCCTCGCCGATGCGATGCATGCGCTGCTGGCCCGGGCGTCCTCGGCGCTGGTCGCCGTGCAGCTCGACGATGTCTTCGGCGTCATCGACCAGCAGAATGTGCCGGGCACCATCGACGAGGTGCCGAACTGGCGCCGTCGCCTGCCGGTAGCGCTGGAGGAGCTGGCCGATCACCCCGACCTCGCCCGCATTGCCGCGGTTATGCGCCGAGAGCGTGGGCCCTGAACGGGGCCCCGCAGGCTCGACACTCACCAGCATCGCGACTACCGTGAGGCGGGGGCAGAAGACGGCGCATGCGGGGCGCCCTTAGGTGCGGAGTTGGGGTGTGCGGCTTTACATCCTGCTGGCTTTAGTAACCATCGCGAGCCTCGTCGCTGCCGCCTATGCCATGGGCCTCGCGCCCCCGAAAAGTCTCAGCATCGCGGCGGGCTCCGCGACCGGCGGCTACTACCGGATCGCCCAACGCTACCAGGCGGTCCTCGCAGAAGATGGCATCACGCTCGACATCCTCGAGACCGCGGGTTCGGTCGAAAACGCCGCGCTGATCGCCGCCGGCCGGGCCGATATCGCGCTGATCCAGGGCGGCGTGGAGGTCGCGCACGATGACGGGCAGGCCGAAGCGCTCGGCGCGATCTTTTACGAGCCGGTCTTCATCTTCCACCGTCGCGACGCTACGGTCAGCCCGTATCTCTCCGATTGGACAGGGCTTACCATCGCAGGCGGCGCCCCGGGTAGCGGCACCCGCGCCGCGGTGCAGGCCTTGTTCGCGGGCGCCGGTGTGGCGGAGGAGGCCAACCGCCTGCTGCCGCTCAGCGGCCGAACCGCCGCCGATGCGCTGGCGGGCGGAGAGGTGGAGGCAGCGGTCTTCGTCGCCCCTCTCTCCGCTCCCTATCTCGCCCCTCTCCTCGCGGGTCCGGACATCGCGCTGCTGGAAATTGCGCAGCTCCCGGCGCTATCGAGCCTGCTCGGCTCCTCCTCGGTGGTGACGATGCCCGCGGGCGGCATCTCCTATTCCGAGAGGCGGCCGGAGCGGGAGACGGCGCTGTTGTTGATGGTCGCCCGCCTAGTCGCGCGGGCCGATCTGCACCCGTCGCTGGTCAACCGCCTGGTCCGCGCTTTGCGGATCGTCCATGGCGGGCGCGATGCGCTGACCGGCGACCAGCAATTCCCCTCGCTCGACGCCGTCGCGATGCCGGTCGACCTCTATGCGCAGACGCTGATCCGCGAGGGTCCCAGCCCGCTCGAGCAATTGCTGCCCTATTGGGTCGCGGCGCAGATCAGCCGCTTTGCCATCCTGCTGCTACCGATCCTGTTCCTGCTGCTGCCGCTGTTCCAGGCCCTGCCGGGCGTTTATGCCTGGCGCATGCGGGCGAAGCTATATCGCCACTACAACGAGCTGTTGGAGATCGACGAGAAGTCTCTCGGCGAGGGCGATGCCGACCGGCTCCGCGCCCATGTCGCCAGGTTGGAGGAGCTTGATCGCGATCTGGTCGGCATTCGCCTACCGGTGCCATACCGCAACCTCGCCTACTCGACCCGGTTGCATCTCGACCTGGTCCGGAAGCGACTGCGCGAGAAACTGGCAGAGATAAATACCACATTCTCGGGCTAGCGCATTTTCCAGCCGATCTGAGTTAGATTGGCGTCTTGAAAATGCGCCTGAGTTTGTCTTAGGGCGCGAGAACCGATGCAATCGGGTGGGAACGCGCTCTCGCTGAGGGTTTGGCCGACTGCATGGCATCGGTGTGCCCTCCCCGCGGCGCAGCTTAGCCCACCATTCCTGACTGAAAGACTATGCATATGCTTTGTGCATAGGATGTGCATGCGTTGTGGATCACGCAAATATCTAACATATATAGGTAAATTAGCGCCAGCAGCCGGAGCTGTCAGCGTACCCGCGTCCAATCCTGTCCGCGGCAAATCAGACCGCCCAATACGCATCCAGAGACCGTCAGGATATCCCCGCTGAGCTCCATTTCCGAGCGGTAGGTCTCATCCTCGTCCGGTGCCCAGATGCGGCCGCCGGACCAGGCATTCTCACCGTCGGGCTCCATGTCCCAAATAATCGGCTTGCCGACATTCGCCTCGGACGCGCCGCCGAACGCCCCCACGATGGTTCCGCACAGGATGCTGTCGGATCCATCGCATAGCGCGATTTCGACATGGATGTATTTTCCGTCTTTCTTTTCCGATTGCCACACGCCTGACGCGTCGGCCAACGCCCACCCTGTGGTCGCTGCCAGAACCCCGGCCGCAAGCAGGCACGCGCGGGAAAGCGCCATCAGCTCTCGGGCGCCAGAAGGTGTTTCTCGATCAGCTCGGCCATCCGCTCAGGCCCGATGATCGGTGGCAGCAGGCTTTGGATCTTCCCGTCTGCGTCGATGAGATAGACAAAGCTGCCATGGGCGAAGATCGGCAGGCCCGCCGGGTCGCGCGCAATCTCGGTCACCTGGACCTGGAAGGCCGCCCAAGCCGCCTCCACCGCCGCTGGCTGTCCCGTCAATCCAACGAACCGCTCGTGGTAGAGGGGCATCGCCTCGGCCAGGTATTCCGGTGTGTCGCGCTCGGGATCGATGGTGATCATCACCGGCAACACCCGGTCCCCGTCATCGCCCAAAATGTCCATTGCATGCGCGATGTTGGGCAACGCGACCGTGCAAATCGACTCGCAATTCGCATAGCCGAAAAACAGCACGAAAGGCTGGCCAATGAAATCGTCCTGGTCCACTGACCTTCCGGTCTGATCGACCAGATCGAACCGCACCTCCACCGGCAGCGGGAACGGCGACGGAGCCGGCGTCCCGGCTCCTGCCTGGGCCGAGCCGATCGCCGCAGCAAGCGCCACGGCCCCAGCCAATGCCCCGATTTTCATCAGTAATTCTCCTCGATGAAGGTCTTATCGACGTCAACGCCGAGGCCGAGATACCCTTCCTCCTTGATCTTGTCGATGATCCGCGGATCCCGTCGGAACCAAGGTCCCTTGCCGGCCGCGTCGGGATTTTTGGCCGCCCAGTCCTTGGTCCAGACATTCGTTTTCGCAGTTTCGCCGCTTACCGTGACGGTCTGGATCTGGTAGGTCTTCGCCCCGCCGGTCAGCTCCGGATCGCCGGCCATGAGGCCATCGACCACGACGGTCTGTCCGCAATACTGAGCCAGATCGACGGTGGCGCCGGTGAAGGCGGGTTGGATGTTCTTATTGGCCAAAATCAGGCGATCGTCGGCGACCCTGACCAGCGCCATCTGGCGTAGCCCGGCCCCGCAATCCGTCGGGCAATCGCCGGTCAACGCACAGACCACATCGGTCACTTTCGCCTCGAACTTTGCCTTTTCCTCGCCGCTCAGACCCCAGCTCTTGGCTTCGCTGCCAGACGCGAAGTCGGCTGCCGCGGCCGGGAGGGCGATCAGAGCGGCCGTCGCCGCTATCAGGATACTGCGCATCGCTACCATCCTCACTTGTTGGGGTCCGGGATCGTGAAGCCCGGGTTCACGCCATATTCTTCATGGCTAAGATTTTGGATGCCGGTGTCGTCTACCACGCTGTCGACCATGATGTATTTGATGCCGTCCCGTTCGTAGAGAAGGCCGTCTGCGGTTACCACATGAGCTTGGACATCTAGCATCGCGGTGCCGTCCGCGATGGCTGCGTCGCCCTCCCATTTGACCACCATGTAAACCGTGCCGTCTTCCGTGAGTACGCCGACCGGGATGCCGCCCGCCGCGCACCACATGGCACAGGTGTGATGTGCCGAGCCGACCACCGCGTCGGGCCCGCCCATGACACCAGAGAAGTAGCACCAGGTATCGATCATTTCGCCGGTGATCTGCACCCGCTCCCCCTGCGCCGCCATACCCGTCGACGCAGCCAGCGATACCGCTGCTGCAATCAAAAACCGTGGTGCCATACCGTCCTCCTCTCGTTTCTACCGGAGTAGCATCAGCAACGGCCACATTCTCGTCAACTTTTTGTAATCGGCCGCTTTGCATTCGGCGCGTCTGCGTCTTAAGCAATGCCGCAGCAGATCGAGCACGGGCCGATGATCCTATATCCAGCGATCGACATGAAAGACGGTCAGTGCGTGCGCCTTTTACGCGGCGATATGGGCCAGGCAACAGTGTTCGGTGACGACCCGGCCGCGCAGGCCCGGAGTTTCGAGACGGCGGGCTGCCAGTGGCTCCATCTGGTCGATCTGAACGGGGCTTTTGCCGGGGCACCGGTCAATGGGGCTGCGGTGGAGGCGATCCTCGCGGCGGTCTCGGTCCCCGTGCAGCTTGGTGGCGGCATCCGCGACATGGCGACGGTGGAGCGCTGGCTGGAACGTGGCCTCTCTCGGGTGATCCTTGGCACCGCGGCGGCCCGGGACCCTAACTTTGTGCGGGAGGCGGCGCGGACGCATCCGGATCGGGTCGCCATCGGCATCGATGCCCGCGGCGGCAAAGTGGCGGTCCAGGGCTGGGCAGAGACCACGGATCTAGACGCGCTCGATCTCGCGAAGGCGTATCAGGATTCGGGCGTCGCAGCGCTTATCTATACTGATATCGAACGGGACGGCGCGATGCAGGGGCCGAATGTCGCCGCAACGGCCGCCTTGGCGCAGGCGGTATCGATCCCGGTCATCGCCTCGGGTGGGGTCTCCTCTGTGGAGGATCTGCGGGCTCTACGCGACTGCGGCGTGCCGCTCGACGGCGTGATCTCTGGCCGCGCGCTCTATGACGGCCGTATTGACCTAGCCGAGGCCGTCGCCCTCCTCGCCGCGGAAACGGCGTGAGCGAGACGGTCGGCTCGGTTACTTGATGACGCGCGGCTCCGGCAGGAGCGGGCCAGTGTAGCCGTTTTCCAAGACCCTGGCGACCGAGGCAATCTCCTAGAATGCGGGGTCAGCGCCGCTTTTCCGAGGTAGAGGAGAACTTCTCTGCATATCCGACAGTCGCCCCCGGCGATGGTCGGCTTCGACGACTATGCCTGGTCAGCGCGTCATGACCGGAAAACCACCGCTGGCGGGTCTGCCGCGACTACGCGGTCGAGGAGCACGCCGCTGCCCGCACAGCAGGGGCTGTCGATAATGTGACGGCGCTCGACCAATGGGCCGGCACGGGCCGAGCGCCTGTTTCGCGCCCGTTTACGGCGCCGACACGGCCATGCTGGTGAGCTTGTCCAGCATCTTTGCAATACCGTCCCCTGGTCCTTCCACACCGTGGTCAGCCATGAAGTCTGGGGGATTGCGGTAAATGAGTGTGACCTTGCCATCGGCATCCTCGAAGGCACCGACTTTCAGCGGCAGATCGACGCTCACCTGCGGATGCTTTTTCATCAGCCCAGTCCCATTCGCCGGGTTTCCGAAGATCAGCACCTGGGCTGGTGGCATTTCCTTGTCGTACTCCGCTGCGGCCGCGGCATGGTCGATACGGTAGAAGACCTTCCCGCCGTTCTTGGTTACGGCCGCCTCGATCCGGTCGAGCGTCGTCTGGACGTCATTCGCGCTTTCTTTCTTGATCAGTGCCTCGGCGCTGGCGCCGGTGGCGAGCAAGGTTGCGGTTAGGGTCGCAAGGACAAAGCGGCGCATCGGAAGGCTCCTTTCGCTTCTGAGAGGCCGGGGGATGATGTATCAGAGGCCCAAGACGAATTTGCAACCTCGTAGGGTCGGGCGGGAACCCTAGGGCTGCTGAACAATCTAAGGAGCTTGCCCGGATGTTGAAGGTGCGCGTGATCCCCTGCCTCGACGTCAAGGACGGGCGCGTCGTGAAGGGAGTGAACTTCGTCGACCTCATCGATGCCGGCGACCCGGTGGAACAGGCGCGGGTGTATGACCGGGCAGGTGCGGACGAGCTCTGTTTCCTCGATATCACGGCGAGCCATGAGAACCGCGGCACCATCCTCGAAGTGGCGCGCCGCACGGCAGAGCAGTGCTTTATGCCGCTCACCGTCGGCGGCGGCGTGCGGAGCCTGGAAGATATTCGGGCTCTGTTGCTTGCGGGGGCCGACAAGGTGTCCATCAACACGGCGGCGGTGCGCGACCCCGATTTCGTGGCGCGGGCGGCGGAGAAGTTTGGATCCCAATGCATCACTGTGGCCATCGATGCGAAGGCAGTTGGCCAAGGATATGAGATCTTTACCCATGGCGGGCGGGAGCCGACCGGCATAGATGCGGTGGCGTTCGCCAGGACGGTGCAAGCAAAAGGCGCAGGCGAGATTCTGTTGACCTCGATGGATCGGGACGGCACCCGCGCGGGGTTCGACCTGGGCCTCACGAGGACCATTGCAGATGCCCTGACGATCCCGGTGATCGCTTCTGGTGGGGTCGGCACGCTCCATCACCTGGTCGAGGGCGTCACCGATGGCCATGCCTCGGCGGTGCTAGCGGCGTCGATCTTTCATTTCGGCGAGCATTCGATCGGCGAAGCTAAGGCGCATATGGCGCAGTGCGGCGTGGCGGTGCGGTTGTGAGTGCGGAGACCCTAGAGCGGCTGGCAGCCACCATCGCCGCGCGGAAAGGCGCAGACCCGGCGAGCTCCCACACCGCGCGGCTGCTCGCGAAGGGGCCGGAAAAAGCTGCCGAGAAATTCGGCGAGGAGGCGGTCGAGGCGATCATCGAGGCGGTGCGTGGCGACCGGGATCGCTTGATCGCCGAGGGTGCTGATGTCCTCTATCACTTTCTAGTGATGCTGGCGGCGCGCGGCGTTCGGCTCGACGATGTCTGCGCCGAGCTTGCCCGGCGAGAGGGGGTGTCCGGCATCGCGGAAAAAGCTGCGCGCTCTACGGCCGTCGTCCGTCTGGCAGGTCCCGGCGATTTGCCCGCCTGCCTCGCCATCCGGGCCGCGGTCTTTATCGCCGAACAGCAGGTCCCGCGCGAGCGCGAACTCGATGGGCTCGACGACGAATGCAGGCACTATCTCGCCGAAATGGATGGACGGCCATTGGCGACGGCGCGGGTCCGCCCGCTGCATGGGCAAGCGAAGATCCAGCGAGTTGCGGTGCTGAAAGACGCCCGCGGCAAGGGGATCGGACGGGCGCTGATAGCGGAGATACTCGCGGATATGCGGGCCGATCCCGACTGCGCGGAGGCGTATATCGAGTCGCAGCTTTCGGCGGTGGCGTTCTACGAGAGCCTTGGCTTCACCGCCTATGGCGAAGTGTTCATGGATGCGGGTATCCAGCACCGGCGCCTGACGGCACCGCTCAACGGGTAAGGCTCGCGCCGGCGGCGTCCGCGGTGTCGTCGCTGCCGGTCTGCAGGTGCTGCCGCAGGAATGCCCCAGCGATCTCGATGGCGCGGTCGGCTTCGGGCATAAGACCTGCGAAGATCGGCCATGCATGGGGAACGCCGCGCCAAATCTCCAACCGGACATCGCCACCGCTTTCCCGCAACGCCCGGGCGATGCCCAGGGCATCGTCGCGCAGGATCTCGGCCTGGCTCGCCATGATCAGCGCCGGTGGCGGGTCGCGGAACCTGCCGAGGACCGGCGATGCGAGCGGGTCATCCGCGGTGGCGCCGGAGAGGTACGTCGCGACGACATCCGGCATCCTGTGAGCGGGAAGCATGACGTCTGAGGCTGCATTGTCCTTGAGAGACCGATTCACGCCGCGCATATCCGCCCAGGGCGAAAAAGCCACCGAGCAGGCGGGTGGGGGCAGTCCTTGCGCTGCGGCTCGAAGCACCGTCGAGAACACAAGACCGCCGCCGGCAGAGTCGCCGGCCAACCCGATCGCCTTCGGCCGGGAGATCCGTGCGCAGAGCCAGGCATAGGCATCGGCGGCGTCCTCGACCGCGGCCGGGAACGGATGATCCGGTGCGAGCCTATAGTCCGGCACCAAAACCCGTGCGCTCGCCGCACGGGCGATCGCCGCAGCGACGTGCCGGTGGGTCCGCGGCGAGCCGGCAACGAAGGCGCCGCCATGCAGGAACAGGATCGTCCGACCCGATGTTGGGCGCCCGCATTCGACCCACAGCGCTGGGAGGGCGCCCGTCGGAGTGCGTGGGATTTCGACCTCGCTGAAACGGCTGTCCCGGGGCGCGTGGAGGGCGATGCGGGCGGTGAACTCGAAGTTCCGGCGCAGTCGGGAAGGGTCCCGCATGCGGGCCAGCATGCGCTTGGTGTTGAGGCGCAAAAGGAGGTTGATCAGGCGCAGTGGCACCGACATCGATCAGCCTCGGCGTGTCTCGATCACATCCCAGATGCGTCCGGCGACATCGATGCCATCGAAGCGCTCCAACTCCTGAATACCGGTGGGCGAAGTTACGTTGATCTCGGTGAGATTGCCGCCGATCACGTCGATGCCGGTGAAGATCAGCCCGCGTTCCTTCAGGACGGGGCCGAGGCGCGCGCAAATTTCGCGGTCCCGGGCATCGAGCGCAATCGGTTCCGGCCGTCCGCCCACATGCATGTTCGACCGGGTCTCGCCCGCCTGGGGGACGCGGTTGATGGCGCCGACCGGCTCCCCGTCCACAAGTATCACCCGTTTGTCGCCCTCGCGCACGGCCGGTAGGAACTTCTGCGCCATCAGCGGCTCGCGGTTGATGCCGGCGAAGAGTTCGTGGAGGGCGCCGAGATTGCCGTCGCTGTCCGAGAGGCGAAAGACCCCAGCGCCGCCATTGCCGTAAAGGGGTTTAAGGATGATGTCGCCGTGATGCCTCTTGAAGGTCCGGATTTCCTCGAGGCTACGGGCTACCAGCGTGGGTGGCATTAGGTCGAGAAACTCGAGGACGAGAATTTTCTCCGGGCTGTTGCGCACCCAAAATGGGTCGTTCACCACCAGGGTGGCTGGATGGATCGCTTCCAGCAGATGGGTGTTGGTGATGTAGGACATATCGAAGGGGGGATCTTGGCGGAGCCACACCACATCCATCTCGGCGAGGTCCCGCCGCTCGACGGGGCCAAAGGCTGCATGCTCCCCTTGGCTCCGGGCCACGGTAAGGCTGCGCCCGGTGGCCCGAACTGTGCCGCCATCCCAGGCGAGCGCGTCTGCCTGGTAGTAGAACAGGCGATGGCCCCGGGCCTGCGCCTCCTCCGCCAGTCGGAAGGTGGAATCCGCCTCGATGTCGATGCCGTCGATCGGATCCATTTGAAACGCGACATCGAGCGGCATGGCGGTCTCCTTCCGGCTGGGATCCCGACGATCCCCGCGCGCGAGGACCTCCTAGCCCGTGGGCGCTGCCGCGTCCAGACGACGGGGATCGTCGATCGTCAGGATATGGCTGATCACGCGGGCGACATCTGCTGTGGTGCTGGCGTGCTTGAGCACCGCGTCGATCTCGCTCGGCGAGCGGGCGATACCGGTGACATGAACGACGCGATCCACCGTTTCGACGTTGAAGTTGACGGATCGGATGTCCCGGTCGGTGAGGAGCGCGTAGCGGATCTGATTTGAGATCCAGACATCTGTCCAATACGCCTCGGTCCCCGTGTCCTCTGCCACGACCAAACGATCTTCTACGGCGACGACGCCCTTGGTCTGCCAGGCGATGCCAGTCGCCGCGATCTTGTCCTCGCGCTCCGGAACCGTGCCTGTGAGAAGCACCCGACCCTCGATCACATCGACCGAGACGTCGCGGAACAATTCGCCAGAGTGATTGGCGAGCCCATTGTTCAGACTGAGCCCGATTTCAGTGTCTTGAAGTGCATCGAAGGTAGAGCGCTCTTGCACCACTGAGCGCGCAACGACCGCCCCAGTTCCCACGACCACGCTGGCCGGTGCGCAGGCCAGCACACCCGTCACAGGGATGGCGACTACGATGAGCCGATACAGCTGTCTCATTTTATCTCCGCCTCAACATCTGTCCGGGCCGCTCGTCTCGAGTCTCGGCAGTTGGGCGCACTTGTAGCGCCATCCGCCCCCAGAACATTCTGATACAGCGCTTGTACAGGCAATGCTAAGCACATCCAAGGCAAAAGCTCTTCGCCGGTGGAAGCTGTGCGGAGACTACGCGGCGTCGACGAAATGAGCGTTGCGTATTACATCCGTCCGGCCGTCTTGGCCGACAAGGGCGACGTCGAAGCGGCAACCGCCGCACCATTGCGGCGGGTTCGCAAGGTAGCGCGAAGCGGCCTGCGCGATCCGCCGCCACTGCCTTGGCGAGACCGGACTGTCCCACATGCTGCGTGGGCGACGCTTCACTTCGACAAAGACGATTGTATCACCGTCCCGCGCAACGAGATCGATCTCCCCCTCGGGCGTGCGATACCGCCGTTCGAGGATTTCTGCGCCTTCCAGGCGATAGGAACGCTCGGCACTTTCTTCTGCCGCGACGCCGGAGGCATATCGGCGGAAGCCAGTGGATTTGTGCCGAGGCAATGTCATTGCGCGACCTCCATCTTGCGACCGGTCATGGGTACCGCATGAAAAATGAATGGGTCATGAATCTCCGGTTTTCTCTCGTCGTTGATCCCGGAGACGGAGTGCCCTCTCATAGACTTGCTTTCGCGGAAGCCCGAATTCGGCACTGACCAGGCGCGCCGCGTCCTTCACGGATTGCTCTGCCATTCTCCGTGTCAGAGCAGCATCGAGGGCGCCCGGATCAGCCTCGCGGACGGCATCCCGCGAGGCTGGCGCTATGACCAGCGCTATCTCGCCCTTGATCGGTTCGTCCCCGGCAAAGTCTGCCGCCAGCGTCTCTAGCGAACCGCGGCGGATTTCTTCATATCGTTTGGTCAGTTCGCGCAGAACCGCCGCCTGTCGATCAACCCCCAAGACATCGCACAAGTCGACCAGTGTCGCCGGTAAGCGCCGGGGGCTTTCGAACAGAACCAACGTTGCCCGAACCGATGCGATTTCGGCCAGCGCCGTGCGACGCGGCCCCGATTTCGCAGGCAAGAACCCCAGGAACAAAAATCTGTCCGTCGGCAGTCCCGCGACGGCCAGCGCCGCCGTCACCGCGGAGGTGCCTGGGACGGCCATCACCGGCAGACCCATCTCCTGCGCCTCCGCGACCAGTCGATATCCGGGATCGGCGATCAGCGGGGTCCCGGCATCGCTGCAATAGGCCAATGCCTCTCCAGCCGCTACCCGCGCCAGGATCTTCGGGCGCATGTGGGCACCGTTGCGGTCATGATAAGCAAGGAAGGGCCGCCCGCGCCGCTCGATGCCATGAATTGCCAAAAGCTTCGCCGTCACCCGCGTATCCTCCGCCACCAGAACATCGGCGGCGGTCAACACATCCATTGCCCTCAAAGTGATGTCGCGCGCATTGCCGATCGGCGTTGCAACAATGTACAAACCTTGTGTCAGTGTCGTGGGGGTGACGGCGTCGCCCTCTTTGCCGAGCGTCGCGGAACCCCCCCGTTTACTTCCGGCTTTTGCCTCCATAGGGTTCCCCTCGCTCGCCTCATGGGAGAATTGAGCCCGGATCCAGCTCGGCCGCAAGGGGGAGAGGACAACATGAACGCTGAGAGGGATGGGACCGCCCAAAGGTCCCTTGTGAGAGCTTTTGGTTTGGCGACCGTGCTCTGCCTGGTGATCGCCGGATGCGCTCCACAGCGTGGCGGCCCGACCGCATCGGGTGCCTCGCAGCCGCGGCCCGGCACTCAGGCGCCTGCGGATCAGCCCGGTGCGACGCCGCTCGACGCAGGACCTGCGACCGTCGCCCTGCTGGTTCCCCTAAGCGGTGGCGACGAGCAATCGGTTCGCCTCGGCAACGCTCTGGCAAATGCAGCAAAAATGGCGGCCGGCGAGCCGTCGGCGGCGGATCTGGAACTCCGTGTCTATGACACACGGGGCCTTCCCGATGGCGCGCGCCAGATGGCGGAGCGGGCCATCCGCGGCGGCGCACAGATCATCCTAGGGCCTTTGTTTTCCGCCAGCACCCAGGCTGCTGGCGACGTTGCCGCGCAGTCCGGCGTTAAAGTGGTGTCGTTTTCCACGGACACCTCGGTGGCCGGCGATCCGGTCTATCTCTCCGGCTTCATTCCCGAGCTCGAGGCTGCCCGGATCCTAGACTTCGCCAGCCGTCGCGGCATGACGACCCTCGGCGTCTACGCGCCAGACACGCCCTATGGCGCCGCGGCTGGCCGGGGCGTTGATGTCGCGGCGCCAAGCGCCGGGATGGCCGTCGTGGCAACAACAAGCTATCCACGCAGCTTCCAGGGAATCCAGGAAACCTCTGGCGATTTCGCGGCGGAGGCCACCGCCAACGGGGCGCAGGCGATCCTGTTGCCCGATGGCGGACAGGGCCTACGCTCGGTCGCCGCATTTATGGATTTCAACGGCCTGCCATCCAGCAGCGTGCAATATCTCGGTCTCGGACAGTGGGAGACCCGGGCGACGCTGGAGGAGCCGGCGCTGCGTGGCGGATGGTTCCCCGGCCCGGCGCCGAGCGCGGTCGACGCTTTTGCCGACCGATATGCGATCCGGTATGGCGAGCGACCCCCGGTGCTCTCGGTCCTCGGCTACGATGCCGTCCGCATTGCCGCAGAAGTTGTGGCGGATGCCCGGAAATCGCCGCAAGGTTTGATTAACGACGCCCTGCTAACGCGGCCGCAGGGGTTCCCGGGAGCTTTCGGACCCATTCGGTTCCTGCCCGACGGCCGAGGCGATCGTGCGCTCGCGATCATGGAAGTCGGCGCCGGTCAATTCGTGGTGTTGGAGCCCGCGCCAACGCGGTTCGGGGCGGGCTTCTAAAGTGAGGCAATCGTGCCCGAAGATGCTGACCCGGGGATCGCTGACCGTCTCTCGCCCGCGCCGACCTTTGCGGGCCTAAGCCATCTCTGCGCCGAGCCGCGCAGCCTCGCCTGCCGGGCCGATCTGATCGACGCGATCGATGCCATTGTGGCGGAGGGGGGCGAGGATGCGGCCCGGCGCGACGCGGTCGTCGCACTTCTGGCCCGGACACAGCGAGCGGCGCGCGAGACCGTGTGCCGCCATTTGCGGGCGCATCCGCGCGCCGGCCTGCGCCTGGCCCGCTCCTATGCTCACATCGCCGATGTCATCGTGGCCGGCGTCTACCATTTTTGCGCCAATCACCTGCACAGCGCACCGATCCGCACCACCGGAGAGAAGCTCTCTATCGTGGCGATTGGCGGCTATGGCCGGGGGGAGATGGCGCCATTTTCCGATGTCGATCTCCTGTTCCTGACGCCGTGGAAGCGCACTGCCTGGGCCGAGAGCGTGGTCGAGTCGATGCTCTACATCCTTTGGGATTTGAAGCTGAAGATCGGCCAGGCCGTCCGTTCGGTCGATGATTGCCTGCGCATGGCTGCGGGCGATCTTACCATTCGCACCAGCTTGCTCGAGCACCGGCTGATCGAGGGGGACGTCGAACCTTTCGAGGACCTGCAGAACCGGCTCTGGTCAGAGCTTTTCCGCCGTACCGGGCCCGAATTCGTCGAAGGCAAGATCGCAGAGCGGGACCGACGGCATGAACGCCACGGGGGGTCTCGCTACCTGCTGGAACCGAATGTGAAACAGGCGAAGGGCGGGCTGCGAGATTTGCAGACCCTGCATTGGATCTCGAAATACCTCTATCGCTCCGGCACGGCCTGGGATCTCGTAGGCATGGGTGTTTTCGAACATCAAGAGGTTCAACGTTTCGCCGATGCGGCGAAATTCATCTGGGCGGTCCGATGCCATTTGCACGACGTCGCCGATGGGCCTCAGGAACAGCTGACCTTCGACCGGCAAATCGAGATCGCCGAGCGTATGGGATATCGCGATGGTCAAGGGCGCATGGCGGTCGAACATTTCATGCAGGCCTATTTCCGCCATGCGAAGAATGTCGGCGATCTGACGCGCATCTTCTCGGCTGCGCTGGAGATGCAGCACGCCAAACGCCCGCCGCGGCTCTCTTATCTACTTCAGGCGCTGTCATTCCGCTCCACCGACGCCGAGGAGGCGGGAGAGACCTTTGTCGTCCGCAACGGCCGTCTCGCCCTCAACGATGATGGCGCCTTTGCCGAAGACCCGGTCAACATTCTGCGCTTGTTTGCAGAGGCGGCGCGGCTCGATGCCCGGATCCATCCGGCCGCGCTGCGGCTGGTCACCCAGAGCCTCGACCTGATCGATGATGAGATGCGCGCTGATCCGGAGGCTAATCGCCTGTTCATGGAGATGCTGACCAATCGCGACCACGCCGAGTGGCTGTTGCGTCTGCTGAACGAGACCGACCTCCTCGGGCGGTTTGTCCCCGCCTTCTCCCGCGTTGTGGCGATGATGCAATTCAACATGTATCACAGCTACACCGTCGACGAGCATACGATCCAAACGATCCGGGTTCTGGGCAGGATCGAGCGGCAGGAGTTGAAAGACGAGCATCCCGTCGCGGCCGAGATTATGCGTGGCACCGTGAACCGCCGGGTGCTGTACACCGCGCTGTTTCTGCACGATATCGGCAAGGGCGATACCCGCGATCATTCCGAGTTCGGCGCCGAGATCGCGGCCGAGCTCTGCCCGCGCCTCGGGCTTGACGCGGCGGAGACCGAGATGGTCGTCTGGCTGGTGCGTCACCATCTGCTGATGTCGGATGTGGCGCAGAAGCGCGATATCTCGGACCGGATGACCGTGCGCGACTTCGCCAAGGTGGTGCGCAGCCCGGAACGATTGCGCCTGCTTCATGTCCTGACGGTTTGCGATATCCGCGGGGTTGGCACGGGCGTCTGGAACAACTGGAAGGCGCAACTCCTTCGAAAACTCTATTGGGACACGCGCGATTTCCTGACCGGCAGCGCCGATCAGCAGGTCAGCCAATCTGCTCGGGTCGAGTCGGCAAAGGCCGCTTTGGAGGAAGCCCTCGCCGATTGGGGTACCGAGGCCGTCGCGGCGGAGATGTATCGCCACCATGCCCATTACTGGCTGGGCCTCGACACGGCGACGCAGGAGAGTTTCGCGCGACTGAACTGGAACGATCCAGGTGGCGAGGTCGGGATCCGCATCGTTGCGGAGCCGAGCAGAGACGTCACCAAAATCTGCATCTATCTGGCCGATCATCCCGGTAGCTTCAGCCAAATGGCCGGCGCCCTGGCGCTTGCGGGCGCCAATGTGGTCGATGCGCGGACCTACACGACCGTGGACGGCATGGCCTGTTCGGCCTTCTGGGTGCAGGACAGCGAGGCACGCCCCTTCGAGGAGAGCCGGTTGGAACGTTTGCGAGCGACCATCGACCGTACATTGCGGGCGGAACAAGTGGCGCGTGACGAGCTGATGGCCCGCGAGCGCGACCGCCCCCGCGACCGTTCCTTTACGGTGCCGACCCGGATCCTTTTCGACAATGAGGGGTCGGAACTCTGTACAGTCATCGAGGTCAATGCCCGCGACCGGCTGGGCCTTCTGCATGTGCTCACGCGGACCTTGACCGAGCTGAACCTAAACATCACCTCGGCGATCATCGCCACCTATGGCGAACACGCGGTGGACGTGTTCTACGTTAAGGACCTGTTCGGCCTGAAGATCCGCAATCTGAAGAAGCAGCAGCAGATCGCCCGCCATCTGCGCGAGGCGATCGAGGGCATCACGCCCGAGGTTGCGGCCCAGTGACGACACGCCTGTGACCGCCAGACCTATTCGTCTACTGGCGGGATTTGCCACCGTAGGCAGCTGGACCATGGCCAGCCGCGTCTTCGGGTTTCTGCGCGACATGATGATCGCTGCGCTGCTCGGCGCCGGCCCGGCGGCCGAGGCGTTTTTCGTGGCGTTCCGTCTGCCCAACATGTTCCGCCGCTTCTTTGCCGAGGGGGCGTTCAACATCGCCTTCGTGCCGCTCTTCGCCCGGCGGCTAGAGGCGGAGGGCGAGGTCGAGGCCAAGCGATTTGCCGAGGAGGCGCTGGCGATCCTCCTCACCGCGCTGATCGTGCTGACGGTGGCGGCGCAGGCAGCCATGCCCTGGGTCGTCTGGGCCCTGGCCAGTGGGCTAGAGGAGGAGACGTTCGATCTGGCCGTCACGTTTTCGCGGATCTGCTTTCCCTACATCCTATTCATTTCGCTGACCGCGCTTCTGTCCGGGATGCTGAATGCCTTCGGCCGGTTTGCGGCCGCGGCGGCGGCGCCGGTCTTGTTGAACGTGATCCTGCTTGGGGCGATGGCGATCGGCGCTTGGTTGGGCTGGTCGATGGGCCCGGTGCTCGCCTGGTCGGCCTTGATTGCAGGGGTGGCGCAGCTTGCCCTTGTCGCATTTGCGGCGGCGCAGGCCGGACTGACCTTGCGGTTGCGCCTTCCGCAGATTACCCCGGGCGTCCGCCGTCTGATCGCCCTTGGGATTCCGGGCGTGCTGGCCGGGGGTGTGATGCAGATCAACCTCGTCGTCGGCACGCAAGTCGCCAGCTATTTCGAGGGGGCGGTGGTTTGGCTCTGGCTTGCCGATCGAGTGTATCAGCTGCCCCTCGGCGTTGTAGGCGTGGCGATCGGTGTGGTTCTGTTGCCCGAGCTTTCTCGCCGCTTCCGGCGCGAGGATAGGGCCGGCGCCAACGATGCGATGAACCGAGCCGCTGAGTTCGCGCTGGTCCTCGCGCTCCCTGCGACTATTGCGTTGATCGCGATGCCAGAGCTTATCACCGCGGCGCTCTACGAACGCGGTGCATTCGATGCGGTCGATACCCAGGCGACGGCCTTGGCCCTTATGATCTATGCCCTCGGCCTTCCTGCCTTTGTGCTACTGAAGATCGTGCAGCCCGCCTTTTTTGCGCGAGAGGACACGCGAACGCCGCTTCGCTATGCGGTTTGGGCAATGGCAATCAACCTGATCGTCGCCATCGCCGGCGCGCCTTTCATCGGGTGGGCCGCGGCGGCGGTCGGGACGACTTTGGCTGCCTGGGTCAATTTCGCGATGACCTGGCGTGGTGCGCTCGGTCTGGGCGAGGGGATCGCGGCTGACCAAAGGCTTCGAAGTCGTGCGCCGAAAATCCTCGTCTCGGCCGTTCTGATGGGCGGCGTTGTCGCGGCCACCGCCGCGCTCACGCAATCGCTGGGACCAACTTGGCGGCTGCCGGGGCTGGCGTTGGCTGTGGCGGCCGGGCTTGGCAGTTTCGGCGTCCTCGGCCTCGCTACGGGCGCATTTCACGTGAAGGACCTGCGTGCCGCAATGCGGCGCAGCTGAAAGGAGGGTCAAGATGCGTGCTCTTATGCTTTGCCTCTTCGTGCTTTCGACGGCGGCCTGCGCAACGCCGCGGAACCTGCCCGCGCCCCCGCCGGGCGAGCATCTGCGGGCAGAGGTCGTAGGCTTTCCGGGGGTCAGAATTTGGGGCGATGAATCGCCCCCCGATATCGATCGCCGGATCGGCCTCTTTCGAACGCAGACTATGGCGCGGTTCAAAGCGGGCGGCGTTCCCCCGGAGCAGCAGCGACTAGACGCCCTGGTTCTATCCGGCGGAGGGTCGGACGGCGCCTATGGTGCCGGTCTGCTAAAGGGCTGGTCGGCACGCGGAACGCGGCCGGAGTTCACCTTTGTCACCGGCGTCTCGACGGGCGCCCTGATAGCGCCCTTCGCCTTCCTCGGATCCGACTATGATGACGAGCTGGAGCGGTTCTACACTCAAACTCCCGCCGAGAGCCTTCTGGACTTCACGCCCCTTCGCGCGCTGCTCGGTGGCCTCTCGCTGGTCGACACGACACGTGCAGGCCGGCTGCTGGAGGAACTGCTTAGCGACGAGGTGGTCCGTCAGATCGGCGCCGAGCATCTGCGCGGCCGCAGGCTTTGGATCGGCACGACCAATCTCGATGCGCAGCGCCCGGTATTTTGGAACATCGGGGCAATTGCCGCCACTGGCAAGCCCAAGGCCGGCGATATGATCCGTCGGATCATGCTCGCTTCCTCTGCCATTCCTGGGGCGTTTCCGCCTCAGCTGTTCCCGGTCGTCTCGGGCGGCGAGCGCTATTCCGAGCTGCATCTCGACGGCGGGGTGACGCATCAGCTGTTCCTGTACCCCTACGCAATCCAGTTGCCAGAGAACACGCGCGCGCAGATCGGGCCAATGCTCGGCACCATTTATGTCCTGCGGAACACCCAGCTCGCCCCGGATTACGAGCCGGTGACGCCGCGGGTGGTGGACATCGCCGCCCGGTCGATTTCGACGCTGATCAAAACCTCCGGTCGGAATGACGTGTTCGCGCTGGAGGCAATTGCCCGCCGGGACGGATTTTCCATGGAGGTCACAGCGGTGCCGCAGAGCTTCAACCTGGTCGAGGAGAACCTCTTCGATCTCGCCTATATGCGGGCGCTCTACGATGTCGGCTATCGCCTTGGCCGGGAAGGGCGGCCTTGGACGTCCGTCGTTACCAAAGAGACGGACGAGCCTAAAACCCTCGCGCGTGCAGAGTGACCCGGGGCTGCAGCGGATAGGCCAGCAGCCAACCGGCGACGAAACCGCCGAGATGCGCTTCCCAGGCGAGGGCCCCGCCGATCTCGCCAAAGCCGATCGCCATGACGATATTGATCGCGGCGAGCGCGAAGACCCGTGTCCAGACGACCTGGCGGGAGCGGTTCTGGCGGCGCAGCGCCTGCTCCTCCCACGCCGTCAGCATGCCGATCATTCCGAACACGGCGCCGGACGCCCCGACCAAGGGTCCGGAAAAATCGGCGATGACGGCGAAGAACAGCGCCCCGGCGACCGCGCAGGCGAAAAAGCAGATGAGTGTCGTGCCGATGCCGGCGATCCGGGTCATCGCGTGACCGAGGCTGAGGAACACGGCGGCGTTCAGGCCCAGATGCATCCAGCCGCCATGGGCGAAGGCATGGGTTACGAAGGACCAGATCAGCTGTGGCTCGATCGGACCCCCATTGCGCGCGAGCTCGAACAGCGGGTCGAAAAAGGCCAGCAGCGTGTAGACCCAGACCGGACCGAAGATCAAAGGGGCGAGCCCTTGCTCGGACAAGGACATACCGAGTTGGATGGCGGCCATCACGGCCGCCATGGTCCAGAGCATCGGGTGAACGGGTTGCCGCACCATGGCGGGAGGGAGACCGAACATCCCGCGAGTATAGGTGTGGGAGGACACGGTTGCGAGGGGGATAAGCTGGCTAGGTCGACGCGGCGCGCGGCCTGCTGCCTTGACGCCATGGCGCGGCGGGGTCCATAGAGACCGCCATTTCTTCCCAACCCCGGCGCGCCATGACCGAGACGGCCCACACCCCCCGCGTGTTTTCCGGCGTGCAGCCTTCTGGGGGCTTGACGCTCGGCAACTATCTCGGCGCTGTGAAGCGCTTTGTGGAACTTCAGGAAAGCGGGATGGAGACCATCTATTGCGCGGTCGATCTGCACGCGATCACGCAATGGCAGGATCCGGCCGAGCTGAGCCATGCCACCCGTCAATTGGCGGCGGCATTTCTGGCTTGCGGGCTCGACCCGGCCCGCTCGACCCTGTTTGCACAAAGCCATGTTTCCGCCCATGCCGAGCTCGGCTGGATCTTCAATTGCGTGGTCCGTATGGGTTGGCTGAACCGGATGACGCAGTTCAAGGACAAGGCCGGTAAGAACCGGGAGAATGCGTCGGCTGGCCTCTACGTCTACCCTGCGCTGATGGCGGCGGATATCCTTGTTTACAAGGCGACCCATGTGCCGGTGGGCGAGGACCAGAAGCAGCACCTGGAGCTCGCCCGGGACATCGCAAGCAAATTCAATGGCGACTTCGACTGCCCCGACTTCTTCCCGCTGCCCGAGCCGCTGATCGGCGGACCGGCGCCGCGGGTGATGAGCTTGCGCGACGGTACCAAGAAGATGTCGAAATCCGACCCATCCGACATGTCGCGGATCAATCTCACCGATGCGGCCGATGCGATTGCACAGAAGATCCGGAAGGCGAAGACCGACCCAGAGCCGCTGCCGGAGACTCTGGAGGCATTGGAAGGGCGGGCCGAGGCGCGCAATCTCGTCGGCATCTTTGCCGCTCTGACCGGGCAGACCGCCCAGCACGTGCTCGACCAATTTGCAGGCCAAGGGTTCGGGGCGTTCAAGCCCGCGCTGGCGGATGTCGCGGTCGCGGCTCTCGGACCCATCAGTGCTGAGATGACGCGGCTGATGGCAGATCCGGCGGAGCTCGACCGGATCTTGGCGGCCGGGGCCGCGAAGGCCACGGCGATTGCAGCCCCGGTCCTCTCGGATGTCTTCGCGAAGGTGGGGTTTTTGCCTCGAGCCTAACGGAATCGCGGCAAGCCGCGATGGGTTCACGCCTGGGCGCGGTCCTCACCTTGCGGCTCGGCCCGCGCGGGCGCTCCATTCCTCGGCACAGGGCGGTTGGCAGTTTCGCCCCAAGACAGTGAGAGCGAGTATGCTCCCGCAGTGGCCAGAGGCGGGGGCTTACGAGGCCGCCACGGGCGGCGGGCCCACGGCATCCTCGTGACAATCGTCCCCGCGTAAAGGCAACCGCGCCGCGACCGTTGACATTGTCCCCATCGTCGAGGCGCCCCGCGGGCAATCAGGGTGACAGCGGCGGCAGCGACGCCTCCAACCCCTCGCGTAGATGGGCGTGTTGTCTGGGCAATTGCAGGCTCGCCCCGAGGCTGTCGAGGGGTTCGTCCACCATAAAGCCTGGCTCATCGGTGGCGACCTCGAACAGGATACCCTCGTCTGTGCGGAAGTAGATCGCCCAAAAATAGTCACGGTCGATCGCTTCGGTCACGCTGTGGCCCGCCGCAAGTAGGCGGTCGCGGATCTCTGCCTGTGCGTTGCGGTCGGCGACCCGGAAGGCGACATGGTGGACCGTGCCGGCGGCCTCGACCCCGGCGGCGATCGCAGGATCGATATGCAGATCCACGACGCCGGCGGCCACGCCCTCTTGACGGTATCGAACCAGACGACCGGCCCCCAGCGGCATCTCCGCCCGCCGTACATAGCCGAAGGTTCCGGTCAGGATGTCGGCAATCGGCGCCTCTGCCGCGACGGCCATGGTCACGCCAGCGAAGCCCCGTATGGCTTGGCCGGACGGAACATCCCCGACTTGCCACGGCGCACGATCATCGTCCCGGCCAACCAGGGCGATCAGCAGTCCCTCGGGGTCTGCCGCCACCAACCGCTCCTCGCCGAACACCTCCTCGCGCGCGACGAAGCGCCCGCGATGGTCGGCCAGCCGCGCCTGCCAAGCATCGAGCGAGCCCGGCGGCACCGAGAACTGCGTGATGCTCGCCTGGCCACGGCCAACCCGCCCAGCCCGTGCACCGGGAAACGGGAAAAAGGTCATCACGCTGCCGGGGCTGCCCTGCCCATCGCCGTAGTAGAGGTGATAGACCTGTGGCGCATCGAAGTTGACCGTCTTCTTCACCAAGCGCAGGCCGAGCCCGCGGGTGTAGAAGTCAAAATTGCCTTGGGCATCGCCAGAGATGGCGGTCACATGGTGCAAGCCGTGGATCAATCGGGTCATCGTCCCGCTCCCTTTCGTCTGCGTGGGGAGCATATGCGTGCGCAGCCTACAGCCGATCAATAGGTTCGGCCGTCGCGATCCCGCATCACATTGTTGCGGAAGGGACAACAATCGCCACGCTTGCCTTCGCCGGGGCAGATGCGCGATCTTTGAGCAAAATACGGGAGGGGCCGTGCGCAAATTCATGGTCGTCGTCGACGGCACGCCGGAATGCCAGAACGCCATGCGGTTCGCCGCGCATCGTGCCGCGAAGACCGGCGGCGGCGTGATCATGTTGTATGTGATCGAGCCTGAGGATTTTCAGCACTGGATGGGCGTGGCAGAAGTGATGCGGGCCGAGGCGCGCGAACAGGCCGAAGACCGCCTGACTGAATTGGCCGACGAATTGCGGGCGCTGACCGGCATCACACCCGAGTTTGCGATTCGTGAGGGGAAGCGGGCGGAGGAGGTTCTCGCCCTGATTAGCGAGGATCCTGAGATTGGGGTGCTCGTCCTCGGTGCTGGCGAAGGTGAAGGACCCGGACCCTTGGTGACCCAACTCGTCGGCAGGATGGGGGGGCGGATGCCCGTTCCCGTGACCGTGGTGCCGGGTAGTTTGAGCCTGGAGCGCATAGACGAGGTCTGCTGACGGGGGTCAACTTTAGAACCATTCTTGATTTTATGTCGCAGCCAGTCCATTTCCAACGCAAGAGATGGGAGTGTCCGCATGTTCATTCAGACCGAAGCAACCCCGAACCCGCAGACCCTGAAGTTTCTGCCTGGCAAAGCGGTGATGCCGGCCGGATCGGCGGATTTCCCGAGCGCCTCGGGGGCCGATGCGTCGCCCCTGGCGGCCCGCGTTTTCGGAGTCGACGGCGTGACCGGGGTCTTTCTGGGCCCAGACTTCATCACTGTCACCAAAACGGAAGCGGTTGATTGGGCGCATATCAAGCCGGCATTGCTGGGCGCGATGATGGAGCACTACCAATCCGGCGACCCAGTTATGCGCGGCGATGGTCCGACGGTCGGACACGCGGAGCATAGCGGACCTGACGAAGCTGTGGTGGGACAGATCAAAGAACTGCTCGACACACGGGTACGCCCGGCTGTGGCCCAGGACGGCGGCGACATCACCTTTCACGGCTATGACCGCGGGGTGGTCTATCTGCATATGCAGGGGGCCTGTGCCGGTTGTCCGTCGTCGACCCTTACCCTGAAACACGGTATCGAGAATTTGCTGCGCCACTACATCCCTGAGGTGGTCGAGGTGCGGCCGGTCGGCGTTTGAGACTTGCTGCTGGGGATTGACTGCTCGGCCGGTGCAGCGGCGATTGCCTTGATCGGCCAATCCCGGATCGTTGAACGGCAGCGCGACATGGGCCGAGGCCATGAGGGCCTTCTGCTGGGTCTGATCGAAGATGCGGCGCAGGAGATGCAACGGCCTCTCACCGACCTGTCCGCTATTGGTGTTGGTACAGGGCCCGGGTCGTTCACCGGGATCCGCATCTCGGTGGCGGCCTCCCGCGGCCTCGGTTTGGCTCTCGGAATACCTGTTGCTGGGATCGACCGTTTCGAAGCCTTGGCGACAACGGCACAGGATGGGCAGCCCGGCGCCCCTGTCACCGTGAGCCTGACGACAGGTCGCGGGGCAACTTTTTCTCAGAGCTTCGAGCCTGGCGGGACCGCAGTGGCACCGCCCCAGCCTGCCGTTGGCCGGGATCTTGGTGTGATAGTGAACGGACGGCTGGCAGAGCATCCCACGCCATCGGCGGCACTCATTGCCAGACTGGCCGGGAGAGGGTGCGGCACCCGCCCGGCTGCCCCGCTCTACCTCGCGCCGCCGGATGCGGTCTTGCCTGAGACACAAGCGCCGGTCCTACTCGACTGATCCGATGGTCGGTCTGCTCCGTCCAGATCAGGCCCTTGCCGCGCGCTTGGCCCAGATCGCCACATGCGCGATGGACGAACCCGAGCAAGCCTGGGCTGCGGAAGATTTCCTCGACCGTCCGAACATCGTCGTCATCGCCGATCTACCCATCCGGCACGGCGTTTTGCTGATGCGCTTTGCCAGTGACGAGGCGGAGATCCTGACGCTCGCCGTGATCTTGGATGCGCGCCGACAGGGGTTGGGGCGTGCGTTGCTGGACCGGGCGCTTTCGGTTGCGCGGGAGCGTGGGGCCGCCCGTCTATTTCTCGAGGTTCGGCTCGGCAACCGGGCGGCGCGCGCGCTCTACGCAGCGGCCGGATTTGCGGAGACGGGGCGCCGTCGCGATTACTACGCGGTGCCGGGGGGCGGACGGGAAGATGCCCTGATCTTGGTCAACCCGTTGGTTGGGGACGCAGCTTAGAACCATTGCCCCGGCTCCATCATACCCTCCTCCAACAGCTGCTGGGACGCCCAATCCACGGACATCGAGCCGCGCCAGAGCAGCCTCTGGCGGACGCTCTCAAAGTCGGATCGGCACGCCAGGTGATACAGGCGGCGCAGGCTCATCACGGCGCCAGTCGGGCTGCGATGCCAGGGACAGGAGATGCGCGTGTAGCGCTCGTCCCGAAAGCGCCCGTCCCGGTCAAGATGCACCCCGCGCTCGGCCCGAAACAGCACCGGATGGGCCAACTGATCCGGGTACTCGCCGAACGCCTCCAAGAAACGCCAGGATAGGCCGCCATGCAGGTCGAGGCGGCCATCGCCATGGTCGAACGCGAAATGGCCGAGCCGGTCGGTCGACCAGCGACCGTGCCTGGGATCTGCCTGCCAATCGAGGTCGTCTGTCGTGTAGAGGTCTAGCTCATAGGCGAACAGCACGCGGCGCTGTTCAGCCTCTAGAAAGGCGGTGAGGTCGCCAATGCGCCGGGTTTCGCAGAACGGGAAGCGGAAGAAGGATCCGGCGCGCAGCGACAGCACCCAGCGGCCGTCGAAAGCGTCGATCAGACGGTTGAGTGCGGTGGTCGCGGCATCGGGGTCCGACCCCAAGGCGATCCAAGGGCCGCGGCGTAGCGCGGTATCGGCACAATGGGCCAAAACGATACTGCGCGCCACCCCGCTCCGGTCAAGATCGTCGAGCATCGGCGGGAGGCAGATCGGATGGTCGGCCAGGATCACGCCCAGGACGCCCGTCGGGCAGGCGTTCCAGACCGGCGAGACGAGAAAGGCATCGATCGAGGGGAAGGGCTGTGGCGTCATTGCTACGATGCGGTCCTCGTTGGGTGGACGCGCTGCCTGCGACCTCACCACCGACACGGGCGCCCGTCAGCTTGCCCACTGTAGCACTGCACGCTAATGGGTTAAGAAAGTGAGGAAAGGGCGGAGGTAGCATTGCCCGAAAGCGCGGTGGCCGGTAAGGATCCGGCGACCGTGGCCATCGGCAGCATCGCGCAATGCGGATCGCCCACCTGGAGCACGACATGACGACGCCGAAGACGCTGTACGACAAGATATGGGATGCACATTTGGTGCATCAGGAAGAGGACGGCACGTGCCTGCTGTTTATCGATCGGCATTTGGTCCATGAGGTCACCAGCCCCCAGGCCTTCGAAGGGCTTCGTATGACCGGGCGCGCCGTCAGAGATCCGAAGGCAACCTTGGCGGTCCCCGATCACAACGTGCCGACCTCGCTGGATCGGGAAGAAGGGATCGAGGACGCGCAAAGCCGGATCCAGGTGGAGGCGCTGCGAAAGAATGCCGCCGATTTCGGGATCGAGATTTTCGATGTCGACGATGTCCGCCAGGGGATCGTGCATATCATCGGGCCGGAACAGGGGCTGACCCAGCCTGGAATGACCATTGTTTGCGGCGACAGCCACACTGCCACCCATGGTGCATTCGGCGCGCTCGCGCACGGCATCGGCACTTCGGAGGTCGAGCATGTGCTGGCAACCCAAACGCTGATCCAGAAGAAGTCGAAGAATATGCGGGTCGAGGTGCGCGGCAGCCTGCCGGTGGGCGTTACGGCGAAGGACATCACGCTGTCGGTGATCGGGCGGACCGGGACCGCGGGCGGCAATGGCCATGTGATCGAGTATTGCGGGGAGGCGATCAGAGGCCTCTCGATGGAGGGTCGGATGACCGTCTGCAATATGGCGATCGAGGGGGGCGCGCGGGCCGGGCTGATCGCGCCGGACGACATCACCTATGCCTATCTAAAAGGGCGGCCGAAGGCACCGAAAGGGGCTGCCTGGGAGATGGCGGAGAGCTATTGGCGCACCCTCTTCACCGATCAGGGCGCTGCGTTCGACAAGGATCTGGTGCTGGAAGCGGCCGAGATCGCGCCGGTTGTGACCTGGGGAACGTCGCCGGAGGATGTGCTGCCTATCACCGGGATCGTGCCGACCCCAGAGAGCTTCGAGGGCGGCAAGATCGATGCCGCACGCCGGTCTCTGGATTACATGGGGTTGGCGCCCGGAATGAGGCTTCAGGACGTGGAGATCGATGCCGTCTTTATCGGCTCCTGCACCAATGCGCGGATCGAGGATCTGCGCGAGGTGGTCAAAGTGATGGATGGGCGGCGGGTCAAAGACGGACTGCGGGCGATGGTGGTGCCCGGCTCCGGCCTGGTCCGCGCGCAGGCCGAGGAAGAGGGCATTGCGCAGAAACTGGTGGAGGCCGGGTTCGACTGGCGCATGGCCGGTTGTTCGATGTGCCTTGGCATGAACCCGGATCAGTTGAAACCCGGCGAGCGCTGCGCGTCGACGTCGAACCGCAATTTCGAAGGCCGGCAGGGCAAGGGCGGGCGCACCCATCTGATGTCCCCGGCCATGGCCGCTGCGGCCGCGATCACCGGGCGCTTGACCGATGTGCGGGAGCTGATCTGAGACGCCTGACCGTCTGGTCGCGCTCACCCGAGCCGCCGCAAGGGGCCGCGTGAACGTCCCGGGGCGTGGCGGCGCAGGCGCGCGCGGCCGGCTTCGACGCCGACGCTTGTGGGTAGGCAGCGGGCGCCCTGCTCAGAACGGCATTTCCTTTGGAGGAGTCGGCCAGCGCACTCCGCCCACTAAGCGGGAGAGGGCATCTCCGCTCCGTCTGAGGCCGCGTGCGGCCCGGGTCGATGCCCATCCGTGTCGCCCCCGCAAGGACGGGCCGGGCCAGGTCCTTCGCGCTGGGTGTCGCTATGCGATTAGGAAAAGGCCGCGCGCTGGGCGCGCAGTCTTTGCGCAATGCTCGCAAAGGTTACGGAGGCGAGCACGCACCACAGCCCCATGGCCACACCCTGGTCCGGAAACGGGATGCCGGCATCGATCAGGAGCCCCGTGACCCCCGGCCCGATTGCCGTCGAAACAACCATCACCGAGATCCCTAGCGCCCGGACCGCGCCTAGATGGCGGGTGCCGTAGAGCTCCGCCCAAAGCGCCCCCATCACAGCGATTGCGCCGCCCTGAGTGACGCCGAACAGCGCCAACATGGCGTACCAGGACCAGATCTCGCCCGAGATATCGAGCAGCGCGATCCCAGCACCCATCGGCAGCAGGTAGACCGGCAAGAGCCTCAGCGCACCGACCCGGTCGAGCACCGCCCCCATGGCGAAGGAGGTAAGCACGGTGAGCCCCGCATAGGCCGGGTATCCGAGCGTCATCTCGGCAATCGGCCAGCCTTTGACCGCGCTCACATGGGCGAGATGGAAGAAGGCGACCGTGCCGATGAAACCCGGGGCCAGCAGACCGGGGATCATCGCCCAGAAGGCCCAAAAGCGGAGCACTTCGCCCCGCGTCCAGTGGCGCCCGCCCATGCCCGCCCCCTCCGCAGCGTCCAAGGTGCCCTGCGGGATCCGCCGCTCGTTGAGCAGCCAGAGGAAAACCGGTAAGCAGAGGCAGAGCAGGATCGCCGCTGCCATCAGCCAGACGCCGCGCCAACCGAGAAAACCGGCGGCGGCCACCGCGAGGATCGGGATCAGCGCCTCGCCCGTTGAGAAGCCGAGGCCCGCGAAAGCCACCGCTTGCCCGCGTCTGGCCGCAAACCAACGCGCCATGGAGGTCATGGCGAGATGGCTCATCATGCCTTGCCCGCAGAACCGCAACGCCCCCACGACGGGCAGGAGCAGCCAGAGCGAGGTGGAGGCCGCCATGCCGACCGCCGCCAGCGCGTAGATGACCAGCACGACAGCGGCGACGCGCGCGATCGGGACCGTGTCGACCAGTTTGCCGACCTGGACCAGGCAAAAAGCCGAAGTGAGGGTGGCGGCGGTGTAGAGCGTGCCCCAGGTGCCGTCGGTGATGCCATGGGCAGCCATCACCTCGCCGGCGAAGAGCGCCAAGAAGAATGTCTGTCCGAAGGAGGAGGTCAGCGCCAGCCCATACCCGGTGCCGAGCCAACGCGCATTCTGCCGGTAAAAGCCGAGATCCATGCGCACCGTCTAGGCCAGATCGCCTATCGCGGCGCTGCGGCATGGGCGCCCGGCAGCGGACGCCCAGGCCGGTCGCGGTCACTTGATGATGATCACCGGGGCGCCAAACACCTTTTTCTTGCCGAACCCGCCGCCAATGAATTTGGAACCGCCGAAGCCGAACTTCTTTCTCACCCCAAGGCCGCGGCGGAAGCCAAAGCCTTTCCGGTGGCCGAACCCGCGTCGAAAGCCGAAGCTGCGACCGCGAAAGCCGCGATGGCGGAAGCGTGCCTCGGTGACCGGGGCTGCGGCCTCTCCGGTGAAGAGAGCCGGCGCGGTCACCAGCGCCGGTTGCACCAGGGCGGCCCGGTCCTCTACCAGCGCGCCAATCGGTGCCGCGGCCGCGGGGCCGGACAGACCGGCGCTTGCGGTTAGAATTGCCAGGGCGATCAGGGTGGTTCGAGTCTTGGTCATGGTGTTGTCCTCCGCTGGAAGCGTCTCTTCTTCTCGCGTCATGACTGTCAGATGGTGGGGGCACTGGAGACGCCCAAATGAAATCGCGTCACGGCGGTGTCATTGCTTGCGAGCGGCGGAGCCGGCATGTTTAACAAGGCGCGAGGAGGAGCCGGCCATGCAGAAATTCACGACGCTCACCGGGGTGGCAGCGCCGATGCCACTGGTCAATGTCGACACGGACATGATCATCCCGAAGCAGTTCCTGAAGACGATCAAGCGCACCGGGCTGGGCAAAAACCTCTTCGACGAGATGCGCTATCGGGACGATGGCTCCGAGAACCCGGATTTCGTGCTGAACAGGCCCGCTTATCGCGAGGCGAAGATCCTGGTGGCAGGGGACAATTTCGGCTGTGGTTCCTCGCGGGAGCATGCGCCCTGGGCGTTGGCGGATTTCGGGATCCGCTGCGTGTTGTCGACGTCCTTCGCGGACATCTTCTATAACAACTGCTTCAAGAACGGTATTCTGCCGATCGTTCTGCCGCAGGAGCAGATCGACAATCTGATGGAGGATGCCGAGAAGGGCGCGAACGCGGTGGTGACCGTGGATCTGGTGGAGCAGGTGATTTCGCGCCCCGATGGCGGCAGCGTTGCCTTCGAGATCGATCCGTTCCGAAAACACTGCCTGTTGAACGGGCTCGACGATATCGGTCTTACCATGCAGAGATCGCCGGAGATCGAGGCCTATGAGGCCAGGCGCCGGGCGGCGACCCCGTGGCTCGACACCTCTGGATAGCGGCAGTCCTGGCCCTCGGCCTCGCGGGGTCTGCGGTCGCGCAGGACCTCCCGAAGCCAGAGGGCGCCATCCGGATCGCGACCTTCAATGCAGCGCTGTCGCGCCAAGGCGCCGGGGTTTTGATCGACCATATCGCCAAGCGCGACCGTCAGGTTCGGTCCGTGGCAGAGATCGTCCTTCGGGTGCGCCCCGACATCCTGCTGATCAACGAGATCGACCGCGATCCCGACGGTCTGGCGTTGGACGGGTTTCGGGCGCTTTTGGCGCAAGGGGTGCGGCGCTTGCCCGGCCTCGACTATCTGCATGCGCATCTGCCGCAGACCAATACCGGCGTGCCATCGGGCCTGGATCTGGATGGCGACGGGCGGGTTGCCGGGCCGGAGGACGCCTGGGGTTTCGGCCGCTTTCCCGGACAATACGGCATGGCGATCCTCAGTCGCTTTCCGTTCGCCGGTCCCATGCGCAGCTATCGCCTGTTCCGCTGGGCGGATCTGCCGGGGGCCGACCGTCCGACAATGTCGGACGGAACGCCCTTCCACCCGGATCCGGTGTGGGAGGCGCTGCGGCTGAGTTCCAAGACCCATCTCATCGCGCCGCTGCAAATGCCCGATGGGCGGACGCTTTCGCTGATTGCGAGCCACCCGACCCCGCCGGTCTTCGATGGGCCGGAGGATCGCAACGGCCGGCGCAATGCGGACGAGCTTCGCCTGGTGGTCGGGATGATCGACAATGCGCCCTGGCTTATCGACGATATGGGCAAACAGGGCGGGGTTGCCGAGGGCCAATCCTTCGTGGTGCTGGGCGATCTTAATGCCGACCCGGCGGATGGCGAAGCCCGCCGCCGCGGAATCGCCGACTTGCTTGAGCATCCACAGGTTCAAGACCCAACGCCCGAAAGCGATGGTGGCGCCGAGATGGCCGAAAGTCAGGGCGGCGCCAACCGGACCCATCGTACGCCAGCGGCCCAAGATACCGCAGACTGGCGCGACCGCCCCGGCCCCGGCAATTTGCGCGTGGACTACATGCTGCCATCTGCCGATCTGCTGGTCCTCGGCAGCGGCGTCTTCTGGCCCGCAGCAACCGACAAGCTCAGCCGGCTGATCGGCGATGGCTCGAAGCCCGTGAGTTCGGATCATCGTCTTGTCTGGGTCGATATTGCGCTCAACGAAACCGACTAGAGCATTTTCTAGCGATCTGACCCAGCTTAGCGTCGTGAAGCGGCGCCCGAACAATACCTTGGGCGCGAGAACGTATGCAATCGGGTCGGAAAGCACTCTAGGCGTCGTTTTCATTTGGAGGCTCCCCATCCGGCAAACTTCTGGTTCAAGATTGAAAGTGGAAGCGATCTTCAGCAGACGAACCCTGACGGACGCGCAGTGGGTGCGGATCGAGCATCTTGTGCCCGGCAAGAACGGAGACCGGGGCCGTACCGCCGCGGACAACCGGCTGTTCTTGAACGCGACCCTCTGGCTGGCGCGCAGCGCGGCGCGATGGCGAGACCGGCCGCCGGAGTTCGGGAGCTGGTAGACCGCTCATTGCCGGTTCCGGCGCTGGACGCGCTCGGGAGTGTGGGAGGGTCTTTTCAACGCCTTGGTCGTGGACCCGGACTTCGAGGACGTGCTGGTTGATGCCACGATCTCGAAGGTCCGCGCCGATGCCACGTCTCAACAGGGGGGCCTGAGGCTCACGCGACCGGCCGCTCCCGCGGCGGCCTGACGACCAAGATCCATGCCGCCTACGATCTGCGCCGCTTCATCGCGGATGACCTCCGTGCGACGGCGCAAGTCAAGCGGAACCCGACCCGCGCCAGCGTCAAGTAGATCGACTGGGCGCTCTACAGAGAACGCCATCTCGCCGAATGTTTCTTCAACCGTATCAGGCGCTTCCGCCGGATCGCACTCCGCTGCGAGAAGACCGTCTCTTCGTTCCGGGCCTTCGTCGCTCTCGCGTGCGCCATGACATGGCTCTCCTGAATGAAGACGCCGCCTAGAGCACTTTCCAGCCAATCTGAGTCAGATTGGCGTCGCGAAAATGCGTCAAAACAATACCTTAGAGCGCGAGAACCGATGCAATCGGGTCGGAAAGCGCTCTAGGCGTTGCGGTTCTTATGACCTGCCCGCCTCCTCCCGCGGGTGGGTGGGTGGAGGGAGGAGGCGGGCAGGCAAAATGGATCAGCCCGCACGACGTTTGCCAATCTGGCCACGCACCGGGCAATCTGTTCGAGGCGAGAGGCGGATGCTCCGCCACTCAGCCTCCAGCGCGTCGTAGAGCAGCAGCCTGTCGCGCGCCGGCCTGCCAGCCCCGGTGATCAGTTTCACCGCCTCTACCGCCTGCATCGCCCCGACGACACCCGCCATGGCGCCCAGGACTCCGGCCTCGGCGCAGGCGGGTACGAGGGCGTTGGCCGGCGGCTCCGGGAAAACGCAGCGATAGCAGGGGCCGCCCTGGTTAGGGTCGAAGACGGAGACCTGCCCTTCCCATCGGCCGATGGCTGCAAAGACCAGCGGCTTGCCGAGCACCGCCGCCGTATCGTTCACCAGGTAGCGTGTTTCGGCATTGTCGGACCCATCGAGCACGAGGTCGTAGCCAACGATTAATGCCTCGGCATTGGCACCGTCCAAGCGCACCGGATGCCCGACGATCCGAACATTCGGGTTCAGCCGTCCGACCGCGCGCGCCGCGCTGTCGACCTTCGGCGCGCCGACGTCCTCGGTTGCATGGAGTACTTGCCGCTGCAGGTTCGAGAGGCTGACGGCATCGTCATCCACGACACCAACGGTGCCCACCCCGGCGGCGGCAAGATAGAGGATCGCCGGCGAGCCGAGGCCGCCCGCCCCGATCACCAGCACCTTCGCGGCCTTCAGCCGCTGCTGGCCCTGTCCACCGATCTCATGGAGCACGATGTGCCGGGCATAGCGTTCGCGCTCCTCCGCCGAAAAGCCGCTCATGCGCCAATCCCGTCGAACAGCGCGGTGGAGAGATACCGCTCCGCAAAGCTCGGCAAAACCACAACGATCCGATGTCCTTCGCAGCCGCGCCGCTCGGCCACCTCGACCGCCGCCGCTATCGCCGCGCCGGAGGAGATGCCGCCCGGGATCCCCTCCACCCGAGCGACCCGCCGCGCCATCTCGAACGCCGTTTCGTTGGCCACCGTAAGAACCTCGTCGATCACCCCGCAATCGAGATTGGCCGGTACGAAACCGGCCCCGATCCCCTGGATCTTGTGGGGTCCGGGGCCGCCGCCAGATAGCACTGGGCTGTCCTCCGGCTCCACTGCGACGACCCGCACTTCGGGCAGTCGCGCCTTCAGGATCTGCCCGACCCCGGTGATCGTGCCGCCGGTGCCGACCCCGGAGACAAAGCAATCGATACGCCCGCCTGTGTCGGCCCAGATCTCCTCGGCCGTTGTCGAACGGTGGATCTCGGGATTGGCCGGGTTCTCGAATTGCTGCGGGATCACCGCGCCGGGCGTGCTTGCTGCGAGCGCCTTCGCCTTCGCGATCGCGCCGCCCATGCCCGCCCCGGCCTCCGTCAATTGCAGCTCTGCACCCAGCAAGACCAGCATCTTGCGCCGCTCGATCGACATCGTCTCGGGCATACAGAGGATCAACCGATAGCCCTTTGCCGCCGCCGCAAAGGCGAGGCCGATACCGGTATTCCCTGAGGTCGGCTCGACCAGCACCGACCCCGGCCCGATCTTGCCCGCGGCTTCCAGCGCCTCGATCATACCGACGCCGATCCGGTCCTTGACACTGGCAATCGGGTTGAAGAACTCGAGCTTTGCGAGGATCTCGGCCTCTATGCCGAGCGCCGCGGTCAGGCGAGACAGCCGCACCAAGGGCGTGGACCCGATCGTGTCGGTGATGCTGTCGTATATCCGCCCGCGTGGCGCCGCCGTGACCATATTGCTTCCCGTGCCCAGACGGGCGAGCCACGCGCGTCGCCGTCCTCAGATGTTGAAGTCGGGCGTTGGCTTCGTGCCATGCGCCACCCCGATTGCCTCGGCCCGACGGCAAAGATCTTCCATCGTGATCTCGTCCAGCCGGTCCAGCAGCGCGGCGCGCGTCTCCGCCCATATTGGCTGCACCACCTTCTCCCCAAGCTCGGCCTCTGACAAGGGCTCGTTGTCGGCTTCTGGATCGATCTTATCAACGATCCGCACGATATCGCCGACCGTGATGCGCCGCCGCTCTCGCGCCAGTGTATAGCCGCCCCTGGGCCCACGGACGCCCCGGAGGATGCCGTGATGCACCAGATTTTGCATCACATGTTCCAAGTACCGCTGCGGCACCCCCTGGCGTTTGGTGATGTCTTTCGACTGCACCGGGTCCGGCCGGGCATTATAGGCCACGTCGAGCACCGCCTCGAGCGCGAGCATCGTCTTCCGCGAAGGTCTCAGCATCCTCTCCTCTCTGCGTCAGCCGGTGCCCGTCGAGCCGAAGCCGCCCCGGTCGCGGCGCGATGGCGCTATGGCCGCCACGATCTGCAATTCCGCCTGCCGATAGGCAGCGATCACCAGTTGTGCGATCCGCTCGCCGTGGTCCAACCTGACCGCGGCTTCGCCCAGATTGATCAGGGCAACTTTCACTTCCCCGCGATAGTCGCTGTCGATCGTCCCAGGGCTGTTGAGCACGGTGATGCCGTGCCGAACGGCCAAACCGGAGCGGGGCCGCACCTGGCCCTCCAGCCCTGGCGGGATCTCGAAGGCCAGGCCCGTCGGTACCAGAACCCGGCCCATCGGCGGCAGGTTCCAGCCGGCGGCGCGGTCCGCTTCTGGCAGGCAGGCGGGCAGGTCCAGACCGGCGGAGCCCGGCGTCGCATGCCGCGGCAACGGCAGGGTCGGATCGCGATGGTCTAGGGCGACAACCCGGACCGGGACAGGCTGCGGGCTCATGCCACCCCCTCCGTGCCCAGATGCGCGGCGATTCGGGCAGCCAGTCGCGCCGCGACCTCGACCTTTGCCGCTCTCGGCCAGGCTTCCGCACCATGGGCTGTGATCAAAGTGACCGCATTGTCCGTGCCGCCCATGATCCCGGTCCCGGGGCTGACATCGTTGGCGACAATCCAGTCGCAGCCCTTGCGCAGCCGCTTCGCCGTCGCATGGGCGATCACATCGTCGGTCTCGGCGGCGAAGCCCACCACCAGCGCCGGGCGTTTGCCCGCCGGAAGCTGCGCGACGGTGTGCAGGATATCCGGGTTTTCCGCCAGCTCCAGCGCAGGGGGTGCCCCGGTCCCGTCCTTTTTGATCTTCGAACCCGACGCGCTCGCCACCCGCCAATCCGCGACCGCCGCTGCAAAGATAGCCGCCTCCACCGGCAGGGCCGCCTCGACGGCCGAAAGCATCTCAGCCGCGGATTCGACGCGAATTTCCTGCAGCCCGGGCGGGGTCGGTGCGCGCGCCGGTCCGGTCACGAAGACAACCTCTGCCCCCAGATCGCGCAGCGCGGCACCAATCGCGGCCCCCTGCGCCCCAGAGGAGCGGTTGGCGATGTAGCGCACCGGATCGATCGGTTCGTGGGTCGGCCCCGATGTGACCAACACTCGGCGACCGGCCAGCGGGCCGGCGCCGGTCTGGCGCGCCAGCGAGGTACGAATGGCGTCCAAAATCTCTGGCGGTTCCGCCATCCGCCCCGGGCCGTATTCGCCGCAAGCCATGTCGCCATCGTTCGGCCCAACCACCGCGATGCCGTCGCCCCGCAGTACCGACAGGTTTCGCTGTGTCGCGGGATGCTGCCACATCCGGACATTCATCGCGGGGGCGATCAGAACCGGCGTGTCCGTTGCCAGAAGAAGCGTAGAGGCCAGATCGTCGGCCAGGCCATGGGCCATCTTCGCCATCAAATCCGCCGTGGCGGGCGCGACAACCACGAGATCGGCCACCCGGCTGAGCTGGATATGCCCCATCTCCGCCTCGTCGGTCAGGTCGAACAAATCCGTGTAGACCTTCTCTGCAGCCAGGCCCGATACGGTCAGCGGCGTCACGAATTCCCGCGCAGCGCGGGTAAGCACCGGCGTCGTCGCGCCACCGGCCTTCGAAATGAGGCGGATCAGCTCCAAAGCCTTATAGGCTGCTATGCCGCCGCCGATAATCAGCAGCAGGCGTTTTCCGCGCACATTGTCGTCCAAAGCGAGTTCCCCACCGCCCCAGGCGTATCGCCAACAGTTCTACACATATCGGTGTAAATTCGCGGCAAAAAAGATGCTGTTCACACAGTTGCGAGCTTGCGCATCAGCCGATCAAGGATGCGATCAGGGCTGCCAGCGCCCCGCCGGTGATGAAAGCCAGCACGACGGGTCGCCAGAGGCGGACCCGCGGCAATGTCCGGACATTGACGTTCAGCGGCCCGCGCAGGTTTTGGTTCCGGATCATCTCGGCCAGCAGCAGAACTTCGTCGGCAAGACCGGGCAGCCTCGGCCCCATGCGCGCGAGCACCTGCAGGGTATGGCCGAGATCCCGCACCGTCTGGGCTGGGCCAAGGTTCTCGCGGATCCATCCTTCGACGACTGGCTTCGAGGCTTCCCAAATGTTCATCCGCGGGTCGAGGGACCGGGCGACCCCTTCCACGACCACCATGGTCCGCTGCAGCAAGATCAGCTCGGTCCGGGTCTCCATACCGAAGCGTTCCGTCACTTCCAGCAGGAAAGCCAATAGGCGCGCGATAGAGATCTGGCTGACGTCTTGGCCGAAGATCGGCTCGCCTATGGCGCGGAGAGCCTGGGCGAACTCGTCGACATCCTGATCCGCGGGGATGTAGCCTGCCTCGAAATGGACCTCTGCGACCCGGCGATAGTTACGGGTCAGAAATCCGTAAAGGATCTCGGCGTAGTGGCGGCGCGTGACCGGGTCCAGCCGCCCCATAATGCCAAAATCGAGCGCGATCAGGGTGCCGTCCGGCGCAATCCGTAGATTTCCCTGGTGCATATCGGCATGGAAGAAGCCATCCCGCAGCGCGTGCCGCAAAAAGGTCTGCATGATCCGTGACGCGAGTTCTGACAGATCGATCCCGTGTTCGCGCAACACATCCGGGTCGAGCGACAGCCCCTCGACCCATTCCAGCGTCAGGAGCCGACTGCCGGTCCCGTCCCAATAAACCTGCGGCACATAGAGTCGCGGATCGTTCTGCGAGTTTTCCCGGAACAAACTGGCCCCTGCTGCTTCGAGCCGGAGATCGAGTTCGGTCGTCACCACGCCCTCGAAATGTCCAACGACCGCACTGGGGCGCAATCGCTTCGAGCCGGGGACGAAGAATTCGATGCTGTGAGCGATAAAGTAGAAGGCGGAGATGTCGCCGCGGAACCGTTCGCGGATCTGCGGGCGCAGCACTTTGACGGCAACCTTGCGCCCAGTGCTGCGCCAGACTGCCGGATGCACCTGGGCGATCGAGGCGGCGGCTACCGGGGGTTCCAGGTCTTGCAGCACCTGCCAGGCTCTGGGTCCCAGCTCCGCCTCGATGATCTGCCGCGCCTGCGCCATGGGAAACGGTGGCAAGCGGTCCTGCAGATATCGGAGTTGCGCGACGATAGTGGGCCCCAGGATGTCGGGGCGGGTCGAGAAGACCTGACCGAATTTCACATAGGCCGGTCCCATCGCCTGCAGCGCTCGGGCAACCGGCGGAAGGTCGCTGTCGCCACTGCGACCGAACAGGCCAAAGGGCAAAGCGGCCGCGCGGATCACGAAACGCGGCCAGCCGGTGACCCCCAATTCGTCGAGGATCACCAACATGGCACCGGTTCGCTCCAGTGTTGCGCCAGTGCGGAACAGGCGCCAGAGATTGCGGACCGCCGAGATCATGCTAAAGGCGCCACCCGGAATGAAGTGCCGCGATCCCTAGCGACAGGTTCCGATAGCGCACTTGCCCAAAGCCCGCTGCGCCGATCATCGTTGCGAAGCGATCCTGGTCTGGGAAGCGGCGGATCGACTCGACGAGATATTGGTAGGATGCCCGGTCGCCGGTCACCGCCTGCCCCATCGCTGGGATCACTGCAAACGAATAGCGGTCATAGGCCCACTGCGCGGCCGGAACGCTGAGATGGCTGAATTCGAGGCAGAGGAAGCGCCCGCCCGGCCGCAGCACCCGATAGGCCTCCGCCAAGGCATCCTCGATCCGGGTGACATTGCGGATGCCGAAGGCGATGGTGACCGCGTCGACCGACCAATCCGCAAAGGGAAGGGCCATCGCATCACCCCGCACCCAATCGACCCCGCGCAAGCCGAGCTTTTCTGCCCGCACCGCGCCCTCCGCCAGCATCGCCTCGGTCATATCGCAGACGATGGCCCGGCCGGTGCCGTCGAGACGGCGGAGAAATCGAAAGGCTATATCACCCGTGCCGCCCGCCACATCGAGCAGCAGCATCCCAGGCTGCGGTGCCAGCCAGTCGATCATCGCGGCCTTCCACAGCCGGTGCACGCCCGCCGACATTAGGTCGTTCATTAGGTCGTAGCGGTTGGCCACCGAGGAAAACACCCCCTCGACACGGGCGGCCTTTTCGTCTTCTGGAATGGTCTGAAACCCGAAATCGGTTTCGCGCGGCGTGTCACTGGTCATGGCCGGCACAATAGCGCCTGATCGGCGGAGGGAAACGGCGGGCGACGGCGCCAGGCGGGATATCTTTGCCGCATTGCACCGCTCCGCCGTGACGCCAAGAGGTGGTGGCGCGATTTGCGTCGGGTGCAAGGAGGGCCGATTGCCGGAATTGCCAGAGGTCGAGACGGTACGGCGTGGGTTGGAACGAGTGCTCGTGGGCCACAGCCTCACCCGGGTCGAGCAACGGCGGGCGGACCTGCGCTGGCCGTTGCCGGTGCGGTTTGCCGAGCGGCTGAGTGGGCGTCGGGTCGAGGGGCTGGCGAGGCGGTCGAAGTACATCCTCGCCGCCCTAGACGGCGGCGAGACCTGGATTCTGCATCTCGGCATGTCCGGGCGGGTGTTGGTCGAAGTGCCGGAGCCGGCGGCTGCCAATGGCGCAGAGATGCTGGGCCAGTTCGCCCATGCTGCGGGGGAGATCGGCACCCATGACCATGTGATCCTTTGGACCGACGGCGGCGCCCGAGTGATCTATAACGATGCGCGCCGTTTCGGTGCCATGGACCTTTGGCCCACCCAAGACCTGACGGCGCATCGCTGGCTTGCGCCCCTGGGGCCGGAGCCTCTGGGCAACGCCTTCCATGCCGACTACCTCGCGGAAAAGCTGGCCGGGCGCTTCATGGCAATCAAGGCGGCGCTGTTGGATCAACGGATCGTCGCTGGCCTCGGCAATATCTATGTCTGCGAGGCGCTGCACCGCACCGGCATCCATCCGGCCCGGGCCGCCGGGGCCATCGCCAGGCTCCGGATCGAGCGTCTGGTATCGGAGATCCGGAGCACGCTCACGGAGGCGATCGAGGCCGGGGGGTCATCGCTACGCGACTACCGACAGGCGGATGGCGAACTGGGCTATTTCCAGCACAGCTTTCAGGCATATGGCCGCGAAGGAGAGCCGTGTCGCCGCAACGGTTGCAAAGGGTCGATCCGTCGGATCGTGCAGTCCGCCCGCTCCAGCTTCTACTGCGCCCGCTGTCAGCGTTGACAGTTGATCGCCCGGCACCGGCCGGGTACACCCGCCCGAATTTCGGCCGCATCCGACGGAGAGCGCCCCATGGCCTATACCAACATCATCGTCGAAACACGCGACCATGTCGGGGTGATCCGCTTAAATCGGCCAAACGCCATGAACGCGCTGAACTCCGAGCTGATGAGGGAGCTGGGCGACGCGCTGGTCAAATTCGATGCAGACGAGACGGTCGGCGCTATGGTGATCACCGGGACCGAGAAGGCCTTTGCCGCCGGCGCCGACATCAAAGAGATGCGCGAGAAGCGCTATGTCGACGTCTTCCGGGAAGACTTCATCACCAAGGAATGGGAAACGGTCACTCGCATCCGCAAACCGGTTATTGCCGCAGTGGCGGGCTTTGCCCTCGGGGGTGGCTGCGAGTTGGCGATGATGTGCGACTTTATTTTGGCGGCCGACACCGCGAAATTCGGCCAGCCGGAGATCAATTTGGGCGTTATGCCGGGGGCCGGTGGATCGCAAAGGCTGACCCGCTTTGTCGGCAAGTCGAAATCCATGGAGATGAACCTGACCGGGCGCTTCATGGATGCCGCGGAGGCGGAGCGCAGCGGCCTCGTCAGCCGTATTGTGCCAGCGGATAAACTGGTGGAGGAGGCAGTGGCGACTGCGGCAAAGATCGCCGACAAGGCCCCGCTCGCCGTCTTGGCCACCAAAGAGGCGGTGAACCGGGCCTATGAGAGCACGCTCTCCGAGGGCGTGCTGTTCGAGCGGCGGATGTTCCACGCGCTGTTTGCGACCGAAGATCAGACCGAGGGCATGAATGCCTTCGCGGAGAAGCGCTCCGCCCATTTCAAGGGCGAGTGAAATGTTGACGACCGCGGGTAGGCTGCGTTAGGCGAAGCGCCTGTTTTGAACGAGAGCTGAGAGACTCAATGGCAAACTCGCCACAGGCGAAGAAACGGGTGCGCCAGATCGCGCGGCGGACCGAGGTGAACATGGCGCGCAAGTCGCGGGTGCGGACCTTCATCCGAAAGGTGGAGGAGGCGATCGCTACCGGCGATCAGGCCGCGGCGCGGGAGGCTCTGCGCATTGCACAGCCCGAGATCATGCGCGGCGCTTCGAAGCGGATCATGCATCCCAATACGGCCAGTCGAAAAGTTTCTCGCCTGCACCAACGGGTCCGGGCGATGGGATCGGCTGTCTAGCTCCCTTTACGTCAGAATTAGTTGTCATCTTTGGGGTGGCGTTGCGGAATACGCACCGGCACCTATTGCTGTGTTGTCACGGTACTGACATTGGACTGCAATGTTCCTGTTCTGACCCGCTTGCTCCTAGGTCGACCTTGCTCCTAACATTTCAACCACAGGGAATCACTCACAGAAACTGCTGGACTAGTATTCGCCGTTCTACCGCTCGAAGTTGTGGTGGGGTGGTCAAGTACATATTGAAGTATTTGAGCAATCTTTTCTTCTGGTGGAAAAAATTATTGATCATGTCGGTCTCGAAATTGGTTGCTCCGAATCCCGCTCGGCGATTAGTTCTCCGAAAAGAGACAAAGGCGCGAGGAGGAGCGGGATGCAGATCGGCCAATCAGTCGTTGACCAGGTGACGCCTACGCAGGCCTGGTCACTGCTGGAGGCGGATCCCTCAGCACAGTTGGTCGATGTGAGGAGCAGAGCGGAATGGACTTTTGTCGGCATTCCTGACCTCTCAGCGCTCGACCGAACACCGTGGCTTATAGAATGGGCAGCGTTTCCTGACATGACGCCTCGTGCATCCTTTGTTCACGACGTGGAAGCACGTGTTGCGGAGGTACAGCCGACCCAATTGTTGTTTTTGTGCCGTTCCGGAGCCCGGTCATTGTCGGCAGCGATGCTGGTAGCGGAACGAAGTGCGGCGATGGGCCAGGCGTTGGTTTGCACCAATGTTGGGGAAGGATTTCAAGGCGATTTGGACAGCGCCCATCGGCGCGGCGGATTGAACGGTTGGCAAGCTGTCGGTTTGCCCTGGCGGCAAACGTGATGCCACAGGGTCGGCAAGCCACGCGAAGAAAAAGTGAAGTCCCGGTCAGGTTTGGCCGGGCCAGGGCAGAGGTCGCGTTACAGGGGGGGCCGGGGATGACGGCGGGACGGGGGAGAAGGACGAAACGTGAGTCCGAGGCGGAGCTGACCCGGATCTGGTCAGAGGTCCTCTCGGAAATGCGCGTCGAGTTGGGCGCAGAGACGGTCGATCAATGGCTGCGGAGCGCTGTTCTCTCCAAGATCGACGGCGATCTCGCCGTGATCACTGGTCCGACGCGGTTTCTGGTCGATTGGATCGAAAAGAACTACCGCCGCAATCTGTTGCGTGCATTGACGCGCGCTGACAATCGTATCCGTCGATTGACCTTCGAGACCCCGGAGGCGACGCAATCGGTCGACCGCCCGGCAAGCGCCGTGCCGGCGATGACTGCCGTGCCCGCGCCGCAGGAGGCGCTCCCGTCCGCGCCCCTCGACCCGCGCTACACGTTCGATCGTTTCATCGTGGGCAAACCAAACGAACTAGCCAACGCCGCGGCACGGCGCGTCGCGGAGACTGCGGATGCGTCCTTCAACCCCGTCGTGCTCTACGGCGGCGTCGGTCTCGGCAAGACACATCTGATGCATGCTATCGCTTGGCATCTGCTGCGAACGTCGCCGGAGCGAAAGGTGCTCTATCTCTCGGCCGAGCAGTTCATGTACCGCTTCGTCCAAGCCTTGCGTTTCCGGGACACCATCACCTTCAAGGAGCAGTTTCGCTCGGTGGACGTGCTGCTCGTCGATGACGTCCAGTATATTGCCGGCAAGAATTCGACCCAGGAAGAGTTCTTCCATACTTTCAATGCGCTGATCGATCAAAACAAACAGATCGTTATCTCTTCCGACAACTCGCCCGACCGGATCGAGGGGCTGGAGGAGCGGATCAAGTCGCGCCTGCAATGGGGTCTGGTGGTCGACATTCATCCGACGGACTACGAACTTCGTTTGGGCATTCTGCAGTCTAAGGCCGAGGCTGTGATGGCCGAGCATCCGGAGGTCGAACTCGACCCGAAGGTTCTGGAATTTCTCGCACATCGCATTGCGTCGAATGTGCGGGTGCTCGAGGGCGCCTTGACCAGGCTGTTCGCGTTTGCATCGCTCGTGGGTCGGCGCATCGATTTCGAGATGACGCAGGAATCCCTGTCCGATCTTCTGCGCTCCTCGGATAAGAAAGTGACGCTCGACGAGATCAAGCGCCGCGTCGGCGAGCATTACAATCTGCGCCAGGCCGACCTGATCTCGGCCCGCCGCGCCCGTGCCGTCGCCCGCCCCCGCCAGGTCGCCATGTACCTCGCGAAGACCATGACGACGAAGTCGCTGCCGGAGATCGGCCGCGGTTTCGGCAACCGCGATCACACCACCGTGCTGCACGCCGTTCGCCGGATCGAGAGCCTGAAAGAGACCGACAGCCAGATCGCCGAGGATCTAGAGTTGCTGCGGCGGATGCTCGAAAGCTGACATAACGCGACCGCCTGTCGGAGTAAGCCCCTGGCATTGCATCGCCTTGGCTTTTGGATAGTGTGGGTGCCCCGAAAAGACCGGTTGGCGCCCAGCCACCTTGCCCGAGAACGGATCAGGCGATGAAGCTCAGCATAGAACGCTCTGCGCTCCTCAAGGCGATGAGCCGCGCTCAAGGCGTTGTTGAACGCAAAAATACCATCCCGATCCTGGCAAATGTGTTGATCGAGGCGGAGGGGGCCGAAGTGGCTCTGCGTGCGACCGATCTGGATATCGAGGTGATCGAGAAGCTGCCGGCAATGGTCGAGCAGGCGGGCTCCACCACCGTCTCCGCTCATATGCTCCACGAGATCGTGCGCAAATTGCCCGAGGGGGCAGAGCTCTCCTTGGCCGGGCAGCCCGGGGCCGGACGCCTCGATGTCAGCGCGGCACGGTCCCGGTTTTCCCTCGCGACCCTGCCGCGGGAGGATTTCCCGATTATGGCGTCGAGCGAGTACCAATGCACCTATCGCGCCTCGACCACCATGCTGAGGCGACTGTTCGACAAGTCCAAATTCGCCGTCTCGACCGAGGAGACGCGGTACTATCTAAACGGCGTCTATCTCCACATTGCCGATTCGGAGGGCGGGCAGGTCCTACGCGCCGTCGCGACTGATGGGCACCGCCTTGCCCGGATCGATGCGGAACTGCCAGGCGGCGCGGAGGCCTCGCCCGGCGTTATCGTTCCCCGGAAGACGGTGGGCGAATTGCGCCGCCTGCTCGAAGATGACGAGGCAGAGGTCGAGGTCGCGGTGTCCGAGACCAAGATCCGTTTTTCGGTCGATGGATTGCAGCTCACCTCCAAGGTGATCGACGGCGCTTTTCCGGACTACACCCGTGTGATCCCGGTCGGGAACCCCAAGCGGCTCGAGGTCGATGCAGCGGAATTCGCCGCCGCCGTCGACCGGGTGGCGACCGTCAGCCGCGAACGGTCGCGGGCAGTCAAACTCGCCATGGACCATGACAAGCTGACCCTCTCGGTCAACGCGCCCGATGCCGGCAGCGCGGCAGAGGAGTTGATCGTCGCATACCCAGAAGACGGGATGGAAATCGGTTTCAATGCCAAATATCTCCTGGAGATCGCGGGCCAGATCGACCGGGAGAATGCGGTCTTTCTGTTCGCCGATCCTGGCGCGCCGACCCTCGTGCGCGAAGGGGATGACCAATCGGCGGTCTACGTCGTGATGCCGATGCGGGTCTGACCCGCTGGCCAGGGGCGGCCCATGCCCACCCGGCTCTCCGTCACAACGCTGCGCCTCGCGCAGTTCCGCTCCTACCGTTTTGCCGAGATCGAGACGGACGGCCGCTCCGTAGCACTGCATGGGCCGAATGGGGCGGGAAAGACCAACCTCTTGGAGGCGGTCTCGCTCCTCGTTCCAGGCCGCGGCCTGCGCAGTGCCAGCAGCGAGGATTTTGCGCGCCGCCCGGAAGGCGCAGGTTGGCGGATCCGCGCGGCGCTATTCGGCCCCGATCCCGGGCTAGAGGTCGTCACAGGGCTGGAAGGCGAGGGTTCCCGCCAGGTCGAGATCGACGGCAAATCGACAACGCAGTCCCGCCTCGGTCACCATATCCGCCAGGTGTGGCTGACCCCCGCTATGGATCGGTTGTGGGTCGAGGGCGCCTCTGAGCGGCGCCGCTTTCTCGACCGGATGACACTGGGCTTCACGCCGGAACACGCCGAAACCTCCATTGCCTATGAAAAGGCAATGCGCGCCCGAAACCGACTGTTGAAGGAGGGGCAGTGGCACGATGCATGGTTGTCGGGGATCGAGGCGCAGATGGCCCGTGCCGGTGCCAAGATCGCCCATGCCCGGGCCATGTCGCTCACCCGCCTTCTCGCCGCGCAATCGGGGGCGGAGACATTGTTTCCACGCGCCGACCTCGCTATTCTAGGCCCCATGGAGACCCGCTTTTCCGAGGCGCTTCGCGCGGGCGAAGTTCTTGAAATTCTTGAGGAGGACGAGGCCGCCGGTTTTGCCGAGCGGCTCGGACATGCGCGGGGTCAGGACGCTATCGCCGGCCGCACGTTGGAGGGGCCGCATCGCAGCGATCTGGATGCCGTCTACGCTGCGAAAGCTATGCCCGCGCGCGCCTGCTCGACGGGCGAGCAGAAGGCGCTGCTCCTCTCGCTCTGCCTTGCCAATGCCCGCGCGCTGAGTACGGAGACCGACGCGACGCCCATCCTTCTGATGGACGAGGTTGCCGCCCATCTCGACGCCGACCGCCGCCGCGCGCTCTATACCGAAATTGCTGCTATTGGTGCACAGGCTTGGATGACCGGCACTGGGCCGGAGCTTTTCGAGGGTCTCGATGGCGCGATGCAGGTCGCGGTGACCGAGGGCGTGGACGGCACGAGGCTCGACATCGCATGACCCAAACTCAAGCACCGGTCAAAGTTCTGGCCACTCTCGCAGCCGCCCCCAGCGGCGTCGCCGTCGTCTAGAGGTTTGCGATTATGTATGACCGCCCCATCGACGGCCCGCTGATGCTGTTCGCCTGTCAGATCCACATGATGACGCTGGCGACGACGGCGATGACCACCGCGACTATGGCCGCGATGGCCGCCTGGTCTCGACCAACCGAGCTGGAGTTCGAGATCGGCGACATCATCATCCACGCCCCGTTCGGCCAAGGGTTCACATTGCAGGCCGACCCAACCACCTTTTGGCTCTTGCCAACCGCCTTCGGCATGCTGCCGGGAACCCCGCGCGCCAACCAACTCGTCTCTGATGTGACCCGGCTTCAGGCTCTGGTCGAGACCATGCCCGACGATAGCGCGGCCGCGGAGGTCGGGGATACGGCGGAGGGATCGCGCAAAAACGAGATGCGGCGGCTGTCCCGCAGCATCGACAGCTTAACGAATCGAAGGGGATAACCCTCACCATGGCAGAGAACGAGCAGACCAAAGACGACGGCGAAAAGCCGGAGGCCTCGCAGGAATACGGCGCCGACAGCATCAAAGTGCTGAAGGGGTTGGAGGCCGTGCGCAAGCGCCCGGGCATGTATATCGGCGATACCGATGACGGGTCGGGCCTGCACCACATGGTTTATGAGGTGGTTGACAACGCCATCGACGAGGCGCTGGCCGGCCATGCCGACCGGGTGCGCGTGGTGCTTCATGCCGACGGTTCGGTCAGCGTGTTCGACAATGGCCGAGGCATCCCGACCGAGATCCATCCGGAAGAGGGGGTCTCGGCGGCCGAGGTCATCATGACCCAGCTTCATGCCGGCGGGAAGTTCGACCAGAATTCCTACAAAGTCTCCGGCGGGCTGCACGGTGTCGGTGTCTCGGTGGTCAATGCACTGTCCGATTGGCTGGAGCTGACGATCTGGCGCGGCGGCACCGAACATAAGGCCCGCTTCGAACATGGTGAGACGGTAAAGTCGCTCGCCGCGACCGGCGAGGCGGGCGAGCGCAAAGGGACCGAGGTGCGGTTCCTCGCCTCCCTCAACACGTTCTCAAACATCGACTACCAGCTCAAAACCCTTGAGCATCGCCTCCGCGAATTGGCCTTCCTCAACTCGGGCGTCCGGATCATCCTGCGCGACCAACGCCATGCCGACCCGGTGGAGCAGGAGCTGCACTACGAGGGCGGGGTGGAGGCGTTTGTCCGGTATCTCGACCGCTCGAAAAACCCGCTGATCCAAAACCCAATCGCGGTGGCGGGGGAGCGGGAGGGCATCGCCGTCGAGGTCGCGATGTGGTGGAACGACAGCTATCACGAGAACATGCTGTGTTTCACAAACAACATCCCGCAGCGGGATGGGGGCACGCATTTGGCAGGCTTTCGCGGCGCGCTGACCCGGGCGGTGAACGCCTACGCCACACAGAACGGCATCGGTAAGAAGGAAAAGGTCTCGCTGACCGGCGATGACGCGCGGGAGGGGTTGACCTGCGTCCTCTCGGTGAAAGTCGCGGACCCGAAGTTCTCGTCGCAGACCAAGGACAAGTTGGTCTCCTCCGAGGTGCGTCCGGCAGTCGAGAGCCTGATGAACGAAAAACTCTCCGAATGGTTCGAGGAGAACCCCGCCGACGCTCGCGCTGTGGTCGGCAAGGTCGTCGAGGCGGCGCTGGCCCGCGAGGCGGCCCGCAAGGCGCGCGAGATGACCCGCAAGAGCGCGATGACCGTCTCCTCTCTCCCCGGCAAACTCGCCGACTGTCAGGAGAAGGACGCGACAAAGGCCGAGATCTTCATCGTCGAGGGAGATAGCGCCGGCGGTTCAGCTAAACAGGGCCGGTCACGGGAAAACCAGGCGGTGCTGCCACTGCGGGGCAAGGTGCTCAACGTCGAACGCGCCCGCTTCGACCGGATGATCTCATCGGAGCAGATCGGCACGCTGATCACCGCGCTCGGCACCGGGATCGGGCGGGACGAGTTCGATATCGGGAAACTTCGCTATCACAAAATCGTCCTGATGACCGATGCGGATGTCGATGGCGCCCATATCCGCACGCTGCTTTTGACTTTCTTTTACCGTCAAATGCCGGAGCTGATCGCGGCGGGGCATCTCTACATCGCGCAGCCGCCGCTCTTTAAAGTCGCTCGCGGCAAGGCGACCCGCTACTGCAAGGACCAGCGGGAGCTGGAAGACTACTTGATTGCCGAGGGGACGGAGGGGGCGACCCTGGTCCTCGGCTCTGGCGAGCAGATTGCGGGCCCGGATCTCGTGCGCCTGGCCGAACAGGCCCGCCATCTGCGGATGATCCTGGGGATGTTCCCGACCTCCTACCCGCGCTTCCTGCTGGAACAGGCGGCGATCGAAGGGGCGTTGAACCCCGACCTGATCGGGCGACGCAACCTTGCGGGAGAGACGGCGGACGCCATTGCCAAACGCCTCGATCTGCTCGCGCCGGAGACGGAGCGCGGATGGCAGGGCGTGGTCCTCGACGACGGTGGCCTGCGTTTTACTCGGGAACTCCGCGGCGTCACCGAGACCCGGACGCTAGACGCCTTCGCGCTGCGCTCGGCGGAGGCGCGGAACTTGGGCCAGATGGCGACCCAGTTGAAAGAGACCTACGAGAACCCGGCGACCATGGTCCGGAAGGAGAGAGAGATCGCGATACGCGCCCCCTCCGAACTGCTCGACGCGGTGATGAGCGAGGGCGAAAAGGGCCTGACCCTGCAGCGCTATAAGGGCCTCGGCGAGATGAATGCCGACCAGCTCTGGGAAACCACCTTGGATCCGGAGGCACGGACCCTCCTGCAGGTGCGTATAGACCAGACCACCGACGCCGACGAGATCTTCTCGAAGCTGATGGGCGATGTCGTCGAACCGCGACGCCAGTTCATCCAGGAAAACGCGCTGTCGGTGGAAAACCTCGATATCTGACGAACGGCCGGAGGGAGCGCAGAATGACCGACAGCGACAAACCGCGTCTCGTGGGTACCAACCACATCGCGCTCGAGGTTGGGGATATCGAGGCCGCCCTATCCTTCTATGGCGCAATTTTCGACTTCACCCTGCGCGGCCGCGCGCCGGGCCACGCCTTTATCGACATGGGAGACCAATTCATCGCGCTGGTCGAGCATGATGGCAGCCCCCCGGATGCCGAGCGGCATTTCGGCCTGGTCGTCGATGACCGCAGCAAGGTGGCGGCGCTGGCCGAAGCCGCAGGGGCCGAGATGATCGATGGCGGTTTCCTCGATTTTCGCGACCCATGGGGCAACCGCGTGCAGATCGTGGAGTACCGCGACCTGCAATTCACCAAGACCGAGGCGGTGCTGAACGGCATGGGTCTCGGCGATCTGGACAAGACCGAAGCCGCCAAAAAGCAACTCGCCGACAAAGGGATGCTTTAGGCCGCGACCGCATCTGGCTGCCGGGCGGATTGCACCCACACCCGGTGGCGGCCACAGCCCTTCAACGACACCGTACCCAGGGCCTCGAGACCCCTCGCCGCTTCGGCCCCGGCCGCTCTCAGAGCATCGTCGCTGACCGCAAGGTCGACATCCCGGCGCCGGGTGAGTTGCTCCAACCGCGCGGCGATGTTGACCGTTGGGCCAATCACAGCGATCTCCCGCGCTGCACGGGCCCCCACCTCGCCAATGGCGACCGCGCCATAATGGAGACCGACCGCGGCTTGCGGCACACCCGCGGCCGATCTCGCGGCGTTCGCCGCCACAATATGCTGCGCGGCTGCCAGGGCCGACGCCGCCTCGTTTCGGTCGCGCGGGACAGCCGGAAAGACCGCCATCAGCCCGTCGCCGAGAAACTTGTGGACCTGCCCGCCCCGGGACAGCACCGCCTCGGTCGCCATCTCATGGAACCCTGCCAAGAGCCGAAGCGCTGCGCCCGGGTCATGCCGCGCCACATGGGTTGAAAAGCCCTTCAGATCGGTCATCAGGATCGCCGCCAGGCCATGCGCACGCCCGGCCTGATCCGGACGGCAGAGACGACAGGGCCGAAAACCCGCCGACAGGGCCTGGGGCAAAGCATTGAAAAACCGAGTATTGTACCGCTTTGGGCGTCGCGCCGTGCAAACTGGGCGGCAGACGATCCCTGTTGTCGTAACCGCATAGAGGAATGCGCCGTCCGACCGCGGGTCCCGCGACATCACGGCCTCCCAACGGCTCTGTTCGTCTCCATAGACGCTCGCGAGGGATTTTGTTGGGCCGATCATCGGACGCTCCTTGGCTTGTCGCGGTAACCCGAAAAATGACCAGCGACCGGTCGACAAGCGACCCGGATCTTGCGTGCCTTCAGAGCATCCCTTCCTCCGTCAGCACCTTGCGCGCCACCCGGAAGCACTCCAACGCTTGGGGCACGCCGCAATAGATGCCGACCACATGGATGATCGCGCGGATCTCCTCCATCGAGACGCCGTTCTTAACAGCGCCGCGGCAGTGGATCTCCCATTCTTGCATCTTGCCAAGCGCGCCGATCATCGCGAGGTTCATCATCGAGCGGGTCTTCGTATCGATGGCCCCATCGTCCCAGCCGAAACCCCAGCACCAGGCGGTCATCGCTTCCTGAAATGGCCGCGTCAGGTCGTCCGCTGCCGCTAGGTTCTTCTCGACATACGCCGCGCCCAAGGTCCCCTTGCGCTGCGCCAATCCGCGCTCGAACAGATCCTGATCCATCGCTCCCTCCTCGATTGTTCCATTCGCGACATGCCATGGCGCCGCGGTATTTGACAGCCTTTCCGGGCCGCGCGAGCGTGGCGAGGAAGGAGGCGATGTTGATATGCGCCCGCCTGCAGCCCATAGCAGCAGCCGATCAGAGGGCGCCCAAGCCCGGCGCAGGGTGCGTCTAATGTCCGACGGCGCCGCCACCCTCGGCTCGGTCACCCGCATCGGCCCGGTCGGTTTGATCGTCGCCGCCATGGCCCTCTTCGCGAGTCAGGACATCGCGGTAAAGCTCGTGGTTGCGGAGGTCTCCCTCTGGCAGTTGCAGATGGTCCGGTCCACAGCGACCCTGGCCCTCCTCGTCACCGCCGTCGCGATCATGAACCGCGGCACGACGCTAGTGCCGAAACGCTGGGGTTGGCCGCTGCTGCGCGCCTTCTTCATGTGCGGTGCCTATATCTGCTTCTACGCGTCCTTTCCGTTCCTGCCCCTCTCCACCGCAGCGGCGACCTTCTTCACCGGGCCGCTGATCATCACCCTATTGGCGGCCCTGATCCTCGCGGAGCCGATCGGGCCGAGGCGGATCATTGCGGTCCTCGTCGGCTTTGCCGGCGTTCTCGTGATCATTCGGCCTGGTGGCGACGGGCTGCAGCTTGCCGCTCTCCTGCCCGTCGTGTCCGCCCTTTGCTACGCCATGGGCACGATCCTGACCCGTTGGCGCTGCCGGGAGGAGGAGAACTTCGCCCTCTCCCTTGTCCACAACCTCCTCTACGCGAATATCGGCATGGCCGGGGTCCTGGCGATCCCACTCTTCGGCATCCCTGCAGAGATGGCGGTGGCGGAACCGTTCCTCTTTTCCGCCTGGCTGGAGCCGACGCCGCTCGCCGTCGGGCTGATCCTTCTCACCGCCGGCACTCATCTGGGCGGCGTGTTGCTGATCGTGCGGGCCTATCAGGTCGAGGATGCAAGCCGCCTCGCCCCCTTCGAATACAGCTATCTCGCGATCATCCCCGTCCTCGAATTCGCGATCTGGCGGGCTCTGCCCGATGGCGCTACCCTGGTTGGGATGGCGTTGATCGCCGGCGCCGGCATCTTCGTCGCCTGGCGGGAGGGGCGACCGGTCCGTCCGCGCATGCAGACCCAGGGCGATGACCCGTGGACACCCGATGCCGGGGATGGCACCAAGGGGCCATGATCGATCCGAAGGCGCTGTTGCGCGGGCTGTTCGACACGGCCGTCGCCGCAGCCGATCCCATGGCGGTGCTAGCGAACCATCTGCCGGAGCCCCCGGCCGGTCGCACGGTCGTGATCGGTGCGGGCAAGGCCTCCGCCCGCATGGCCGAGGCATTGGAGGCCGCTTGGCCCGGCCCCCTCACCGGCACCGTCATCACCCGTTATGGCCATGCCCGGCCGTGTCACAAGATCCGGATCATCGAGGCCGCCCATCCGGTTCCCGACCAGGCGGGTCTAGACGGGACCCGCGCTGTTCTTGCGACCCTGGAGGGGTTGGGCCCCGACGATCTGGTGATCGCGCTGATCTCCGGCGGCGGTTCGGCCTTGATGACCCTGCCCGCGCCGCCGATCACTTTGGCCGAGAAGCAATCGGTCAATCAGAGCCTCCTCGCCTCGGGCGCCGCGATTGGCGAGATGAACATAGTCCGGAAGCATCTCTCGGCGGTCAAGGGCGGCCGTCTCGCCGCTGCGGCCCATCCCGCACGCCTGGTGGCGCTTCTGATTTCCGATGTGCCCGGAGATGACCCGGCGGTGATTGCCTCGGGCCCGACGGTCGGGGAGCGCTCGATCCCCGCCGATGCCCAGCGGATCATTGCAGATTTCGGGATCGATGTGGCGCAAAATGTGTCTGATCATCTCGCGATTAGCCCGGGCTGCCCAGGGCCTGACGATCCCCGTCTGGCAGGCGCCGAAAATCGGATCATTGCGGCGCCCCAGCTCTCCTTGGAAGCAGCGGCGGAAAAAGCGCGTCAGTCGGGGATCACCCCTCTGATCCTCGGCGATGCGCTGGAGGGCGAGGCGCGGGAGATGGGTAAGGTGATGGCCGGGATCGCCGCCCAAGTCCTTACCCACGGCCAACCCCTGCCGCGCCCTTGCGTGCTGCTCTCCGGCGGCGAGACGACGGTCACGATCCGCGGCACGGGCACCGGCGGACGCAATGTCGAGTTCCTGCTCGCGCTTGCCGTCGCTCTCGATGGCGGTCCGGTCTGGGCGCTCTCCGCCGACACCGATGGTGTCGACGGCGCGGCGGAGGTGGCCGGCGCCATCATCACCCCCGAAACATTGACCCGCGCTCGCGCCATAGGCCTCGACCCGTCTGCCGACCTCGCGAACAACAATGGACATGGCTTCTTCGCGGCCCTCGGGGATCAAGTGATCACCGGCCCGACCCTCACCAATGTCAACGACTTTCGGGCGATCCTCATCCCTTGACATGCCGCAGCGTAGCGCCGGCCTGGGTCAAGGGTCGCGCTCGCGACCGGGTGCAGCCCGGCTTGCCCTTGACGCGGGCCGTGGCTTCCAGATGATTGGATGTGACCACCCCCGGCGGTCTTCGCAGCCAGCCTTTGCTGCCTTGCCGTCCAACCCATGCGACCCGAAGCGATGCGCCCGCCCGGTCCGGGCTGTTCACAGGCCGGACCGGGTCTGAGAGAAAACCGATCGTGGGCGGTACGCCCGCGATTCCGCGTCATCCAAAGGTCAGGTCCGTCGCATCTTGGCGGTCAGATTGGCGAGCAGGCGTGCTAAGGCCTTCCCGCCCAGTCCCTGTGGATCACGGTGAGGTACATACTCTACCAGGGCGACCCCCGCGATCCGTGCGCGGGCTGCCAGGCCGTCAATGAGGTCTAGCATGGTTTGGTAGCCAAGGCCGCCGAAGGCCGGCGAAAGCACGCCGGGGCAGAGGCCGGGGTCGAGCCCGTCCGCGTCGAAGCTGAGCACCACCGATGCGCCCTCCGGCACCGCCGCCACAGCCGGCCGAACGCCTGCGCTATGCACGTCGCGCATGGTGAAGATCTTGGCACCATAGGCGCGTGCCGCCGCGACCTCCCCCGCCCTGGCAGAGCCGGCTGCCCGCGCCCCGATCTGCACGATCCCCGCGACATGATCCATCTCGGAGGCGCGCCGCATCGTGGAGGAAAACCCGTAACGCTCGCCGGAGACCTCGTCCCGCCAGTCGAGATGCGCGTCGACCTGAACGACGAAAATCTGCTGACCGGCAAATCCCGAAAAGACCGGGATCGGAATCGAGTCGTCTCCGCCGAGCACCACCGGCACAGCACCTGCGGAAACGACCGCCGCCACCGCATCGGTGATTGCTGCGCGGTTCACGGCGCTCACTGCGCCATAGGGTACATCGCCCAAATCCATCAGTTTGGCACCGCCGAAAATCGGTCCGCCATGGTCCATATCGATTTGGGTGGTCTGCACATCGTACCATCTAAGCGCAGTCCGCAGCGCTTCCGGCGCATCGGTGCTGTGCACCTCCCGGTCCGGATAAGGGCTTGCTACCGGTGCGCCGATGACCACCGCATCGGGCGCCTCGCCCGCCAAAGCGTCCTGCGCCACCCAGGGCACCCCGCAAAAACTCGCTTCCGGCCGGATCATCGCCATCTCCCCCTCAGATCAACCCGTCATAGGCGCGCCGCGGGATCTCCACCTCGATCACCGTGAAGCGTTGGGCGGACAGCGCCTCCTCCAGCGCCGGCGCGGCCTCGCCGGGTCCGCGTACTGTGACACCATGCCCACCATAGAGCCGCGCCAGCCCCGCGAAATCCGTCCGGTCGAAATCGACACCGCGGTTCTGCAAGCCCTCGCGCCGCTGCTTCAGCTCGATCAGCGCCAGGGAGCGGTCGACGAACACCACCACGACGAGCGGCAAGCCACTATCCCGCAGGGTCCCGAATTCCCCCAGCACCATCTCGAGGCAAGCATCGCCCTGAAAGGTCACCACAGGCCGGGCGGGGTCGGCGATTTTCGCCCCGAGCCCCAGCGGCAACGCACAGCCCATCGTGCAAAGCCCGGAGGATTGCAGCAACGCCCGCGGGCGTTGGCAATAGAAATGTTGGCTCAACAGGATCCGGTGGGCGCCACTATCCGCCGTCGTCACCGCATCCTCGGGCATCACCGACAGCATCTCGGCAATCGCGTGGTCCGGGCCCCAATTCCCCACGGGCGCAAAGGCGTCGATCAGCGCTCGCCGCGGATGGGCCGTTGCCTCGGCGGACCAGCGCGGCCGGGGATCGCCCGCAAGGTCGAGCATCGCCAGCCCCTCCGCCACCGAGCAAACCCAGGAGAACGCCGCATGGTGCATGTCGTGATCATTCTCGGCATGGGCGAACTCGATACAGGCCGCGGGATCCCACGGGTCCCGCCAGCCGATCCGCATCTCGATCGGGTCATAGCCAGCGGCGATGACGCAATCCGCCCCGGTCAAGACCGGGAGCACCAGCTTGTCCGATTTGGGGCTAAGACCATGCCCGCCGAGCGACAGAGGATGTCCCTCCGGCAAGATGCCCTTTGCCTTATAGGTCGTGACCAGGGGCACCCGATGGCGTTCGACGAAGGCCGCGACCGCCGCGGCGCCACCGGGCTCGTTCAGGACGTCAAGGCCCGCCATCACCACCGGACGTTCCGCCCGCTGCCACAGGGCTTGAGCTTCCGCTACTCCGGCCCCGGCGGGCGCACCCAACGCTGTGGGCGCAATCCGGGCGGGACCGGGCGCAGGCTGATCCGCAGCCGCAACCTTGATCGGCAGGTCGATATGCACCGGCCCGGGCCGCCCTGCCATCGCAGTCCTCAGCGCCTTGTCCATCGTCACATCGACCGCGCCGTCAGCGGCCTGAAAGCTCGCCTTGCAGACCTCGCGAAACACCGCGCCATGGTCAAAGACTTGATGCGTGTAGCTGAGCGCCACCGCCGGATCGACCATGCCCGACAGGACGATCAGCGGCACACGGTCTTGCTCGGCATTCGCGACGACGTTGAAAGCATTCGCCACCCCCGGCCCGACGGTCGCGACCAAAACGCCTGGCGCCCCGGTCATGTGCCAGGTCCCCTCTGCCATGAAACCCGCCGCATTCTCGTGCTTGGTCAGATGAAATCTGATCCCCGCCCGTTCCAGTGCATCGATCAGGGTCAAGACCTCGCCCCCGGGGATGCCGAAGGCATGGCGGCACCCCGCCGCGTAGAGGCGCGCGGCAACGATATCGGCGGCAGTCATGGCGGCCAAGGCAGGGTCCTTTCCGGGAGGGAGGGTCAGTCGCCGTCGAAGCTGCAGAGCGTCAGCACTTCAATACCCATCTTACGCAGCCGCGCCTCACCGCCCAAATCAGGCAGGTTCACCACGAAGGCCGCGGCGACGATATGGCCGCCTAGCCTTTCGATAAGCTGCACGGCCGCCGCGGCCGTACCTCCGGTCGCAAGCAGATCGTCCACCAACAGCACCCGCTGCCCGGCGTTCAGGCTGTCGTCGTGGATTTCGACGGTCGCCTCGCCGTATTCCAGCGAATAGGCCTCGGCGATGGTCGAGCCCGGCAGCTTCCCCTTCTTGCGGATTGGCACAAAGGGCAACCCGAGCTTGTAGGCGACTGCGCCCCCAAGGATGAAACCTCGGGCATCCAGGGCCACGATGGTGTCGATCTCTACCTCTGTATAGGGATTGGCGATCGCGTCGATGGTCTGCCGAAAGCCGGTCGGGTGGTTGAACAGCGTCGTGACGTCTCGGAACTGAACGCCCGTGATCGGGAAATCCGGGATCGTCCGAATGTAGGAGGCAATGTCAGCCGTTTCGCTCACCGCTTCGCCCTCGCCAGGTTGCGCCCTCACCCGGTGTATCGAGTGGAGGCGCCCCCCGGCAACAGCGGATCGGCATGGCTAGGCCTGCGTAAACGTCCTGATGCTACGGATCACCCTGCGGTAGAGCGGCCGTGGAACGTAGTTGAGGCGGGGCTGGCGCCAATCCAGCCGGTGATCCACAGGGACCAACAGCTTCGCGATAAAGAGGGGCATTATCACGTCCTCCAGCAAATTTAACTGTGGGTAGGTTACCACATGTCACTCCGCTGTGGCGCATAGTTTTTCACAAAAATGTAATATTTCTGTCGCGGAACGCGGGAGTAGCTCAGGGGAGAAGTGGCGGATTGAGATCAACGGACCATCAAGAGCCATCGGAAGAACGGTCAACTACGACTCGGACCCGTCTATTCGGCCCTCTAGAGTCATCTTTTGCCATGGCGCCTGCAGCATCATATCTGTGTTCTGTGACCCACGCATGCGTTGCGCAGATGGAACGATAGGGCAATGGCGGAACCACGAAAAATAGATCATAACAGAAACATGACAGGAATGTAACGCCGCGACCTAAGGAGTCGGCGTCTCCCCCGCCAGGATCTGAGCAAACCACGCGGTGTCGATATTGCCACCGCAGAGAATCACGGCGACCCGTTTGTTCGTCATTGCTGCACGCTCTTGCATCAACCCGGCCAGCGGTGCGGCACCTGCCCCCTCTGCGACGTTGTGGGTCGTGCGGTAGAGGAGGCGAACCGCCGCCGCCGTTTCGTCGTCGCTCACCCGCAGGATCCGCTCAGCGCCGCGGCGGATGATTTCGAACGGCTCCGCCATCGGCACGCGGCACGCCATGCCGTCGGCGAAAGTATGCGCCCGGTTGGTCTCGACGACATGCCCCGCCTCGAAGGACAGGGCATAGGCGTCCGCCCCGTCGGCCACGACGCCGACAATCTCGGCTTTCAGGCCCAAGAGGTCGCGGACCGTGATTAGCGAGCAGATGCCGGAGCCCATCCCAATCGGCACATAGACCGTATCAAGATCCGGAACAGCCGAGAAAAGCTCCAACGCATAGGTCGAGACGCCCCGGACCAGATGCTCGTGGAAGGGCGGGATTAAATGCAGCCCCTCCTCCTCGGCCACGCGGATGCAGTTGTGGCGTGCGGCCTCGAAGTCATGGCCGTGGACCACCAGTTCCGCGCCCCAGGCCTGCATGGCGGCGTTTTTCTCGACCGAATTCCCCTCCGGCACCCAAACCCGTACGGGCATGCCATGTTGGCGGGCGGCAAACGGGATCGACTGGCCGTGATTGCCGCGGGTCGCCGTGGCGATGCCTGCGCATCCGCCATCGCGGATCAAAGCGTCCAGATAGGTGAGCCCGCCCCGAACCTTAAACGCGCCGGTCGGGGTGTGGTTCTCATGCTTGACCCAAACCTCGCAGCCTGCCACCTCCGCCAGCAGAGGCCATGCATATTGCGGTGTCGGCGCCATGTGGCGGTGGACCAGGGCGGCGGCTTCGTCGAGCGTTTCGCGGTCGAACATCTCTCAGCATCCTTTCAACACAGGCGCGCGGCTGCCCGCGGCATGGACCGGGTGTTGGTCGTCCCGCTCACGCCAGCGTTCCGGCGGCGGCCCCGCGGTCAGGGCGGCGATGGCATCGCGCGCCTGCGCCTGCCGCGCCTGCCAATCGCCTGAGAGGAGCGCGACCCGCGCGCCGCGCCGCTGCAACAGCGCCCTGCACTCCGCATCGAACCGCGCCCGGGCGTCTCCGTCGAAATAGCGGATCCCGTCTTGCACAAAGGGCACATCCGGGTCGAGCAGCATATAGAGATCCGCGAGCGGCCGGCCCTCCAGCGCCGCCACCGGCCGGCCGAGGAGCATGCGTGCCCAAACTGCGGTGGTAAGGGCGTCGGTATCTTCAATCATCACGGGGCCGGCTTCCGGCGCCAGTGCTGCGCGGTGCGCCTCGTGTACAGCGGCGAGGCGGATCAGCTCTGCCTCTGTCCAGTCGCCCCCACGCCACATCTCGTGGCTGCGGCCATGCTCGGGCACCGGCACTGAGGGCGCCGCGAGGTTCGCGGCAAGCGTCGACTTGCCCGTGCTCTCCGCCCCCATGAGCGTAACCCGGCGCTGGAACCACGGCCGGGCAGGGTCTGCAATTTGCTGCCAATGAGCGAGCGGATCGGCCCGCAACGCCTCCGCATCAATGGAGAGCGCCGCGCGGTCGAGATCCACAGGGACCGCGGCGATCCCGAGCTGCTCCGCCAGGTCCCGCCACCGCGCGGAGCCTCCGAAGACCGCATCGGCCCCCTCGAGATCCGTCGGAAGTCCAGTCGCATCGCCGGTGCTTTCCGTGATGGAGGCGCTGGGAAAGGCGGCCGACAGCCAGGCCATCCGTAACGGTCCTGGGATCGACACTTCGCCCCTCGAGACAACCAGAAAGCTGACCCTCCGGCAAAGCGCCATGGCGACCCGCCCGACCGCCAAATGGCCGGCATGGAGCGGCGCAAAGCGCCCCGGTACCAGCCCATGGCGGAACAGCCGTCCCGCCCCGGTCACACCGGCGCCAGCACCCGCCCCGCCACCGCGTCGAGCTTCGAGACCAGCGTTGGATCGCGGGCCTCCGGCGCGGTGATGATCGCGTATTCCAGCGCCCGGTCGCAGCCATAGGGGCAGGGCGCCCGGGGCCCGCCCAGGCGTGGCATCACCGCCCGCAACAGATCCCGCGCCTTGGAGACATTTTCGTGCATCACCTTCAGGATCGCGGTGATGTCCACCTCGCCGTGGTCCGGGTGCCAGCTATCGTAATCGGTGACCATGGCGATGGTCGCGTAGCAGATCTCCGCCTCCCGCGCCAATTTCGCCTCCGGCATGTTGGTCATGCCGATCACATCGCAGCCCCATTGCTCGCGATACATCTTGCTCTCTGCCAGGGTCGAAAATTGCGGCCCCTCCATGCAGAGATAGGTGCCGCCGAGATGCACGCGGGGGATGCCACCTTCCTCCGCCGCCGTCTTAAGCTCGCCGCGCAGCCGCTGGCAGATCGGCTCGGCGACCGAGACATGGGCGACGCAGCCAGCGCCGAAAAAGCTCTTCTCCCGGTTCACGGTGCGGTCGATGAACTGGTCGATCAGCACGAAATCTCCCGGCGCCATCGCCTCCCGAAACGACCCGCAGGCCGAGACCGAGAGGACATCCGTCACACCGATCCGTTTCAACGCGTCGATATTGGCGCGGTAGTTGATGGTGGTGGGCGAATAGCGGTGCCCCCGCCCGTGACGCGGCAGGAACGCCACCGGCACCCCGTCGAGCCGCCCGGTCAGGATCGCGTCAGACGGCTCACCCCAGGGGGTCGGCACATGACGCCACTCCTCCCCCTCCAGCCCGTCGATCGCGTAGAGGCCGGAGCCGCCGATGATGCCGATCATCGTCTCGCCGGTTGCCATATCATCGCTCACGGCGCCACCTGCGGACGCAGCATCTCGAAGACGCCGTCGACGGTAGTGTAGTCCATATAGCCAAGCCGCGCGACCGGGCTAAACACTGTCACGTCGATCATCCCGTCCTTGATCACCGCCTCGTCGATATGCACACCGACGACCTCGCCGATTACCATGATGTTAAAGGCGTGGTCCCGCCAGGACGGTAGGTCGTCGATCACCTTGACCATCTTGCACTCCAACACCGCCGGCGCCTCCGCCACCCGTGGGGCCGCGATCGCCTCGCAGGGTGCCTTAGTGAGGCCCGCGAGCGAGAATTCGTCCTGCCCGGCCGGATAGGTGCCGGAGGAGGTGTTCATCGCCTCCGCCAAAGCGCGGCTGACGACATTGCAGGCGAACTCCCCGGTTGCGCGGATATTGGCGACGGTGTCTTTTACCGCCTCCGGCCGGCTCTTGCGCCCGGTCTGAGAGAACATCACCAGTGGTGGGTGGTCGCCGCAGCCGTTGAAAAAGGAATAGGGCGCCAAGTTGGCCTGCCCGTCCGCGTCCAGCGAGGAAATCCAGCCGATCGGCCTGGGGGCCACGAGCGCCTTGAAAGGGTCATGCGGCAGCGGATGGCCGTCGGCGGGACGATAGAACATCTTTGCGTCTCTCTGGTCTGCGCCGCGCGGGCATGCTAGCTCCCGCTCTCTCATAGTCGGCCGCCGAGCCCTTGCCAACCGCGCCATGGACCGCCTGCTCCTCGAACGCCCGGAAGACGCCTACGAGGCCGAGATGCTGCTCGACCTCGCCTTCGCGCCAGGCCGGCATACGCTGCCTTCCTACCAGTTGCGTGAGGGTGTGGAGCCGATCCGCGAGCTCTGCCTGATCGCCCGCGACGATTATGATGTGCTGGTCGCTTGCATCCGATACTGGCCAGTTAAAATCGGCAGCGAGGCGTGGCCGGCCCTGTTGCTCGGCCCGATTGCCGTGCACCCGGTCCGACAGGGCGAAGGTCTCGGCGCCGTCTTGATCGCGAAGACTTTGGACAACGCGACAACTCAAGGGTGGCGGCGGGTGATTCTTGTCGGCGACGAGCCGTATTATAATCGCTTCGGGTTTCGCCGGGAGTTAGCGCGGGGCCTCGACTATCCAGGGCCAGTCAACCACGCGCGGATTCTGGCAAAAGAGCTGGTTGAGGGGTCAATGAACGACGTCAGAGGTGCGGTAAACTCATGGAATTTGGATCCATAAGCGACTTACCGGAACGCTACAAAGATATTGAATACAAGAATAGCGTGCAAATATGACAATTGATATTGCATTCGCTACAAATTCCACATTATATGGAGCTAGAGCCAAGCGGTCTCGCGTTTCCGTGTGAGTGTCAAAAAACAGAGTAACGATCCCGGGGGATAAAATCGGGGTGGGATAGTGCGGCATCCTATGACGAGGAACATATGGCTGAGAACTCAACCGATCATAACGAGCTTCTGAATCTTACCTCTGACATCGTGTCGGCGCATGTTTCGAACAATGCAGTGCCGACGACCGAATTACCGGGCTTGATCGAGACCGTCTTTGCGACGCTTTCGGGCTTGGGCGCGGCGCCGCAGGAGGTTGTAGAAGAATTGAAGCCAGCGGTCCCGATCAAGAAGTCGGTCACAGCGGATCACATCATCTGTCTTGAGGACGGTAAAGAGCTGAAGATGCTCAAGCGGCATCTGAAATCGGCCTACAACATGACGCCGGAGGAGTACCGCGCGAAATGGGGCCTGCCGCCGGACTATCCGATGGTCGCGCCGAATTATGCGGCGAAGCGCCAGGAGCTTGCCAAAAAGATCGGCTTGGGGCGCAAGCCGCGCGCCTGACCGGACCACCCTAGCCCGCGCGCCCGGCCCACGGGCGTTGCAGCCGGCTTAGCGCCGCGATATGACGGCGCGTCCGATGATGGACGCGCCGCTATCTTTTATGGGGTGTGGGCGACGATGGCCGAGGCGAAGAAGCTGTTCATCAAAAGCTATGGCTGTCAGATGAACCTCTATGACAGCGAGCGGATGGCCGCGGCGCTGGCGCCGGAGGGGTATGCCACCACGGATCGAGCAGAAGATGCCGATCTGGTTATCCTTAACACGTGCCATATTCGCGAAAAGGCTGCCGAAAAGGTCTATTCCGATCTGGGCCGCCTACGCCCGGCGCGTGACGCCAAGGCGGCGGCGGGTGGCGCAATGCGCATCGCCGTAGCCGGCTGCGTGGCCCAGGCCGAGGGGGCGGAAATCCTCCGCCGCCAACCGATGGTCGATTTGGTTGTCGGGCCGCAATCCTATCACCGCCTGCCCGCCATGCTGCGGAAGGCTGGCCAGGGCCCGCAGGTCGACACCGACTTCCCGGCCGAAGACAAGTTCAACCACCTGCCACAAAGCCGGGCGAAGCGTGGGCCGACTGCGTTCCTGACCGTGCAGGAAGGATGCGACAAGTTCTGCGCCTTTTGCGTGGTTCCCTATACCCGCGGAGCGGAGGTTTCGCGCCCCGCCGCGCGGCTGCTGGCAGAGGCGACAGATCTCGTCGCACGCGGCGTCGTGGAGATCACGCTTCTCGGCCAAAACGTCAATGCCTATCACAGCGAGGGACCGGACGGCCGCGCCTGGGGCCTCGCCCGGCTGATAGAGGCGCTGGCGGGGATCGAGGGGCTTGCCCGGATCCGCTACACGACATCTCACCCCAACGACATGGACGACGCCTTGATCGCCGCCCATCGGGATATCCCGACGCTGATGCCCTATCTGCATTTGCCGGTGCAGGCTGGTTCCGACCGGGTGCTAAAGGCGATGAACCGCCGCCACACCGCCGCGGGCTATCTGCGTTTGATCGACAGGATCCGCGGGGTCCGGCCCGACCTGGCCCTGTCCGGCGACTTCATCGTTGGCTTTCCCGGCGAGACCGACGCGGATTTCGAGGATACGTTGGGCCTGATCCGCTCAGTGGGCTATGCGCAGGCCTACTCCTTCAAATACTCGACCCGGCCCGGAACACCCGCCGCGACCCGTGGTGATCAGGTGCCAGAGGCGGCGAAGGCGGAGCGGTTGGCGCGCCTTCAAGCGTTGTTGGCCGAACAGCAGCAGGCCTTTCAAGCGGCCCAGATCGGGCGGACTATGCCCGTGCTGCTGGAAAAGCCCGGCCGTCATCCTGGGCAAATGGTGGGTCGTTCGCCCTATCTTCAGGCTGTGCATCTCGACGCCGGGGCCGAGCATGCGGGCGAGATCGTGCCCGTCGATATCCTCGATGCTAGGCCGAACTCGCTGGCCGGACGACTGGCGGCATAGGGCGCACAACGCAGGTTTCGAGCCTCGGCGCCCTTGTCAGCACCGGCACCACGCCCATTTCACCATCTTGGATGATAGTGTGGGGAGGCGGAACATGCTCACAAAGGCCAATGCGTTGTCGGGTGAAACTAAAGCGGGCCTCGCGCTGGCGTTTGCGGCGGCCCTCGGGGTTTTCTTCGAGAATATCGGCCTTCTGAAGCCCTACTATGATCTGATCCTGACAACGACGGCAACGGTTGCGATCGCGCCGCCCGCGGTAGAGGGGGCGGCGTCGATCTCGAAACCGCTGTTGCTTTGGATCAATGATGGTCTGATGGCGCTTTTCTTCCTGCTGATCGCGCTCGAGATCAAACGAGAGCTGAAGGAAGGTGCGCTCAGCTCTTGGCGACAGGCAGCCCTGCCGGTCTACGGCGCCGTTGGCGGCATGGCCGTGCCCGCTGTGGTCTTCCTTGGCATTGTCGGGATCGAAAGCGCGGAGGCGCGGGGTTGGGCGATCCCCGCTGCGACTGACATCGCCTTTGCCCTCGGCGTGCTGTCGTTCTTCGGTAAGCGCGTGCCTGCTGTCCTAAAGACCTTCTTGCTCGCGCTTGCCGTCGTGGACGATCTCGCAGCGATTGCAATCATTGCCGTCTTCTACACGGCAGACCTCTCCGTCGGCGCCTTGGGTATGGCCGGCGCGGCGATCCTGGCTCTCGTCGCGATGAACTTCGCCGGTATGCGGAAGCTAACGCCTTACATATTGGTGGGGCTGGTGCTTTGGGTATCGGTGCTGAAATCTGGCGTGCACGCCACCCTGGCCGGTGTGGCGCTCGGCTTCGCTATACCCTTGGCGACCGGCAAAGACGGTGATCGTCCGGCGGTCCGGTTAGAGCATGGGCTCCATCCATGGATCATGTTCTTCGTTATGCCGGTCTTCGCCTTCGCCAATGCAGGCGTACCGTTGGGCGGTCTGACATGGGCGGATATGACCGCGCCGCTGACCCTCGCAATCGCGTCAGCGCTGTTCCTCGGGAAGCAGATCGGAGTGTTCGGTTTCGCCTATGGCGCACTGGCTGCCGGCTTGGCAGAGCGTCCGACCGGCGCCACGTTGGCGCAGCTCTACGGCGTCTCTCTATTGGCCGGGATCGGCTTCACCATGAGCCTGTTTATCGGCACCCTCGCCTTCTCGGATCCGGAGCATCAGAATGCCGTGCGATTGGGCGTCCTCTCGGGATCGCTGCTTTCGGGGCTTGCGGGCGTGCTGGTTCTTTCGCTGACGACGCGCAGTCAAACCGGATCTGCCGCGCCGGCGGCTCGCCTGACCCCTGCCGAATAGAACGCTTCGCTACACACAAGCGAAACCGGTCGGCAACGTCTCCGCCCGCCGCATTGGCTGGGCGGGGAAAATCTCCCGCGATGTCCGTTCCCGACGGCGATGCCGGCGTCCATCGACAAATTGGAGCATGCCATTCAGCGTCCGAAACTTAACGGACTGGGCGCTTTGCTGTACACATGACGCCAGTTGTCGAACCAACGGGCTTCATCGCCCGATTGTGTTCGACCCATGCTGCCAGCTTTCCGCGACGGGCTCACGGAGCTGCTGCCCGACCGGACCGGGTGCACGTTTTTCGCCGGTCGCGACGCGGCCAGGCTGCTGCACCGGCGCCTCGCCGGACCTGCGCAAATTGCGAAGCTGCGCCGTGGGCCGGAGGCGAGGCTACTGGCGCGGCCGGGTCTCAACCGGGGGACTGCGGCCTGCGGTGACTGGGTCCTTCGCCCGCATAACTCGCTACCGCTTGCCGATCCCAGCCACGCCCTCGCGCCGCGGACCGGTCTCCGCGACCACCCGCCGACCGCGGCTACCTTCGCGACCTTGGCGGAGGTGGATCCTCAGGCCTTCTCGGTCAGCTTTCCCAGTCGGGGGGGGTAACGGTCGCGGCGGAATTGCCGACGGGCACAGCTCAGCCGACCGGGCGGCAACCGGGTCCTGCAGCTTAGAGCGCTTTCCGACCCGATTGCATCGGTTCTCGCGCTCTAAGGTATTGTTTTGAAGCAATTTCGCGACGCCAATCTGACTCAGATTGGCTGGAAAGTGCTCTAACTTCCCGGAGACCCACCAGCCAGCGCTCTACAAGCGATTGCCCCGCCCCTCGCGCCAGGATCTGCAGTTCTATGGCCACCCCGTCCGCCGACAAGGGCCGATCACTATGGCTTGGGCGCGGCTCGATATGGAGCCATGGGGCCAGGACGTCCTGATCGAGGCGTTGCAGGCGAATTGGTTCAAGGTTGTCCGGGAGCGTTGCGACGATCTCGCGAAAGGCGAGGGTCAGGGCGATCTTCTCTGTTGGCTGCAGGACTATCGCAGAGACCACCTGCGAGCGTTCGAGCAGATATGGCCCGAGGCGCAGCTGCTGGCGGTGCTCGCCTTCTCAGCCCGGGAACTCGGCGCGAGACGCGTTTGCCTCCACCAGCCGAAGCCCGGCGCATTGCTCAAGCATATCGATCACGACCTGCCGCCGGTGTCGCTGTACAGCGCTTTGCCGAGAGATTCGGCTTCGCACCGACCGGGGAGGCACCGGAGTTTCTGCGCCGGGTCCGCAACAAGACGCTCCGCCGGGGTCGGCCGGATGGGAAGGCCGGTTTTCTGGAGGCTCGATCTCTGACCCACGCTACCGCCGAAGCTTTTTGGTTCAGTTCTGCAGTGCCAGACCCGCGCGAAAACGTCGGGCGAGCCAGGGTCCGTCGCGGGAGGGGAGGACCCGCGCCTCGCCGCCATCGGTCACGGGGATATCCGCGAAGACCGGGCCGCGACCCGGATTGCCGATCTCGTCGGCCAGGCCCTCTAGCGCCTCCGCCGACCCGATCCGCCTGGCATCGGCGATGCCGGCGCCCTGTGCGACGGCGACCAGGTCGGTCACGCCATCGGCATGACTCGGCTGGCCACCGGTCTCGCCATAGAGGCGGTTGTTCAGGACGGCGATCACCAGGTTCTGCGGGGCCGCCACCGCAATCGTCGCCAAACTGCCGAGGCCCATCAGCATCTCACCATCGCCGGTGACGACCACCACCCGGCGGTTCGGCTGCGCCATAGCGAGCCCCAGGCCCACCATCGCTGCGGCGCCCATAGCGCCCCAAAGGTAGAAGTTGGCATCCGTGTCGCCGGCCGCTGCGACATCCCAGGTGGGCGTGCCGAGGCCCGTCACCACCAGCGCATCGCCCCGCCTTTCCAACAGCCGCGCCACTGCGCCGCGCCGCCCGAACGGGGTCATTCCGAGAACTCCTTCGCCCCGATCAGCCATTGTGACAGCAGAACCGCCACCCCCGCACCGCCATCATAGGCGAGCCGCGCCGCGCCCTCGACCATCGGCCCGACCTCGGCCGCCGTGCCGGCGCGCAAAACCTGCAGGTCCATCAGTCCCAGCGCCGCCTCCGTCGCATTTCCCATGGGGATCTGCCATGGATTAAACTCCCCCCACTCCCCTCGCATTGTCACGATGGTCAGGAACGGAACCCGGCAGGTCTTGATCAGCGACAGCATATTGATGCAATTGCCGACCCCGCTCGACTGCATCAAGAGCGCACCGCGGCCGCCGCCGAGCCAGGCCCCGGTGGCAAGGGCCATGCCCTCCTCCTCGGTTGTCAGCACCACGCCCTGCATCGACGGATCGGCATCGACCATCCGGATCAGGGCGGCGTGGCCCGCATCGGGCACATAGCCCACTTGTGTCACCCGATAGCGTGCCAGAACCTGATGAATGGCCGCCGGCCAATTCTCTCCCCCCGCGCCATCCATTACATCGCCCCCGCTCCCGTTCCGGGTTACTCTGCGGGATGCCATGGCACCGGCGCAAGCGGCGAGAGAAATGACTGTGCGATGACAGGCTTTTCCCTTGCGCGGGCCGGAGCGGGCCGCCACCATACCACTTGTGATCGAGGTTTTGCCGCCCCAACGCCGCCCATTGCCGCGCCCGCAAGGTTTACCGGATGCCTGAGGTGCTGGACGAGACCCTCGTCGAATTCCCCGACAACAGGCTTTTGATCGACCTTTGCGGTGAGTTCGACCGCAACCTTGCCGCGCTGGAGCAGGGCTTCGACGTCGACATCCTGCGCCGGGGCAACCAGCTTGTGGTCCACGGGGCGGAGGATCACCGCGCCCTCGCGGTCAGGGGGCTGGAGAGGCTTTATGCGCGACTGGAACAGGGGCGTCCGGTCGAGCAGGGGGACATCGATGCCCTAATCCGCATGGGCGATCTGCCCGACGACCCGCCGCCGGCCCGTGCGCGGGCCGACGAGCCGGGCGAGCAGCTCGACATGTTTCCCGGCGGGCGTATGGAGATCCGCACCCGCAAAAAGACCATCGCACCCCGCTCTACCGCGCAGCGCCGCTATGTGGCCGAGCTCTATCGCCACGAGCTGGTCTTCGGAATCGGCCCCGCGGGCACCGGCAAAACCTACCTCGCCGTCGCTGCCGCGGTCGCCATGCTGATCGAGGGGCGGGTGGAGCGCATCGTCCTCTCCCGCCCGGCGGTCGAGGCGGGCGAGAGGCTCGGCTTCCTACCCGGGACCGAAAAGGAGAAGATGGACCCCTATATGCGCCCGCTCTACGACGCACTCGGCGATATGCTGCCGGGCAAGCAGCTCGCCAAGCTGATGGAGGAGAGCAAGATCGAGATCGCGCCGCTCGCCTTCATGCGGGGGCGGACCCTGGCAAACTCGTTCGTGGTTCTCGACGAGGCGCAGAACACGACCGAGATGCAAATGAAGATGTTCCTGACCCGGCTTGGGGAGAATGCGCGGATGGTGGTGACTGGCGATCCGAGCCAGATCGACCTGCCTCGCGGCACCGCGTCCGGATTGGTCGATGCGATGCGGATCCTCGACGGTGTCTCCGGCATCGGCTTCGTGCGCTTTTCCGCCCGCGATGTGGTGCGCCACCCGCTGGTCGCGAAGATCATCGAGGCTTATGATGCGAGGGGGTCGTGAGCCCCGGACCGGTGGTCGAGGTGATTGTCGAGGAGGCGGGCTGGGAGACTGCACTGCCGGAGTTCGAAACGGTGGCAGAGGCGGCTGCGATAGCCGCGCTGCGCCATGGGGGCCTTGGCTCTACTGCCGTGGAAGTGGCCATCCTCGGCTGCAGCGATGATAGGATCGCAGCCTTCAACAGCCAGTTCCGGAGCAAGGCGCAACCGACCAACGTCCTCGCCTGGCCCAGCCTGGCACTTGCCCCGCCTGCCCCTGGGGAACCTCCGCCCGCCGCAATCCCTCCCCCCGATGGCACGCTGATGCATCTGGGCGATGTGGCGGTGGCGCTGCAAACCACTTCCGCGGAGGCGAAGGCTGCATCAATTCCCTTGAAAGATCATGTCGCACACCTGATCTTACACGGGTGTTTGCACCTTCTCGGCTTTGATCATCAAACCGATCTGGATGCGGCGCGCATGGAGGGGGCTGAACGCCACCTTCTAAACGGGCTCGGCATCCCCGACCCATATGAGAGAATTGGTGCGGGTCATCCGCAGCCATGAGAGAGAAATGGACGGAAGCAACAGTCCTATGCCCTCGCCAGCGCGAGGGGAATCCGATCCGGGCGAGGCAGCTCCGGACGGCAGCAGTCCCACTACCGGCGAACCTTCGTTATTGTCGCGCTTTCTGCGCCGCGCATCCGGCTTTGCCACCGGCGCCGAAGAGGTAGAGGGTGATTCGGACGAGGACGGCTTAGGACCGGCGTTCGCAAAGAGCACACCGGCCGAGCTGGCGATGGTCGCAAATATCCTCCGCCTCCGCAGTTTGCGGGTCCAGGATGTGATGACGCCGCGGGCCGATATCGTCGCTGTCCCGGCCGAGGCGGCTTTGCCCGATGTCCTGGATGCGTTCGATCGCGGCAGCTTCTCTCGGGTCCCGGTCTATCGCGAGACCCTGGACGACCCGATTGGCTTCGTCCATCTCAAAGACCTGGCGATGACCTATGGCGTCGGCTGCCAAAAGGCACAGGGCGACTTTACCCTCAGCGACCACACCCACCGGGCGCTCTTCGTGCCGCCATCGATGCGGATCGCCGCGCTGCTCCAACAGATGCAGGGTGCGCGGGTCCACATGGCCCTGGTGATCGACGAGTTCGGCGGGGTCGACGGCCTCGTGACCATCGAGGATTTGGTCGAGCAGATCGTGGGCGATATCGAGGACGAGCATGACGGCGAAGACGCCGCCCAGTGGCGAGAGGAGAGCCCCGGCGTCTATCTCGTCGATGCCCGAACCGATATCCGCGAGTTCGAGGCGGCCGAGAGTGTCACCCTGACCCCGCCGGATTGGGACGAGGTTGTCGACACCCTTGGCGGTTTGGTTTTCATGTTCTGCGGTCGCGTGCCCACCCGGGGCGAGGTGATCAGCCACCCCCTGGGCCACGAATTCCAGATCGTCGACGCGGATCCCCGCCGGATCAAGCGGTTACGCCTGACGCTCTCGAACGCCGCTGCGGTGATGCTCGGCGCCCGTAAAGCGGCCGAGTGAACGAGATCCGCGCCCGGGTGCGCCCCCGCGAAAGCTCTGCGGCCCCTATGGCGTTCGCGCCGGTCAGCGCGCTCGCGGTTCGAATTGCCGGCGCCCGCGGCGGTCTGCGCCTGGTACTCGCGGTGCTTGCAGGCGTCGCAATGACCCTGGGCCACGTGCCGGTGTCGATCCCGCTAATCTGGTTTGTGGCGATCCCGGTGTTGGTTTGGTTGATCGATGGTGCCGAGCACCCGGTTGAGGCCGCCTGGATCGGCTGGGGTGCGGGCTTTGGATATTTCGTTACTGGCCTCCACTGGATCGGCCATGCTTTTCTCGTAGACGCCGAAAAGTTCGCTTGGTTGCTGCCCTTCGCGGTGACGCTGCTGCCCGCGGGTCTGGGGCTGTTCTGGGCTGCGGCATTTTGGCTCGCACAGCGGTATTGGCCTTGGCATTGGTCGCGCGTCCTCAGCCTGGCAGCGGCACTGACCGTGGTGGAGTATGCGCGGACCCATTTGTTCACCGGTTTCCCGTGGGCCTTGCCCGCCTATATTTGGTCCGAGACCGGGGTGGTGCAGGTAACGGCCTGGATCGGCTCTCACGGTCTCACGCTTCTCACCGTTGCGCTGACTGGGTTGCCGCTGGTGGTGCTTGCAGGTTGGCGCGGAAGGTCCTCTCTTGCGATTGCGGCCGGGCCGCTGGCAGCACTCGCGGTCCTCTGGGCGGCTGGCGCCGCGCGGGTCGAGGACCCGAGTTATGCCGACGACGCCGGGGTCCTTCGCATCGTCCAGCCCAATGCGGCGCAAGACGTGAAATGGGACCCCGACCACGCACAGGATTTCTTCGACCGATTGATCCGCGAAACCACGGCCGCTGCGGATCCAACCATCGGGTCGCCCAGTGCGGTGATCTGGCCGGAAACGGCGGTGACCTTCCTCCCCGTCGACCGGCCCGACCTAACCCAAGCGATTGCAGAGCGTGCGGGGGGCGCCCCGGTGCTATTGGGTGCGCTCCACCGGGAGGGGAGCGAGCCGCCGCAATGGTACAATGCCCTCATGGTGATCCAGCCCGATGGCAGTCTTGGCGACCGCTACGACAAACATCATCTCGTGCCCTTCGGCGAATACCTGCCGTTCGAGGGGTTGTTCACGGCGCTTGGCCTGCGCCAGCTCGCCAACCGCGGCGGCTTTACTCCAGGGCCGGGGCCACGGGTGATGGACATAGACGGGCTGCCGCCTTTCGCTGCGTTGATCTGCTACGAGATGATCTTCCCGCACGAGGTGGTGCCTGGCGCGGAACGTCCGGCCTGGATGCTGCAGATCACCAATGACGCGTGGTTCGGCGGGTTTGCGGGACCGCAGCAACACCTGGCGCAGGCGCGTATTCGGGCGATCGAACAGGGCCTGCCGGTCGCCCGCGCGGCCAATACCGGCATCTCCGCGATGATCGACCCCTATGGCCAGATCCGCCATGCCCTGGCGCTCGGCGAACATGGCAAGATCGACGCCAAGTTGCCGCAACCGCTTGACGCCACGCTATATTCGCGGTTCGGCGACTGGCCGGCCATTCTCTTGACGCTGATCCTGTTACTCGCGCTCCATCTTCCTCACCATTTCCGGAGCACCGATTGACACTGGTCGGTTGCGATCACTAAGTCACCCACCACAACGGTTGTATGACAGCTCTGCGGAACACGCGACTGTTGCAGAACCGGACCAGAGCGAATTGGGCCGCTTCGATCGAGACTGCTCGGCAGTCTCCTTGTGCGTGGCCGAAACACATAGAGTGGGGAAAAATGGCGAAATCGACCGATGATGTTGACGCCCATATCGGTGCCCGCGTGCGGATGCGCCGGATGATGGCTGGCATCAGCCAGGAGCAATTGGGCGACGCGCTCGGCCTGACCTTCCAGCAAATCCAGAAATACGAAAAGGGTCTCAACCGCATCGGGGCGGGTCGGCTCTACCGCATTGCGCAGGTCTTGGGCGTCTCGGTGGAGTTCTTCTATGAGGGGCTGCCGCAAAACAGGGCCCATGCGGAATCGGAACTTGATGAGCGCCGCAGCGCCGAGATGATGGCGTTTCTGTCATCGCCTGAAGGCTATAACCTAACCAACGCCTTCACCAAGATCCGGGACGCGTCGACCCGGCGCCGGCTGCTTGATCTGGTGCGCACGATTGCCTGCGCCAACCCCGCGGAGGAGGGGCCAACTGTCACCAAGGCTTGACGGTTGACCCCGCCTGGCCCCCCATGCGACATGCTCGCGCGCCGCATCAAGTCCAAGGCGTGCGCTGAATTTCGGAGGGGAGCCATATGGCGCGCAGCGACTATCTCTTTACGTCCGAGTCGGTCTCGGAAGGTCATCCGGACAAAGTCTGCGACCAGATCTCGGACTCGATTGTCGATCTGCTGATCGGGCGGGAGCCGGAGGCGCGCGTGGCGGTGGAAACTGCGGCGACCACCAACAAGGTGGTGCTGCTCGGCGAGATCAAGATCTCCGAAGAGCATGCTGTGACGCCGGAGGAAATGTGCGCCGCGGCACGCGAGACGATCCGCAAGATTGGCTATATGCAAAAGGGCTTCCACTTCCGCACCGCCTCCATCGATTGCTATGTGCACGAGCAGAGCCAGGACATCGCCCAGGGCGTCGACGCCGCGGCCAATAAGGACGAGGGCGCTGGCGATCAGGGCATAATGTTCGGCTATGCCACGAACGAAACGCCGGAGCTGATGCCGGCCCCGATCCTCTATTCCCACCGTATTCTGCGCCTGATGGCGGAGGCGCGGCACAACGGAACTGCACCGTTGCTCGGCCCGGATGCGAAGAGCCAAGTGACCGTCGAGTACCGCGACGGCAAACCTGTTCGGGCCCACACAATCGTCGTCTCCACCCAACATGCCGAGCGCGACAGCGACGGGCACCAGCTGACCTCCGACGATATGCGCGACATCGTCAAACCCTATGTGATCGATGCGCTGCCGGAAGGTTTGGTCGATGCCGACACGGTTTGGCACGTGAACCCGACCGGGCGCTTTGTGATCGGCGGCCCCGACGGCGACGCTGGACTAACTGGGCGCAAGATCATCGTCGACACCTATGGCGGTGCGGCCCCGCATGGCGGCGGCGCTTTTTCCGGCAAAGACCCGACGAAGGTCGACCGGTCAGCGGCCTATGCCGCGCGCTACGTCGCCAAAAACGTGGTAGCAGCCGGGCTTGCGGCGCAGTGCACCATCCAACTTTCCTATGCCATCGGCGTTGCCGAGCCCCTTGCGGTCTATGTCGACGCGCATGGGACCGAGACAGTCGATCCCACCAAGATCGAGGCTGCGATCCGCGCCAGCATGAGCTTGACGCCGCGCGGGATCCGGACGCATCTGGGCCTTAACCTGCCGATCTATCAGCGGACCGCAGCCTATGGCCATTTCGGGCGCGAGCCGGACAGCCAAGGCGGCTTCTCGTGGGAAAAGACGGATTTGGCTGAGCAACTAAAGGCTGCAATTTAACGGAAACTGGCAGGTCGCCGACGGAACGGCCCGGCCGTCCCGTTCTCCCCTGGAAGAAACTTTCCAGAGGGTATCGATGCGACGGGTTCGACAATCGCTGTTCGTCTTGGCCGTTATGTTTGCGGCAGCAGCGACCGGCGCCGAGGGCGCGGCGGAGGCTGCGCCGCTTGCTGCCCGGGCCTATGTGAAATACGGATATGGCGGGGCGGGGGTGCCGCCCGATCGGCTGCCGCCTCGGGGTCTCTGTCGGATCTGGTACGACGAGTTGCCGCCGGATCGACAACCGCCCTCGATGGGTTGTAGGCAGGCAAAGACACAAGCGCGCCGCTATGGCGGGCGCGTAATCTTTCGGCCCGTAGACGGGGAGCCGACCGAGGCGCTGACGATCGCAGTCTATGACGGGTTCAACGATTTCCGCGGCGTGCCGCCCGACCGGTTGCCCTATCCCGGCCGTTGCCGGGTTTGGATCGACGGTGTGTCGCCCGACCGTCAGCCGCCCAACATGGGGCTGCGCCGCGCCCGCGCCGTCGCGCGGCACGAAGGCGGGCGCGTCCTCTGCATGCCCGGGGGCTGATCGCAAGCCAGTCTACCGGCACGCCTGCGGCCGTGTCAGCGGGGCTCCGACCCTATGCTCCGCTTGAGCTGATGCCCGGCCGGATCCGATACCGCCCCCTTCGCCCCGACGATGGCGAGGCGATTGCCGATCTGCATCGCCGCGCGATCCTGGCGGTACCGCGCCGCTTCTACACAGATGCTGAAAGGCAAAGTTGGTGTGACGGCATCGACCCTTCTGCCTATCAGAGACTGGCAGCCGCCGGCGAGATCTTCGACATCGCGACCGACGGCGCGGACCGTCCGATAGGCTTCTCCGGTCACTTGTTGCAGAGCGATGGCTGGGGCGAGGTCAGCGGCCTTTACGTCGACCCGGCCCACCAGGGGCGCGGTCTCGGCGGCGGCCTGCTCGACAGGGCGGAACGGTCGATGCGCGCTTGCGGGCGGCACCGGATCCGGGTCAGTGCCAGCCTTGCGGCCCTCGACTTTTACCGGGCCCACGGCTATGGCGTCACCGGCGAGGCGCAGCACCACACCCGCGGCGGGACGGCCATTGCCATCCGGCGGATGGAGAAGCGGCTTACCCCCACCGCGCCGGAGCGGGAGGACAGCGCGCCCTGGCGCAATTTCTATGGCCGCCGCCACGGCAAGAGGCTGCGGGCCGGGCAGCGCGACCTCCTCGATACGCGGCTCGCGGCACTTGCCCCGCAGGGCGTCGGTTGGGCAGAGAACCCGCAGCGCGACCCGATCGATCTGGGCGCTCTATTCCCGGGCCTCGGCCGCGTTTGGCTCGAAATCGGCTTCGGTGGCGGCGAGCATATGATTGCTCAAGCCCGGGCCAATCCGGATATCGGCATCCTCGGTTGCGAGCCTTTCGTCAATGGCGTGGCGCAGCTCCTCTCGGCGGTCGAGCGTGCGGGGGTCGACAACCTGCGCATCCATGCGGGCGATGCCCGCGACCTGATGGATGTGCTGCCGCCCGCCAGCATCGACCGCGCCTTTCTCCTTTATCCGGATCCATGGCCAAAGCGGCGCCACTGGAAACGGCGCTTCATGAACCCCGAGCCGCTGGATCAGCTCGCCCGTGTAATGCGCGCCGGGGCCGATCTCCGCCTCGCGACAGACATAGGAGACTATGTCCGCCACAGTCTGCTCGCCCTCGACGCCCATCCAGGTTTTGTCTGGACCGCGGACCGGGCGGCGGACTGGCGTGTCCCATGGCACGATTGGTCCGGAACTCGCTACGAGGCGAAGGCGATCCGAGAGGGGCGGATGCCCTATTACATCACTGCGATGCGAATCGGACACTGACGGTTTTGGCCCCGGCATGGGTTCAGCGCGTCGCTCACATATAGATGAGTTACAAATCTGCACCCATATATGTCACCACAGAGCAACGTTAAGAAAGAGTCTCCGGCCGCCGTAACGCCAGCCACACCCGCGCCGCCCTCCACCGGCGATGTTCGGCCCAGGGATCGTGATCCAGCCCGGCAAGGCACGGTCGGGAGGGTGTGAGGATCACCACGAGAGTGGGGTTGCGTCTCCGTGAGACGGTCCCGGGCGCGCCGGTCAGTTGTGTTCCGGCCGGCGCGCTCTCATTTTTGTCAGGATGGAAAACGCGTCCGCCGATGGCTGGACGCAGCGACCGCGCTTTGTCTATATGCCCCAATCCAACGGAGGATCGGAGGCAAAATTGGACGAGGCATCCCCGTCTCTGCCGGTAACGGCGCGCCGCGCAGGTCCTCTGCGGGGAATCGCGGAGATTCCCGGTGACAAATCGGTCTCGCATCGGGCGCTGATCTTTGGGGCCCTGGCGGTCGGAGAGACGCGGATCACTGGATTGCTGGAGGGAGAGGACGTGCTGGCGACGGCAGCGGCGATGCGCGCCTTCGGTGCCGATCTGGTCCGTACCGGTCCTGGCGCCTGGGTGGTCCATGGCGTCGGTGTCGGCGGCCTTTTGGAGCCGGAAGCGGTGATCGATTGTGGCAATTCTGGAACAGGTGTGCGGTTGATTATCGGGATGATGGCCACCACCCCGATCGCGGCGACCTTCACCGGCGATGCCTCACTGCGCCATCGGCCCATGGGGCGGATCCTCGATCCTCTTGCCCTCTTCGGCACGCGCTCGATGGGCCGGGCCGGCGGGTTGCTGCCCCTGACGATCCAGGGGGCCGAAATGCCGCTTCCGGTCCGCTACGCGCTGCCGATGGCGTCCGCGCAGGTAAAATCCGCAGTTTTGCTCGCCGGTCTCAATGCGCCGGGCGAGACGGTGGTGATCGAGCCGAAGGCGACCCGCGATCATACCGAGCGGATGCTGCGCGCAGCCGGTGCGACGGTCGAGGTTCTCGAGACGGCGGAGGGCCGCGAGATCGTCCTGACAGGCCAGCCAGAGCTGATGCCCCAAACCGTCGCCGTGCCGCGCGACCCCTCCTCCGCCGCCTTCCCGACCGCCGCCGCGCTGCTGGCCGAGGGCTCGGAGATCCGCCTCCCGGGCATCTCGCTCAACCCGACCCGGGCGGGGTTCTACGACACTCTGGCGGAAATGGGCGCCGATATCGCGCGGGAAAACCGGCGGGAGGAAGGGGGCGAGCCGGTCGCCGATCTCCTGGTTCGCCACTCTGCGCTGACGGGGGTCGAGGTGCCGCCCGAGCGCGCACCTTCGATGATCGACGAATACCCGGTGCTTGCGGCCCTCGCGGCCTATGCTGAGGGGGATACAGTGATGCGTGGCATCGGCGAGCTGCGGGTCAAGGAATCCGACCGCATCGCGACCATGGTGTCGGGCCTCCGCGCAAATGGGGTTGAGGTGACAGAGGAAGAAGACGGCCTGATCGTCCATGGGCACGGGGCGGCCCCGAAAGGCGGCGGTCGGGTAGAGACGCATCTCGACCACCGGATCGCGATGTCTTTCCTCTGCCTCGGCCTCGGCACAGCCAACCCGGTGACGATCGACGATGCCGCCCCTATCGCCACAAGCTTTCCTAGCTTTCTCGACATGATGAGTGACCTCGGCGCCGCCTTCACCCGGGACAACAGATGATTGCTCGATCCTCGGCCTTTAACTCCACGCGGATGCACGATGGCTTCCACCACGAATACATTCGGGACGGAATAGAAGTCTTCGCGCTTCTCGGTCAGGAAACGGACGAGCCGGATACCAGCGATGGGAGATGTGTGCCTGTCGCCTTCGGCGGGGTAGGGATCCGGCGCGAGAACCTGCAGCGCATGATTGACGAGGCAGTGCCGTGGCTGACGAGGCGCGAGACTTGACCTTCGTTGTTGCCATCGACGGGCCAGCGGCGGCGGGCAAGGGGACCATCGCCCGGGCGTTGGCCGAGAAATTTGGGCTCGGCCATCTCGACACCGGGCTCCTCTATCGCGCGGTTGGCAAGAAGGCGCTGGCCCAGGGGCGCGGAGTGCTAGACGAGGGGGTGGCCGAACTCGTGGCTCAGGAGCTGATGCCGGAGGACCTGGCCGTCGACGGGCTCCGAACAGTCATGGTCACCCGCGCGTCGTCCAAGGTCGCAGCCATGCCTGGCGTGCGAAAAGCGCTGGTCGACTTCCAACGCGCTTTCGCCGAACGGGATGGCGGCGCTGTGCTTGATGGCCGAGATATCGGCACGGTGATCTGCCCCAACGCACCGGTGAAGCTGTTCGTCACGGCGGATGCAGAGACCCGCGCCGAACGGCGCCACGCGGAACTCGCCGCATCGGGCAGCACAATCACGATCGAGACGGTTCTCGCCGATCTCCGCGCCCGCGACGAGCGCGACAGCGAGCGCGCCGATGCCCCCATGCTACACGCCGAGGATGCGCACTTGCTGGACACCTCGGAATTGGATATAGACGCCGCCGTCATCGAGGCGTCAAAGATCGTCGAGCAGGCACTGAGTCGCAGACGCGGGTAACCGCGCCCGGCCGGGCCTGTTTTTGTTTATGTCGCCTCACCGAAGACCATCGGAACCAACCGGTTGGCCTGTCACAATAGGAGACCACTGCTTTATGCCCGCCACAGCCTCTATGGAGGAATTCGAGGCCCTGCTCAATGAGAGCCTCGAGAAAGACACGCCCGACGAGGGCAGCGTCGTCAAAGGCACCGTCATTGCCATCGAGAATGGCCAGGCGATCATCGATGTCGGCTTTAAGGTCGAAGGCCGCGTCGATCTCAAGGAATTTGCAGCCCCCGGGAAAGGCGCCGAGATCGATGTCGGCGACACCGTGGAGGTGTTTCTCGACAGGGTCGAGAATGCACGCGGCGAGGCCGCGATCAGTCGCGAAAAGGCACGGCGCGAGGAAGCCTGGGACCGGCTGGAGAAAGCCAATGACGCGGGCGAGCGGGTCGATGGCGCCATTTTCGGTCGGGTGAAGGGTGGGTTCACCGTGGATCTTGGCGGCGCCGTGGCGTTCTTGCCGGGTTCCCAGATCGATGTCCGCCCGGTGCGCGATGTTGGCCCCCTGATGGGCGTGCCGCAACCATTCCAGATCCTTAAGATGGATCGCCGCCGGGGCAACATCGTCGTCTCCCGCCGCGCGGTCTTGGAGGAGAGCCGCGCCGAGCAGCGGGCCGAGATCGTCGGCCGCCTGAGCGAGGGCGACACCGTCGATGGTGTGGTCAAGAATGTCACCGATTACGGCGCCTTCGTCGATCTCGGCGGCGTCGATGGCCTGCTCCACGTGACCGACATGGCCTGGCGCCGGGTCAATCACCCATCCGAGATCCTGTCGATCGGCGAGACGGTGAAGGTCCAGGTCATCAAAGTAAACAAAGAAACGCAGCGCATCAGCCTTGGCATGAAGCAGCTGCTCGCCGATCCTTGGGAGAGCGTCGAGGCGAAATATCCGCTGAGCGCCAAATTCTCCGGTCGGGTGACGAACATCACCGACTACGGCGCGTTCGTGGAACTGGAGCCCGGGGTCGAGGGGCTGGTCCACGTGTCCGAGATGTCGTGGACCAAGAAGAACGTCCACCCGGGCAAGATCGTGTCGACCTCTCAGGAGGTCGAGGTCATGGTCCTCGATGTCGATCCGAACAAACGCCGCGTCTCCCTGGGCCTCAAACAGTGCATGCGCAACCCTTGGGACGTGTTCGAGGAGAGCTTCCCGACCGGCGCGGAGGTCGAGGGCGAGGTCAAGAACATCACCGAATTCGGTCTTTTCATTGGGCTCGAAGGCGAGATCGACGGCATGGTCCACCTCTCCGACATCTCGTGGGACCGTTCCGGCGAGGAGGCGATCCAGGACTTCAAAAAGGGCGATCTGGTCCGCGCCGTGGTGCTCGATGTCGATACCGAGAAGGAGCGCATCTCGCTGGGCATCAAGCAGCTCGGCGGCGACCCGTTCGCAGAGGCGACCAAGGGCATCAAGCGCGGGGCCACCGTCACCGTGGTGGTCAGTTCCATCGAGGACGGCGGGATCGAGGTGGAGCACGAAGGCATGCGCGCCTTTATCCGCCGATCCGATCTGGCGCGTGACCGCGGCGATCAACGCCCGGACCGGTTTTCCGTTGGCGACCGGATCGATGCGAAGGTCACCGCCATTGATAAAGCCGCGCGGCGCCTCAGCTTGTCGATTAAGGCGCGAGAGATCGCCGAGGAGAAAGAGGCCGTGGAGCAATATGGCTCGTCCGACAGCGGCGCCTCGCTGGGTGACATTCTCGGTGCGGCCTTGAAACAGCAGCAGGACAAGTGAGCCGAGACGCGTGACCGCAACATCGGATCTGATCATCGAACGGCGCCGGGTGCGGCGCCGCCTCGCCTTTTGGCGCATCTTAGCGATTGTCGCCCTTGTCGCGGTGGTTGGTCTGCTGATCCCGCGGGCCGGCGTCACCGGAGGCGGCGGGTCTGAAATAGCTCGTGTCAGCATAAACGACATTATCCTGGACGACCCGAGGCGCGAACGCGCTCTCGACAAGATCGCCGAGACTGACCGGGTCAAAGCGCTGATCGTAAGGATCAACAGCCCGGGCGGCTCCGCCGCGGCGTCGGAGGCGTTGTTCGACGCGCTCCGCCGTGTGGCTGAGGAAAAACCGGTGGTGGCCGTGATGGCAGAGGTCGCAGCCTCCGGCGGCTATATCACTGCGCTCGGCGCCGACCGGATCTTTGCGCAGAAGAACACGATAACTGGCTCCATCGGCGTGGTCGCAGAGATCCCGAATGTCGAGGAGCTATTGGAAAGCGTGGGCATCGAGGTGACGCGCATCAAATCCGGCCCGCTGAAGGCAGAGCCCGCGATCACCTCGGAACCGAGCGCCGAATCGCTCGCCGCGCTCGAGACCCTGATGCTCGACAGCTTCGACTGGTTTCGTGATCTAGTCGCGGAACGCCGGGGTCTCGAGGAGGCGGCTGTCGAAGCGGTCTCGGATGGCCGCGTCTTTACCGGCCGCCAGGCGCTGGAGGCTGGGCTGATCGACGCCATCGGTGGCGAGCGCGGCGCCCGCGAATGGCTGAGCTCGGAACACGACGTGGACGCGGATTTGACCGTGCGAGACTGGCGCTGGAACGACCGGGAATTACCCTGGCCGCTCGACTCACTGGACCAGGCGACTGCCCGTTTCTTGGGGTTGACGCGTATGGCACCCCGGATAAATGGCCCGTCGCTCTATACGATCATCCACTGATTTCTGCCTAGAGACCTATATCGACACCATTTTTCCGCTCCGGACGTTGACGGGGCCAGTTTTGATGTGAAAGCTGCCCCGTGGAGCGAGGGGGTTCCAGAAACCAAGAAACGACTAAGCGCAGGGTGGGAAGACCCCAGGGGACGCATGATCAAGTCTGAACTGATCCAGCAAATCGCGGATGAGAACCCGCATCTTTTCCAGCGCGACGTGGAGCGCATTGTTTCAACCGTGTTTGAGGAAATCACATCGGCTCTGGCCCGTGGGGACCGGGTGGAGCTGCGCGGCTTCGGCGCCTTTTCGGTCAAGGTGCGAGACGCGCGCATGGGCCGAAATCCGCGCACCGGAGAGTCGGTCCCGGTGCCGGAAAAGGTGGTGCCGTTCTTCAAGGCTGGTAAAGAATTGCGAGAGCGCATGAACGATCTGGAGTGATCGAGCGCTCGCCGAGATCCCGTCCGGAGGGGAGAGACCGATGCTTCGTTTGATCAAGATTGTGATCCTGCTCGCCATCGCGGCGGCGCTGGTCGTGTTGGGCGTCGCGAATATGGCGCCGGTGGATTTGCAGTTGCTGCCGCAGGGTCTCGGCGATGCCCGCTACTCGCTGCCAGGGGTGCCTCTGTCGTTGGTGATCCTGGCCGCCTTTGTCCTCGGCGTCGTGGTAGGCGAGCTTTGGGAGTATGTCCGAGAAGGCAAACATCGCCGCAAGGTGGGGCAGAGCGAACGCGAGATCAGCCGCCTACGCCAAGAGGTGCAGGGCCTCAAGCGCCGGCTCGGCGATGACGAGGATCTCCTCAAGATTGCCTCGTCCTGAGCCCCAATCCGGGGGCTTGGCGACGGCGCCAAGCCCCGCCGCTGGACATGTGCGGGTCAAGATCTGTGGGTTGAAGACCCCTGGCGCGGTCGATGCGGCGGTGTCGGCCGGTGCCGCCTATGTCGGCTTCGTCTTCTTTCGCGCGTCGCCCCGATCTGTGGCGTCGTCGGATGCGGGCCTGTTGGCAGACCGTGTCCCTGCTGGCATCGTCAAGGTCGGGCTGGTGGTGGACGCGGAGGATGCGACGCTCGACGCCATCCTGGACGCCGTGCCCTTGGACATGCTGCAGCTTCATGGCGCCGAAAGCCCGGCTCGGGTTGCGGCGGTGAGGGGGCGCTATGGGCTGCCGGTGATGAAGGCGATTGGCCTCCGCGACGAAGGCGATCTCGCTTCGGTCGATGCCTATGCCCGCGTGGCCGACCAGCTGTTGATCGACGCGAAGCCGCCGAAGGATGCGGTGCTGCCCGGGGGCAACGGCCTGACCTTCGATTGGCGGCTGTTGCAGGGGCGGGAGTTTCCGATGCCCTGGATGCTCGCCGGGGGCCTCAACGCGGAAAACGCGGCAGAGGCGGTTGCGGCGACCGGGGCGCGGCAGCTCGACGTCTCGTCGGGCGTCGAGGCGGCGCCGGGCGTCAAGGACGCGGCCAAGATCGCGGCGTTTCTGGCGGCGGTAGCGGCACCTTAACCGTCTGGCGAAACCGGCAAACTGCCCCTCGACCCAGGGGCCGTGGGCGCCTATGAACAGCCATCAGTGCAGACAAAGGGGCGCCGCCCATGAACGAGACAGCACCGAACAGCTTTCGCACCGGGCCGGACGAGCGCGGCCGCTTCGGCCAGTTCGGCGGACGTTTCGTGTCCGAGACGCTGATGCCCCTGATTCTGGAGCTGGAGGCACAGTATCTACATGCGAAGGACGACCCGGCGTTCTGGGCAGAGATGGACGATCTCTGGACCCATTATGTGGGCCGTCCCTCGCCTCTCTATTTCGCCGAGCGGCTGACCGAGCATTTCGGCGGTGCGAAGATCTACCTGAAGCGCGATGAGCTGAACCACACCGGCGCGCACAAGATCAACAATGTGCTGGGCCAGATTCTGCTGGCGCGACGGATGGGCAAGACCCGGATTATAGCGGAGACCGGTGCAGGTCAGCATGGGGTTGCGACGGCCACGGTCTGCGCGCGGTTCGGCCTCGACTGTATCGTCTTCATGGGGGCGACCGATGTCGCCCGCCAACAGCCGAATGTGTTCCGCATGAAGCTGCTCGGCGCCGAGGTGGTGCCGGTGACCGCCGGGCGCGCGACCCTGAAAGACGCCATGAACGAGGCGCTGCGGGACTGGGTGACCAATGTCGACAGCACCTTCTACTGCATCGGCACAGTCGCGGGTCCTCACCCCTACCCGGCGATGGTGCGCGATTTCCAGTCGATCATCGGCAAGGAAACGCGGGAGCAAATGATGGCCCGCGAGGGGCGGCTGCCGGACAGTCTGGTCGCCTGCATCGGCGGCGGCTCGAACGCGATGGGGCTGTTCCACCCGTTTCTCGACGACCGGGAGGTACGGATCATCGGGGTCGAGGCAGGCGGCCACGGCGTTGACGAGAAAATGGAGCATTGTGCCTCGCTGACCGGCGGGCGGCCCGGTGTGCTGCATGGCAACCGCACCTATCTGCTACAGGACGGCGACGGGCAGATCCTGGAGGGGCACTCGATCTCCGCAGGGCTCGACTATCCCGGCATCGGTCCAGAGCATGCTTGGCTCTACGAGACCGGCCGGGTCGAGTATGTTTCGGTCACCGATGCAGAGGCGCTGGAGGCGTTCCAGCTCTCCTGCCGGACAGAGGGGATCATTCCGGCCCTGGAGCCCTCGCATGCCCTGGCGCATGTGGCCAAGATTGCGCCGGATCTGCCCGCCGACCATCTGATGGTGATGAATATGTGCGGGCGCGGTGACAAGGATATCTTCACGGTGGCCGAGGCGCTCGGCACCCAGATCTGAGGAACAGGACGTGGCGAAGTTCAAGATTGGCGACCTGGTGGTCCTCAAATCCGGTTCGATGCGCATGTGCGTCGAGGCGGCCGAAGAGGATGCGGTGGCCTGCGTTTGGTGCAACGAGGGGGTGATCGGGCGCGACCGGTTCGCGCCGGCGCTGCTGAATGCGTGGGAGTATCGCGAGGATCACGGCCATCGCGGCGCTGACCGCGGGGGCGATCGCGACCGGGACGACCGCAGGCCAGGAAGCGGCAAGCCGTATTCGGGTCAGCGGGAGGGCGGCGGCAAACCGCATCGCGGTCGCGGCGACGACAATAACGGCCCGCCGCGCAAGACCGGTTGGGATGGCAAGCCGCGCGATAAGAAGTATTTCCGTAAGGATGACTGACGGCGGCGTCGGCGGTTTGGCTGCAGCAGGGTTTGTTTGCGGCCCTTTCGGGCCGCGTGCCCGCCTCCGGCCCCCCACCACCCACCCGGCCGAAGGCGGGCACGCGCACGACGACAGGAGACAGCCACGGTGAACCGGATCGACGGGGTATTCGAGCGATTGCAGGCTGATGGGCGCAGTGCCTTTGTCAGCTTTGTGATGGCCGGCGACCCGGACTATGCCACCTCTCTCTTGGTCCTGCAGGGGTTGCCCGACGCTGGCGTGGACATCATCGAGCTTGGGATGCCCTTCACCGACCCCATGGCCGACGGGCCGTCGATCCAAGCGGCGGGTCAGCGGGCGCTGGCGGCCGGCATGACCCTCGGCAAAACCTTGGACCTGGTGCGAAAGTTTCGCGCCGAGAACGCGACGACGCCGATCATCCTCATGGGATACTACAACCCGATCTTCGCGATGGGGGTGGAGCGGTTCCTGGGCGAGGCGCATGATGCCGGCGTCGATGGGTTGATCGTGGTCGATCTGCCGCCGGAGGAGGACAGCGAGCTGTGCCTGCCCGCGGCGCGCGCCGGTCTCAGCTTCATTCGGCTCGCAACCCCCACCACCGACCAAGCCCGCTTGCCGGCAGTTCTCGCGAACACATCGGGCTTTGTCTATTACGTATCGATCACCGGGATCACTGGGGCGGCGGCTGCGGTGGCCGACCAGGTGGCGCCCGCGGTGGAGCGGATCCGCGCGGCCTCTCGTCTGCCGGTTTGCGTGGGTTTTGGGGTCAAGACGCCGGAGGCCGCGGCCGGTATTGCGGGGGTAAGCGATGGGGTGGTGGTCGGTTCCGCCATCGTTGACCGCATTGGTCGAGGCGAGCCGGTCTCGGATGTGCTGGACTTCGTGCGCGCCTTGGCCAATGGCGCCCATGGCAGCGCGGCGTAGGGCGCGCCCATGCATCTGAGGATCGATGCGGACAACGCGCTCTTCTACCTCCAAAAGCCGCCCGGAAGAGAGGGCGCGCCCAGCTTCGTCTTCGTCAATGCGCTGACCGGCGATACCGGCACTTGGGAGGCGGAGATCGCCCCAGCGCTGCGCGCCGCGGGCTTCGGGACGTTGAGCTACAATTTCCGTGGCCAAGCGGAGAGCGTCTTCGCGCCGGGCCTGGCATTGACCCCGGATCTGATTGTGGAGGATCTGCAGCGGCTGCTCGCCGAGCTGGCACCGACCCGCCCGATCTTGGTCGGGCTCTCGATCGGGGGGCTTTTCGCGGCGCAGGCGCTGTTGCGCGGATCGAGCGCTGCAGGCCTTGTGCTGCTGAACACCCTGCGTGAAATCGGACCTCGGATCGCCTGGGTCAACGATGCGCTGCCGGCCTTGGTGGCCCATGGCGGGGTGGGGTTGTTCCTCGATGCGCTGATGCCGCTCTTAGTCAACGGCGAGTTTGCCGAGACGGCGCGGGCTGCGCGCTTGCAGGGCGGCTATGCCCCTATGGAGCCTGACCACGGCCATCTGAACCTGATGCGCCATGCAGGCGCGGCGGACTGGAGCGTCGACTGGGGTGCGCTGAGCCTACCGGTGCTGAACATCACGGGCCTGCAGGATCGGGTTTTCCTCGACCGCGCGGTGGTGGAGCGATTGCTCGCAACGATCCCCAATCACCGCTGCGAAGACTGGACCGATTGCGGGCATCTGATCCCGCAGGAGCGCGGGGCCCGCCTTGTCGAGCGCTTGATTGCGTTCGGGCGCGAGATCGAGGCGGGGCGATGAACATCCCTGCCCGTTGGGCCTATGTCGCGACTTTCGTTGGCGTTTGCGGGCATGCCTCCTCGGAGTTTTTTGCGGTTCTATCCGGCATATCGGGGCCCGAGGTCTCCGTTTGGCGCTACACGATCGGCGGTGCTGGCCTGGTTCTGTGGGCGCTATCGCGGGCGGACAGCCGGGACCTGATTTCGCCTTTGCGGGCCGAGGGCTGGTGGCTGCTGGCCCTGTCGCTGGTCGGCGTGTCGGCGACCTATTTGGCCTTTCACTGGGCGCTTGATTTCGCGAGCGTTATCCAAGTGGCGACGGTGGTGACCACCATTCCGATTTTCGTGGCCTTTGCGAATTGGGTAATCAATGGAGTGGCGCCCGGGACCGTAAAGCTGGTCACCGGAGCTATGGCTGTGATCGGCGTCGTGCTGTTGTTGACCGATGGCGCCCTGGACACCTTGCTTGGCGATGGCCAGTCGCTGTTCGGAGTGATCCTGGCAGTGATCTGCGCAGCCCTCGGGTCGTTCTACGCAGTGCTCGCAAAGCCGATGATGACGCGGCATGGCGGCCTCCGGATCACGGCGCTGGCCATGATGATCGGCGGTACCGGGCTCTGGGTTATGGTCGGTCTCGGCTGGGGGATTTGGGTCGATCCGTCGACGTTGTTCGACCGGGATCCGAGCGCTGTAAGCCTCGGGATCGATCCGGGCTGGTGGATCCTGATCCTCGCGCTTTGGAACACCACGGTCACGCAGCTTTTTTGGTTTGGGGGGCTGGCCTCGGCGCCGGATATCACGCGGGCGTCGTATCTCTTCTTCCTGAAACCGGTGATTGCGGCAGGCTTGGCGGTGGTCGTGTTGGCCAACGAGCCAACCGTTCTGCAGCTCTGCGCGATCCTGGTTGTCACCGGCTCGGTCTTCGTGGAGATGCTGTGGCCGAGACCTGCCCTGCGCACCGGTTAGCGATGCGGAATCGCGGCCTGGTCGGCCGCGATACGATATGGCCTGTGGCCGGCTTTGCCCGGCGGTTCCAAGCGCGCGGCATCGGCAAGGCAGGCGGTGGCAAGGCCGCTGAGAAGACCGCCAGGGGCGGTCGCCCCAAAGCCTTTGCCAAAGCCCGGCCGCGTCAAGGGCGAGCCGGGCATCCGCCCGGGGCTGCGCCCCCTTGACTCGGGCCGGTCTTCGGTGCGCCCGGCGCCTCTGCGCGCGTTGCAAGCCGGCCGCACTGGGGCTATCTAAGCGCGACCGACAGGGAAGCCCCGATGAACTGGATCACCGACTACGTCCCGCCCAAGATCAAGTCGTTCTTTCAGCGCCGCGACATGCCGGAGAACCTTTGGGCGAAATGCGATGGCTGTGGGCAGATGATCTTCCATCGCGAGCTGTCCGCGCAGCAAAATGTCTGTCCTAAATGCAGCCACCACATGGCGATCAGCCCGCGCGAGCGCTTTGGCCATCTGTTCGATTTCGGTCGGTTCGAGGTCTTGGAGGTTCCCGAGCCGCTCGCCGATCCCCTGCAATTCCGTGATGAAAAGCGCTATAGCGAGCGCATCCGAGATGCCCGCCGCAAAACCGGCGAGGGCGAGGCGATGCTGGTGGTTCGGGGCAAGATCCTGGATCTGGACGTGATCGCCGCAGGCCAGGACTTTGCCTTTATGGGCGGCTCGATGGGTATGCATGTAGGCGATGCGCTGCTGACCGCGAGCGAGGCGGCGCTCGAGATGGGGGCCCCCCTGATCGCCTTTACCGCCGCGGGCGGTGCGCGGATGCAGGAAGGGATCCTGAGCCTGATGCAAATGCCGCGCACGACGATTGCCGTGGCGCGACTGCGGGAGGCCGGCCTGCCCTTTGTCGTGGTGCTTACCAACCCGACCACCGGTGGCGTGACGGCATCCTATGCGATGCTGGGCGATGTCCAGATCGCCGAGCCGGATGCTTTGATCTGCTTCGCCGGGCCGCGGGTGATCGAGCAGACCATTCGCGAGACCCTGCCGGAAGGGTTCCAGAGGGCGGAGTATCTGCTCGACCATGGCATGATCGACCAGGTGATCCCCCGGCGGCAGATGCGGAAGGAGCTTGGGACCCTGCTGCGTCTCTTGATGCGGAAACCGCCTGCCGTGCATGGCGACCTGCCGGCGCCTCAGCCGCTGGTGGAAGACGTCCCGCCCGCGGAGGCCCCGGCCGGAGAGACCCAGGCGTGAGGCCCCGCGCCGAGAGCGATGCGATCCTCGACCGGCTGCTCTCGCTCCATCCGAAGATCATCGACCTGACGCTCGACCGTATGTGGCGGCTCCTGGCGGCGATGGAGCATCCGGAACGCGCCCTGCCGCCCGTGGTCCATATCGCCGGGACCAATGGCAAGGGCTCGACGCTCGCGATGATCCGCGCGGGCCTCGAAGCGGCGGGCGGGAGCGTGCACGCCTATACATCGCCGCATCTCGTTCGGTTCCATGAGCGCATTCGGGTCCGCGGCGAGCTGATCCCGGAATCGGATCTGACGGCGCTGTTGGAATCGTGCGAGGCGGCCAATGGCGGCGCCCCGATCACGTTTTTCGAGATCACCACGGTTGCGGCCCTGCTGGCTTTCGCCCGGACCCCGGCGGATACGGCGCTGTTGGAGGTCGGCCTCGGCGGTCGACTGGACGCGACAAATGTCGTCGACCGCCCACGGCTGACCGTGATCACACCGGTCTCCTACGACCATCAACAATATCTCGGCGAGACGCTGGAGGAGATCGCCTTCGAGAAGGCGGGGATCCTAAAGCCCGGCGTGCCCTGTGTGGTCGGCCCCCAAACGGAGGCTGCGCGCGCGGTGATCGAGCGTCAGGCGGCGAAGGTCGGTGCGCCGCTTCGGATCGCGGGCCAAGACTGGCTTGCGCGGCGCGAGCGCGGTCGGTTGGTTTTCGAGGATGCCGACGGCCTTTTGGATCTGCCGGAGCCCCGGCTCTTGGGCCGCCACCAGATCGACAACGCGGGGGCGGCGATCGCCACGTTGCGGGCGCTTGGCCAGGACGAGGCGGCCTGCGCGGCGGCGATGCGCGGGGCTGAATGGCCGGCGCGGATGCAGCGGCTGGCCGAGGGCAGTCTCTTGCGCGGGCTGGCACCCGGGTCGGAGCTGTGGGTCGATGGCGGGCACAATGCCGCCGCAGGCGCCGCACTTGCCGACTTGGCGACGGCTTTGGCGGCGAAGGTTCCGGCGCCGCTCTGGCTCGTTTGCGGCATGCTGGAGACCAAGGCAGTCGAGGATTTCCTGGCCCCGTTCCTGTCCCTCGCCGAGGGTTTGGTTGCCGTCACCATCCCTGAAACCGCCGCCGCGATCCCCGCCGAGAGCTTGGCAGCGAGGGCCCGGGGCGTCGGCTTTGACGCCACGCCGGCGGCCAGCCTCGACGCCGCTCTGGTGGCGATCCGGCGCCGCGGCCCGGCGCGGGTTTTGCTCTGCGGCTCTCTCTATTTTGCGGGCCACGCGCTGCGGGAAAACGGCTGAGGCGAAGTGCAAAACCTTAATACCCGACCGAAACCCTATGCATATGCATTGTGCATAGGATGTGTATGCAGCCTGCCTGCCTGAAAACCCATGTTCGGCCCAGCGGAAAGCGCGCAACAGAAAGGCCCGGCCGCAAGCGCGACCGGGCCCCGAATGAGCCAACTGGCCAAGATGGGAGGCGTCAGATCGAACCTTCGATCCACCCCTCGATGCCGCGCTTCGAATCGGCGCCGACCTTGCGGTCTACGATCTCGCCGCCCTTGAATAGCAGCAGCGTCGGAATGCCCCGTACACCGTATTTCGACGGCGCATTCGGGTTGTCGTCGATGTTCACCTTCGCGACGGTGATCTTGCCCCCCATCTCCGAGGCGATCTCTTCCAAGGCGGGGCCGATCTGTTTGCACGGGCCGCACCATTCGGCCCAGAAATCCACAACGACCGGTTGATCCGACTTCAGCACATCCGTCTCAAAGCTGGTATCGGTGACTTCGATGGTCGCCATTATCAATCCCCTTGTCAGGCGGGCGTCCGGCGTGCCGGAACCCTTGTCGCTTGGCTGAGCGTCCAAGCTATGGGGGCGACAGATCGGAATCAAGGGGACCCGCATGGGCGGCCAGGGCGTTGCCGAGTAAATCGCTCGGGATTGGCATCAGCACTGCGGTTTCGGTCCAGAGGATCGCACCACTGACGCCGCGGTCCGGGTAGAGCTGCGCGAGCGCTGCGCGGTAGGCGCCGAGCTGCGCGAGATACGCCACCGGCACCGCGGCGGGACTGTTGGGCGGCGATGAATCGCTCTTAAAATCAATGACTTGAATGCCGTCGACCTGCAGCAGAACGCGGTCGGCGCGCCCCACCATACCGGCCTCGAAGCCCGGGAGGTCAAGGCGCAAAGTAACCTCCGCCAGGCTGTTGGACCCGAAGATCTCCGCCGCAAAGGGGGTCGAGAGCACCGCCAAAGCCTGCCGCACTGCGGTCTCTGCAAGGCCGATTTGCAGGTGCGGCATAGCCCTGGAAAGGAGGGCGCGCGCCGTCTCCGCGTCCCGCGGCAGGTGTTCGAGGAGGAGGTGCACGGCATTGCCGAGGGCCAGGGCATCTTGTGGCGTCCGCTCGCCGCCCGCCGCCGTATGGGAGCCAAGATCGGAGGGGGATCGCCGCCGCGGCCGCTCCTCCGGCAGGGCTGGGCAGAGCCACGCGGGCGGCTCGTGGATCGACGCAGCAAGCGGCTTTTGCCGGGGGGCCTGCCCCGCGGCCGATCGGCCGGTGAGCAGCCGAAACGCCTCGCCCTCTAGGCCCGGCGGCGGTGCGACCGCCGGCGCGCCCGCACGTTCCATCGCATCGGACAGCATTTCGAACCAGGTGCCGCGCCGTCGCGACGGCTCGCCCGCTCCGGCGAGGATCAGCCAGTCCTCGGCCCGCGTAAGCGCCACATAGAGGAGGCGTCGATGTTCTCCCTTCTGGCGCGCGGCGGCGGCTTCCCGCGCTGCTGCAGTGACCGCATCATCCTCGTTTTGTGCCTCTGGCCAGAGCGTTAGCGGTGTGTCTCCCGGTGCCTGCAGCAGCAGGGCTCCGCCTCGACCGACCGGTCTCGCCATAGTGTCGGGCAGGATCACCACCGGTGCCTCCAGCCCCTTCGCGCCATGGACGGTCATAACCCGGACCTGCCCATCAGCCTGGTCCATCTCGCGCTTAACGGTCACCGAGCCTGCCTCGATCCACTGCACGAACCCCGCGAGGCTCGGCACGGCACGCCCCTCGAACGCTAGGGCCTGGGCGAGAAGCTCGTCGACCGGGTCTTCCGCCTCGGGCCCCAGGCGGGCGATCAAGCGACGCCGACCATCATGGCGGATCAGCGCACGTTCCAGGAACTCAAAGGGCCGCAAGAAATCCGCCTGACCGGCCATGTCGGAGAGCATCGCTGCCACCTCCGGATGCGCCTCGCTCGCCTGCACCCGGTCCCAGAGCCGGGCGCCCTCCCGCCCATGGGCGAGGGTGAAGAGAGCCTCCTCCGAGACCTCGCATAGGGGCGAGCGCAACAGCGCGGCGAGCGTAAGGTCATCGGATGGGGTCAGCGCGATCTTCGCCAGGGCGAGCAGGTCCTGGACCGCCAGTTCCGCTGAGAGCGAGAGCCGGTCGGCACCCGCCACAGGGACCCCCTGCGCCTTCAGTGCCCGGATCAACCCGTTTGCCAAGGCATCGCGGCGGGCGACCAGAACCAGGATGTCGCCCGGGGTGACCGGCCGTGCCGGGCCGTCCGCCCTAGGCGGCAACTGCTCCTCGGCGATCATGCGCGCAATCTCCGCCGCCAAAGTCTTGGCGAGCCGCGTCTTGGCGTGCCCCGGCGCCACCTGGTCGACCGGGCGCCACCAGTCGCGGTCCTGCTCGGCCCTTTCCGAGGTCACCAAGGGCCAGAGATCCACCCGCGCGCCATCATCGGCCCGATGGGCCCGGTGGCGGATTGGGTCGCCCGATACGGTCAGTCCCTCCCCCGCCCCGTCTTCAAAGACCGTGTCGACAAAGTCGAGGATGCCGGGCGCCGAGCGGTAGGAGGTCTCTAGCGCCGGCCGTGCCAATGTCTGCCCCATGCCGGTGAGCCAGTCGCCAAGCTCCGCCCGGCTTTCGCCGAAGCTTGCCGGATCTGCACCCTGGAAGGAGTAGATGGATTGTTTTTCGTCGCCTACGACGAACAAAGTGCGGGTGAGATCCCGCGCGCCCTGGCCGGCATGGAACTCCTTCGCGATGGCCTTGATTACCGCCCACTGTCGCGGCGCGGTGTCCTGAGCCTCGTCGACCAGGATGTGGTCGATGCCGCCATCCAGCTTCCAAAGCGCCCATGCCGCCATGTCTGATCGGGTCAGCAGAGCCTCCGCCCGTTCGATCAGATCGTCGAAGTCGAGCAGGGCGCGGTCCGCCTTTGCCGCACCATAGGCCGCGAGGAAGGCCCGGGCGAACGCATCAAGGTCCCGTGCCCGCAGTGCCGCGTTGGCGCGCCGCTCCGCATCGGTCAGGCCAGCAGCCCAGGCGAGCAAGAGGTCGACGGTTTCTGCGGCTTCCGGATGCCGGCTGAGGACAGCTTTGGTGGGCAATCCACGGCGGCTGCGGACCTCGCCTTTCTGGGTCAACAGACCGGCGAGAAGATGGGTCGCCGTTGCGGTCGGGTCGGGCGCGTCGAGCGCCAAGGCGATCGTCTGCGCCAGGCCGGCATCGGCTTTACTACCGCTGTCGGACAGCTGGTCGGCCAAGTGGGCCAGAACCTGCCGGTCGAGCGTCGCCACAGCCGCTGCTCGCAGGGAGGTCGGGTCGCCGAGCGCCACGGAGCCGAGCACCTCGGCAATCGCCTTCTCCACGGGTCGATCCGGGAACCCACTGCGGGCGGCCATCACGGCGTTGACCAGATCGCCGATGCCCGCCTCGTTCAGCCGCCCGGCGATCCGGTCGAAGGCGGCGCCGGGCGATATCTCGGCAGCAAGGGCCAACTGCTCCCGGATCGCGTCGGAGAGGAGGGCGACCTGGCGGTCGTCGATCACTTCGAAACGGGGCGACACGCCGGCCTCCAAGGGGAAGCGCCGCAAAAGTGTGTCGCAAAAGGCATGGATGGTCTGGATCTTAAGACCACCCGGCGTCTCCAGCGCCTCAGCGAAAAGCCGCCGCGCCTGGCCGAGCTGCGTCGGGCTCGGCCCCTGCCCATCCGACAGGGCCCGGAGCTGTTCGGAGAGGGCATCGTCCGGGGCCATCGCCCAGGTGCCGAGCATCTGGAACAGGCGGTTCTGCATCTCCGCCGCCGCGGCCTTGGTGTAGGTGAGGCAGAGGATCCGCGCGGGGCTGGCACCCGCGAGCAGCAGCCGCGCAACCCGCTGCGTCAGCACCCGCGTCTTGCCGGACCCGGCATTCGCGCCCACCCAGGCATTCTTCGCTGGGTCGGATGCCTCTGCCTGGGCTGGCGAGGGCCGGTCGATCCTCACGGCTCCCCCTCCTCCCACTCCGCCCGGCGCGAGAGATGGTCGTAATCGCCGGCAAAACTCTGTTTGAAGGGACGGCCCCGGGCGACATAGGGCGTGTCGGCGCGATCATAGCTAGCCAGCAGGTCCAGCAGGCGCACCTTATGTTCTGCCAAAGCGCCGTCGATGTCGTCGACCGGCAGTTCCTTCCCGCCCTCTCGCCCGCCGCTGAGACCTAGATAGGCGCCTGAGCGGGGCAAGAGCGGGGGCGCGCCGTCGAAGCCGCCACCGGCCAGGATGAGCCCCTGAAGATGGAGCTGATGGCTGAAGACGCCGACCTGCTCCTTGCTGGGCACAGTGCCCGACTTGTAGTCGATGATCGCAGCACCGCCGGCATGCAGGCGGTCGATCCGGTCAGCCCTTGCCGTCAGTGTGAAGGGGGCGACGAGCGCTGCATGGTCAAGCTCCAGCGCGCCTTTCACCTCCAGCGCCAGCGGGTCTGCGATCTCCCGACGGGCGCGCTCGGTTGACACCAACCAGGTGGCGGTGCGGCGCAAGCGACCCAACCAAATGCGCCGCAAATCTGCGGCGGGCACATGGTGGGCCAAGACCGCCTCGGCAATGGCGGTAAAGCGGTCCTCGGCATCCTCCGGCAGCACCGGCGTCTCCGCCACAAAGCGCTGCAAAACTGTATGGATCACCTCGCCCCGGTCGCGGGCATCGGGGCTGCGCCCCAACGGATCGAGCGGGACCAGGCCGAGGATCTTACGCGCGTAAATGGCATAGGCGTCGCGGATCAGAAGCTCGATCTGCGTGACCGAAAGACTGCGGGGGCGCGCGGCGACCGGCGGACAGGGCCGGGGCCGCGGCGCCGGCGCGACGCTCGCGGCGGCATTCGGGCGATGGATCAGCGGCACCAGATCCAGCAGCACGCGCCCGCGGTCGCGCATCGTCTCCAAGGCAGTCGGATCGGTCCCGGTGAGCAAGCCGGTCAGCCGTGTTAGCCAGCGGGAGGGGACGGTTGGCGTGCCCTCGACCTTCTTGGCGCGGGTCAGGATCACCTCGGCCCGCGCCGCACCCTGCAGGAAATCATGGGCGGAAAGGCCTGTCTGACGCTCGACCGGCGGCAGGCCGATAGCCTCCCGCATGGGACGGCTCAGCCAGGGACCAGGATCGGGCAGGGCAGGCCAGACCCCTTCGTTCAACCCGGCGAGGATAGTCAGATCGCAGCTTTGCACACGCGCTTCCTGGGTGCCCCAGATCATCACACGCGGATGGGGGCGGGCGGGTTCCGGCGGTTCGGTGGCCCCCGCGAAGAGCGCGGTGAAGAGCTGGGCATAATTCTTGATCGCCTTCGGCCCATGGGCCGTGGCAGCGGCGGCGAGGCTGTCGAAAAGACCGCGAAGCGCGCGGCCATCCTCGCCCGACCAAACCATCGGACCCGCGTCGGGATCTGCCGATAGGGCCTCTGCCGCGGCGCGATGCGCTCGGACCGCGGCAGGCAAATCCTGCGTCTGCGCGGCGGCAAGCTCGACAAGGGGCCGGGCGACCCTTGCGAGCCAGGCGGCCTCGTCCTCCCACGCACCGGGCCAGGGTGGAAGCGTGCCGGGTTCGATAGAGCTCGCGGCCGGACCGCGGAGGGCGGCCCGTTCATAGGCGCGAGCCATGCGCAGATGTGCGCCCCTGCCAAAGCCGGCCCGGGCGAGCGGGTGCTGCAACAGGGCGGCGACTTGCACCGGTTCCGTCCGCCCTGCCGCGAGTCCTGCGATGAGGCGCAGGAAAACCGCAGGCGGGCTCTGCGCCAGCGGACGGCCGAGGCTGTCATCGGGCACAACGCCAAACCGGGCCAGCTCCGCCGTCGCTCGCCGCGCCAGTGCCGCATCCGGTGTCACCAGGGCGATCCGCTTGGCGGGCTCCTCCAGCGCATGGCGGATGGCGAGTGCAATTGCTGCCGCTTCCTGCCGCTGGCCGTCTGCTTCCACCAGCGCTAGCCCGGCGGTGGCCTCGGCCGCTGCCGCTGCGAGCATGGGGGCCGCTGCGATCCAGGCATCGGTGACCGGCGCGGGGCGCAGGGCTTGGCTCAGCAAGATCAACCGCGGAGACGGCTTAGCGGGGCTCGGCGCCCACGCCCGCGCATCGCCAGGCTGGAGGCCAAGCTGGTCCAAAAGCGGTCGGAACGGCGCGTACGGATGCTCCGGCCCAGCGGTTTGCCAAACATCTGGATCCATCGCCGCGTCGAAGCCCGGCAGTACCACCGCGCCCTGGGGCAGCCCTGCCACCGCCGCCAGGACGGTGGCCGTCGGTCCGCGCGAACCGGTGGACCCGGCAGCGATCACTGGGCCTGCAGGCGGACGGGTCTGCCAAGCCGCAACCACTGCCTCGGATGCGCGGCGCCGCGCCGTGCCGGGATCGACTGCGCCGCCCTCGTCCTCCGCCAAAATTTCTGGCCAGGCTCTTCGGATGATGTCGAGAAAGCGGAGCGTTTCGCGCCAATGGGCCGCCGACGCTGCCGAAAGACCCTGATCCGCCGCGATGCGGTCGAGCATTCCGGGTTCCGTCCCGTTCTCCTGCAGCTCATCCAAGAGCTGCGCCAAGCTCTCCGCGAGATCCGGGGCAGCGCTTAAAGGCGCTCTCCCCGGCGCGGCGCTGAGATAGCCGGCAACCAACCGGATCAGATGCAAGCGGCGGCGAAGCGGATCGACCACCGACGGCAGGGGCAGTGCATCGCGGACCAGCGCGCCGATATCGCCGATCAGCACCAGCTTGGGCAGGAACGCGGTGCTACCGGCATGGTGGGCCACTGCCTCCTCCACTGCGCGCAGGCCGCGGGCGGTGTTGAGGATCACCGTCACCCGCGCCATTGCGTCCGGCGGGTCGCGGCCGATCCGTGCCCACAACCCTGCGGCAAAGCGATCTGCAAAGCTCTCGCCTGGCGCCACAGCAAAAAGCCGGTGCGGCGCATCGGCAAAGGGGGTCATGCGGCCCCGTTGCGCAGCGCCGCCTCGGCCTCGGCCAGACCCGCGGGCGTGCCCACATCGACCCAATGGCCGGGATGGCGAATGGCTGCCAGGCGCCCGCCCGCGATCAGATCATCCCAAATCACATTGGTCGAAAAGGCACCGTTCGGTGCGTCTTCGAAAACGCCGGGCTTCAGGATCTGCGCGCCGGTAAAGACCTCCGGTGCAAGGGGCGCGTCGGCCCGGCGGCCCGGGGCGCCGCCGTCGCTGTCGAGAAAAAAGTCGCCGGGCCGGGTGTAGCCCAGGGCCCTGTCCCGCGGCACCAACAGCAACAGGGCGTCCATCGCCTCCGGCCGCCAGGCAGTTTGCAGTTGTGAGAGAGGGTTCGGCCCGGTCCAGACAGCGTCGGAGTTGAGGCAAAAGAACGGGTCCGGTCCCAGCAGTGGCAGGGCATGCCGCACGCCCCCACCGGTGTCGAGGATCTGCGGCTGTTCCTCGGAAAAGACGATGTTTGGGGCGTTGCGACCCGACAGATGGGTTCGGATGAGATCGCCCAAGTAATGCAGGTTGATCACCGCCCGCCCTGCGCCTGCGCTGGTCACATGGTCGAGCGTGTGGTCGATGAGGGCGCGACCCAGAACCGGTAAAAGCGGCTTCGGCCGTGTCGCCGTTAGATCGCCCATGCGGGTGCCGAAGCCCGCGGCGAGCACCATCGCAGCGCCAATTTGCGTCATCAGGGTGCTTGACCCTGCCCATCTGCCTGCGCGGCGACCCTTGCCAGCACCGACGGTTCCGGCGCAGGCAGATGGTGCGTGACCCAGCGGGCCCAGTCGGCCAAGGCAGGATGGGCAAGGTCGCGCTGCAGATGGCCCCAAACCCTCGGGATCATCGGAAGATATCGTGGTTTACCGTCCCGGATCGCGAGGCGCGCGAAGATGCCGATGATCTTCAGGTTCCTTTGGGCACCCAGGGTTGCGTAGCTGGCGCGAAACGCCTCCGACTCTGTGCCACCGAGACCCCGCCGGTCGAGATAGCGCGCGAGCATGGCGCTTTGCAGCGCGGGTGCCGTGTCGCGCCTCGCATCTTCCAATAGCGAAACGAGATCATAGGCGGGATGCCCGATCAGCGCGTCCTGATAGTCCAACAGACCGACCCGCGCCGCGCCTTGGCGATCCGGCAGCCAGATGAGGTTCTCGGCGTGATAGTCACGCAGAACGACGGCCTCGCGGCAGTCGGCGAGGTGGGCCAGCGCTGCGGCCGCAATGGATCGATGCGCCACGTCGATCTCAGGGTCCGAGCGCTCGGTCGCAGCCTGCAGCCACCATTCGGTGGCGAGCCCCGCCTCCCGCAGCAGGGTTGCGAGATCGTAGGGCGGGAAGCTGTCCCGCGCTGGCGGCTCCTCCGCTGCGAGATCGGCCAGCAGATCGACCGCCGCGCCATAGAGCTCCGGCTCGACCGCCGGAGTGTGTGCTACGACCCGTGCGAAGAGGTCGTCTCCCAAATCCTCCAACAACAGAAATCCGGCACCGTGATCTGCCGCCAGGATCGCAGGCGCCGACAAGCCGCGACGGCGCAGCCAGGTTGTCGCATCGATGAACGGTCCGATGTCCTCGCCTCGGTCAGGGGGGGCATCCATCAAAACAGCGCCAATGCGATCTGCGCCGATCAGACGAAAATAGCACCGGTTCGACGCGTCGCCGGCAAGCGGCGCTGCCTGGTTTTCCGTCCAACCATGGGTGGCCAAGAACGCATTTCGGAGGTGGTGTCGATCGGGTGCCGCCGCTGCAACCCCGGTCATGATGCCTGTCCTAAAACCTGTTCGGCGGCGGAAAGCAGGGCCCTCCAATCGCGGCCGAACGCGCGAATTTCCACGGATCGGCCCAGATCTTCTGGCGCCAGGGAGATTTCCAGGCGTTTTTTTGGGCAGAGGGCTCCCAACCGGTCCGGCCATTCGACCAGCGTCAACGCCCTCCCAAAGGCATCGGCCAGGCCCAGCTCCTCTATCTCCTCCGGATGTCCAAGACGATAGAGATCGGCATGCCAGATTTCGCCCGTCGGGCTGTCGAAGACATTGACCAGCGTGTAGGTGGGGGACGGAACCACCGCCTCGGGCTCGCGGAGGCGGGCGCGGATTGCCGCGCGGGCGAGCGCCGATTTACCGGCGCCGAGCGTGCCCGAGAGAAGCACTGTGTCACCGGGGCTGAGCGCTTCCCCAATCGCGGTGCCGAGCATATCGGTGGCCCTTGGGTCGGGCAGCTTGCCTCGAACGGGAGCGTTGCCGAATGTCCCGGGACATGGCCTGCCCGCCGGCCGCTTGATTTGGGTCTTTGCGGTCATCATCGCTTGCGTTCTACCGCGCGCCGGGTGGATTTGTCAGCCCATCCGGCGCGGGTAGGCACCGGCTAGAAACTGTCTTTAGGCGATAATGCGGAGGCCAGTGGCGAGGGGTCTTCGCTGGCAGGCTTCCCGATCGTCTCGTCACTCAACGTCTCGTCATCCTCTGCGATCTCCGCCTCGCCTTCCGCAGACACCCTCGGCGGCGATGGGTCCAGGGTTGCTGGCGCACCGGTCGCCTCTAGCAGCGCAAGGAGTTCACGCTCTGGATCGTCACCGGCCGCCATGTCGAAATACACCTCCTCGGCCTCCTCTTCCGCGGCGCGCAAAGCTTCTGCATCGTCGGACGCTGCCAGCGGTGGGCGCATATCCTCGAAACTGCAGATCGCACAAGCGACCCCGCCATCAGCCTCCTGCTCCAGCCGAAAGCGACCGCTTTCCTTCTCGACCAGCCGACGGATCATGGAAAGCGCCAGCGTCTCGTCGCCGGGTCCAGTCTCCTCGCGGGTCCAGCTCACCGCGACCTCGAGCCCGGTGAGGCCGGCCAGCGCGCCCCGCATGGCGACATGCCCGCCCTCGGCGCTTTCCGAGATCGCCGCCGAAGTGAGGTTGAAGATGAGCTGCCGGAAACGCACCGCATCGCAGGTTAGCTTTACCGCTTGGTTCGGCGGCTCCATCGACAGCGTCACCCGCGCCTCGCCGGCCCTCTTCGCCAACAGTTGGCGGGTCAACTCCATGGTCGAGCCCAGCTCCGCTTCCGCATTGGCGTCCAGCATCGGGTCCAGCTGCAGCGACGCGAGTTCTGTGACGTCGTCGATCGTATCGAGGAGATGCCCCGAGGCCTCCAGGATCCCGTTCGCATACTCTCTCTGACGCTCAGTGAGCGTTCCGAAGCGCTGGTCGACGATCAGCTGCCCGAAGCCGAAGATCGTGTTGAGGGGCGTCCGCAGCCGGTGGGAGATCTGGTCTAGCACCGCCGAGCGCATTTCCTCCGCCGCCTCTAAGGCCTCGTTGCGTTCCCGCAGGGCCTGGGCAATGCGCTCGCTGTCCGTGGTGTCGGCGAACAGAAGCATCGATGAGCCGTCTGGCAGCGCCCCGAACCGTGCCAACAGCGAGCGGCCGGAGCCCATGGTCAGCCTCGACTGCCAGGCGTCGCGCGCTGCATCGGCCGTAATGAAGGCTGCGACGCGATCCCACACCTCCGTCTCTACTGTGAGGGCCTGGCAAAAGCTAATCAGCTCCCGCGCATGGATATGGGGCGCGATGGCCTCTTCGTCGGCGGTCCAGATCTTGTAGAAGGATTGATTTGCGAATTGCAGTCGGCCATCGGGGCCGAAAACCGCGACCCCTTCTTCGAGCCTGTTAAGGGTCTCCCGCCGAAGATCGATGGATTTGCGGTAGCGCTGTTCGAGCCGCATCCGCTCGGTCACGTCGTCAAAGACGAAAGCGAGCGAACCGTGCGGGTGGGGCCGTGCGAGCACATTGACGTTGGAGCCGTCGGCGAGGTGCCAAAGCTCCTCGTAGTCGACCGTCTCCGTGTTGTCGAAGAGACCCATCAACCGTTCCCGCCACTCGTGGAAATGGGCCATCTCTGGGATGCGGCGGCTGGCCCGTAGCTTGTCGATGATTTCGCGCAAAGTTGGCCGGCGTGCGAGCCAAGCGGCCTCCACCTGCCACATCTGTGCGAGGGCAGGATTGAACAGGGCAAGGGTCTGGTTGCGGTCGAAGATGGCCAAGCCGACAGTCAAATGGGCGAAGGTCTCGGTCATCGTCTGGACGAAGCGGGTGAGGGTCCGCTCCGCGCCGGCAACGCCGCTTGCATCGATGGCAAATCCGACGCGGTAGCCATCGGGCCGTACGATCTCGACCACCTGCAGCGGCTGCCCCTCGCTGCCGCCATAGGCACTCAGCTCGATCCGCGATTTCTCGATCTTGGCACCGCGGACTGCCTCGAAGCTCCGGCCTTCGCGCCGCATCTTCAGCATGTTGACAGCCTGTTCGGCCCGCACCGTCCCACTCCGGGTCATCACCTGCCCCTGGGCCCACATCACCTTGCCCTGCTCGGAGCGGATCCAGGAAATCAGGGGTGCGTACTCCATCAGACCGCGGAACGTCTCGCGCTCCCATCGGTTTGAGGTCAACGCTCGCTCGCGCTCCGCCAGGCGATGATCGGCTTCCTCCAGCCGTGCCTCCAACGAGCCAGCCTCGCGCAGAACAATCTTTAGCCTTGCGCCGAGCGGCGCGCCGATCACCTCCCATCGTTGGTAGTCCTGGTCTCTCAGAATTAAATCGATGGCGCGTCCCGTCGTCTGCAGAGTCCGGAGTTCCGACTCCAGGGTTTCGGCATCCTCTGGAAGCAATTGGTCGAAGAGATTTTGCAGGGTTTGCCCGCGTAAATCGCCGAACAACTCCACCGATTTTTCAGAGCAATCGACCACATGCCCGTTGCTGAGCAGAAAAACGGCGCCGTCCGACAAATCGTCCAGGCGTTCCATCGCGCGCCTGGCCTGACCCCTGAAATAGAAAAGGGCAAAGGCGAGAATACCGGTGGGTGCGACGAGAGCCGCGGACAATCCCAAATAGAGTGCAGCGTCGACCGAATTCACCTGCCCAGGCTCTCCTCATAGAGCGAGTAATCGTCGCCGAGAGGTGCTGTAGCGTCAACAGACTTCCAAGAGGTAAATCCTCTATAAACCTCCACTAGGCAGAAATGCGGGGGTTTTCGCCAAGTGCGCCGCGGGCGATCGAGCGTGGGACGACAACGTCAGCGGCGCGCCAAACGATCTCGATGATCGCCCCGGGTGGATGCGCCTGCTCCGCCGGCAGGTCTTTCAAACGCTGTCGACGCGCCCTGTCGGACCCATTCGCAAAGGACAGCCGGCCGCCACTGCGTTCCAGCAAGGTTCGGGCGATGAAAAGGCCGAGGCCCATTCCCTCATACCCGTCTTCGCCAGCGCGGCGCTCGCCCATAGATCGCGTGGAAACATAGGGTTCGCCCAGCCGTGGGAGGATGTCTGGGCTGAAGCCCTTACCATCGTCGCCGACTGCGATGCGCAGCGTGTTCTCGTCGATGTCCACATCGATCCAAACGGTTGCCTCCGCGAAGTCGACGGCATTCTGGACCAGATTGCGCAGCCCGTGGATCAACTCGGGCGAGCGGGCAACCATGGGTTGGTCCTTCGGCTCGGCGTCGATTGGGCTGCCTTCGATGCGAATGACGATGTGCTTGCCGCGCCCGGTATGTGGCGAGGCTGCTTCCTCTATCACTGCGCCGATTGGGGCATGGCGGACATGGCTGTCCTGTCTCGCGCTGTTGCTCAGATCGTGCATGATGTCGCCGCAGCGCTCTGCTTCCTGCCGGATCAAACGGGCATCCTCGGCCAACTCATCATCGTCGGCGAGCTCTCGGGCCAGTTCTCCGGCCGCCAGCTTGATTGTGGCGAGTGGCGTTCCGAGCTCGTGGGCAGCGGCGGCAGCCAGGCTGCCGATGGCCGAAAGTTGCTGCTCTCGCGATAGGGCGAGCTGTGTGGCATTGAGGGCCTGGGACATCGCATAGCCCTCGACCGTCACGCGCCGAGCGTAGAGCGCGAGGAACACGGTGCCGACGGCAAGGGCCGCTGCGATCCCGCCGCGATAGACCTCTGGCACTTCCAACGCCATGCCGTCCTCCTGGATCAGGGGCAGATGGACGCTCGACATCAGGGCGAGCCCCCCCATCGCCGCGATACCCAGCCAGAGGGTCGATTGCAGTCTCAGCGCCGTGGCGGAAATCGTGACGGGCGCCAGAACCAACACTGCAAACGGGTTGTTGAGCCCGCCAGTGACCATCAGCAAGGCTGAGAGTTGGACCAAGTCAAAGAACAGTGAGAAAAGCGTGCCGCGCTCGCTGAGGCGTTTCTCCGCCGGATGCACGACCCAGGCCGTGACATTCACGCAGACCGAGGCTGAGATCAAAAGCGCGCATTGATTGAGCGGGAGCTGAAAGCCCAGGGCTTGGCTGGCAATCAGCACCGCAGCGCTTTGCCCGATCACGGCGATCCAGCGTAGAAACAACAGCGTCCGCAGGCGGACCCAGTCGCCTCTCGCGCGCATGTCGAACAGATAGTTTCGCCCTGCCATCGTCATCGGCGCCAGTCTTGCCGCGCTGGCGGCGCCTTGGGAACCCGATTTTGCATGGCGCGACACCCTGGTTCTTGCAATCCAGGCATGGCGTTCCCTTTTTTACTGAGGACCGAGGAGGTGGCTCATGGACAAGAAAATGCTGATGATCGCTGGCGCGATGGCTGGTGCCATCGGTCTGGCCGCAGTGGTGTTTCTGGTGGCCATGCCGCCGCAAAAGGCCGAGACACTGGCCAACCGCGCTCCCGCCTCGGTGAATATTGATGGGGCCACACTGGGCGGTCCTTTCGCGCTGACGACGCATAAGGGCGACCGGGTTACGGACACCGATGTGATCGACGGGCCGACACTCGTCTATTTCGGTTACACTTTCTGCCCCGATGTCTGCCCGATCGACACCAACATCATGGCAGAGGCCGTCGATCTCCTAGCCGAGCAGGGGATGGAGGTCACGCCGGTCTTCGTCACTGTCGACCCGGCCCGCGACACGCCGACCGAGCTCGGCTACTTCGTCGAAGGGATGCACCCGCAGATGCTTGGCCTCACTGGAACCCAGGAAGAGATCAAGGCTGCCGCGGATGCTTATAAGGTCTACTACTCACGGGTCGAGGTGCCTGACAGTCACGCAGAGTACCTGATGAACCACACTGCCTACACCTATCTGATGATGCCGGACGGGATTGCGGCGCTCTACCGGCGCGGCGCCGATGCGAAAGAATTGGCCGATGACATTGCCATTGTCCTTCGCCAAAAAGGTGTCGCTGGTTGAGCCGGAAGTCTGTCCTACGGCGCAGGCTTTGGGCGGTTGACGAGGAGCACGCCGAACGCCGCGACGGCGATGCCGGCCAGCTCTACAGGACCCATGACTTCCCCGAACAGCGCCCAAGCGATCAGGGCGGTAGAGGCGGGAACGAGGAAAAATAGGCTCGCGACCTCCGCCGCGGCCCCCCGCCGGATGAGGATCAAGAGCAAGCTAACCGCGCCGACCGAGAGCACCAGGACCAGCCAAGCCATTGCAAACACCAAGTCGCCGGTCCAGCGGATACTCCCTGTCTCAAAGATCAGCGCTGCCAGTGCGGAGGTGACGGCCGCCGCCGCGAATTGCACCATCGCCGCGGCGCGGAGGGGGTGATCCCCGGCCCGGGTCTTTTGCAGGATCGAGGCGAGGCAGATCGCGAGTAGCCCGGCTGCGCAAAAGCCAACGCCGCGCCAGTCGCCGATGCCCTCGCCAAGCTTTCGGGCAACCACCAAGGCAACGCCGCCGAAGCCGAGCGCCATGCCCAGCCACTGCGCACCTCTCAGCTTGTCGCCGAGCACTTGACCGGCGAGGAAGGCAGTGAGCACTGGCTGCAGACCGACGATGAGGGCTGCGACCCCGGCCTCCAGCCCCAGATCGATGGCGATGAAAACCCCGCCGAGATAGATCGAATGCATCAAGACGCCGATCAGCGCTGCGTCGCGCGCCTGCGCCCATGTCAGCGGCCTTGCATCGGACAGGCGCATCCAAACCCAGAGCACGCCGACCACCAGGGCAAAGCGGATGGCAAGAAATGTCATCGGCTCGATATGGGGCAGGCCGAGGCGTGCGCCGATGAAGCCCGTGCTCCAAAGCACCACGAAAAGCGGTGCTGCCAGCCTCTCCAAACGCAGTAAGTCGGTCATTGTAGGGCTCGGGCTCTCTGGATCGCTGTGGTTTGATTGACACTCAGGGCGTTAGCGCAGACAAATGCGTCCTGAAAGAAAACGGCGATCCGAAACGGAGTGGACCAATGCTGGAGGAGACGATCGCGGCGGGAGCGGATCGTTCGCTGATGATCTTGGACGACGATGCGCCGTTTCGCCAGCGGCTTGCACGGGCGATGGAGAAACGGGGCTTCGAACCTGTCATGGCGGAAACCGTAGCTGAAGGGTTGGCCGTGGCCAGGTCTCGCCCGCCAGCCTTCGCGGTTGTGGATCTGCGGCTGGAGGATGGCAATGGCCTGGACGTGGTCGAGGCGCTGCGGGAGGCGCGGCCGGACAGTCGAGTGATCGTTCTGACCGGCTATGGCGCGATTGCTACCGCGGTCTCGGCGGTTAAGATGGGGGCCACGGACTACCTCGCGAAGCCTGCCGATGCCGACGATGTCGAGAAGGCGCTGCTGAATGGCGGGGGCGAGAAGCCACCGCCGCCGGAAAACCCGATGTCCGCTGACCGGGTGCGATGGGAGCATATCCAGCGGGTCTTCGAGCTGTGCGATCGCAATGTCTCCGAGACGGCGCGTAGATTGAACATGCACCGGCGGACCTTGCAGCGGATCCTTGCTAAGCGCAGCCCGCGCTGACCTTTCATCTGGGTTGCCGGGGAGATGGGTTTTGCGCTCGCGGACTGGGCGCGGCCGGCGTGCGTAGCTTTGGGCCATGAAACTTTGTCGAGCGCCCGAATGCACCGCTCGCTCAGCCCCTGCTTCGTCATGAGAAAGCCCGTGGGTAAAGGACTCACGGCGGGCGCCATAACTTATGTGGGCAGCTCGTTCATATGCCGCGCCGGTCCTCTCGGACCGATGGCCGGTAGAGGCTCAGTGTCCCGCCTCTGATCGGCGACGATCTGCTTCAGCGGAGCATTCTCCGGTTCGGGCCGACAGCCCTTCGTGGAAGATTCTGCCCCCATTCTGGAATGCGTCCCTGTGACTGGACAGGGTCAGGCGGCGGTTTTGACCAGGGCCGGGCGGCTGATCTCCTCTTTGCGCGCAGGGCTGAGATAGCCGAGCGCTGAGTGAAGGCGTGTTTCATCATAGACTTCCTCGGTGAAGCGGGGAAGGTGAGCGGCAACGTCCTCGAAGGTCTCTTAGCCGGCCGCGTAGACCGACCCGAGACCCCGTGAAACACCGTGCCCGGCAGCGGTCGTCTGAAGGCGAGCGCGGCGGTGACGAGGCGCGCGTCAATCTTGCGGTCGAGCGCATAGGCCACAATCCGGCGCGACCAGGCGCCCATTATCACGGCCAGACAGGCGAAGCCGGAGGCCAGCTCCACATAGGCGATGTCGTCGTTCATCGGGCTCGAACCGATGGCGCCTCGATGAACAACCCCAGAGATGATCGGGCGCATGAAGCTCGAAGCGCTCGGCAATGTTGGGGAAGATCGGGCCGTCGTGATTGCGGTCCGTGGTCGCCACGAACCGGCGCTTGCGCATCGGCTGCAAGCCCTGCTCGCGCATGATGCGCCGGACTTTCTTCGAGTTGACGACGAACCCGCGATGGCGGGGCTCGGCGCCAAACGACCTGTATCCGTGAGCCGGTGAGGTGGTGCAAATCAACTTGATCTCGTCGACGATCGTCAGTGTAACGGGCGCCAACTCGGGTTGGGCGTAGAAGGAGGAACGAAAGATCTCCATCCGTTGGCGCCCTCTTCGGATTGAGACGCTACGGGGCCGGTGATCGCGGATGTAGGCGTGTTTCTCAGCGACCCTTTCGAGGCTTGGGCCTCTTTAGAAACTCGATCTCGAGCACCTGGCGGCCGCCCACTCGTTCCGGCGCCGCGATTTTCGCCTCGGCTTCGCGGAGAGTGTTGGCCGCCTCGATCTGCTCGTTGAACTCGCCGGCCTCGTCCTTCTCGATCCAAATCCAGATCAGATGCCAGCAGATGTCGTGCTCCTTCGAAAGCGCATTGAGCGCGGCGCCGGCAAGGTACTCCTCGACGATCTGGCGCTTGAAGGCGGTGCTGTGGCGTCGGTGTCTGCGGATGGGCTCTGCTACTCTGAATGCCCGGCCTCAGATTGGCGAATTCACCGACCTAACGCTGTCCGGCGCTAGGGGCGCACTCCGGCGCGCTAATCCGGGCGAGACGGCGCTGCCGAGGTAACGACCGAGCCAAAACCCAGAGCGAATTTGGGAACCGGGCCATCCCGCGTCCGCTGGCGTTGCCAGAAGCGCCTCGGCCGACCCTCCGCCGCGGGCGCGGCCTTGCCACCAGCCGAGCGGCGGGCGCGGCGGCCCGGACCCGCAGGCAAAAGGCGGAGCCGGTTTGCCAAGGGGACGCGCAGCGTTTACTGGTTACGCGGAGCGTGCCCGAGTTGCATGTCCTCAGAGCTTAACGAGCCGCGTCGCCAACTCTTGCGCCGACCAGCCGCGCCGCTCCCGCAGGATCTTTCGGTAGAGCCCCCAATTCCCGGGATGCGTGAAGCTAAGCCCATGGTCGCCAAAGGAGAACCGCCGCCTGCCGCGCAGATCCAGCCCGTGGGTCTTGCCCCAGGCGCGCACCCCGTCATTGTCGAGCGCGATATCGACCCATTCCGGATAGTCAGGGCCAAAAAAATTGTAGAGCGCAGCCGGCGGCTTTCCCGACCGGCCGATCATCCGCCCGCGCCGCAGCATCCTGCGCTGCTCCGCATCCAGTGTCAGATCCTCCGCCGCCTCGCGCCGGGCACTGTCCAACATCGACCGCGTCTCGAGCCAGGTCAGGACGTCGTCCTGGCGGGCCGTGACATTGTAAAAATTGGGCCGCGGCGCCACCTCGGAGAACAGGATGTTCGCCAGCCCATGTGCCGCCTGGCCCCAATAGGCGAGGCCGCCGAGCACGATCACCCGGTCAATCCGCGCCAGGGTCCAATCGTCCGGGCAGCGTTGTGCCAGCAATGCCAATGCGGCGAACATCACGCGCGCGCCGAGACCATGGCAAATTAGATCGATCCGTTTTTGCCGCATCCCGCCGTGATCGAGGCGCGCAGCAACCTGGCGCAGCACCGCCGCCAGCCCATAGCCCGCCTGCTCCGCATCGCGATAGGCCCGTCCGAAACCTGCAGGAACCCGCGCCCAAGGCGGCACCAGCCCCAAGGCGGCCTGCGCCCGCGCTCGCCAGCTAGGCCGGCAGAGGTCGGCCGCTCCGCCACCGGCCGTGTAGCAAAACCCAACGGCGAGCCCATGCGCGTCCTCCTCGGCCCCGCGGCCGCCGTCGACCAGCGCCCGGGCGAACCATGGGGTCAGACGCAGGCGCCGCTCCTCCCAACTGCCGGGTCCTTCCGGCGTCTCAGTAAAATGATAGAGGCAGCGATGCGCGTTGTCGGATTTGAACCGGGCCACCACGGGGCGGCGTGGCTCATAGCCGAGGCCATGGACGAAGACCACGGCCGGCTCGTCCGGGTTTAGCTTCAGATCCAGGCCGGCCATATGGGCGCCGAACAGCGATTCGGTTTCGAACATCGGCGCACCCGGACTGCTCGCGATCTGGGCCAGATTGACGCCGGCCAGGGCGGTCCCCTCCAGCCCGTCGGGATCGCCCGCACGCTCGCCAAACACAGCCCAAGGGGCGTTCAGGTCGCCCAGAGGGCCGGCAGGGGCAGCGGAAAATCGCATCATGGTCATGCGCCCAACCCTGCCGGAGGCCGATTAAACGGGGGTTTAGGCCCGGCCTCTCTTGCCCAAACTGCGTACAACGGGGCATTGTGCGCCCAAGACAGGAAAAGCGCGGCAATGCGCGGTGGAGATTGGGGGCTCGGTACGCCATGGGCTACGAATACAAAACCGTGGGCGCCCCGGAACGCGGCAAGCGCCGGCGTGGCGCCAGGACCCGCTCGGACCGGGCCGCGGTTGCGGTCGAGGAGATTTTGAACGCCCAGGCCCTGGCCGGATGGGAGTATGTGCGGACGGATCTTGTCCCGGTCGAGGAGCGCAACGGGTTCTTTGGGCGCAAGCAGATTGCCCATCGCGCGGTGATGGTTTTCCGTAGGGAGAAAGCGGATGCTAATGCGCGCGCCTCGCTCACCCCGCCGATCGGGCAGTCGGCAATGGCTGAGGGAGTGGCGCCGGCGATGGTGCCCCTGGCTACCGCAGCGCCCGGGCCGGGCGACCTGCACCAGGATACCGGCGGGGAAGCCGGCAACTTCTCGCCCATGCGCCCCGAGCCTGCACCGCCACCGCATGCGCTGACGACCGCCGACCTAACGAATAACCATGTCGGGCTGGAACAACATCTGGGCGAACCCGCGTTGAACGTTCCGGCGTCGCAGCATGAGCCGGCGGGCCAGGTCGTGCCTTTGGTAGCAGAACCCGCCCCGGTTCCGGAGGAAGAGACACCGCCGGTCGCGACGCCGATCTTACGGCCCGAAGGTCCGCCGAGACCCTAAGCTAACCGGTTACACCGCAGGCGTCCGACCAGTTTAATCGGGCTCGGCCGGCGGGTCCGCCCCGTCGCCATCCGGTAGCACGGCACCGGCAGCCGCCGAGGCGGCATCGACCGTCGTGTCGATGGCCGTCGCGGTTACCTTCGCCGCCGTTCCCACCGCAGTGATGGTGACATCGGCCGCCGTTTCGACAGCCGTTGCGACAACGCAACCGTCGAGGGGCAGCAGCGCAAAAAGGGACAGGCCGACGCGCCCAATGATTGTTCTGCTCATGGCAGCTCCCTACCAGCCGGCGCGGTCCAGCGCTACTCGCCCGGTGCGCTGAGATCCATCGTGAAGGCGTGGACAATGTCCGACAGTTCCTCGGAAAGCACAGTGTTCACTGCCCGATGACGCGCGACCCGGCCCATGCCGGCAAAGGCGGCGGAGCACATGCGCAGGCGGAAATGGCTTTCACCACCTTCGCGGTATCCTGCATGGCCGCGATGCAGCTCGCTCTCGTCGATCAGTTCAAAATCCTCGGGATCAAACGCCGAGCGCAATTTCGCCTCAATCACGCCGGTGACGCCCATAACAATTCTCTCCCTGTCAAGAGTTGGTCTTTCACTACCTTCCGCTATGCTTTGCACCGGACCTTTGAAAAGGCAACGCATCCCCGATGGCACACCGGCCGCCCCTTGAGTTCGATGTCTCCGTTACCGCCGACAAACGCCGGCGGCAGCGCAGTCGCGGCATGTCCGGTGCCGTGGAGGCCGGGGGCAGGCGCTGCGAGCATCCGGGCTGCAACGCCCCGGCGCGCTACCGGGCGCCGCATTCGCCGGAGCGATTGGACGAATATCGCTGGTTCTGCCTGGATCATGTCCGGGAGTACAACCAGCGCTGGAACTTCTTCGCCGAACATTCCGAGGATGATTTGGCCGAGCAATGGCGCGTCGACATGACCTGGGACCGCCCGACATGGAAGTTCGGATCCGGCCCGAAAGGCGCCCAAGGTTTACACGGCCATGTCGAAGGGAAGGCTTGGGCCCGAAACGGCTTCTCGGACCCGCTCGATGTTTTGGGGGCGGCAGCGACGCTGAACCCCGGGACGGCTCATGGTGAGAGCCGGCCGCGGCGGCGCCTGATGCGCGAAGAGCAGAGCGCTATGGACACCCTGGGCCTGCCCCATCAGGTGGAAAACCGGTCGGAGGTGCGCGCCCGATACCGGGAACTAGTCAAAGACTTGCATCCCGACATGAATGGCGGCGAGAACCCGGATCCGCAGCGGCTCGCGCGGGTGCTGGCTGCCTGGAAGATCCTGCGCAAGAGCCGCAACTTCGCCGATTGACTGGGCCGGGCGGAGGGGCCAGCGGATGCGGAACAGGTGCACCTCCCGCGCAGCTTTCCCCGTGACGCACGCGGAAATCGAACGCCAAATCCTGGCGCTGCTGGCAGACCGGGGGCCGGGCAAGACCATCTGCCCCTCCGAGGCGGCGCGCCGTCTGGCGACGGATTGGCGTCCGCTAATGTCTGCTGTCCGCGCCGTCGCGGCGCGTATGCAGGACGAAGGACGCCTCTCAGTCCTGCAACGGGGCGCGCCGGTGGACCCCGGAACCGCCCGCGGCCCGATCCGCCTGGCATTGCCGTAGACCCGCGGCCATTGATCCGGCACCCGGTATGCCGGCGCGTTTGCACTTGCGTTGCAGGGGCCTATGGTTCACAGGATCGGGCGGCGCGGATGGAGATATGTGATGGCTGATGGCGTGAACCCGGCAGATATTCCGACCGTCGATATCCCGGTGGCGGACACCTTCGGGCTCGACAGCAATATGTCCGTCAAAGCGTTTGCCGATCGTACCGAGCGCGTGCCGGAGATCGACCCCGCCTATCGCTTCGACCGGGATACAACGCTCGCGATCCTCGCCGGTTTCGCCCACAACCGCCGGGTGATGATCCAGGGCTATCACGGCACGGGAAAATCCACACATATCGAACAGGTCGCCGCCCGGCTGAATTGGCAGTGCGTGCGGGTAAATCTCGACAGCCATATCTCGCGGATCGACCTGATCGGCAAGGACGCGATCAAGCTGCGCGACGGCAAGCAGGTGACCGAGTTCCATGAGGGCATCCTGCCCTGGGCATTGCGCTCGCCGACCGCGATTGTCTTCGACGAGTACGATGCCGGCCGCCCGGATGTGATGTTCGTGATCCAGCGGGTGCTGGAGGTGGACGGAAAGCTGACGCTGCTCGATCAAAACGAGGTGATCCATCCGCACCCGTCGTTTCGTTTGTTCGCGACCGCGAACACGGTCGGGCTTGGCGACACGACGGGCCTCTATCACGGGACGCAGCAGATTAACCAGGGCCAGATGGATCGCTGGTCGGTAGTCACCACGCTCAACTACCTGCCCCATGACGACGAGGCGGAGATCGTGCTGGCGAAATGCCCCGAATACCGCGGCGGGCGGGAGAAGGTGGTGAGCCAGATGGTCACCGTCGCCGATCTCAGCCGTTCGGCCTTTATGAATGGCGATCTGTCGACCGTGATGAGCCCGCGGACGGTGATTGCCTGGGCCCAAAACGCCGAGATCTTCGGCGGTGATCTGGGCTTCGCGTTCCGGGTGACCTTCCTGAACAAGTGCGACGAACTAGAGCGCCAACTGGTGGCCGAGATCTACCAGAAGTGCTTTGGCGAGGAGCTGCCGGAAAGCGCTGCCTCGGTCAGCCTGGGCTGAAAGCTCTACGGAGAGTAAAGCTTGCTTACTCGCTCGGATTTTGTTGGCGGCCAATCTGCAGAAGTTGACGACGGGCCGGCCTTCTAACAGCGCAGCGTTGTCTGTGAACTGTTGTGTGGCTGCGACTAGGTTGTCGATTTAGCAGACCAGAACAGGCTCGATGCGAAGCGCGTCGACTTACTACCGAACTCGAAGCCCTCCTCTAGCAAGTCTATCTGCGGCTATGATTTCGCGACTTACTGCGCGCCGGCAGAACGGCGACAGCAGTGAAGTATCAACGCTGCCTAGCTGACCGTTTCGGGGTCTGCCTTTCGGCAGGCGACGATGTCGTCGACGCGCTGCGAGCAGTAGCGCGGGACACAGGGCCAAAGCAGTATGGCGCAGGGGAGAGGATCAAGCAGGTGAAGGAAGCGCGCGACACCGCCCAACGAGAATTGGACAGGCGGCATTGGCGTCGGACGAAACGCTAACTCGACGCGAGGCCCAGCTCTGGTCGCTTCGCTCATAAACCGTTATGTCGTCTGGGCTCGGTTCGGCGCATCACGCATCGCTTGGCATGGAGACGGGGACTTCGGGAATGGCCGCTGAGGGCTCAAAGACTGAAAAGGCCGTCCGAAGCCAAGCCCAGCCCGCCCCGGACGACATCATGGAGGCCCGATTGCGCGAGCTGGAACGTCAGGCGCGCAATGCCGGGCGGTTCGAGGCGGAGGAGGTCTGCAGCCATCTGGTCAAGCGCGTAGTGGCGTTCGAGAATGCGCTCGACGAACAGCATGAGGTCGGGATCCGGCTGGCGAATTTCGGGGTGGCGGCCGAGATCAACATCCGGGCCATAACCTTCCGCAACCCCTATCTGATCGAATTCAGCGGGATCTTGCCCAACGGACAAACGGTGGCGCTGGTCCAGCACGTCTCGCAGCTGAGTTTTCTGTTGGTGGCCGTGCCGCCGGCGGTCGAGCAACAGCCCTATCGGATCGGCTTTCACCTCGGCCCCGACGATGACGAAGAGTGAGGTCGCGTCCAGAATGCATATCGGCTTGATTGGCGGGATCGGGGTTTCGGCAACCCTCGCCTATTACCAAAGGCTGGCGGCGACGGTCGATCGCGATGGCGGCAGGCTGGAGCTGACGATTGTCCATGCGCAGATCAAGGAGCTGGTGCCGAACAACCTCGCCGATGACCGCGCGGCGCAGACGGCCAACTACTTCCCGCTTTTGGAGCGGCTGAAGGCTGCGGGATGCGACTGCGCCGCAATCACGTCGCTCGGTTGGCATTTCTGTTTCGAGGAAACGCGCGCCGTCTCGCCCCTGCCGTTGGTCTCGGCCGTCTCACCCCTCGACGCGTTCTTCGCGGCGGAGGGGATCGGGCGGGTCGGCCTGCTCGGCACGCAGGTCGTTATGCGCACCCGGCTCTACGGCCAGCTCTCGCAGACCGAGGCGGTGGTGCTGGACGACGAGATAGAGACCCTCGGCCAGCGCTATCAGGAAATGGCCATCTCAGGGCACTGCACCGCCGCGGATCGGGAGGTCTTCGTCGATGCCGGCCGGCGCCTGGTTGCGGACAACGGCGCCCAGGCGGTGGTGCTGGCCGGGACTGATCTCGGTCTCGCCTTCGACGGCCAGGACCCGGGCTATCGGGTGATCGACGCGCTGGATGTTCATGTGGACCTGCTGGCCCGCCTGGCAACGGGGCAGATGGACCTTCACGAGTTGGCCGCCTGATGGAGGTTGTGGCGTCCCGGCGGGGCAGTTGCGCTTGTGATCTTCCCGCATGCCCGGCTATCTCTTGAGCTGGAGTTTCGCAGCCGCGCAGAGCGCGCCACGGGCGTCCCCTCCCCCCTTGTGGAGGAGGGTTAGGGCCGGGGGCGAGATCCTCACCACGGGGGCATGGCCTCAGGGAACCGAGTGATGAGCTATAAGACCGACAACCCCGCCGATCCGTTCAAAAAGGCGCTTGCGGAGGCGACCCGCGCGCTGTCCGGCGATGGCGAGATCGAGGTCACCTACTCCGCCGATCCACCCGGGCGCACGGGCACCGGCATGCGTCTGCCCCAGGTTTCCCGGCGAATGACCAAGGCGGAGGTCGTGATGGCCCGCGGCACGGCGGATGCCTTCGCGCTCCGCGAGCGGTTCCATTCCGACAGTTGCCACGCCCGCTATGCGCCGGAGGGAGAGATGGCCCGCGCCATCTTCGACGCGCTGGAGGAGGCGCGTTGCGAGGCGATCGGAACCCGGGCGATGCAGGGGGTCGGCGACAATCTCGACGCTCGGCTGCAAAGCCACTGCGAGAAGCGCGGCTTCCAGGCAATGCGGAGCCGTAATGAGGCCCCGATGGCCGAAGCGGCGGCGTTCCTTCTGCGCGAGGCGGTGACGGGCCGGCCGCTGCCCCCGGGGGCGGAGACGGTGCTGGAACTCTGGCGCGAGCATTTCGAAAGCCAGCTCGGCGGCAGCCTCGAAGATATCGGCGAGGGGCTAGAGGATCAGGCCGCCTTCGCCAAGCGCGCGCGGACGATCATCGAGGATCTCGGCTATGGCGACCAGTTGGGCGAGGACCCGGATGACGGTGAGCCCGAGGAGATGGAAGCCGAGGAGGAGCCCGAGCCAGAGGAGACCCAGGAGACCGGGGGCGATGACGGCGGCGACGAGCAGCCCGACGAACAGGACCAATTCTCCGAGGAGAGCCGCGGCGAAGAGGACGACACCCAGCGCATGGAGATGTCGCTCGACGAGAGCGATGCGGATCCGGAGGAGCTGGAGGCAACCGAAGCGGAAGAGGGCGCCGACCAGGAGGAAACGAAACCCCGTCCGCCCTCGGACGCCGATCCGGGCTACAAGGTCTTCAGCCAAACCAATGATGAGGTGGTGCCGGCGGAAGAGCTTGCCGATGAGATCGAGCTTGAGCGGTTGCGGACTTATCTCGACAAACAGCTTGAGCCGCTGAAGGGCGCGGTCAGTCGGCTCGCCAATCGACTGCAGCGGCGGCTCCAGGCGCAGCAAAACCGCTCCTGGGAGTTCGACCGCGAGGAGGGGATGCTCGATGCCGGCCGCCTTGCACGGGTGGTCGCGAACCCGACTACGCCGCTCAGCTTCAAGGTCGAGAAGGAAGCGGCCTTCCGCGACACGGTCGTGACCCTTTTGATCGACAATTCGGGTTCGATGCGGGGGCGGCCGATCTCGATTGCGGCGATCACCGCGGATGTTCTCGCCAGGACGCTGGAACGATGCTCGGTCAAGGTAGAGATCCTCGGCTTCACCACCCGGGCCTGGAAGGGTGGCGAGGCGCGGGAGGCTTGGCTCGGCAGCGGGCGGCCAGCCAATCCCGGCCGTCTGAACGATCTGCGCCACATCATCTATAAGGGCGCCGATGCCCCTTGGCGGCGAGCGCGGCGCAATCTCGGCCTGATGATGCGGGAGGGTCTGCTCAAGGAAAACATCGATGGCGAAGCCCTGGAATGGGCGCATCGCCGCCTGTTGGCCCGGGGCGAGCAGCGTCGCATCCTAGTGGTGATCTCCGACGGCGCGCCGGTGGACGACTCGACCTTGTCGGTGAACCCATCGACCTATTTGGAGCGGCATTTGCGCGAGGTCATAGCGATGATCGAGCGCCGCCGCGCGGTCGAGCTTTTGGCGATCGGCATAGGCCATGATGTCACGCGCTATTACCAACGCGCGGTCACCATTACCGATATCGAGCAATTGGCCGGCGCCATCACGGAACAGCTCGCCGCCTTGTTCGAGTCGGACCCGAAGGAGCGAAGCCGTGCTACGCGCCGCGCCAGCGGTCCGCCAAGGCGGGGTCGGGCCGCCTAGAGCGTTTTCCAGCCAAGCTTAATCAGATTGGCGGCGCGAGAATACGCCCGAGCAAAACCTCAGAGCGCGAGAACCGGTGCAACCGGGTCAGAAAGCGCCTACGCCGGAACACCGCGCAGGCGGGTTTCGGCACCCTCGGTTACCAGGGCGACGCTGCCGAGTTGTGTGCAGAGAAGTTCGAGCGCCGCGCGGTCGAGCGGCTTTGTCAGGTAGAACTCGGCGCCGGCGGCGAGGGCGTCGGCTCGGTCTGCGGGGTCATTCGAGCCGGTGCAGATCCCGCGGCGCACGCCCTTGAAAGACGTCGCTCCCCTGAGATGGCGAAGTACATCGGTGCCGCGGGTCCCCGGGAGATGCATATCGACAATGACGATATCCGGGCATTCCACCCGGCCATCGGCAACGCTCCGCTCCAATTGGGCGAGGCTTAGATGGTGATCGAGAGGCACCTCGATACCGCTCATGCGGAACCGATGCCGAGAGATAAGGATCTCATCCTCGTTGTCGTCGATCACTGCGATCTTAATCGGGCGGGGCTGCAAGATCGGCCTCCTTCGGAAAGCGAATGCGGAAGGCCGCGCCGCCAAGCGCGCTTTCGTCGCACCAAATTTCACCGCCGCAGAGCCTCACGATCTTGCGGCAAATCGGCAATCCCATCCCGGCGCCCTCGACCTCGCCCTTGCGGTGGAGGCGGTTGAAGAGCGAGAAGATGCTCTCCCGCTGCTCCTCCGGCACGCCCTGGCCGTTGTCTTCGATCGAGATCACCCAGGCGGGCCCGGTGTCCTGGGCAGTCGCGCGGATTTCAGGGCTGGTCTCGCCGCCATACTTGATCGCATTGCCAATCAGGTTCTGGAAGAGTTGGCGCATATGCGTCGAGTTGGCGTCCAGGACGGGCAGGGTCTCTCGCGTAATCTTCGCTTTGTGGGTCTCCACCAGCGAGCCCAGTGCATCGGCCGCATCGTCGAAGATCCGGGCCAGATCCACCGGCTCGATCGGCACCGTCGCGTCGAGGCGCGAGAACGCCATCAGCGCGTTGATGATGTCCATCAGCCGGTCGGAATTCTTCAGGATGCGGCGGAGATAGTCCTCCCGCTCCTGCGGGTTCACATGATTGCCGCCATGGAGGATCAGTTCGGCAAAGCCAGCGATGGTGCGAACCGGCTCTCGCAGATCATGGCTGCAGACATAGCCGAACCGCTCCAGCTCCGCATTCGAGGTGGCCAGGTCCTTTAAGGCGCGCCGCAGCTCGGCGGTTTGGTGCATGTCGGTCACGTCGATCAGCACGCCGAAGAGAGCGGATACCTCGCCATCCTCGCCCCGCTCGACCATGCAACGCCATTGCACCAGCGCCTCGGTCCCGTCGGCGCGGGATAGGCGGGCGGTGAATTCGCCCGGGGCGCCCTGCTTCAGGCTGCGGCGAATCTTTGCGGTGACCATCGCGCGGTCGTCGGGGTGGAAGAACCGCACCGAGGCCTCCGGAGAGGGCGCGAGTCCCCCGGGCGTCATGCCATGAATGGCATAGACCTGGGCCGACCAGACCGTCTCGCCCTGCGCAACGTCATAGTGCCAATGGCCGACCTTTGCGACTTCCTGTGCCAGAAGCATGAGCTTGGTGCGCTCGCTGAGCCGCCGTTCGATCGCCTTGCGCTCGGTGACGTCATCGGCGGAGCCGACACAGCGCACCGGTTTGCCGTCTGCGTCCCAGCTCGCTTGCCCACGGGTTTCGATCCAGCGATAGGTGCCGTCGAGATGGCGGATCCGATGCTCCAACTGTAGCGGTTCGCGCTCGGAGAAATGGGCGTCGAGCGCATCCCTGAACCGGGCCCGGTCGCTGGGATGGACGCGTTCCAGAAGATCCTCCAGGCCACCGCGGAAGCCATCCCCGAGAAGTCCCAAAACCTCTAGATAGACTTCGCTTAGGAACAACCGCCCGCTGCTGACGTCCAGATCCCAGAGCCCGATACGCGCACCTTTGACGGCGAGGTCGAAGCGTTCCTCGCTGGTGCGCAGCGCCCGTTGCGTCTCTAACAGCCGCGCAGTGTTGTCGGAGAAGACCGCAACCGCGCCCTTCACCTCGCGCTGGCGGTTCACATACGGGGCCACGCGGAGTGTCACGCTCAGCGTGTCGCTGGTGATCTGCCGCTCTACCAACGTGCCGCCTGACATCGCCGCGGAGAAAATCGGGGTCAGCGGCGGGTAGCCGTCCGGTAGACGGCAAACGCTGACATGGGGTTGTGCCGCGCCGATATCGATATCGAAGAGCCGCTTTGCCGCTTCGCTCATACGGGTGATTTGCAGATTGGTGTCAACAACCATCAGCGGCGAGGCGACATGGCTGAGAATGCTGTTGAGGTCGTGATTGACGCTGTCGAGTTCCTGCGTACTCACATGGAGCTCTTGGTTGACGGTGGTCAGCTCCTCATTGGACGATTGCAGCTCCTCGTTCGCGGTCTCCAACTCCTCATTGGTGGCCTGCAGTTCCTCGTTCGTCGATTGCAGCTCTTCATTCAGCGCCTGCATTTCTTCGTTGGAGGTCTCGAGTTCCTCGATATTCAGCTGCAGGTTTTCCCGCGTTAGCTCCAGCTCCCGCTCAAGCGCGGCAATCCCTTCGCCGCTGAGGTTGCCGTCGCGGTCCTCCGCGGCCTCGACGTCATGGATCTCGAAGGAGACGACGAACAGCTTTTCCGAGTCGGCGCCTTCTTCGCCGTCCTCGAAATGAAAGATCGAGATGGTGACTTGCTTCCCCTCTTCCCGGCGCATCTGCATCGTCACGGCGCGCTTTTGGCCAGGTGAGCGCAGCGCGATCCGGATCAGATTGCGGATCTGCTGCGAGAATTCCGGCAGCAACAGCGAGCCGAGGGTGGTGCGGACGTCGCCCTCTGCCATTGCCGAGAAAGGCGAGACGTCCCCATAAACTCGCCGGATATAGCCGCTTTCATCGACGATCAGCGAGTGCGGTGCGACTGATTTGACCAGCGAATCCAGCATGCGGATGCGCCGTCTTTCCTCTCTCTTTTCCGCAGCGATTGCCGATTTTATCTGCCGATGCGTCGGTCGGTACTGGAACCCGCTGAGGGTCTGCGGCCGGCCTGACAGCGCCGAGGCACGGCGGAAAATGCGCCTGGCCTGGCCGATCGGTCGGAACAAATCCTCGGCCCCGGCGATGCTCTCTGAGCGCCCGACGAAGAGGAGACCCCCATCGCTGAGGCCGAAATGCAGGCGTTGCAGCACTTGGCGCTGAAGTTCCGGGCGGAAATAGATCAAGAGGTTGCGGCAACTGACCAGATCGATGTTCCGGAAGGGCGGGTTCTGACACAGGTTGTGCCGCGAGAAGACAATCTTGTCGCGCAGCCATTTGCTCACCGTGTTGCCGTTTTGCGAGACCGAGAAATAGGGCTCGACATAGGATTCCGGGATATCGTCGAGCGCCGCGGGCGGGTACGTGCCGCGACGTGCCACTGCAAGGGCTCGCTCATCGACATCGGTGCCGAATATCTGCAGCGGAATGTCCATCATGCGGCCGATGCCGCCGAACGCTTCGCAGAAGAGGATCGCGAGGGTATAGGCCTCCTCGCCCGTCGCGCAGCCGGGAACCCAGATGCGAATGCCTGAATTGCCCCGCTCGCTGACCAATTGCTGAATGTATGGCACCAGAGTGTCGAATTCCCGTTGGTCCCGGAAAAAGGACGTGACGGAAATCAGCAAGTCAGAGAAAAGCGAGTCTAATTCGGTCTTCGAGCCGCGGGCCGTGTCCACATAGCCTTCCAGCGAGGCGGCCCCCACGGCCGCGATGCGCCGTTCGATCCGGCGCCGCAACGTGTTGGTCTTGTATTGGCGGAAGTCGACGCCCGTATGCTCCTCCAAAAGACGGCAGAGACCTGCGAACTCGTCGTCATGACTGTTGATGCCCGGGTCGATCAGCGACTCGAGATTGCGCGGTCGCGATATGATGCCCGCGAAGTTTTCAGCAATCTTGTCGGGCGGGAAAATCAGATCGACACAGCCAGTGTCGATAGCCGCACTCGGCATTCCAGAATACTGGGCTGACCCTTCGCTCTGCACGATTGTGATCCCACCGCAGGCGCGGATCTCCTGCACACCATAGGCGCCATCGGACCCGGTGCCGGAGAGGATGACACCTACAGCATGCTCGCCGATCTCTCGGCCAAGCGACCGGAAGAACCGGTCGACGGAGGGTTTTGGCGAGGCGGGCTGGTCGCTCGGCGGTAGGAGCTTGAGCCGGCGGTTCTCCACGATGACATCGTGGTTCGGCGGGGTCACATAGACATGCCCGGCGAGCGGCGCGCAGCCGTCGCGCACTTCCACCACCGGGATCTTCGCCTCCCGCGACAGCAGCTCTGTCAACAGGCTGCGGTGCTGTGGTGCCATGTGCTGCACCACCACAAAGGTGGCAGGCAGTTCCGAGCCCAGCTTTGACAACAGTGCGCGCAAGGCGTCAAGACCGCCGGCAGATGCGCCGATCCCAACCCAAGCGAGGTCGTTCAGTCGAATTTCTTCGTCCACAGGTCCACGATCCCGAAAGATAAAGGACCCCCCGTTGGTAGCAGTTGTAGACTGAATTGGTTGGGCCGTCGCCTACGGATTACGCTTCGCCCCGGTCCGAAAGGCCGAAAAGTATCGTTGCCGCTAAATTTGAAACGCATTCTGGCTTCCAGAACGGCTCGGTACTGCACCGATCCCTGACATAGGCACCAGTACGGGACCGCTGATTCGCAGCGAGGCAGCGATGGCGCGACCCGACAGCACAAAACACATTGGGTGTTATGAACAAAAAACTATGAACATTTTGCAAATTATTCAATTTTTGCGTTGACCTGCTGTTGGGCTCTCGCCAGTTTGTCCGCGGGAAAAGCAAGGAGGAACGACGGATGAGCCAGGATACCGGCGCCACAGGCGGCGACGCGCCAACCGGGCTCTCCGCCCGGTTTGCAGAAATGGTCATCCGGGGCCGCTGGCTTTGGTTTCTCTTGGCAGCCGGCCTTGTCGCGCTTTCGATGGCGCGGATCGAGGCGATATGGCCGCCCGACCCATCCGCCCGCGTCTTCTTCGCACCGGAAAATCCGGACCGTCAGGCCTTGGACCGCTTCGAGGCGACCTTCGAGAAAGATGACGGCCTGCTGATTGTGATCGAACCATCGGGCGGGGAGGTGTTCACACCGCGGGTTCTGGCCGCCATCGGCGAGATCACCGAGGCTGCTTGGCGGCTGCCCCTGGTGCGCCGGGTCGATTCCATCACCAACTTTCAGCATACCCATGCAGATGCCGAGGGTCTGGTAGTCCGCGACCTCGTCCCTGATCCCGGTACGGTTGAAGCCCGCGGCGCAGCGGAAGCCAAGGACATCGCTTTCAGCCGGATAGAGCTGGTGAACAGCTTCATTGACCCTGGCAGTTCAGTCACGATGGTTCAGGTCAAATTCGTGCTGCCGGGCATCGAGCCCACCAACGAGGTGCCGCTGATTGCGCGGGAGGCCCGTGCGCTGGCCGACGAAATCGAGGCGGCGCATCCAAATCTGGATGTGCGGCTGACCGGTTCTGTGATGGTGAACAATCAGTTCGCCACGTCCGGGCAGGAGGACGGGGCGAACCTGATCGGACCAATGTTCGTGGTGATCCTCATCCTTGTCGGGCTCGCGCTACGCTCGGCTTTTGGGGCGCTGGCAACGACTGTGGTCATCCTGCTGTCGGCGCTGTCGGGGCTGGGCGCGCTCGGCTGGATGGGGCTGCCGCTGAATTCCGTCACGGTGCTGGCGCCGCTCTATATCATGACGCTCGCGGTCGCCTCGGCGGTGCATATCCTGTCCTCCTGCCGCCAAAGCATGGTCGAGACGCCGGATCGGCGGGAATGGGTACGCCGGGCGCTGACCCACCATGCCGGCGCCATCACGGTCGCCTGCCTAACCACGGCAATCGGGTTCTTTTCGCTGAACTTCTCGATCTCGCCGCCATTCCAACAGCTTGGGAACGCGGTGGGTGTTGGCATCATCGCCTCGCTGGTGCTGGTGATGACTTTGTTGCCGAGCCTGATCATCCTGCTGCCGATCGCACGCCAAACCAAACGCGCAGTCACCTCGCGTCTTATGGACGGTATCGCCGAATTCGTGATCCGCTGGCGGCGCGTGATCCTTCCAGGTATGAGCTTGGTCGTCGTCGCCTGCATCATCGGCGTGAGCCAGATCAAGCTGGAGGACGACTTCCTACGCTATTTCGACGAGCGCTATGAGTTCCGCCAAGATACCGATTTCACCGAGGACCGGCTGACCGGGATCAACACGCTGGAATTTGCCCTGCCCTCCGGCCGTGCGAGCGGGATTCACGACCCCGCCTTCCTGGCCGAGGCGGAAGCCTTTGCGAGCTGGCTGCGGGAACAGCCGGAGGTGACCTTCGTCAATGCGCTGACGGATATCCTGAAGCGATTGACCATGAACATGAACGACGACGATCCGGCGCAATACCGATTGCCGCAGACTGAGGAAGAGGCCTCGCAATTCCTGTTCCTCTACGAACTGAGCCTCGGCTATGGCATGGACCTGACGGACCGCATCGATGTCGACCGTGAGACTCTGCGCCTGAGCGTGCTGATGAGCCGAGTGACCACCGCCGAGATGCGGGATCTGACCCTTCGTGCGGGCGGCTGGCTGGAGGAGAACGCGCCGATCATCCAGGCCGCCTGGGCGGAGGAGCATCCGGAGCTGGCGCTGGTGACGCCGACGGGCGTCGTGCATGTGTTCAACCTGATCAGCTATCGCGATGTCAGAGCGATGCTGACCGGCACCGCGCTGGCGCTGGTCCTGATCTCAGTGATCATTACTGTGGCGCTGCGGGACCTAAGGCTCGGTGCGATCAGCCTGCTGCCCAATCTGATCCCGGCGCTGATGGCCTTTGGGCTGTGGGGTTATGGCGTGGGTGCGGTCACGCTGGCCATCGCTGTGGTGCTTGCCGCGACCTTGGGGATCGTCGTCGACGACACCGTGCATTTCCTATCGAACTACGGGCGCGCCCGCCGGCAGGGCCAATCGCCGGAGGATGCCGTAAGGACCACCTTCCGCTCGGTCGGTATGGCGCTCTTCGTCACCACGGTCGGCCTCGTCGCAGGTTTCGCGGTGCTGGCGCAGTCGGGCTTTGCGGTGAATGGCGACATGGCAAAGCTGACGGCAATCACAATCATGATCGCGCTGGTGGCGGATTTCCTGCTGCTGCCGGCGCTCCTCATTTGGCTCGACGAGAGGAAGGAACGGATGAGCGTCCAGCGCATAGCAGCGACGGCAACAGCATTGGTGGCGGTTCTGGCGATAGCCTGGGCGGCGCCGGGATCGGCCCGGGCAGAAACGGCGGCGGAGAAGGGGCTCGCCATCGCCGAACGCGCGGATCAGGAGGATCTGGGCTATGGCGACTACGAGGTCGACGGCGAGATGGTTTTGCGGGACGCGAGTGGGAAGGAAAGCCGGCGCGTGTTCGAAAACTTCGTGATGGAGCGGCCGGACCGGGCGCTCGGCGATCTCGGGATCATCGTCTTCTCCCGCCCCCGCGATATCCGAGGCACCGGCTTGCTGACCCACGCGAATATCGAGCCGAGCGACGATGACCAGTGGCTCTATCTGCCCGCAGTGAAGCGGGTGAAACGGATCTCTTCTTCGAACCGCACGGGCAAATTCGTCTCGTCGGAGTTCTCCTATGAAGATCTCGGCAGCCAGGAGATCGACGACTATACCCATGAATGGGTGCGCGACGAACCCTGCCCGGGCCAGCCATCGCTGAACTGCCATGTGGTGGACGCAGTGCCGAAGAACCCGAAGTCCGGCTATTCGAAGCGAACCTCCTGGACCGACGACCAGGAGTACCGGCTGCACCAGGTCGAGTTCTTCAACCGGCGCGGCGACCTGGAAAAGATCCTGAACTTCGAGGGGTACGAGGAGTATCTGGACCAGTATTGGCGTCCGGCGTTGATGCGGATGGTCAATCAGCAGACTGGGAAGGAGACGGATTTGATCTGGACCAATTATCGCTTTCGCGTCGGATTAAGCGATGGCGATTTTGACCAAAGCCGGCTGGCCCGCCTTGCCCGCTAAGATGACGCCGTTGCGCATCGCGCTCGGGCTCTTCCTGGCGACCGCGGCTGTTCTACCAGCAATGGCCCAAGAGGGGTTCGAGCCCGAGTTCTGGGAGTTCTTCGGGGAGATCGAGCTGGAGGGCACGGCCTTCTTCGAGGGCGTTCAGTTCGAGGGGCAGGACCGCGACGATATCTCGTTCGCAGGCCAAACCACCTTCCTCGCCGAATGGCTGAACGGCGACCTGGTGCTGCGGGTCACCCCCTTCGCCCGCTACGACATCCAGGACGACCGGCGCACCCATGCCGATCTGCGCGAGGCGAAGGTCGACTACACCAGCGGCGATTGGACCTTCCGGATCGGGGCCGACACGGTCTTCTGGGGCAAGACCGAGGCGGTGCGCCTGGTCAACATCATCAACCAGGTCGATGCGATCGAGGATCTGGACGAGGAAGACCTGCTTGGCCAGCCGATGCTACGGGTCGGCTATCTCGCCGATCTCGGCGAGTTTTCAGCCTTCTTCCTCCCATATTTCCGCGAGCGCCCTTTCCCGGGCGAGGACGGGCGCCTGCGCTTCGACCCGCCGGTCAACACCGCCAACCCGATCTACGAGACCGAGGCGGAGGAATTCACCCCGTCCTTCGCGTTGCGCTATTCTGGGTTCATCGGCGAATTCGATCTGGGCCTGTCATACTTCCACGGGCTGGGGCGCGACCCGTCCCTCTTCTTCGACGGCACCGAGCTGCTGCCGGTCTATCAGCGCATCAACCAAGTCGGCATCGACGGGCAGTTCACCTCTGGCGCCACGCTGTGGAAGTTGGAAGGGATCTTCCGCCAGGGCGAGAAAAACGCCCAGTTCGAGGAGGAGGTCTTCGGCGCGCTGACCGGCGGGCTTGAGCACACACTGTTCGGCATCTTCGAAAGCAACGCCGATCTCGGCATCATTGCGGAAGGTGCCTGGGACAGCCGCGGTGACGATGCGCAGACGACATTCGAGAACGACGCCATTGGCGGCGTGCGCCTGTCGCTGAACGACACTCAGGACACGGCGTTCCTGATCACCTCCAGCGTCGATGTCACCGACGGCTCTGTCGGGTTGCGGATGGAGGCAGAGCGCCGGGTCGGCGAGAATTGGACCCTGGAGCTGGAGGCGGTCGGCTTCGTGAACCAGCCGAGCGGCACCTTCGACGGTGCCTTTGCCGATGACAGCTTCGTGCGCCTTAAAATCAAGCGGTTCTTCTGATGCAGCGGCGCTCCGGGGGTTCCCCCACCGAGCATGAAGCTGTCAAACTGATGAAATGATCGATCTCGCCCAGGAAATAGACCCCAAGCGGGAAGAAATCCGCTTCCAGATCCTCGGTCATGCCGAGGGGCTGTTCCGGCATTACGGTTTCGGCAAGACCTCGGTCAACGACATCGCCCGGGCCGCCGGGATGTCGAGCGGAAATCTCTACCGCTTCTTTCGCAACAAGCAGGCGATCGGCGTGGCGGTTGTGGCGAAACATTTCGAACGGGAGGTGGAGGTGATGGCCGCCGCTGCGGCCGCTGACGGGCAGGCGATCCCGGAAGAGACTGGGCCGGGGGCCGAGGCGCGTATCCGCCGGATGCTGCGCGGCGGCGTGGCCAATCTGGTCGATGCAATGCGCGACGACCCCAAGATCCTGGAGCTCGCCGAGCTGATCTGCGAGGATCAGAAGGGGATCGAGATGGTCAACGCCTATTGGGACCGTCACCGCGCGGCGATCGCCGAACACCTACGCCGGGGCAATGCCGAGGCTGAGTTCTCGGTGCCTGACGTCGACCGCGCGGCGGGCGCGATGATCAATGCGGTGAAGGTGTTCTGGACACCGTTCACACTCGCAAGGCGCAATCTCGAAACTGTGGACCACGACCTCACCGCGGTGCTGGATCTGATCTTTCTGGGCGCCCGCCGCCGGTGAGCTGCGGGCCGGTCGGATCCAACCGCTTGACCGTGGCCTGCGACCTCTCACCGCCCACGCTTTTGTGATTTGCGCGATTTTCCAATTGATGCGGCGGGCCGCACTGCCACTGTAGCTGGCTGAGGAGGCGCGCCATGGTGCAAAGCTCGATCCTTAGCGAAGCGGAGATCGACGCCTGGCGGCCGCGGCCGCGTTCTCTGGCCGAAGCGGTCGAGCGTTGGGGCATGGCCGGCCCGCGGCAACTGGCTGGGCGGTTCTTTCCAATGGCGTGCGTGGCGTTGGAGGTGACCCAGCGCTGCAATTTGGACTGCACGCTCTGCTATCTCTCAGACCGAGCGGAGGCCGTTCATGACGTGCCGATGCCAGAGCTGAAACGCCGGATCGGCAAGATCCGCTCCTTGTACGGCCCGCGTACCAATGTGCAGGTGACCGGCGGCGACCCCACCTTGCGCAAACCGGAGGAGCTGGCAGAGGTCGTGCGGACCATCCACGCCGCCGGAATGCGATCCGCCCTTTTCACCAACGGCATCAAGGCGACCCGGGCGCTGCTGATACGCCTGGCTGAAGCGGGGCTCGACGATGTGGCGTTCCATGTCGACATGACCCAGGAACGACGCGGCTATGCCACGGAGGCGAACCTAAATCGTATCCGCGAAGACTACCTGGCACGGGCCCGCGGCCTGGGCCTGCGGGTCATCTTCAACACCACAGTCTACGATGGAAACTTCGCCGAGGTGCCGGCGCTGGCCCGCTGGTTCCGTGACCGCGCGGCCGAGATCCACACCGCCTCTTTCCAGATCCAGGCCGAGACCGGCCGGGGCGTCCTGGGTGCCCGGTCCGACGGGCTAACCCAAGCGGGCGTGATGGCCGCGGTGGCCGAGGGGATAGGCACCGATCTCGGCTGGGGTGGGCTGCAATTCGGCCATCAAGACTGCAACCAAGGCGCCACAGTGATGGTTGCGGGCAACCGGGCAGTGGCTGTCGACCGGAACCGCTGGCTGCTCAACGCGCTGGTCCCGCTGTTGACCGCGGCGGATTGGACCGATGCGGCCTCGGTGCGGCGGGCGGTCGCAAGGGTTGTGGCGCTACGGCCCTGGCTTGCGCCGCCAGTGCTCGCTGCGCTTGTCGGAATTGGGCTGCGTCTGCTGCCGGGCCTCATCAGCTCGGGTGGGCGGGCGCACCGCCTAGGCCTGTTCGTCCACAACTTCATGGATGCGAAGCGCCTCGACCGGGCGCGGTGCGAGAGCTGCATCTTCATGACCATGACCGGCCGAGGCCCAATCTCGATGTGCGTGCATAATGCGCGACGCGACCAGCATCTGACGGCTGACCTGCCGGTGGCACGTGCCCTGCCGGCGAAGTTGCTGAAAGGGCGGGCCAAGATGCTTGCAGCGCGCCGGCCGGCAAAGGCGGAGGCCGAGGGATGACGCGGTTGCTGGTCATATTTGGCGCCCTGCTCCTCTCCGCTTGCGCCGGCGTCGAGCGCTTGGCGGTCCCGGCGTCGGAGCTCGACGCTCAGGTCTGGCAACAGCATGCGCCCGGATCCACGGCCACTATCGACCACAGCGCTTGGGATGCGTTCCTCGCCGCTTATGTCGCGACCGATGGCGCGGGCATCAACCGGGTCGCCTACGACCAGGTGACCGCAGCGGACCGCGCGGTGCTCTCCGACTATCTGGCGACGCTACAGGCGACGGATGTCACGACGCTCGACCGGCCGGAACAGCTCGCCTATTGGATCAATCTCTACAACGCTCAGACGGTGGCGGTGGTGCTCGACGCCTATCCGGTAGCTTCGATCCGCGAGATCAAGCCCAGCACCTTTGCCATAGGGCCCTGGGATATTGAAGATGTCGCGGTGCTGGGCCGGCCACTGAGCTTGAATGGGATCGAGCATGGCGTCGTGCGCCCGGTTTTCGACGATCACCGCATCCACTACGCTCTGAACTGCGCGGCGGCCGGCTGCCCTAACCTGATGGACAGGGCCTGGCGGGGCGCAACGCTGGAGGCGGACTTGGCCGCCGCCGAGAACGCTTATGTCAACGACCCGCGCGGCGTTCGGTTTGACGGGGACCGCCTGGTTCTGTCGAGCATCTACAACTGGTTTCGGGAGGATTTCGGCAAGGATGAGGCCAGCGTCATCCGCAGTCTCGCGCCGCTGGTCGGAGGTGAGACCGGGCAGCGTCTGGCCGCCCGGATCAGCGTCGATGCCTATGCTTATGACTGGTCGCTGAATGAGCGGCAGTAGATCGAGCTTCGTGGCGAGGACGTTGGAGCGGCTGGGTTAGACTACCCTATCCCTGGTCCCGGATCCCGGCACCCCATCTCAGTCGTCAAATCGGTACACGCGATAGCGATAGTCGGGTCGATACCGGTCGGTATAGCGGCGTGTCCGAAACCCCTGGCCGTAACCATCATACCGATAGCGATATCCGCTCCGCGGTGCCCGATAGCCGTCACGGTCGGTGTACCGGTAATCGCGGCCGAAGCTGCGCTGGCGATAGCGCTGACGCTCCAGCGCCCGCTGTTCCCGGCGCAGTTGGTGCCGGTCCTGCTGTAGCTCACGGCGATCCTGGCGCAGATCGCGCCGAGCCTGGCGGTCTTGGCGCAGGTCCTGCCGGCGGTCTTGGCGATTGTCGCGGGCGTCCTGGCGGCGATCCTGGCGGCGCTCGCCGCGGTCCTCGCGCCTCTCCTGCCGGTTTTCGCGGCCCTGTTGCAGGCGCTCGCCACGGTCTTCGCGCCGCTCCACCCGGTTGTCACGCCCGTCCTGGCGTCGCTCTCGGCGGGTATCCCGGCGATCGGCCCGGTTCTCCTGCGCATTTTGGCGCCGCTCCAGCCGGCGTTCCTGGCGATCCGCCTGGTCGCCCTGTTGCGCCACAGCCGGCGCGGCTGCCGGCAATGCCAGCATCACGCCAAGAGGCATGGCGATCAGAAGACGAAACAAAGCCTGGGCCATGGGGGCCTCCTTCCGACAGCTTGGGTGACACTGTCACGTTTGCGAGGCCCAAATCCGTCGCGAGGCGCGAACGGTTCGCCTGGCGCAACACTGCGTTGCGCGGGGACCGAGGTGACCGAAACCGACGAAGGGCGGCGCCTGCGGCCCGCCCTATTCACCCACCGTACCGCCGTCGATGGCGTCTAAATCGCGAGGTATTGCTGGCGCAGATCCTCGTTATCCAACACCTCCTGCGCGGTGCCGTCGAACACGATCCGGCCCATATCCAAGATGATCGCGCGATCGGCCAAGTGCAGGGCGGCTATCGCGTTCTGCTCGACGATGATCGTGGTCATGCCAAGTTCTTTGATCTGCTCGAGCGTGCGCTCGATCTCTTGGACGATGACCGGGGCCAGACCCTCGTAGGGCTCGTCGAGGAGCAGGAGCTTCACGTCGCGGGCCAGCGCACGGGCCACAGCGAGCATCTGCTGCTCGCCCCCCGACATCGTGGTCCCCTCCTGCTTGCGCCGCTCGCCGAGTCGGGGGAACAGCTCATAGAGCCGCTCCAGCGACCAGCCCTTCGGCTCGACGATCTGGGCAAGCTGCAGGTTCTCCTCGACCGTCAGGCCCTGGATGATCCGCCGATCCTCCGGCACAAGGGCAATCCCGTTCTGCGCGGCCTGGAAGGATTTCATGTCGTGCAGGGGCTTATGGTCGAGCCAGATCTCACCATGGGTGAGCTGCGGGTCGTCGAGCCGCGACAGGGCGCGCAATGTTGTGGTCTTGCCAGCGCCATTGCGGCCCAGAAGGGCGACGATCTCGCCCTCACGCACATCGAAGCTGACGCCTTGGACGATGTAGCTCTCGCCATAATAGGCGTGGAGATCCCAGACCGAGAAAAAGGCCCGCTGGCCGCCCTGCGTGCGGACCGGCGCCTTGCCCGGCGCATGAGCCTCACGCCACTGATCGGGGCCCAGGATGGTGGTGTCTTCCGCGGTCATGGTTGGTCCCTTCCGGTCGGTGCCGCGTCAGGCGCGCCGCGATCTGCGGTGCGGGGCTGCTGCAGCGCATCCTGCGCCGCGCGCCATTCGTCCGGCCCAGGCAGGCCCATGGTCTCGATGCTCATAGATGCGCCCCCCCGAGATAGGCTTCCTGCACGCGCGGATCGCCCTTGATCTTCGCGGGCTCGTCCTCGGCGATCACCGTCCCCTGGGCGAGAACGCTGATCCGGTCGGCGAGGCTGAAGACCACGTGCATGTCATGCTCGATCACGATCATCGTGATGCCGCGGGCAGCGATCTGCTTTAATAGGTCGATGGTCGCGTTCGTGTCCGCGCGGCTCATCCCAGCCGTCGGCTCGTCGAGGAGCAGCAGCTTCGGCGACTGGATCAGGCCCATGGCCAGCTCCAACCGGCGTTTGTCCCCGCGGGAAAGCTGCCCCGCGATCTGGTCGCCCTTCGACCCCAGCCCGACATCTGCAAGGATCTTCAGACCTTCCGCCATCACCGATTTCTCGCGCCTAACACCGGACCAGGCATTCATCGCGAAGGCCCCGTCGCGGTTTGCGAATGCGGGAATCATCACGTTCTCCAACGACGAGAGATCCCCGAAGATCTCCGGCGTTTGGAACACGCGTGCGACGCCGAGCTGGTTGATCTGGTGCGGCTTGATCCCCAGCAGCGATTTGCCGGCGAAGGTCACCGTGCCGGTGTCGGGCGTCAAGCGGCCGACAAAGCAGTTGAGCAGCGTGGATTTCCCGGCGCCGTTCGGGCCGATGATCGCATGCACGGTGCCTTCGCGGACCGAGAGATTGACCTCGTTCAGCGCCTTCAGCCCGCCGAAGCTCTTGTTGACGTTCTGAACCTTGAGAACTTCCATCGCGCCCTCCCTCACTCAGCCGGCTGGGCGGAGGCGCCGCCGCGCCCCTCCGGCGCCGGGCGACGTCGGAACAGTCGGCCGATCCGCTGGATGCCTTCCATCAGCCCGCCGGGCAGGAAGATGACAATGGCCATGAACATCAGACCCAAGGTCAGGTGCCAGCCCTCGCCAACGAAGAGGGATGAGACAGAGACCGCAGACTCGATCGCCCATTCCGGCAGGAACGAGAAGAACGAGGCCAGCTCACCCTTGTTGAAGGCCGAAAAGATGTTCTCGAAATACTTGATGACCCCGGCGCCGAGAACCGGACCCAAAAGCGTCCCAGTGCCGCCGAGAATGGTCATCAGCACCACCTCGCCCGAAGCGGTCCACTGCATCCGCTCGGCCCCCGCGAGCGGGTCCATCGACGCCATCAGGCCACCGGCCAGGCCCGCATACATGCCGGAGATCACGAACGCAGCCAGGGTGTAAGGCCGCGTGTTGATGCCGGTATAGTTCAGACGGTTCTGGTTGGACTTCACCGCCCGCAGCATCATCCCAAAGGGCGAGTGGAAGATCCGCTGCGACAGCCAGAAGCACAGGATCAAGATCGCCGCGCAGACATAGAAGCCGGCATTGAGCTGCATCTGGGCCCCGAAAACCGGCACGGTCCAAGTATCAATCATGTCCATCCCGAACAGGTTGGTCAGGGGGAGCCGCCCCTCGTTCCCAGCCGTGTCGAAGATGCGCGGATCGTTTAGGGTGATCTGCAGCCCCGTCTCTCCGTTCGTGAGCGGCGTCAGCACCGAATACGCGAGCGAATAGCTCATTTGCGCAAAGGCGAGCGTCAGGATCGAGAAATAGATCCCCGACCGGCGCAGGGAGATGAACCCGATCACCAGCGCGAAGAGGCCCGCAATCAGCACCGAGGCGATGATCGCAGGCACCACATTCATGCTAAGCAGCTTGAACATCCAGACAGCGGTATAGGACCCGACCCCCAGAAAGGCCGCGTGGCCAAAGGACAGGTATCCGGTCAGCCCGAACAGGATGTTGAAGCCGATCGCAAAGATCCCGAAGATCGCGAAACGCTGCAGCAGGTCGGGATAGGCGGCATCGAGGGGCAGCAGCCAGAACGGCGCAGAGATCACCGCGAGGACAAACAATGCGAGGGTCGAGCGGCTGCGGGCGGCGGAATGAGTCTCGGTCATCTCAGGTCTCCATCACGCCTTTGCGGCCCATCAGCCCGCGCGGCCGAACCAGCAGGATCACGATCGCCACCAGATAGATGATGATCTGGTCGATGCCGGGCATGATCTGCTTAATCTCGTTCATCGACGCGAAGCTCTCCAGCATGCCGAGGACAAAGCCCGCGGCCACTGCGCCGGAGAGGCTGCCCATACCGCCGACCACGACCACGACGAAGGAGAGCACCAGAAACTCCATCCCCATATGGTAGTCGGGCGGCAGGATCGGCGCGTACATGACCCCAGCAAGCCCTGCGACCGCCGCAGCGATCCCAAAGACAATGGTGAAGCGACGGTCGATATCGATGCCCAACAGGCCAACGGTTTCTCGATCCGCCATACCGGCCCTCACCACCATCCCGAAGGTGGTGAATTGCAGGAACGCGAAAACGCCCGTGATCAGCAGCGCTGCGAAGGCGAAGAAGGTCAGCCGCCACCAAGGATAGATCACATTGCCGGCGTCGAAACCCATCAGCACCCCGATGTCTGCGGCGCCGACCAGCGTGTCGGGCGCGCTCTGCGGGATCGGATTGGCGCCGAAATAGCTTTTCACGATCTCCTGCAGGACGATGGCGAGGCCGAAGGTCACCAAGATCTGTTCGGCATGGGGGCGTTTGTAGAAATGCTTGATCAGGCCCCGCTCCATGATCACGCCGATGAGCAGCATCAAAGGAATGGCAGCCAGGATCGAGAGGGGCACCGACCAATCGATCAGCGCCGGGCCCAAATCGGGAAACCAGCCGACCACATAGGGTTCTCGGATCTCCAGCGGTGTGCCCCAGGGTGTCAGCTCCGTCTCGCTGAGAGTCACCCTCTCCTTCCGCAGGATGTAATTGACCACGACGGCGCAGAACGCACCGAGCATAAACAAGGCGCCGTGGGCGAAATTCACCACCCCCAAGGTTCCGAAAATGAGCGTCAGACCCAGCGCAATCAAGGCGTAGGCTGCCCCCTTGTCGAGACCGTTCAGAAACTGCAGCAGCAATGCGTCCATGATGTCCCCTCCCAGCCTCTAACGGGCGGCGTGGCGAACGCGGGACGCTGCCCGCGGCATCGCCAGCTGCCGGGCCGCGAACGGCCCGGCATTGTCGTTAGGCCAGATCAGGCGCCCGGATTGCAGGTGCCCAGATCGCCGCCGAAGATGCTGGGATCGTAGGTCAGCTTCTCGGTCGGCACCTCGTCGACGACCTCCAGAAGGTCGAACTGCGAGGTCGGATTCTCGTTCCCGCGCACCACGAGTGCCGGCTTGAAGCACTGGTTGTCGGCCGCGCGGTAGAGCGTCGGGCCGTTTCCAAGGCCATCGAACTGGTAGTCTGCCAGCGCCTCGGCGATCGCGCAGGGGTTGAAGCTGCCGGCCCGCTCGGCTGCATCGGCATAAAGCACTGCCTGGCAGTAGCAAGTGTGCGCCGCCTGGCTCGGCGGGAAGCCGTATTCCTGGCCGAAGCTTTTCACAAAGGCTTTCGAGCCTTCGTCTGCGAGCGACCAGTGCCAGTTCGTCGAGCCGAAAATGCCCTTCACCGACTCGCCGGCGCCCTGCGCCATCAAACGGCTGTAGAGCGGCACGACGATCTGGAAGTCCTTGCCATTCGCCTGGCGCTCCCGCAGGCCGAACTGCACCGCCGCGGTCAGCGAGTTGACCATGTCGCGGCCGTAGTGGTTCAGGACAAGCACATCGGCGTCGGAGTTCAGCACCGGTGTGATGTACTGCGAAAAGTCCTCGGCGCCGAGCGGGGTGCGCACCGCCGCGGCGGTCTGCCAGCCGAGATCTTCCGTGAAGTTCTTGACGGATTCCTCAGTGGTCCAACCCCAGTTGTAGTCAGCGGTCAGGTGATACGCGATCCGGTCCTTGCCGTAGTTATTGGCCAACACCGGCGCCAAGGCTGCGCCCGTCATGTAGCTGTTGAAGAAGTGGCGGAAACCGTTGGCCCGCTTGTCCTTGCCCGTGGTGTCGTTCGAGTGGGTGAGGCCCGCCATAAAGATGATGCCGAGGTCCTGGCACAGTGCCTGCACCGCGACCGCCACACCCGAGGAAGAGCCGCCTGTGATCATGATAGCGCCGTCGCGCTCGATCATACGCTTGGCGGAAGCACGTGCCGGATCGGATTTCGTCTGCGTGTCGCCGGTGACGAACTCGACCTTCTTGCCGAGCACACCATTCCCCTTCAGCGCCTTGGAGGAGAAGGTGGACAGCATCCCACCGTCGCCTTCGCCGTTCAGGTGCTTGACGGCAAGCTCATATGCTCGCAGCTCGTCTGCGCCCTCGTCGGCATAAGGGCCGCTCTGAGGCACGTTGAAGCCCAGAATGACCGAGGAGCCCGTCGGCTGGTTGCGATAAGTGTCGGCAAAGGCCGGTGAGTGGAAGAAGGTTGGCGCGGCGAGACCGGCGCCCAGTACCGCACTGCCTTTGAGCAGGCCGCGACGGTTCAGTTTTGATTGGGTCATTGAAGTCCTCCCGAGTGGCAGGCGACGGAACGCGCCTTGACGGGCCCATGGGTCCGCGCGAGCCTGATCTGCACGGTGCCTCTGCCCGTGCAAATAGTGGCCTGACTGTGTCAATATATCAACAAAGTATTGACAATGCTGAATTTTTTTGTAAATAATTTTCTGTTAGCACCTGCAAAAGAGTCAATGATTTACACTGCGGCGCACAAGGTGGCTGATTCCAAAGACAGAATTCGGGTCCGCCCGCCCTCCGGCGTCCTCGGCGCCCGGATCCGGGAGCGTCGCCGGCAGCTCGGCGTGACGCAGGCTGAGCTGGCGCGACGGATCGGCATCTCGCCATCTTATCTGAATTTGATCGAACGCAATCGCCGCGCCATTGCCGGGCGGCTGTTGAAGCAAGTGGCACAGGCGCTCGATCTCAGCCTCGACGATCTCGACGGCGCGGCCGAACGGCGAATGGTCGAGACCCTGGCCGACGTCTCGGCGGACCCACGGCTTGCCTCCTGCGCGATCGAAGAAGATCTTGCCGGTGAGCTGATCGGCCGCTTCCCGGGCTGGGCCAGGGCGATTGCGGCATTGTCCCGCTCGGAGCGGGAGGCAAGCCAGCTCAGCCGAGCCCTCAGCGACCGTCTCAGCCACGACCCGTTTTTGGGAGAGGCGGTGCATAAGATGTTGACGCATCTGGCGAGCCTGCGCTCTGCGACGGAGATCCTGGCCGATGTGCCGGATCTGGCTGCATCGGACCGGGGCCGGTTTGAAACCATCCAACAGGTCGAGAGCAAGCGCCTCACGGAAGTGGGCGAGGCCCTAGCGGCCTATTTCGACAAGGCCAACACCGACGCGCGGACAGTGACGCCGATGGACGAGGTGGAGGCGCTGTGGGAGGCCAATGGTAACCGTTTCCCAACGCTGGAGGGCCTGCGTCCAACGCACGACGCGGCCGGGGCGGCGATTGCCGCAATCCTAGACGACGCGCCGCAGGTGGAGACCGCCCAAGGCAGGGAGCGTGCGGCCACCCGACTGGCCGAGTATGCCAGCGACGCGGCGGCGCTGCCGGCCCCGCTGTTGGCAGCGGAGGCGGCGGCGGTTGCCTATGACCTCGACAAACTTACGGTGCGCTTCCGTGTGGGGGCCGATCTCCTCTGTCGGCGTTTGACCGCGCTGGCGCCTGAGACGGGCGTGCCCCGGTTCGGCTATATAGCTAGCAATGGCGCCGGCGCGGTCGAAACGATGATGACCATCCCGGGCTTCGCGCCCGCTCGATATGGATCAGCATGCCCGCTATGGGTGAATTGCCGCGCGATGGCGACCCCTGGTTTGACGCAGGTGCAAGAGGCTGTGTTCCCGACAGGCGCCCGCTTCGTCTTCGTGGCGCGATCACGCCCCCTGGGTGCGCCGGGTTTTAGGGCGGTGATCCACTACGCAGTCGATATGCTGGTAATGAGCCCGGAAGACGCGGCAATGACCGTCTATGGCGGGGCGGCGAGCGTCGCAGAGGCGGTCGGTACCAGCTGCCGCATCTGTCCGCGCGAGGCGTGTAGCCACCGGGTAAGCGACCCCCTCACCGGGTGATGGTGGTGCAGCAGTTGACGGCGCTCAATCCGTGGTCGAGAGGCGGCACGGAGGCCTCATGGCGCCGCGTCGACCGCCGAGGGCATTTGGGCCATCGCCGCCCGCGGCGGGTTTCGAGATCCGCGCTGGGTGCACCGTCGCCGGCGCATGAACCTTCCCACAAGCGCCAGAATCGGCAAACCGCCGCGCGCGCTCACCGTGCCACATTCAAGGTGGTTGACGCGGCGCCCGGACGGCACGCGCCGCAGGCGCGGGGCGGAACCGGCACTCTGGCCAGGAGAGCTTGCGGTAGGAACGACCCGCAGGGCGCCGATCACGCCCACAGCTTGGCGCTCAAGCCGGACTGTCGAGCACCGCCTTTTCCGGCTCTTCGGCCTGCCAGTGCTCGCCCGCGGCGACCACGCAGCTCATTCCGTCGGTCCGGGTCACAAGAAGCGTCCAGGACCCGGTCTCCTCCGAGGCCCACAGCTCCACGATCTCGGTCGGTCGACCGAGACCCACGCCTTGCCGGGCCTCGCCGTATTTCTCCTGCAAGCGGGTAACCACGCCATCGCGATCGCCGCAGGCCATCTGCGCGGTAGCCGGGGCCGCCGGGATCAGCACCGCGCCGCCCAAAAGGGCGGCGATCATCAGTCGATCTGCACGCATCTCTGCCTCCATTTCAGAGCCCGGCACCGAGGTCCAAAGGGCAGGCGGACCAACCGCACTCCGGCCGTGCCGCCGCAGGGAGGGCGTGTCGTCCCATTCCCTTGCAAGGCCTGATTGAAGGAGGCTGGCACCCAATTGGGTGCGAAATGTGATCGTAAAGTGATTGTCGCGTCACAGAAGCGTCGTTGAACCGCAACGCTTTTATCCGCCCTGCCGATCCCATCGCCGGCGCGGCAAGCACCGGGGCGTCATACGGGGCAGACTTGCCGGCCGTGATGCGCTAGCCTGCCGTTATCCCGCTGAAATCATAACAAACGGGACCCCTGGGATGGAAACAACATCGGCGCGGCGCATTCTGTTGGCGGAGGATGAACCGCATATCGTCGAAAGCCTCAGCTTCTTGCTAAAGCGGGCGGGTTTCGATGTTTTGGTCGCCATGGACGGCGATGCAGCGCTGTCGCAGGCTCTCGCCGATCCGCCGGCGGTGGTCGTGCTGGATGTGATGATGCCCGGGCTCGATGGATTCGAGACATTGCGCCGGCTGCGTGCCGATCCCCGAGGCGCCCGCGTGCCGGTGATCGTGCTGACCGCCAAGGGACAGCGTGAAGACCGAGAGACCGCCCTGGCGTCCGGTGCCGATGCCTTCATCACCAAGCCGTTCGCCAATGCCGAGGTGGTCGCGGCGGTCGCCCGTCTCGCCCAAGCCGAGATCGGATGACCGAGCCGGAGAGGCGTCCTTCGGCCCCGGCGGATCTGTTGTTGACCGCCCGAAAGGCCCGCGATGCCGTGCAAGTCCTGCCAATCTTGGGGTTTGCCCTGCTCATCCCGCCGATAGCGCAGATCTTTGCCATCGACGCGCAAATCTTGGGAATCCCGGTGGTTGTCGGCTTCATCTTCGCGGTTTGGCTCGGCTTGATCCTGGCCGCGTGGCTCGCCGCGCGAAAGCTGCTCGCCGCCGTCGACGACGATGCAAGACGCTGGCCCGATCCGACAGAGCCCGATCCAACCGAGCCCAAACCGAACGCAGCGCCAAACCGATCAGTGCCCGACGCTGCCCCAACAAGCGATGCGCCGCCGGGAGCCGCAGGCCGGGATCCGCCATGACCCTGTCGCCGAACCTGCTGCTCGCAGTATCGCTCGCCTATGTCGCGGTGCTGTTCGCCGTCGCCTGGGTGGTCGATCGCCGGGCGCGGGAGGGGAGGGCGGCGTGGCTCCGCTCGCCGCTGATCTACACGCTGTCGATCTCGATCTATTGCACGTCCTGGACCTTCTATGGCGCGGTTGGCTCCGCGGCCCGGTCGGGTCTGGAGTTCGTTACCATCTATCTGGGCCCGACCCTGGTCTTCGTGGGCTGGTGGTGGATCCTGCGAAAGCTGGTGACGCTCGGTCGAAGCCAACGGATTACTTCAATCGCCGATCTGATTTCCTCGCGCTATGGCAAAAGCCCAGCCCTCGGCGGCGTCGTCACGGTGATCGCGATCATTGCCACCACGCCCTATATCGCGTTGCAGCTGCAATCCGTGACGCTCAGCTTCGAGGCGATTGCCGGCCAGGGCCATTCCGAAAGAACCGCGTTTTGGGTCGCCGCCGGCATGGCCGTCTTCACGATCATCTTCGGCACCCGCAACATCGACGCAAACGAGCGCCACCACGGCGTGGTCGCCGCCATCGCGCTCGAGGCGATTGTGAAGCTCGGCGCCCTGCTCGCGGTCGGCGTTTTTGCAGTCTGGGGGCTGGGCGGCGGCATCCTGGCGGTGTTTGACCGGATGCCCGAGGATCTGATCGTGGCCGAGGAGGTGTTCGGCCCCCGTTGGATGACGCTCACCTTCCTCGCCGCGACCGCCATCCTCTGCCTGCCGCGGCAATTCCAGGTGACCGTGGTCGAGAACGTCGATCAACGCCACCTGATCACCGCGTCTTGGATGTTTCCGCTCTACCTCCTGTTGATCTCGCTCTTCACTCTGCCGATTGCGGTGATGGGTTTGACGCTGCTGCCGGCCGAGAGCAACCCCGACCTCTATGTCCTCAATCTGCCGCTGCAGGCTGGGCGGGAGGAGTTGGCGCTGTTGGTCTTCATCGGCGGCTTTTCCTCCGCCACCTCGATGGTGATCGTGGCGACCATCGCGCTGTCGACCATGGTGTCGAACCATATCGTGGCCCCCATGGCGCTAAAGGTGCTGATGACCGGCAATGCGGCCTCGGGCGATGTGCGAGACCTGTTGCTCGGCGCCCGTAGAGTGTCGATTGCGGTGATCCTGGGTCTTGGCCTGCTCTATTTTCTGATCTCCGGGGGATCCGACGCCCTGGCTGCGATGGGACTGATCGCCTTCGCCGGCGTGGCGCAGTTCCTGCCGGCCATGCTCGGCGGCATCTTTTGGCGTGGCGCCACCCGCGCCGGTGCACTGTCGGGGCTGACGATCGGTGGTCTTCTCTGGGCCTATACGCTGTTCCTGCCGAGCTTTCAGGGCGACTTTCTGCTCTCGGCCGGCGTTCTGGAAAACGGGCCCTGGGGCATCGCCATCCTGAAGCCGCAGGCGCTGTTTGGCCTGACCGGCACCGACCCACTGATCCATTCGGTGGTGTGGAGCGTCGGGGGAAATGCGCTCGCCTTCGTGCTGGTTTCGCTGTTCACGATACCCCGTCCGCTAGAGCAGCTTCAGGCGGCGCTGTTCGTCGACCCCGATGTCGCGCCCACCGAGGCGTATCGGGTGTTTCGCCGCGAGGCGAGCTCGGAGGATTTGTTCATCCTCGCACAACGGATTCTCGGTGCAGACAGCGCGCGCCGCCTCTTCGACCAGCTCGCCCGCGAGCGCGGCGTGACCGAGGGCTTGCCGGAACCGGACAACGCCCTGATCGCGCGGCTGGAGCGCGAGCTTGCCGGCTCCATCGGTGCCGCCTCCGCCCATGCGATGGTCAGCAAGGTCGCCGGCGGCGAGACCGTTTCGCTGACCGAGCTGATGGAGATCGCGGACGAGGCGCAGCGGCTGATCGAGACCTCGGCCCGGCTTGCGCAAAAGACCACGGAACTGGAACGCACGGCCGACGAGTTGCGCAGTGTGAATGATCGGCTGCGCCGCCTCGATAAGCAAAAGGACGACTTCCTCAGCCAGGTTAGCCACGAGCTGCGCACCCCGATGACGGCGATCCGATCCTTCTCCGAGATCCTGTTGAGCGAGCCGGGCCTGGCGGAGGATCAGCGGCACCGGTTCGCCTCGATCATCCATGAGGAATGCCTGCGCCTGACCCGGCTGCTGGATGAGATCCTGGATATCAGCCGGCTTGAGTCCGGCGAGGTTCGGCTGACCCTCGGTAGCGTCGACGCAGGTGACGCGGTCGATGCGGCGATGGACACTGTCTCGGCTTTGGCGCGGGAGCGTGGCGTCACGCTGAAGGCGGTGCAGGCGCCGGGGGAAACGGCCGTCACCGCCAATGCCGATCGGCTGCAGCAAGTGCTGATCAACCTCCTGACCAATGCAATCAAATACAATCGCCATCCGGCACCGGAAATCGCGTTGCGCTGGCACGAGCGGGGCGACCGCATCCTGGTCGATGTGGTCGATAACGGCGGCGGCGTTTCGCGGGCCGAGGCGGAGGACGTCTTCTCGAAGTTCGCCCGTGGCAGCCGGGCTGGCAGCGACCAGGGCGCCGGACTGGGACTGCCGATCAGCCGCGCGATCATGCGCCGGATGGGCGGTGAGTTGATGGTCGTCTTTAAGGAGGACGGGACCAGCTTTTTCCGGCTGGTCCTGGTGCGGTCCGCCTCCGCCATCGCGGGGGCGGCCGAATGACGCCACTCCGCCCGGGCATCCGGTTCAACAGAACTTGTTGTGTGCCTCCGGATCGTTGATGTTCGCCCAATTGCAGGTCCTGTAAGAGGTGCATTTGTAGATCGGAAACCCGCCCTGGCGCAGAAATCTGTCGTATTCGAGCGGATTGGACTGCCCACTTGGCGAGTCGCAGATGTACCAGAGCAAACTGCTCCCAACGAAGCGCTTGATCCGGTCGGCCGCCGGGACGCGGTTCTTGCACAAGGTGCTGAGCTGATTGGTTGGAAGTGCCACGCACGCAGCCAAAACCGGCTCGGCTATCACGCTCAATGCAGCCGCCAATACGGCTGCCTTTACAGTTTTCGACATTTGGTCCCCCATTCTAGAACACATTCAGAAGTTCAAAGTTACGCGACCCAGAGCCGTAAACTCCCTTGCGAAACGAGGCTCTGCCAGAGATGCGCCGCCGGAGAGTAGCGGACGATCTTCGAAGCTGAAATCGGAATCGAACGCGTTTTCGATGTCCAAACTCACAATTCCACGCTCGTTCGGCAGTCGAAAGCCGAAGGTTAGACGGCCAATCGGGAAGTCGTCGGATTGTTCCACCCCGCCGACATCGCCGATGAAGTCATGAAACACATAGCCAATGCCGCCTGATGCGAAGAACCCGGACGGGTGGAACCAGCCGATAGATGCTTCGATTTCAGTCACGCGGAATTCGGCGAGGTCGAAGATGAACTCGGATTCGGTGTCGAGATGGCGCAGGTTTAGCGACGTCGAAAATCGGTTTGCGAAGGCAGCGTCGATATAGGCACTGAACTCTCGCTCGTCGGTCGTGTCCTCCGTGCCCGGCAGGGCCCCGGTGAAGGGCGTCGGCGTCTCGGTGCGCCGCCAGGATGCCTCCGCGCCGGTGCTGAGCCACGGCGTCAGGCGGATATCGGCGCCGACCCCATACTGCCGGGTGCGCGCGCCATTGGTGGTGTCGAAGAATTGCGGGAACCCGGCCACTGTCACCGGCTCCAGCCTTTGATCGAGGATCTGCACCGGCTTCAACGTTTGGGTGAATGCTCCCCGCAAGATGATGTCGTCGGTCAGGAACAGTTTTACGCCCGCCTTAGGGTTCACGGTCGTATCGTCGAAGTCGTCGAAAAACTCGGTGTCGAAGACGTCGACGCTGAAGCCTCCGGTTATCTCTGCCCCGGCGAGGGGGCCGAGATCGTCGATGGACAGCGTGACATAGCCATAACCGTTGAAATTCGTCGTCTCGAATGCCTGTTCGGGCACGCCGCCAAAGGCGAAGTCGGTCTCCGAGAAAAACCCACCCGCAACGGTCGAGAACGGCCCAAAGCGCCCGACATGCTGAAGCTGCCCCTCGACCGCATCTTGGTTGAAGACGTCGGTCGGGATGCCCTCAGTCTTTTCGGCAGTTTCCTGATCGACATAGGTGCCGATACCGGCGATGTGCTGCGACCCGCCGATCCGCGCATGGAAGCCGCCGCGCACCAGATTGCGCTCGTCCTCGAAGCCGAAGGTCTGCGTTAAGCCGCCCGGCACGAGATCGAATTCCAACGACCGATCTCCGCCATCAGTGAAGCGGTAGCGGTACTCTGCGAAGATATCGAGCCAGGGTAGGATCTGCCCCTTGCCGAGGACGTTAACTACCTCGTGGCGGACAGCGTTGTTGACCCGGAAGCCGTTCGTTTCGGTGTGGAATTGGCCCACCTGGATGGAATAGCCCTCTGCGAGCGCCGAGAAGGAGGCGCTGTCCCCGTAAGTGCCCTGTGTGCCGGCGAAACCCGTGATGCGGGCGGCGAGGCCGTCACCCTCGAAGAACGGCGTCAGTTCCGAGAATGTCGCCCGCGCAGGGCCCGAAACATCGAATAGCGCGAGATCCGATTCCGCCAGCGATGCGTCAAGCGGCGCCTTCGACGGCGCGCCATAGACTTGGGCCGCTAAGAGCGTTGAGGCACGGGACACCTCGACGCCTTCCCGCCCGCGGTAGAGATCGGCCAGGAGGCGCAGCGCCGCCTCGTTGGTGCGGTCCTGCTCGACCGCCGCTTCCGCCTCGGTGATCGCCTGTTCCTGAAAGCCCAGCGTGTCGAGGAGCCGTCCGATTGCCGCCCCGCGCACGGCCCGGTCCTCGCCCAGCCCGGCTTCCGACCTTAGCACGGACCGGTTGTCGCCACGGGCCCGGGCGCCCTGCAGCTCTGTCAGTGCCTCGACCGGCCGGTTCTCGGCAAAGAGGCGCACGGCCTCGAGCAGATAGGGTGTCGGGTCGTCGGGATCCCGCTGCTTCGCCAGGGCATATTGCGCGGCCGCCTTCTCGGGCAGGTCCTCCTCCTGATAGGCGCGGCCGAGCCAGGTGCGGAGCGCCGCCTGACGCGGGTCGAGGGAGGCGGCGAGCTCCAGGAGCCTGCGCCCTTCTACCACGCGGCCACTGCGGATCGCGACCAAGCCCTGCCCCAGCCGTGGCAGGGGAGAGAGGCTGTCGGTCTGCGCGCCGAGCAGGAAGGCGATCTCTGCTTCTGCGCGCCGATGGGCCGACAGGGCAAGAAAACCGTTGATCGCGTGGGCCAGTGCAGATGGCGCAATTGCCAGCGAGCCTTCTGCCGCCCGTTCAGCGCGCCGCTCATTGCCGAGGAGGAACTCGAGTTCCGCCAAGCGTGCGAGGGCGAAGGCGTCCTGCGGACTCAGCGCCGCCGCCTGTGCCGCGGCATTCCGGGCCGCCCGGATCTTGCCCTGCCCTTGCAGCGCATAGCTCTGGGCGATGGCTGCCGCTGGCAGCTCAGGGGCAGCAGTCCGTGCCGCCTCCGCCAAGCGCGTCGCATCGTCCGGCCGCCCGCGATAGAGCGCGATGACCGAGGCGAGCGCCGCCGCCGCGCCACGATCCGCAGGTGGGATCGGGCCCGCCAGCAATTGCTCCGCCCCGTCGGGATCACCGGCGTCCAGCCGTTCTGCAGCCGCTGCCACGGTGGGGCCCGCTTGGGCTGTCAGGAAGATCGGCGGATAATGGATCGCCCAATCCGACGCCCCGGCGGGATCGACCAGCAGCGTCTGGAACTTCGCTGGCGCCGTCGCTGGGTCCGCGACGCTCACGCCTTCATCGGCGATCACCGGTGCCCCGGGCTCGGCCGCCAGACCGGCACCACCGGCGGCGGGCGTCACGGTCACCAGGCCCTCCGCCACCAGAACCAGCGTGTCGGCCTCGTCGGCTAGGATCACGGCCTCGGTCCCGTCGATGCCCGCATTGGCGTGGCGGGTCTGGATTGCGAATTGGTCCCGAACCGAGGAAATGAACCGCAACAGCCCCTGCAAGAGGTCGAGATTGCGGCCCTCCTCCTCAACCATAGGCAGGCGGATCGTGGAGTTCCGGCCGATGCCCACGGTACTGTCCTGTTCGGCGAAGCCCAGCTCGACCCGGCCGTCCTCGCCAGTGCTCAGCCGATCGCCAGGGCAGAGGATCGTCTCTAGCGAAAGCGAAAAGGCATCGCCTGCCGCGGTGATCCCGCTCACCATGCCATCCAGTGCCAACACCCGTGCGGTACCGGCAGGGCCTGTGACGCAGGCGTCCCGCCGTGGAAGCTCTTGGGCGAAGGAAGGCTGCGCTGCGACAAGCAGCAGGATCACCACTGTTGAGGCTATACGGTGCATGGAGGCCCCCAAACACACCCTTGACGCGAAACCAGCCGAAACTGTTACGCGGGGGCCTATGGCCGGGCAATGCCAAGCCTCACATGCGCGCGCTTTCCTTGCCCTGTATCATTCTTACAACAGATATCGCCTCGGCCTTGCCGCGGAGCACGAAAGCACCCTGGGCCTCCACCGCATCCGGTTGCAATCCGCTGGCTTGATAGGTCGCGTCCGACAGGAGGATGATATCGCCGCCATCGGGTTCCAGCGCCTTGCCGAGCTGTTCGAGCCGCGCGGCGGTGTTTACCGTGTCGCCAAGGGCCTTGAAGTTGAACCGATGCTCGGCACCGATATCGCCCGTTGCGGTCAGGCCGGTATGGAGGCCCATCCGCAGGCGCAGCGCCTCGCCGCCGCGTTCGGCCAAGTCGGCGACAGGGTCCTCCGCCCGGATGGTGGCGGAGAGCGCCTTGGCCGCGCGACAGGCCCGCCTGGCATGGGACGGCCCGGCGACGCTTTGCGAGAACACCGCCAGGATCCCGTCGCCCATGAACTCGACAACCATTCCGCCCTCTGCCTCCACGGCCGCGGTGGCACGCTCGTAATAGTGGTTCATGACCTTGCCGTAATGCTCCGGCGCTAGGCGGTCGCCGAGCGCTGTGGACCCGATCAGATCGGTGAAAAGGATCGTCGCAGGCTCGGTTTTCACCGCCCGCCGGGCGGCATCGGTGGCGTCGAGCAGCGTGCCCGCAACCTGGCGCGGCGCCAGACTCTCGACCAGTCGGCGCGCGAAAGCGTAGCGCGCCGCAATGGCGAAAAGGAGTGCGAGCGGCACGCCGAGGAAGAGCGGCACCGCCAGGGGCGCCCAGACCTGGCCCTTGACGAACAGAACCCAGGCGGCGGCGAGCCATACTCCGCCAAGGCCGAGCACGGCCCAAACCCCACGGCCGCCGCCGAGACGCCCGGCCGCAAGGGCCAGCAGCCAGCCGAAAAGGCCCAGGGCCGCCACCGAATTGGCGCCGGCGAGCCGGGTCATGTCATGTCCATGCAGGCGGTTAAGAAAGGCGGTCGCCGCCAGCTCGACCCCGCCGATATCGTTTTGCCGGGCATCGGAAATCGGCACCTTGAAATGGTCTTTTGTGCCCAAGAATTCCGGATCGCTGACACCGATGAAGACGGCGGTGCCGCTCAGATCCTCCGGCAGCGGTTGCGCAGTGTTGCGGGCAAAGACATCGCGCAGAGTTCGGGTCGGGATAGTGCGCGGCGGTCCATAGAGCCAAATCGGCCGCGCCTCAGGTCCCTCGGCCGCCACCGGCGAGCCCGTCCAGTGCGCCGCGGCAACGTCCGGTAGGGCGGCCAGATCTGGGAACTCCGGCAGGCGGGGCACATAGCCGTCAACGAAATTGCCCATGGGCGCATCGACCAGGAAGGACGCCGTGCCGGCGGCGGGCGCCGTGAAAATCATGCGGGGATGCACCCGCTGAGCGATTGGCCGCCCGCCGGCGAGGAGCGCCTGTTCGGCATCGACGCGGATACGCTCGAACAGGATCACGCTTCCGGCACGGGCGATGGCCTCGGCCAGGACGGCGTCATCCTCGGTCTCGATATGAAAGAGGATGTCGAAGACGATCAGGCGAGCGCCGCGGCTCGCCAACAGATCGATCAGGCAGGCATGGATGCCGCGGGGCATGTCGCCGATATTGCGTAGGCGCCCCAGGCGCGCTTTCGTCCGCGGCGTCAGACATTCGGCGAGACCGGGCGCGACACGGGCGAGATTGGGCGCGTGGAATTGCAGCCAATTGACGGATTTCTGCTCTAGCGCGATGACCATCGCCTCGGTCGGGGCCGCAACCTCGCCACGCAGAGCATAGAGGGACGAAAGGCCCCAATCGCGCTCGAACCGCTGGCCCCAAGGGCTCGCGAACAGAAGCGCCAGAAGCAGGCCGAGGCCGATAGCCCGGAGCATGCGGGAGGCCAGGAGACGTCTCAGAGCGCGGCCTGATAGATGGCGAGCGCCGCGTCATAGGTCATCTCGCGCGGATTGTTGACCAGCAGGCGCTGTTGCTTCATGGCGTCCTCGGCAAGCATCGGGAGCGCGTTGTGGCTGACGCCGACAGCAGCGAGGCGGGTCTGCATCCCAAGTTCCGGCCCAAGGGCATGGAACGCCTCGATCATCGCGCCGACCCGCGCACCGGGGGCGAGGGCGGCGGTGTTCGGAAACAGGATCGGCGCAAGCTCAGCATACTGGCCCTGCGCCGCCTCGCGATTGAAATCGAGGACGAAAGGTAAGACCATCGCGTTGGAAAGGCCGTGGGGCACATGAAAATGCCCGCCGAGCGGATAGGCGAGGGCGTGGACTGCGGCAACCGGCGCATTGGCGAAGGCCATCCCAGCGAGGAGCGAGCCGAGCAGCATCTCGCCCCGGGCATCGAGGTCGTGTGGGTGGCTGCAAGCGCGGCGGATATTGCCGCCCAGGCGGGCCAAGGCCTCCCGTGCCAGGCAGTCGGAAACGGGGTTCTTCCGATGCTTGGAGGTGTAGGCCTCGATCGCATGGACCATGGCATCGATGCCGGTGGCCGCGGTCACTGCGGCGGGCAAGCCAGTGGTTAGGCTCGGGTCGAGGAAGGCCGCGTCGGGCAAGAGCTGCGGGGAGACGACGCCCTTCTTCTCGGCCGAGCCTGTCGTGACGATGGAGATTGGCGTGACCTCGGAGCCGGTGCCGGCGGTGGTCGGCGCCAGCGCCAACGGTAGGCGCGTGCCGCGGACCTGGCCGACGCCGTACATCTCGGCGAGCCGTTGGTCAGAGTTGAGGAGGACGGCGACCAGCTTTGCCGTGTCCATGGGCGAGCCGCCGCCGACCGCCGCGACGGCGTCGATGCCGGCACCCTTCGCCCAGGAGACCGCGGCAAGGACCTTTTCCTCCGGCGGGTCGGCGACGACATCCTCCCAAACCGACACCGAGAGACCGGCGGCAGCGATCCCTTCCTCCGCTGCCACGGTCAGCCCAGCAGCGCGCACCTGGGCGTCAGTGACCAGGGCCACATGGCGCGCGCCGAGACGGGCGAGCACAGGGCCGATTTCCGCCACCGCACCGGGGCGCGCCACAATCTGCGGCGTGGTCTGGAAGGTGAAGGGCGTCATGCGCTCCCCCTGCGTTCCCTCTTACTCTTTGATACGAAACCCTCGCCCGAGGCAGGCGGCGCTGTCAAATCGACGCAAGGACGAGGTGGGTCCGTGCGGTTCGCGCGGCCCCGGCCTTGGGGCGGCCGGCCTCCGGGGCGCCGCGACACCGGTCCGGCCCGTGGCAGTGTGAGCGCTCGCGGCGCGGTCGCGTCGTTTTCGAGTGTGGAGAGGCTGCGGGCGCTTTGGCCCAAGGCACCGGTCCGTTTCAGGCGGCGCCCGGTTCGGCGGCACCTGGCTCTTCCGCCGAACCGGCCTCCGCCACCTCGGAAACCCGCCGTCCGTCGGGATCGAACACCACCATCCGCTTGGCGCGGAGGTTGAGCGAAACCGCCGATCCTTCCTCCGGCGCCTGGGTCTCCGGGCAGCGCACCACCACCTCGACCGACGCGCCGGGATGCGACAGGGAGACATGGACCAAAGTCTCGGCGCCAAGCCGCTCGATCAGCTCAGCCCGGCCGAGCATCGGCGTGCGGTCATGGGGCTCCACGGTCATGTGCTCTGGCCGTATGCCGACGGTAACGCTGCTGCCTTCCGCCTGCTGGCAGTCGGTCAACCGGATCTCGCCGAAATAGGCCCCGCCGCCGGAGACGCGAGCTGGCAGCATGTTCATGGGCGGCGTGCCAATAAAGCCCGCCACGAACTGGCTCGCCGGGGTCTCGTAGAGCTCCATCGGTGCCCCGATCTGCTCGACCTTCCCGCCGCGCATGGCAACCAGCCGGTCGGCGAGGGTCATAGCCTCGACCTGGTCATGGGTGACATAGATCGACGTGGTCCCGATCCGCCGTTGCAGCCGTTTGATCTCGAGGCGCATCTGCACGCGGAGCTTCGCGTCGAGGTTCGAGAGCGGCTCGTCGAACAGGAACACCTTCGGCTCGCGCACGATGGCGCGCCCCATTGCGACCCTCTGACGCTGGCCGCCGGAAAGCTGGCTCGGTTTGCGCTGCAAAAGCTCCGAAAGGCCCAGAACCTCTGCCGCGTCGTGCACTTTACTGTCGATGACCCGGCGCCGCTCCCCCCGATTTCTCAGCCCGTAGGCCATGTTGTTGAACACCGTCATGTGCGGGTAGAGCGCGTAGTTCTGGAACACCATCGCGATGTCGCGTTCGGCCGGTTCCAGGCGGTTGACCGCGCGACCGTCGATCAGGAGCGTGCCCTCGGTGATCGTCTCGAGCCCCGCAATCATCCGCAACAGAGTCGACTTTCCGCAGCCAGATGGGCCGACCACCACGATGAACTCGCCGTCCGCGACATGGAGATCGACCGCCTCGACCGCCCGGGTGCCCCCGCGATAAACCTTGCCGAGCCCCTGGAGCGTTACCTCAGCCATCTACTTCTCTCTCTCCGTCAGCCCTTGGACGAACAGCTTTTGCATCGCTAGCACAACGATCACGGGCGGCAGCATCGCGAGGATCGCGGTCCCCATGACCAGATTCCAAGCCGGCAGCGCCGTGTCGGTGTTCAGCATGCGCGAAATGCCCATCACGACCGTGGTCATCTGGACATCCGTGGTCATCAACAGCGGCCAGAGATATTGGTTCCAGCCGAAGATGAAGAGGATGATGGTCAGCGCCGCGATATTGGTGCGGCTGAGCGGGATGAGGATATCGACGAAGAACCGCCAGGGACCGGCGCCGTCGATCTTTGCGGCCTCGACCAGCTCGTCCGGCACGGTCAGAAAGATCTGGCGGAACAGGAAGGTCGCGGTCGCCGACGCGATCAGCGGCAGGGTCAGGCCCCAATAGCTATCGAGGAGCCCGTTGGGGATTGCCACCACCACCTCATAGCCGAGGAGGCGGGAGAGCCAACTGTCCCCTTCGACCCATGTCCAGGCCGCCTGCGCCGGCTTCAGGAACCCGGCGACCACGTCATAGGTAGGCAGGATCCGCACTTCCACCGGTAGCATCAGGGTGATGAAGATCAGCCAAAAGCAAAGGAACCTGAACGGAAAGCGGAAGAACACCACGGCATAGGCAGCGGTAAGGGAGACGGCAATCTTCCCCACCGTGATGCCGACCGCCATGATCAAGCTGTTGAGCAGCATGGTGGTGATCGAGACGCCCCCGGCCTGCCCGACATCGGTGAGCAGCAAGGTCGAAAACGTCTCCCACCCATGGTCGCCGAACCACAACGGCAGTGGTCGCTGGCTCAACCGCTCCGGGGGGTGGGTCGAGGCAACGAGTGCGATCCAGATCGGAAAGCAGGTGGCCGCGACCCCGACCAGCAGCATCAGATGGGTCAGCAGATCGAGAAGCGGCCGGCGCTCGATCATTGATAGCTGACCTTCTTTTCGACATAGCGGAATTGGATCGCCGTCATACCGATCACCAGGGCCATAAGCACCACCGATTGCGCGGCGGAGGAGCCATAGTCTTGGCCGATAAAGCCCGTGTTGTAGACGCGGTAGACCAGCGTCGTGGTGGCATCCGCCGGGCCGCCGCTGGTGGTCGCATGGATTGTCGCGAAGGTGTCGAAGAAGGCGTAGACGATGTTGACCACCAGCAGAAAGAAGGTGGTGGGCGAGAGGAGCGGCAGGGTGATGGTCCAGAACCGCCGCCAGGGGCCCGCCTTATCGATCGCTGCGGCTTCGATCAAACTTTTCGGGATCGACTGCAGACCAGCCAGGAAGAACAGAAAGTTGTAGCTGATCTGCTTCCAGACACTCGCGGCAATCACTAGGGCCAGGGCCTGGTTGCCGCTGGCATAGTGGTTCCAATCGATGCCCACCAGATCCAGCCACTCGGCGAAGACGCCGACGGTGGGGTTCAGCAGGAAGAACCACAGCACGCCCGAGATCGCGGGCGCTACCGCATAGGGCCAGATCAACAGCGAGCGGTAGGTCAGCGCCGCCGCCAAAACCCGGTTCGCCGCCAGCGCTAGGATCAGCGCGATGCCAATGGAGAGCGCGGTGACCCACAGACCGAAGATCAGCGTTGTAAGGAAAGAGCGGTAGTACCGGGTGTCCCCGACCAGCGCCTCGTAGTTCAAGCCGGCCACGAACTCACGGGACAGGCCGAAAGCGTCTTCCAGGTAAAAGCTCTGCTCGATCGCCTGGCCCGCGGGCCATAGAAAGAAGACCAGCGTGATCGCCAATTGCGGCGCAACGAGAAGGATCGGTAGTAGACGCTGGCGGTAGATGACACGGCGCTCGGCCATAGCGTCCCTCGGATCGCGCGGCGGCGCGGCATGCCCCCCTCCCACAGCCGGGGGGGGGCGATTTTCTCGGTTAGCGGCCGGGGCCTCTACTGGCTCGGCGCGTTGGCCGCCTCGAACTTCCGCAGCAATTCATTGCCGCGCTCCACCGCCGTGTCCAGCGCTTCTTTGGCGGACTTGTCGCCGGTCCAGACCGCTTCCAGCTCCTCGTTGATCACATCGCGGACCTGCACGAAGTTGCCATAGCGCAGACCGGAGGAAGCCGACGTCGGCTGGTTCAGGTTAAGCTGCTGGATCGCCGTGTCGGTGCCCGGGTCGGTCTCGTAATAGCCCTGCTCCCTGGACAGCTCCCAGGCCGAGACCGTGATGGGCACATAGCCGGTGTTTTGGTGCCATTCGGCCTGCACCTCGGCGCCGGAGAGGAAGTTCAGGAAGTCGGCCACGCACTTGTACTCTGCGCTCTCGCCACCCTGCAGGACCCAGAGAGTGGCACCGCCGATGATCGAGTTCTGCGGCGCCGCAGCCACTCCGCTATCGATCGGCAGCATCGCCTGTCCGAATTCGAAGTCGGTGATGTCCTTCTTGAACCCGCCATAATAGGCGGAGGAGTTGATCCAGAAGATCGACTCGCCGTTCACAAACATGCCGCGGCTGTCCCCCCGGCGGCCGCCATATTTGAACAGGCCCTCTTGGCCCATATCGGCGATGCGCTGAATATGGCCGACTACGGCATCATTGTTGAAGGTGAACTCGGTATCGATGCCCTCGAACCCGTTCGCCCGGGTGCCGGTCGGCAGGTTGTGCCAGGCCGAAAAATTCTCGATCTGCGTCCAGCTTTGCCATCCGAACGAGAAGGGCGCGTCCACGCCGCCTGCCTTTGCGGCCTTGGCGGCGGTTTCCAGTTCATCCCAGGTTTTCGGGACGTCGATGCCCAGCTCGTCGAGTTTGGTCTTGTTGTACCAGAGCACTGGGGTCGAGGAGTTGAAAGGCAGCGACAACAGCCTGCCCTCGGCATCGGTGTAGTAGGAGATCACCGCCGGCAGATAGGCAGACTGATCGAACTCCAGGCCCGCATCCGCGAACAGCTCCCACACCGGGTAGACTGCGCCCTTGTCCTCCGCCGCCATCATGGTCGCTGTGCCGACCTCGAACACCTGAACGATATGCGGTTGCTCACCGGCGCGGAAGGCTGCGATGGCCGAGGTCATCGTCTCGGTGTAGTTTCCCTTGTAACTCGCGTTGAGGCTGCAGGCGTCCTGCGAGGCGTTGTAGTCGGCGACGATCTCGTCCACCGTCCCGCCGAGCGCGCCGCCCATGGCATGCCACCAGTCGATCTCGGTTCCCGCCTGGGCGCCACCTGCAATGGTCATCGCGGCAAGGGCAGCGGCAATCGCGGTCCTGGCTTTCATATCGTTCTCCATCCTGTCGTTTCCCGGGTGCCGCGCATTGGCGCGGTCAGCAAGAGATCGGGCGCCGGACCCCAATGGGCCCGGCAGAACCCGAGATGCTGTGGCAGAGGAAGATAACGGAACGGCGAAAGATTCGTTTCAATTTTGTAACCAATCCAAAATAGGGGCCGCGGGCCGGCCAGGATCTGCCGATTGGCGGATCACATGGCAGTCGTCGCCTGCCTGGCGTAGCCGTCGCGTGTCTGCGGTAGCTTCATGCCCAACTCGTGGCTCGCCACTTGGTTTCGGAGAACCTGCGCCGTTCCGCCACCAATAGTGAACATCCGAGCATCCCGCACCATGCGTTCCACCGGGTTGCGGCGGGAATAGCCGGCGGCGCCATGCATTTGCAAGGCGTCATTGGTGACCTTCACCGCCGTCTCTGCCGCAAAGATTTTGGCCCGGGCTGCCGCCGCCTGGTCCGGGAAGCCGGTCGCCGTTTCCTCGGCCGATCGGGCCGCCTGCATGACGAGCGCACCGGCGGCCTCGATGGCGATGGACATGTCGGCCAGCATCCATTGCAGTCCCTGGAACTCCGCCAGCGGGCGGCCAAACTGATGGCGCGTCTGCAGATAGGTCCGCGCCTCGGTATAGGCGCCTTCGGCGATCCCCAGCGCCACGGCAGCCGCCCCGACACGCTGGGCGTTATAGGCGGTCATCAGGCGCTTGAACCCGCGTGCGGGATCCTCCTCCGGCACCAGCGCCATGCTGTCGGCGACGAAGAGACCGTCGAGCAGCACCTCGGTCTCCGGAATGCCGCGCAGGCCCATGGTCGGCTCCCGCTGTCCGATGCCCAGACCCCGATCGCCCAGATGCGCGATAAACGCGCCGATGCCCAGATCGCGCCCATGCTCGACCATCCGCGCAAAGATCAGATGCAGTCGGCTGACACCGCCGCCGGTAATCCAGTGCTTTTTGCCGTCGAGACGCCAGCCACCCTCGACCCGCTTTGCCGTAGTGGTCATCTCGGTCGCCGCCGACCCAGCCCCCGGCTCGGTGATGCAGATCGCCGGCTTGTCGCCGTTCAGCACCGCCTGCGCCGCCAGTTGCTGCTGGGCCTTGCTGCCATAGGCAATGATGGCACCAACAGCGCCCATATTGCTTTCGACCACGATCCGGGCGGTCACTGCACAGGCCTTCGCGATCTCCCGCACCGCGCTCACCGCACAGGCAAGCGGCAGGCCCGGCCCGCCAAGCACCCGCGGTACCGTCAGTCCCATCAGCCCGTCCGCCTGCAGGGCTGCCACATTCTCCCAGGGATAGCGCTCTTCCTCGTCGATCTCGGCGGCGCGCGGCCGAAACTGATCCTGTGCCAGGCGCTCGGCCGTTGCACGCACGCGCGTTTCGCTGTCGGTCAGGTCGAGCATTCAGACCCCCTCCCCTCTATCGTCTGTCCTCAAGGCACTCACAAAACCGTTATCAACGATAAGTGTTGAAATCTTGAAAGGAAAACGAGTAATCGAAACCTCTACTGTGAGGTTATCTAACAGATGAATCTACGGCAGCTTCGCAGCTTGCTGGCCATCGCCGACCACGGCAGCTTCACCGCGGCGGGGGACGCCATCGGGCTCAGCCACTCGGCCATCAGCCTACACATCAAGGCGCTTGAGGAGTTTCTTGGCGCGACCTTGATCGACCGCAGCCTGCGCCCGCCTCGGCTGACCGAGCGGGGGGTGGCCATCGCTGCCCACGCCCGGCAGATGGAGGGGCTGGTCGAGGAGATGCGTGCCCTCGCCTCCGACCAGGGGCTGGCGGGTGCTTTGACCGTCGGCGTGGTGCCGACGGCGATGGTGCATCTTATGCCCCCGGCCCTCGCCGCACTGCGCCAAGCGCATCCGCGGCTGGTGACACGGCTGCGCACCGGCCCCTCCGGCGATTTGGCCGAGGCGGTGCGGGCCGGCGATCTCGACGCCGCGTTGGTGACCTCGCCGCATCCACTGCCGGAAGGCCTAACGATCCGGGAGGTTGCGGCGGAGAGGCTCCTCCTCATTGCGCCGCCCGGCACGCCGGACACCACGGCGGAGGCACTGATCGCCACGAACCCTTTCATCTGGTTCAGCCGCAAGACCTGGGCCGGGCGGGAGATCGAGCGCTTGTTGTCCCATCGCGGATTGCGTCCCCGCGAAGCGATGGAGGCCGATGCGCTGGAGGCTATAGAAGCGCTGGTCCGCCACGGCCTCGGCGTCTCGGTGGTACCGGAGCGGGCGGGCGCGCCGCCGCCGCCGGATGTGCGTGCGATGCCCCTCGACTGGCCCGGGGCGGTGCGGCGCTTGGCGCTGATTGGAAGGCAGGCGAGCCCGAAGGCGCCACTGACGCATGCGCTCCATGCCGAATTGGCGGGGATCGCGGCGCAGAGAGAGGGTCACGCGACCTCGCGGGCGGGTTAGCGGACCAGCCGCCTGTCAAGTCCATCAACACCGGATCGCATCCCACCGCCGCAGGGCGGATGCGGTCCTTACCTAAAAGCCGCGCGCGACGGCCAAGGCCCTATCTGCGCTTGAGCCAGGGACCCAGCAGCAGCGGCGTCAGCAACATGGGGAACTGGTAGAGCGCGACGTAGAGTTGATAGACTGGGTCGGGCGGCAGGGCAGCGAGGTAGAAGGCTACTGTCCGGTTGCCCCACATCATACCGGCGGCCCCGGCCCTCGGGCCGTCGGCAACCCGGCGCGCCGCCAAGGCCGCCGCCACCTGCACGCCGAGATTGGCAGCAAGCGCAAGGCCCAACAGGCCCAGCGCCGCGAGCGGTGCCGCCATCGCCAACGCCCAGGCTCCGTCGAAGAGCGGGATGATGAAGAGCACCATTGCCACTGCTGCGACGCCGTCAAAGGCTGTCCGGTGACGCGCGATCCGCCCGGCCCCCGCCATCCGCCGCAGGGCAAACCCACAGAGGATGCCGATCACAATCATCGCGCCGAGGCGCAGGCCCAGATCCAAGGCCTCGATCGGCACCGCATCGCCCAGCAGCATGCGAGTGACCAGCGGCCCCAGAATCGGGGTCACGAGGCTCGCCACCACCGTGAGCTCCAGCGCGAAGGCGGCATCGAGGCCCAACAGTAGACAGATCGCCGGGGCGGAGGTTATCGGCGGTGCCGCCCCGGTATAGACAAGCGCCGCAACATGGCCCGGCGGCAGGCCCAGAAGCCATGCGCCCCCGGCCAGGGCCGCGGGGGTCGCCACCATCAGCGCTGCAATCCAAAGCGTCAGCGCCCCAAGCCTGCGTGTCTTCGCCAACCCGCGCAGCACCGGTGCCGGATCGATCCGGGCAATCGCCAGCGTGAAGACCAGCACCACCAGCGCCGGCAGCAAAGGCCGCAAGGCCGTGCCCAGTTCCGGCAGCAAGGGCGCCGCCACGGCCCCCGCCGCCATCACCCAGCGCGCCCGCGCCCCCAGCCAGTCCAGCACGGCCTGCATCGGCCTCCCCGTCAGGCGCCCGCCTTCTGCTGCGCGGGCAGCGAAGCGATCAGATCCGAGAACCGCTCCCCTTGCACCAGGACATGGCCGCGCATCGCCTCGGCCGCCGCATCGCCGTCGTGGGCCGTTATGGCGGCGACAATCCCGGCATGCTCGTCGAAGGAGGACCGAACCCGGCCCGCCGCCCGAAGCTGCATCCGCCGGTAGGGTTTCAGACGTTTGCGCAGGCTTTGGGTCTGTTCGATCAGGAAACTGTGATGGCTGGCGGCGTCGATGGTCTCGTGGAAAGCTTCATTCTCGTAATAATAAGCGTCCTCATCCGGCAGCGCGGCGGCCGCACCGCAGCGCCGATGCTGCGCCTCGATCCGCATGATCTCCTCCGTAGTGGCCCGCCTTGCAGCCAGCCGCGCGCCGATTGCCTCCAGTTCCGCCATCACCTCGAACATCTCCACTAACCGTCCCGGTCCGATCTTGGCCACCATGGCCGACCGCCGCGGGCGCAGTTCGATCAACCCGGAGGCGGAGAGCTGCAGGAGCGCCTCGCGGATCGGGGTGCGGGAGACGCCGAACCGCTCCGCCAGCCGCGTCTCGTCCAGCCGCGCCCCTGGCGCAAGCGCACCGGTGAGGATCTCGTCCTCAATGGCGTCGTGGAGCATTTGCGCGCGGCGCGGCGACACGATGGATCTCCTCTTTCAACCCGGCTTGTATACAAGACGGTTGACTCTGAACACAAGGCCGCTACGACTTTCCGCAGGGCGCCTTCCCGGAAAGGCGTGCCCCGTCAAAGAAAGGGAGGACCTCCATGACCCGTCTCTTCGCCTCAGCCGCGCTTGCCGCGGCAGTAGGGATCGCGGCCCCCGCCGCCCAGGCGGCCGAATTGCGCCTCAGCCACCAGTGGTCGACCAAAGATGTCCGCCATAAGGTGGCGGAGATCGTTGCGAGCCATGTGACCGACGCCGATGTCGGCCTCGACATCAAAATCTTCCCGTCGAAGTCGCTATTCAAACCGCGCGAGCAGTATAAGCCGCTCAGCCGTGGGCAGCTCGATATGACCGTGTTCCCGCTCGCCTATGCCGGCGGTCAGCGCCCAGCCTATAACCTGACCCTAATGCCGGGTCTGGTGAAGAACCATGACCATGCTGCGCGGCTCAACGAGTCCGATTTCATGGCGGCGCTCGAGGAGCAGATGGCCGAGGACGACGTGATGGTCCTCGTACATGGCTATCTCGCCGGGGGCTTCGCTGGGGTCGATGGCTGCATCACCAATCCGAAGGACGTGACCGGGCTGCAGACCCGTGCTGCGGGCAAGAGCTTCGAGCAGATGCTCGCAGGCGCCGGCGCCTCGATCGCGTCGATGGCATCGTCGGAGATCTACAACGCCATGCAAACCGGCGTTCTGCAGGCAGCCAACACTTCGTCGTCGAGCTTCGTGAGCTTTCGGATCTACGAGCAGGTTAAATGCTTCACCCCGGCAGGCGATGTTGCTCTGTGGTTCATGTACCAGCCGCTTCTGATGAACAAATCGACCTTCGACGGGCTTACCGCGGAGCAGCAGGCGGCGATCATGGAGGGTGCGGCCAAGGCCGAGGCCTTCTACCTCGACGAGGCCAAGAAGGCCGATGCTGCCGCTGCGAAGACCTTTGCCGATAATGGCGTCGAGATTGCTGAGATGACCGACGAGGACTTCGCCGCCTGGCGCGAGATCGCGACGGAGACGTCCTATAAGGCCTTCGTCGATCAGACCCCCGGCGGCGACAAGCTGCTGGACATGGCGCTATCGGTCGAGTGAGGCTCGGCTAAAGCCCTCCCCCATGTGGGGAGGGTCGGGGAGGGGGGCACGCGCCGCTCGTGACGCCCCCCGCCCGAAACCGACCGGCGAGGCTCTGAAGCCCTGAGCATCGCCGCCCCCCTGCCGAGCGGAGGTCACTGATGTCAGGACAATCCCATGCGGTGCCGCCCGCGCGCCACGGCGGCAATCCGGTGCTGCGGGTGATCGGCTGGATCTCGACCTTTTGCGGCTGGCTCTCGGCCGGGATGATCGTCTCCGCCGTCGGCATCACATGCCAGATGATTTGGGTCCGCTTCGTGCTCAACCAGTCGACCATCTGGCAGACCGAGGCGGTCGTTTATCTGATGGTCGCTGCCACCATGATCGGCCTGCCGTATGTCCAGCGCCTCCGCGGCCATGTGAATGTCGATCTGCTGCCGCTGATCTTGCCCATGGGGCTGCGGAAGGCGCTCGCCTTCGTGACCCTCGGCGCCGGCATCTTGGTCGTCGCCATCATGACGGTATATGGCTTCGAGCTGTGGCACGTCGCCTGGTCCCGCGGCTGGCGGTCAGACACGGTTTGGGGCGCGAAACTCTGGGTCCCCTATCTCGCTCTCCCCGTCGGCTTCGGCCTCTATCTCATGCAGCTCGGCGCCGATATGTACGCGGTCTTCGCCGGTATTGAAAAACCATTCGGTCTCGAAGAAGACAGCATGAGCCATGCCGAGGCGGAGGTGGAAACCGCCCTAGACGCGGCGGAGAACCGCTGATGGACCCGCTTACCCTCGGCCTCCTCGTCGCCCTCGTCACCATCGCGGTCCTGTTTTCCGGCGTCTCGGTCGCGACCGGCCTTCTGATCGTCTCGGCGATGTTCCTGATGACCTTCGACGGCATGCGCTCGCTGGAGCTGATGCCCGAGATCTTCTTTGGAAAGCTCGACAATTTCGCGCTCCTCTCGATCCCGATGTTTATCATTATGGGGGCTGCCATCGCCTCGACCCGGGCGGGTGCGGACCTCTACGAGGCGCTCGACCGGTGGCTGACCAGGGTCCCGGGCGGGTTGGTCATCTCGAACCTCGGCGCCTGCGCACTGTTTGCGGCGATGTCCGGGTCGTCCCCGGCCACCTGCGCCGCCATTGGCAAGATGGGCATCCCGGAGATGCGCAAGCGCGGCTTCCCGGACGGTGTTGCGTCGGGCTCGATCGCCGCAGGCGGCACGCTCGGCATCCTGATCCCGCCATCGGTCACCATGATCGTCTACGGCATCGCGACAGAGACCTCGATCGGGCGGCTGTTTCTCGCGGGCGTGATCCCCGGCCTGCTGCTGGTCGGGCTCTTCATGGCCTGGTCAATCTACTCGACCTGGCGCCAGGGTGGGCTCGACGTCCTCTCGGGCCGCAGCTTCACCTGGACCGAGCGGTTAGAGATCATGCCCCGGGTGGCGCCCTTTCTCCTGATCATCATCGGCGTCCTCTACGCGATGTATGGGGGCGTCGCCACGCCTTCCGAGACGGCGGCCATCGGCGCCCTCCTCTGCCTCGCGGTCGCCGTCGTGATCTACAAGCTCTGGTCGTTCTCGTCCCTTTGGGTCGTCCTGCGTGACTCGACGCGGGAAAGCGTGATGATCCTCTTCATCATCGGGGCGGCGGGCGTCTTCTCTTATATGCTCTCCTCGCTCTTTATCACCCAGTCGATTGCCGAGTGGATCGGCACCCTCGACGTGAACCGCTGGGTGCTAATGTTCGCGATCAACATCTTCCTGCTTGTCGCCGGCTTCTTCTTGCCGCCGGTGGCGGTAATCCTGATGGCTGCGCCGATCCTCCTGCCGATTGTCGAGAGTGCTGGCTTCGATCCCTATTGGTTCGCGGTGGTGCTAACCATTAACATGGAGATCGGGCTTATCTCGCCGCCGGTCGGGCTGAACCTCTATGTGATAAACGGAATCGCGCCTGATATTCCGCTGAAGACGATCCTGATGGGCTCGCTGCCCTTCGTCGCTTGCATGGTGATCGCGATCCTGCTGCTCTGCGCGTTTCCCGGGCTCGCTACCTGGTTGCCCGATGCGGTTATGGGGGCGGCGCGGTGATGCCAACGGGGCTGATCAACGACTTCTTCAGCCGCATCACCGATGCCGGCCGGTCGCTGATCGGACCCTCGGCGCCGGATCTGACACTGTTGGAGGAGGCGCTGGAACTCCTCGGCTCTATCGGCGAAGCCTCAAGCGTCGCGCGCGCCCGGATCTTCCTCGACCGCTATTTGACGGCGTCGGATGCCGACCGCCGCGCCTTTTTGGTCGATGCCGCCGAACGGCTCGGCCCAGACCGGGCGGCGCTGGAAACCGCGATGACGCGCTATCAGAAAAGCGGTAGCGAGGCCGATGCTCGCGCACTCCATTTCCTCTCCGAACCCCGGTCGCAGGAGCTGATCCGCCGCCTCAACCGAGCCCCCGGCGGCACCCGCGACCTGGTCGCCATGCGCAACGACTTGCTACGCTGGCAGCGCGACGAGCCATCGCTGAAGGGGCTGGACGAGGATTTCCGTCATCTCCTCGCCTCCTGGTTCAACCGCGGTTTCCTGCAGATCGAGCGGATCGATTGGGACACGCCCGCATCGACGCTCGAGAAGATTATCCGCTACGAGGCGGTGCATCTGATCAGTGGGTGGGAGGATCTGCGCCATCGCGTGGGTGCACCGGACCGGCGGCTCTATGCTTTCTTCCACCCCGCCTTTCCGGGGGAGCCGTTAATCTTCGTCGAGGTGGCGCTCACCGATCGGATCCCGGAGGCGATCGGCCCGATCTTGGTGACCGAGCGGCCGCAGGTTGACCCGGCCCAGGCGAAGACAGCGGTCTTCTACTCGATCTCGAACTGCCAATCCGGCCTGCGCGGCATCAATTTCGGCAATTTCCTTATCAAGCAGGTGGTGGAGGAACTTAGCCGAGAATTCCCTGGCCTGACCACCTTCGTCACCCTCTCGCCGGTGCCGGGCCTGCGGGACTGGGCGGCAGGCGAGGCCGCGAACCCCGACGGCCTGCTGACCGAACAGCAGCGGGAGGCTGTGGCGATGCTCTCGCCCGCCGATCTCTACATGGATGTCGAGGCGGCAGCTGGGGCAGCAGAAACCCTCGGCCGGATCGCCGCGCGCTATTTGGTCGAGGCTAAGCGCCTGGACAGCCTTCCGATCGACCCGGTGGCGCGGTTCCACCTCGGCAACGGCGCGCGGTTGGAGCGGGTCAACCTCTCTGCCGATCTCTCCGCACGCGGGCTCTCGAACGCTTGGGGAGTGATGGTGAATTACCTATACGACCTCGACGATATCGAACGAAACCACGAGGCCTATGCCAAGACCGGCGAGGTCGCACACGCGCCCCCGGTGCGGAGGCTGTTGCGGCAGGGATGACTGCGATGACCGCCACGAGTGAGACGGGAAATCACTTGGCCGATGGCTTGCTCGCCACCGCCCGCCAGCACCCTGACCGACCGTTTGCCGAGGTGTTGGGTGGCCCCGTCACGCGGTATTACAGCTATGCCGATGCGGACCGGGTTTCGGCCCGCTTTGCGCTGGCGCTGCGGGGATTGGGGGTGAAGCCAGGCGACCGCGTGGCCGTGCAGGTTGAAAAGAGCATCGAGGCTCTGATGCTCTATCTCGCCACGGTGCGGGCGGGTGCGGTCTTCCTGCCGCTTAACACAGCATACACACCGGCCGAGATCGCCTATTTCCTCAGCGACGCGGCACCGAGCCTCGCGGTTTGCGACCCTGTGCGGGCGGAGGCCCTCGGCCCCCATGCGGCGGCGGTCGGCGCGCGGCTCGAGACCATGGGCGTCTGGCAGAACCCGGAGGCATGGGCTGGCAGCCTGTTTGACCATGTTCCCGACAGCGCAGATGGCTTTGCCGACACACCGCGCGGGCCGGACGATCTGGCGGCGATCCTTTACACCTCCGGCACCACCGGGCGGTCCAAGGGCGCGATGCTCAGTCACCGCAACCTCGCCTCGAACGCCGAGGTGCTGGTCGACCATTGGCGCTTCTCCGAGGCCGACCGACTGATCCACGCGCTGCCGATCTTTCACACCCATGGCCTCTTCGTTGCCACCAATGTCGCGCTGATGGCTGGGGCCGGGCTGATCTTCATGCCCCGCTTCGAGGTCGAAATGATCGTCGAGGCGCTGCCGCGGGCAACCGCGATGATGGGCGTGCCGACCTTCTACACGCGGCTGCTTGCCGACCCGCGGCTCGACCGCGATCTCACCGCGGGCATACGCCTCTTCGTCTCCGGCTCAGCACCTTTGCTCGCCGAGACCCACGAGGCATGGCATGCCCGGACGGGCCACGCGATCCTCGAACGCTACGGTATGACCGAATGCAATATGAACACCTCCAACCCTTATGACGGCGAGCGGCGGCCCGGCACGGTCGGCATGGCCCTTCCGGGGGTGGACTTGCGCGTCTGTGCGCCCGGCACCGCCGATCCGGTGGCGCCGGGCGAGACCGGCATGATCGAGGTGCGCGGCCCGAACGTTTTTCAGGGCTATTGGCAGAACCCAGAGAAGACTGCCGAGGATCTGCGCCCCGACGGCTGGTTAATCACCGGCGATCTAGGGCGGGTCGACGATGACGGCTACTTGCTGATCGTTGGCCGGGCGAAGGATCTGATCATATCGGGCGGCTTCAATGTCTACCCGAAGGAGGTCGAGGCCGAAATCGACGCCCTGCCCGGGGTCGTCGAGTCGGCTGTGATCGGGCTGCCACATCCCGATTTTGGCGAAGGGGTTGCGGCCGTGGTGGTGCCGGACGGTGCCGGGGCATTGACCGAAGCTGATATCCTCACGCCGCTGGGGCAGCGCCTGGCGAAGTTCAAACAGCCCAAGCGTGTGTTTTTCGTGCCGGAATTGCCGCGGAACGCCATGGGCAAAGTACAGAAGAAGGCGCTGCGCGAGGGGCTGTCGGACACGTTCGCCTGACCTTGCCTCGAACGAGAAGAACCAAAGGCGCTGCCATTGCTGCCCGACAGCAACATTCACACTCTGTTTACGGTAAATTCACCTGCCGATAACCGCGGGGAGGCAGCGTCTTCGCATCGCGCCCCTGAGTGGGGCCGGAGCAAGCATGCGTCCTGCGGAGTGCAAGAATGGCTTATTTCGCGATCGGATCTGTGATCCTGTCTGTTTCGACTTTCCTCGGCTTCCTCCATGTCTCCGACCAGTGGTCGCGCAACGCCAAGCGCGCGCGGACCGCTGTGGTCGACCGACCTCACCGGCGCCGCTGAGGCTCCCTTCCCCTCGCTTTCCGGGCGACGATCCGTGCTTACGGCGCGCCTCGGCGCGCCGCCTGGGCTAGGGAACGTCTTCATTTTGTGGGTTCCCAATCGGTGGAGCTTCTGTTTCAAAATCGAAAACGGCGGCGACCTTGAGCAGGAGACCCCTGACGGACGCGCAATGGGCGCGTATCGAGCCTCTGGTGCCAGGCAAGACGGGCGACCGGGGCCGTACCGCGGCGGACAACAGGCTGTTCTTTGACGCGATCCTCTGGCTGGCGCGGACGGCAGCGCCGCGGCGTCACCTGTGCCCTGAGTTCGGAAGCTGGCAGACGGCCCATTGCCGGTTCCGGCGCTGGACGCGCTGCAGGGGGTGGGAGGGTCTTTTCAACGCCTTGGCCACGGGCCGGACTTCGAACACGTGCCGGCCGATGCGACGATTTCCAAGGTGCAAGCCGATGCCGCATCGCGCTCCGCTGTGAGAAGACCGGCTCCTGACTCCGCGCCGTCATCGCCTTCGCCTGCGCAATGAGTGTTTCGCCCAATGAAGACGCTTCCCAAGGCCTTCCTGTCCGATTGAGAAACCTCAGTCGTCAAGGAAGGCGATCACACCCCAAAACATGCGTGCCGCTCCTGCGAGAGCGGCCTACTCCTTGAACCCAGAGCCGTGATCGTTCGATTTCAACTTTCGCAGGCGCAAACCAACTGTGGTCCTCAGACTGATCGCAGTGCCGCGAGAAATCCGGGCATTCGATCTCTCGGCCCTGGCTCCGCCGAATGGGCGTGCTACCCGCAGTGATGGCAGGCAACGATACGGTCCTGCTCGATGTTCCGCAGTTGGGGCACGGTCATCCTACAGTCTACCGACGCCAGCGGGCAGCGCGGATGGTAATGGCAGCCCGAGGGTGGGTCGAGAGGCGATGGGACTTCGCCCTCGATCGCTTCGAATTGGACCAGCTCATCCGCCTCGAGCACCAGCTTGGGCACGCTGTTGATCAGCGCTTTGGTGTAGGGATGCGCCGCCGCCTCGAGCACCTGTGCCACGGGCCCCAACTCAACAACCCGACCCAGATACATCACCGCGACCCGATCGCTGATATGGCGGATAACCGAGAGGTCGTGGCTGATGAAGACGCATGTCAGTCCCAGGTCGCGCTGCAACTCCAGGAACAGATTGATGATTTGCGCCTGGATCGACACATCGAGAGAGGCGACCGGCTCGTCGCAGATCAGAACATCCGGCTGCATCGCTAAAGCCCGCGCAATGGCGATCCGCTGGCGCTGTCCTCCGGAGAACTGGTGCGGATATCGGTCGGCCCAAGCCGGATCCAACCCGACCCGCCCGAACCATTCGGCAACATAGGCCTTCGCGCCGGCCTTCGCGGTGAGCCCATGCGCCAGCGGTCCCTCCGCCACCGCATCGCCGACCTTCATGCGTGGATCAAGGCTGGCGAAGGGATCCTGGAACACTGTCTGGACCCGGGTCGTAACCTTGCGCCCGTCCTCCATCACCGGGGCGCCATCAATCCGGGCCGAACCCTCCGATGGAGCGAGGATGCCGGCGATCACCCGCCCCAGCGTCGACTTTCCGCAGCCGCTTTCGCCGACCAGACCCAGTGTCTCGCCCTTGGCGATGCTGAAGGTGACTTGCGAGACCGCCTGAACGGACCGTGTTTCGATTTTCCCGCCCAGCGTCGCGGCGATCTTCTCGCCGAGGGTCAGGTTCGGGCCGAAGCTGCGGCTGACCGCGTTGATGGTTACAAAGTCCCTCATGCGGGCACTTTGGTCCCGACAGGCCGGAAGCAGCGCCAGGCGCGCGTCCCGCGCCGTTCGAACGCGGGCTCTTCCCCGCACATCTCGGCAGCGCGCTTGCATCGCGGTGCGAAGGGGCACCCTTTGGGCAGTGACAGGAGCGAAGGCGTTGCCCCAGGGATCTGTGTCAATGGTGACCCGGGACTGCTCGTCGCGGGCAGCGAGGCGATCAATCCGGCCGTATACGGATGGCGCGGTTCGCGCAGAAGGGCTGCCGTCGGGCCTTCCTCGACGATCCGCCCCGCATACATCACCGCAAGCTTACTCGCCAGGCTCGAGACCACCGCCAAGTCGTGGCTGATCCAGATGAGCGCGGTGCCGGTCTCTCGGGCGAGAGAGCGCATTTGGTGGAGGATCTGCGCTTGGATCGAAACATCGAGCGCCGTGGTGGGCTCGTCCGCCACGATCACGGAGGGTCGGTGCAAGAGTGCAACCGCAATGGCGACCCGCTGGCGCATGCCGCCCGAGAACTCGTGCGGATAGGATCTGAGCCGGGCACGTGCGCTTGGGATGCCGACCCTCGCCAAGCGCTCGGCGGAACGAGCGTCGGCAGCCCTGGGGCTCAGCCGCTCATGCGCCTCGACGGCCAAGCGCATCTGCTGGCCGATCGTCAACATCGGGTTCAGCGTCGCAATTGGGTCCTGGAAGATCATCGCGATATCGCGGCCGCGGCGCGCGCGCAGTTCCGCCATCGGTAAGGTGGTCAGCTCCGTACCGGCGAGTGCAACCGAGCCGCGTACGATCCGCCCTGGCGCATCGACCAACCCCAACAGCGAGAAGCCGGTCACGCTCTTTCCCGAGCCGCTCTCGCCGACGAGGCCCATGATCTCGCCGGGCATCAGATCGAAGGAGACGCCGTCGACCGCTTTCACCACGCCATCGCGGGTGAAGAAATGCGTGGCCAGATCGCGGACCTTCAGCACCGGCTGAGTCATCTGCGCAGTCTCGGATTGAACTGATCGCGCACTTGGTCGCCCACGATGTTGATCGCCACAATCAGGATGATCAGCGCCACGCCCGGATAGACCGAGATCCAGTAGCGCCCGCTCATCATGTAAGGAAAGCCATTGGAGATCAGCATTCCCAGAGATGGCTCGGTCACGGGCAGTCCCAGGCCAAGGAAGCTGAGGGTCGCTTCCAGAGAGATCGAGTTCGCGATCTGCACGGTAGCGACGACGATCAGCGGCGGCATGCAGTTCGGCAGAAGATGGCGCCAGATCACCACGCGCCCGCTCAGCGGCGTGGCAAGGGCAGCCTCGATGTAGTCCTTGCCACGCTCCGCCTTCGCGGCCCCGTAAGCGGTCCGCGCGAAATAGGCGTATTGCGCCGCGACGAGTGCGCCGATGAGCTGACCTTTCCCTTGGCCGAGCAGCGCCACCAGCACCAGGGCCAGCAAGATCGCGGGAAACGAAAGCTGCAGGTCCACAATCCGCATGATCAGCACCTCTAGCCTCCCGCCGAGATAGGCGGCCAAGATCCCGAGGCTCGCCCCGATGCTGAGTGCGACGAAGCCGGCGGCAAGCCCGATCTGGATGGAGATCCTGAGGCCGTAGAGGATCGCCGACAAAAGATCTCTGCCCTGCGGATCGGTGCCCAAGAGATGGGTGTAGCCCCCCGAGCCCACGAAGCCCGGCGCGCGGCGGGCATCGAGCAGAGACAAGTTCGCCAGGTCATACGGGTCCTGAGGCGAGACCACGGGCGCAAAGACCGCGAGCAGGATCATCAGTGCCACGACCGCCAAGGCGACGACCGCGACTTTGTTCTCGTAAAACTCGGTCCAAAACCAGCCGAACGGCGTGCGGTGCGCGCTCATACCCCAGCGCCCTTTCGGACGCGCGGATCGATCAGCGCAAAGGTCAGATCGACCACGAAGTTGATGGTCACGAACAGGAGCGCCACCAACAGCAGATAGGCGACCATCACCGGGCGGTCGAGCACCGCAATGCTGTCGATGATCAGCTTACCGACGCCGGGCCAACTGAAGATCGTCTCGGTCACCACCGCAAAGGCAAGCGTCGAGCCTAGCTCCAGCCCGAAGACGGTTATGATCGGAATCGAAATCATCTTCAGCAGGTGCCGCCGCAGGATTGTGGCCTCTGACAGACCCGCCGCGCGCGCAAATTTTATCGTATCGGTCAGCATGATCTCGCGCGTGCCGGCACGGGCCAGGCGGATCATCATCGCAAGCTTAAAGAGCGCAAGGTTCAAGGCCGGCAACACGATATGCCAGAGCCCGTCGAGGGTGAGAAAGCTCCAGGGCACGCCCAGGATCTCTACCGTCTCTCCCCGCCCGCCCGCCGGCATCCAGCTGAGATTGACCGCGAAGGTCAGGATCAGGATCAGACCGACCCAAAAGGACGGCACCGAGAAGCCCAGGACCGAAACCGCCATGATGGTTTTCGATACCCAGCTGTCAGGCCTATAGCCCGCATAGATCCCGAGGCCGACGCCCAGGATCGTGGCGGTGACGGTCGAGATCAGGACCAGCTCCAGCGTCGCTGGCAGCCGCCCCGCGATCAGCTCGAGAACTGGGATGTTGAAGACGAAGGACCGGCCCAGATCGCCCTGCAACAGGTTGCCGACGAAGATGAAATACTGCTCCCACAGCGGCAGATCGAGGCCGAGGCGGCGGATCGCTTCCTCGCGGATATCCTGGGTTGCATCGGGGGGGATGACGATGTCAATCGGATTGCCAATGGCATAGACGCCGCAGAACACGATCACCGACATGACGGCCATGACCACCAAGGCCTGCAAAAAGCGCTGGATGACGAAGCCGAGCATTTGCCCCCTCAAGCATCAAAAGGGCCGGGCGACAGAGGCGCCGCCCGACCCGCACCGTCATGTCCGACAGTATCAGGATGCTGGCTTGATGAAGAAGGCGAGAGTGTCCTCGTCGAAACGCGGAGCAAAGGAAAGTGTGCCGGCCTTCGCACCCCAGACGGTTTGCAGCTGCACGATGGAGATATAGGCTTTGTCGGCCATCACCTTCGCCATCGCCTGTTCGTAGGTGGCGCGGCGCTCGTCGGCATCCAGCATCTTGGCGCCGGCTTGCAACAGCGTGTCCACATCGTCGTTCTTATACTCGATCCGGTTGAAGGCACCGAGCTTCACATCGGGGTTGTTGGAGTGGGCGAGGCCGCCCAACGTGTAGGAGGCTTCTCCGGTCAGCGTGCCCCAGCCATTCATGAACATCGAGTATTCAAGCCGCGCCTGTGCCGGGAAGTAAACGGTCTTGGAGATCGCGTTTACATTGGTTTTGATGCCGACTTGCGTGAACATCTGGCCCAAGCCTTGGCAGATTGCGCCATCCCCCGGCAGACGGTCAGCGGTGCAGTATAGATCCACCTCGAAGCCGTCGGGATATCCGGCATCCGCCAGCAGCTCTTTGGCTTTTGCGGGGTTGTATTCCGGCGTGGGGATATCGCCATTGGACCCGAAAAAGCCTGGCGGCATCATCTGGTTCGCGGGCTTGCCCAGGCCCTCAAGGACGATGTCGACCATTGTCTCGCGGTCGATGGCGTGGTCGATGGCCTTGCGCACCCGCAGGTCGCGGAAAGGGTTCTCGGCCAGTTCAGAGCCGTCCTTTGCGCGCACCAGGGGCGTTTTGGCCCGCTGGTCCAGCTGCAAATTCATGATGTAGACGCTGTCACCCCTAAGCGCGTCTATGCTCGCGTCCCGCTCCAGCGCCAGGTAATCGACCGACGAGACATAGTTGATCACGTCGACCTGCCCGGCTTTCAGCGCCGCCAGACGCGAGCTGTCGTTCGGGATCTCCTTTCGGATCACCGTCTCCCAGGCGCCTTTGCCGCGCCAGTAGTCGTCGTTCCGGGACAGCACCAGATCGCCCTTCGGCTCCCAGCTCACGTACTTGTACGGCCCTGTTCCGATGGTGGCCGCGCCAGAATTGAACCCCTCAGCGGCCGTTTCCGGCGTGGAGTAATCAGCCGCCGCTTCCGAGGACACGATGAACAAGCGGATGAAATCATTGGGCAAGGTTGCCGCTTTGCCGTCGGTGTGGATATGCAGCGTGTAGTCGTCGACGATCTCCACGCCGGCCACACGGCGCACATAAATTGTGGTCGTTGTAGGCCCTGAGACCACCGGGATCCGCTCGATGGAGAATTTCACGTCCTCGGCGGTGAAGTTGGAACCGTCATGGAACTTCACGCCCTCACGCAGCTTGAACTCCCAGGTGTCGTCGTCCACCGGCGTCCAGCTGGTGGCGAGCCCCGGCTCTATCTGCAGATCGGTGCCCGACCAGACCAGAGTGTCGAAAATGTGCTTTGCCGCCTCCGCATGCGGGCCGAGCGCCGAGAAATGCGGATCCATCGATTCCGGGCCGCCGCGCACACCCATGGTGAGCGTCTCAGCGCTTGCCGCCCCGGCTGTCATTCCCAGCGCAACCGCCAGAGATGCAAGGATTTTCTTTGACTTGATCATCACCTTCTCCAGGTTGTGGGCCAGTGGCGGCAGGCCCAAACTTCCCAATTCTTGTGTTCCATTTGGAACTTGCTTAGTCAGAATGGGGCGGGGTAATAGGCCGGTCAAGTTCAATCTGGAACTCAAGACCGGTGAGGGAGGATAAACAAAAATGGCAGTTTCAGAGACTGCAACCCAGGAACTGCCAGGCGCAAAACCGCCAGACGCGCCCTGCGAGATGCTGGAGGCAAAGCTGTGGGCCAATCCGTGCCCCTTTGCCTTCCGGCTCAACTATCTTGCGCTGCTCTACAATACACCCCTTTATGATTGGATCCGCGAGGCGTATGGCCTGAGCCGCCCGGAGTATGTCGTGCTCTACTCTCTGGCGCTGGCCGACGGCTCCAGTGCCCGAGACGTCTCCCGCACATCGGGCTTTCCAAAGAACACGCTCTCACGGGGGATCAACCGTCTGGAGGCCATGGGGCTGATCGAAGCGCGGTCGAAGGCCCCGGGCGGCGGGCGCACGCAAGCGTTGCATCTTTCGCGAAGGGGTTGGGACCTGTTTCACGAGACCTGCCCCGCCTTCGAAGCGCTGGAGACACGGATGCTCGCAGTTCTGACGCAGGGCGAGCGGCAGATGTTGTCGGAGTTGCTGTCCAAGGTTGTGCTCGCGGCGACCGAGTTGGCGGATACGCCGCCTATCGAGACGCGCGGTCGCAAAGCAGGAAACGCTGAATGACCGTGGCAACGATGAATTGGCGCGATGTCGAGGCCGCGGCGGCGCGCGACTTACGCTGTGTCCTGCCCATTGGCTCTACAGAGCAACACGCGCAATTGTCGCTCTGCGTCGACATGATCTTGGCGGAGAAGGTGGCCACCGATGCGGCGGCCCCGCTTAAAGTTCCCGTCTTTCCCGTGATCCCCTACGGCCTCGCCCCCTATTTCAACGCCTATCCCGGCACGATCTGCCTCCGCGTGGAGACGCTTCTGGCAGTGATCCGCGATGTGGTGGCCTCGCTCCGGCGTTCGGGATTTCGGCGCATCCTGATTGTCAATGGCCATGGCGGGAACAGTCCGGTCGGTGCGCTCGCGCAGGAGTTAATGGCGGAGTTCGGCGACATCTCGATCAAGTTCCACAACTGGTGGAACGCGCCCCAGACCTGGGCAAAGGCACAGTCCATCGACCCAACCGGCAGCCACGCGAACTGGATGGAGAACTTTCCGTGGACCCGGCTCGCCCATGCGCCGGCGCCGAAAGGTGAAAAGCCGATGATCGACATGGCTCTGATGAAGGTGTGCCCGCCGGATCAAGCGCGCGAAGTGCTGGGAGACGGCGCGTTCGGCGGCCCTTGGCAGCGCCCGGACGAAGAGATGCAGGCGCTTTGGGAGGTTGGTGTCGCCGAGACCCTAGCGGCCCTGGAAGGGCCGTGGCCGGACCTGCCCGATGGCCGATGAGGTTCTGATCTGGGGCGCTGGCGCCATCGGCGGCGTTCTCGGTGCCTACTGGGCGCGCGCGGGTGTACCAGTGAAAATGGTCGACATCGTCGAAGACCATGTGCGGGCCTGCAGCACGAACGGCCTGACCATCGAGGGCCCGGTCGAGGCCTTCACCGAAACGGTTCCTTGCGTCACGCCGGACCAAGTGACCGGGATCCACAGCCGGATCGTCCTCGCCGTCAAGGCACACGCCACCGACGTAGCGCTCGATGGGCTCCTCCCGCATCTGGCCGAAGACGGATATGTCCTTTCTGCCCAGAACGGCCTGAATGAACGGCTCATCGCAGCCAAGGCGGGCGCGGCGCGCACCATCGGGGCCTTCGTCAATTTCGGCGCCGACTGGATTGGCCCGGGGCGCATCCTCTTCGGGAACCGAGGCGCGGTCGTTGTGGGCGAGATCGACGGCGCCATCCGCACGCGCACCCGTGCCATGCATGGGCTGATGCAGATCTTTGAGCCCGAGGCTGTGTTGACCGAGGACATTTGGGCCTTTCTCTGGGGAAAGCTTGGCTATGGCGCGATGCTGTTTGCCACCGCGTTGACCCCTGACAGCATGACCGCGAATTTCGCCGACTCAGCCCGCGGCCCCGCCTTGATCGGGCTGGCGCGCGAGGTAATGCGCACGGCAGTCGCGGAAGGCGTGGATCCACGCCCGTTCAACGGCTTTGAACCCGCGGCGTTTCTGCCCGGCGCCTCGGACGCCGCCGCCCGGGCGAGCCTTGCCGATCTGGCAGCGTTCAACGCGAAAACCGCCAAGACCCATACCGGCATCTATCGCGACCTCGCTGTTCGCAAGCGCAAGACCGAGGTGGATCCGCAAGTCGGTGCGGTGGTGGAAATCGCGGCGGGGCATGGCATCGACACGCCGCTGCTCAGCCGCTTGGTCACGCTGATCCATGACATCGAGGCGGGACATCGAGCCATGTCTGCCGACACCTTCCATGAGCTGACGAAGACCCTTCGATGACGGCGCGGGTCGCATTCGTCACAGGCGTTGTTGGCGGCATCGGTGCGGCGATTGCCAAGCGGCTGGCCGCTGACGGTGCGCGGGTCGTGATCAGCGATCTGCCCGGGGAGGCGCTTGGTGCGGCCGCCGACCGGCTCGGCCTGCCAGCGATCGGCGCCGATTTGGGCGCAGCGGGCGCGGTCCGAGAGCTTGCTGCCAGGATCGCGGCCGACTACGGCGCACCCGAAATCCTCATAAACGCAGCCGGCGGCGTGCGTGGCCAGGTGGGCACCGCGCTGGAGAAGGTCGAGCCCGCGGCGTGGCGCGAGATCTTTGCCGCAAATGTCGACGCGACGCTCTACCTCTCGCAAGCGCTCGTTCCCGCGATGAAAGCCGCCGGCTGGGGCCGCATCGTGACCATCAGCTCCGGCGCGGGGCTCAGGCCGAGCCTCACCGGCATCCACGCCTACACCGCCGCCAAGCACGCGCTCGTCGGTCTCACGAAGCAACTGAGCCAGGAGCTCGCCCCGCACGGGATCACCGTCAACTCCATCGCCCCGGGCTTGATCCTGTCAAACCCGGCGACAGAGCGACAATGGGAAGCCTACGGGCCGGAAGGACGAGCACAGCTTCTAAGCCGCATCCACACCCATCGACTGGGTGTCCCGGAGGACATTGCAGCCGCCGCCGTCTTCCTAGCCAGCGAGGATGCAAACTGGATTACGGCGCAGATACTCTCTGTCGATGGCGGAGTCACATAGAGGTATTTCCAAAGTCGACCCTATCCCGAGGTAGACCCTTGGGCGCCGAGAGGATCATCAAGGCCGGATATCTAATGCGATCGGGCTTTGCTTCAGAGGCCATTCGGATTGCAGCTCAGAGCCAGGAGAGAACCATGCAGAATGCAGACGTCATCTGGGACAACGTGGATCGGCACCGGGAGGCATTCATCAAGCTCTCTGACCGCGTCTTCGACACGCCCGAGACGCTCTACAACGAATACGCCTCCGTGGCCGAACATACCGCAGAACTGACGGCTCAGGGCTTTCGCATCACCGAGAACGCGGCTGGCATTCCGACAGCCGTTCTGGGCGAGGCCGGCGAGGGCGGGCCCGTCATCGCCATCCTGGGTGAGTTCGATGCCCTGCCGGAGCTGAGCCAAGCCCCTGGTGTCGCAGAGCACCGGCCGCTGGAGGAGGGTGGGAACGGGCATGGCTGTGGGCATAACCTACTTGGCTCCGCGGCTCTCTTGGCGGCGACGGCGGTCAAGGACTGGCTGGCGGCTTCGGGCGTCCAAGCACGCGTGCGCTATTTCGGCTGCCCTGCCGAAGAAGGAGGGGCTGCAAAGGCCTTCATGGTCCGCGACGGCCTGTTCGACGACGTCGACATCGCAATCTCCTGGCACCCAGCGACATTCACGGCGGTGAACAAGGCGAATTCCCTAGCCAACACCCGGATAGATTTCACCTTTCACGGGAAAGCGGCCCATGCGGCGGGCGCTCCGGAATTGGGCCGCAGCGCCTTGGACGCCGTCGAACTCATGAATGTCGGCGTGAACTATATGCGCGAGCATATGCCCGACGATGCGCGCGTGCATTACGCTTACCTCGATGCAGGCGGGGTCGCCCCGAATGTGGTTCAGCACCGGGCCACCGTCCGGCAGCTGGTCCGCGCGCGCGATCTGCCGGGACTGCGATCCTTGGTCGAGCGGGTCAAGAAGATCGCCGAGGGCGCCGCCCTGATGACCGAGACCCGGGTCGAGCACAAGGTCTTCACGGCGGTGTCGAACCTACTCGGCAACCGCCCGCTGGAGCAGGCAATGCAGTCGGAGCTGGAGCGCCTCGGCCCGGTCGCCTTCGATGAGCAGGACCGTGCTTTCGCCCGCGATATCCAGAAGACCCTGACCGAGGAGGACATCGCCGTCTCGTTTAGGCGCTGCGGGATGCCGGCGCCGGAGACTGGGTTGGCGCTCTGCGACTTCGTGGCACCGCTGGACCTGAAGGGCGAGGGCGGCGAAGGCAGCACGGATGTCGGCGATACCAGTTGGGCGGTGCCGACCGTGCAGGCCCGCGTCGCGACTTGCGCTGTGGGAACGCCATTTCACACCTGGCAGACGGTTGCGCAAGGCAAAACGCCGGCGGCGCACAAAGGCATGATCTACGCCGCCAAAGTAATGGCAGCGACGGCAAAACGGGCGATCGAGGACCCGGCCCTGATCGAAGCCGCCAAAGCTGAGCATCGGGCGCATCTGGCGAAAACGCCCTATGTCTGTCCCCTGCCCGAGCATGTGGCGCCCCCCATTGTCAAACGGACCGCTTGAGCCATGGCAGGCCCGCGGGTCGCCCTGATGGGCATGATCCTCGAATCCAATCGCTACGCCCGACCTGCGACACGGGCGGACTTCGAAAGCCTCACATGGCTCGGGGGCGAGGCGCTGTTGGCAGAGGCGCGGACTTCCACCCCGGCCATTGCCCGCGAGTTCTGCGCCTTTGTCCAGGCTATGGATGCGACCGAGCCTTGGACCCCTCACCCGGTGCTGCTGGCCGCCTGCCACCCGCAAGGCCCTGTCGAGGAGGCGGTGTTCGACGCCTATTGGGACGCGGTCGCGGCGGAACTGCAGACGCCGGTCGACGCCATTTATCTATGCCACCACGGTGCCATGGTCGCCGAGCATCTCGACGACCCGGATGGCGAGTTGGCGGCCCGTGTCCGCGCGTGCGTGGGGCCGGATGTGCCCGTCGTTCAGACACTCGATCTGCACGGGAATATCTCCGATCGGATGTGTGCCTCGGTCGATCTGATCTGCGGCTACCGGACCAACCCGCATGTCGACATGATCGAGCGGGGCGAGGAGGCTGCCTTCACCCTGCGCCGAGTGCTGGCGGGGCTCGCACGTCCGAAGACGGCGCATGTCAAACTGCCGTTGGCGCCGGCATCGGTGACGTTGCTGACCGCAAGCGGACCCTATGGCGAGCTGATGGACTATGGCCAGAAGCGCCAGGCAGAGCTGGCAGGCGCGATCCTGAACGTCTCGATCTTTGGGAATTTCGTTTTCTCCGACGTGCCGGACAACGGCATCTCGGTGGTTGTAACGTCGCGGTATGACCAGGCCGCAGCGGACACCTTGGCCCGAGAGATCGCCGCAAAGGCTTGGGAGATGCGCCATCGCTTCATGCGGGATCTGACCCCGGTCGCGGAGGCCGTCGCTTTGGCTGGCCGCACAGAAGGACCCCCGGTGATCCTCTCCGACGCCGGAGACAATCCGGGCGGGGGCGGCAGCGGGCGGACCACGGAGCTTTTGTCGGCGCTGCATGCAGCCGGTGTCGACGGGGTCCTATTCGGCTCCTTCTACGATCCAGCCCTGGCTGAGGAGGCGCATGCGCTCGGCGTCGGCGGGCACTTCTTGGCGCGCTTCAACCGCGGCCGCACCGATCAAAGCTGGGAGCGTTGGGACACGCCCTTCGCCGCAGAGGCGGAGGTTCTCGCGCTCCACGACGGTGAGGTGACCGGGCGCCTGGGCATTTTCGCGGGGCGGCATCTGCATCTCGGGCCGTCCGCCTTGCTCCGGATCGGCGGCTTGCAGGTCGTCGTGATCTCGGACCGAACGCAAACGGCGGACCCGGTGCAGTTCGAGATGTTCGGCCTCGACATCGCCGAGGCCCGCACCCTCTGCGTCAAATCCCGCGGCCACTTCCGCGCCGGCTTCCTACCCTGGTTCCCATCGGAGACCGTTTACGAGATCGACACAGCCGGCCTGACCTCGCCGGTCCTAAAGCGCTGGCCGCTACAGCGCATCCCAAGGCCTAGCTTTCCGCTGGACCAAAACGCGGCATGGCCGCCGGGTTGAGCCCCGTAAATTGCTCACATCATAGGCTTTGCAAGGCGCCGTGACCTGTTAAGGTCAACCACAGACAGCGGCATGTCGCATGCGCAGCCGGGAAAAACAGGGAGACTGCAACATGAAATCTCTTCGACCACTCGGTCTATTGCTGGCGACCACACTGCTCGCACTGCCGGCCACCGCCGAGGAGCTGACCATTGGTCTAGCTTCGGAGCCGACGGCGATGGACCCGCATTTCCATAATCTCGGTCCCAACAACGCGATGAGCCGCCACATCTTCGGGCGTCTGATCCTACAGGACGAAAACCAGCAGCTGCAGCCCGGGCTCGCCACTGAATGGGGCCCCATCGACGACGTGACCTGGGAGTTCAAGCTGCGGGAAGGCGTGCGCTTCCACGACGGCTCGGTCTTCGATGCCGATGACGTGGTCTGCAGCTTCAGCCGTGCGCCCGATGTGCCTAACTCACCGTCCTCGTTTGCGACCTATACCAAGGGCAAGGTCGTCTCCAAGCTCGATGACCTCACTGTGCGGATCAAGACGACGGCGCCTTACCCGCTGATGGCGAACGATGTCTCGACCATCCCAATCGTGTCGTCGGAGAGCGGCTGCACCGCCACGACCGAGGCCTTCAATGACGGCACGGCGATGGCCGGCACCGGCCCCTTCAAGTTCGTCAGCTACAGCCCCGGCGATTCTATCGTCGTCGAGCGCAATGACGACTATTGGGGCGAGAAGCCGATCTGGACCAAAGTCACCTTTAAGCCGATCAAATCCGGGCCAGCCCGTGTCGCCGCCCTGCTGGCCGGCGATGTCGACATGATCGAGCAGGTGCCGACCGCCGACATCTCCACATTGGAAGGCAATGACGAGCTCGCGCTCAGCCAAGGCGTTTCGAACCGGGTGATCTATCTGCATTTGGATCATGACCGCGCAGACAGCCCCTTTGTGAAAGCAGCCGACGGCGGCGCCATCGAGAACCCGCTTCGAAAGCTCGCGGTGCGCCAAGCGATCTCGAAGGCCATAAATCGCGACGCCATCGTCGAGCGCGTGATGGAAGGCGTGGCGATCAAGGCGGGCCAGCTGCTGCCCGAAGGCTTCTTCGGTGTCTCCGACAAGCTCTTGCCGGTGGACTATGACCCTACCGGTGCGAAAGAGCTGCTCGCCGAAGCAGGCGTCCCTGACGGCTTCTCGCTGACCATCCACGGGCCGAACGACCGCTACATCAACGATGCCAAGATCGCCGAGGCCATTGGCCAGATGCTGACCCGGGTGGGCATCAAAACAGAGGTTGAGACGATGCCGCGCTCGGTCTATTTCAAGCGCGCCTCGCGGGGCGGTCCGGATGATACGCCGGAGTTCAGCTTCATCCTAGTCGGCTGGGGGGCCGGATCCGGCGAGGCGTCTTCGCCGCTGAAGTCGCTGATCGCCACCCACACGCCCGACAAGGGTTGGGGCGCGTCGAACCGTGGGCGGTACTCTAATCCAGAGGTCGATGCACTGGTCGAAAAGGCGCTGGCGACGGTCGAGGATCCGACGCGCCAGGACCTGCTGGCTCAAGCGACAGAGATCGCGATCAATGACGCCGCGATCATTCCGCTCCACTACCAAGTCAACACGTGGGCTGCGAAAACGGGCCTGAAATACATCGCCCGCACGGACGAGGCCACGCTGGCCATCGGGGTCGTGAAGGAGTGATCCCGCGATAGGGTGGGGGACAACCCCACCCAACGCTGGGGGGCGCGGTTGTGACCGTCTTCATCATTCGGCGCCTGATCCAGGCGGTCATCGTCGTCTTCATAATGTCGCTGATCGTGTTCTTCGGCGTCAACGTGATCGGCGATCCCGTTGATATGCTGATCAACCCCGAAGCCGATCAAGCGGAGATCGAGCGCACGATCCGAGCCCTTGGCCTCGATAAGCCAATACATATCCAGTATCTGCACTTCCTGGCCGGCGTCGCTGAAGGCGATTTCGGCCGGTCCTTCATCTTCGGCGAGCCGGCGCTGAAGCTGATCCTGCACCACATGCCTGCGACCATCGAACTGGCACTGGTCTCGCTGATCATGGCGATCCTCCTCGGCATTCCGCTGGGGCTCTATGCAGGGCTCTACCCAGAGCATCGCGTGTCCCGCGGCATCATGGCGGGGTCGATCCTAGGTTTTTCTCTGCCGACCTTTTGGGTCGGGCTGATGATGATCATGCTCTTCGCTGTCTATCTGCGCTGGCTGCCCTCGACCGGGCGAGGCTACACCGCGATCTTCCTGGGGATCGAGTCCAGCCTTTGGACCAGGGACGGGCTAAGCCATCTGTTCATGCCGGCGCTGAACCTCGCGCTGACCAACATCTCGCTCGTCATCCGGCTGACCCGGGCTGGCGTTCGCGAGGCGATGCATCAGGATTACATCAAATTCGCGCGCGCCAAGGGGCTGCGCCCGCGCCGCGTGATCGGTGTCCATCTGATGAAGAACATTCTGATCCCCATCGTGACGGTGCTTGGCCTCGAATTCGGCAGCCTCCTAGCCTTCTCTGTGGTGACAGAGACGATCTTCGCCTGGCCGGGCATGGGCAAGCTCTTGATCGACAGCTTGCTGCAGTTGGACCGCCCAGTGGTGGTCGCTTATCTGATGATCATCGTCCTCTTCTTTGTGGTCATCAATCTGGTAGTCGACATCCTCTATTCGGTGCTCGACCCGCGTGTGCGCCTGAAGGATCAGGGCACATGACCGAGGCCACGGCGATCCGGGTCGAGACCCCGTTCCAGCGCTTCTGGTCGGAATTCCGCGAGAGCTGGATCGCCTTGGTGGCCCTGATCGTCCTGGCGATGATCGTGGCGCTGGCCGTGCTGGCGCCCTGGATCACGCCGCAAAACCCCTATGATCTCGCGCAGGTCGATGTGTTGGACGGCAAGCTGGAGCCCGGATCGCAAGCCTTCGCCGGCTACACCATGTGGCTCGGCTCAGACGGGGCGGGGCGCGATCTTTACTCCGCGATCCTCTATGGCTTGCGGATCTCTTTGACCGTGGGCCTGGCAGCGGGGGTGCTGGCGCTCGCCATCGGCACGGCGATCGGCCTCGTCGCCGCCTATGCCGGGGGCCGGGTCGACACGCTGGTGATGCGCGTGGTCGACATCCAACTGTCGTTCCCCGCCGTTCTGATCGCTCTGATGCTGGTGGCCATCCTTGGCCGTGGGATCGACAAGATCATCATCGCGCTCGTGGCCGCCCAATGGGCCTATTACGCCCGCACAGTGCGCGCCACCGCCTTGGTCGAAAGCGCCAAGGAATATGTCGAGGCCGCCCGCTGCCTCGCCCTCAGCCACAGCCGCATCATCTTCCGCCATGTCTTGCCGAACTGCCTGGCGCCGTTGATCGTCATCGGCACTGTGCAAACCGCCTCGGCCATCGCGCTCGAGTCGACCCTCAGCTTCCTGGGCGTCGGGCTTCGGCAGACGGAACCGAGCCTCGGCGTGCTGATATCTAACGGGTTCGAATACATGATGTCCGGGCGTTACTGGATTAGCTTCTTCCCGGGGCTGGCGCTGCTGTTCACCATCGTGTCGATCAACCTCGTCGGCGATCAGCTTCGCGATGTCCTGAACCCGAGGTTGAAGCGGTGAGCGTGCTCGCGGTCAGCGGGCTGAAGACGCATTTCTTCACCCGCGATGGCGTCGTCCGCGCGGTCGATGGCGTCGATTTTTCCCTCGGCCGGGGCGAGGTGATGGGGCTGGTTGGCGAATCCGGGTCCGGCAAATCCGTGACCGGCTTCTCCCTGCTCGGCCTCGTCGACCCACCGGGACGGGTGGTGGAAGGCGAGATCCTCTTCCACGGCGAAGACCTAGCCACGGCGACGTCAGAACGCATGCAAGGCCTCCGCGGCTCTCGGATCGCGATGATCTTCCAAGATCCGATGATGACGTTGAACCCGGTTCTGCGCATCGACACGCAAATGATGGAAGCGATCCAAGCGCATGAAAAGGTCTCGCGCAGAGAGGCCTGGACCCGCGTGCGCGACGGCCTCGCGCAGGTGGGCATTCCCAGCCCAGAACAACGGCTGCGCGCCTATCCGCATCAGCTCTCCGGCGGCATGCGCCAGCGCGTCGCGATTGCCATCGCGTTTCTGAACAATCCCGCCCTCCTGATCGCAGACGAGCCGACGACTGCGCTCGACGTTACCATTCAGGCACAGATTGTTCATGTGGCCCAAACGCTCTGCCGGGAGCGGGGGACAGCGCTGATCTGGATCACCCACGATCTGGCGGTCGTGGCCGGCTTGGCAGACAAAATCGCGGTCATGTACGCAGGCCGCATCGTCGAAGCAGGCGCAACCGACGATATCATCGATCATCCGCGCCATCCCTACACTGTCGGCCTCCTCGGGTCGGTACCGTCCGCCAATCGCCGAGGCCAGCGTCTTGCGCAGATCCCCGGCATGACGCCCAATATGCTCTCCCTGCCCGAAGGCTGCGCTTTTCGCGAACGATGCCCGCGCGCCAGCGCGGTCTGCAAGCGCGACCCGGCGCTGTCAACGGACGGTGCCGGCCGCCAAGTCCGCTGCGTCCACCCCCACGCCATCGAAGCTCCGGTATGACCGCGCTGGTGGAAGTCCGGGGGCTGTCCAAGCGCTTCGTGAAACGGTTGGATCTGGCGGAGAAGATCGCGCAACGATTGGGTGCTGGCGTCCAGGAGGAGGTTGTCCACGCGGTCGATGCTGTAGATCTGGCCATCCAACCGGGGGAAGTCGTCGGCCTAGTCGGCGAATCCGGGTGCGGTAAGTCAACGCTTGGGCGGATGATCGCCGGGATCCTAGCGCCCACCGAGGGCTCGGTGATGATCGAGGGCAGAGACACCGTGGAGATGTCCGCCGCCGATCGCCGGGCCGCAGCTCTGGCAGTGCAGATGATTTTCCAGGACCCCTTTGCCAGCCTGAACCCGCGAATGCGTGTCGAGCAGATCGTAGGCGAGGCCCCTTTGGTGCATGGGTTGGTCGACCGCGTCGACCTTTCCGACTATGTTGACGATGTACTGAGAAAGGTCGGCCTGGACCCATCCTTGAAGCGCCGCTATCCGCACCAGTTCTCCGGTGGGCAGCGCCAGCGCATCGGGATCGCCCGAGCGCTTGCGGTTCAGCCGCGGTTTCTGGTCTGCGACGAGGCGATTGCAGCCCTGGATGTGTCCATTCAGGCGCAAGTGCTGAACCTTTTCATGGATCTCCGCGAGGAGCTGGATCTCACATACCTGTTCATCTCGCACGATTTGGGCGTGGTTGAGCACATCGCGGACCGCATCGTCATCATGTATCTCGGCCGCGTGGTGGAGGCGGCGCCGACGGAGGCCTTGTTTGCCGCTCCGAAGCATCCCTATACGCAAGCTCTGCTGGCCGAGGTGCCGCGCTTGGATCAGCGCAAACGCGCCTTCACGCCGATCTCCGGGGAAATCCCGTCGCCGCTTTCTCCACCACCCGGCTGCCATTTCCACCCGCGTTGTCCGCATGCATCGGAGACGTGCAGGACTGTAGTGCCGCCCTTGATCCAACTTCCAGGAAGTTGGGAGATTGGCTGCCATCTCCACGGGAGATCGAAGACCGCCTGACCGATCTGCCCCGGCCAGACTATCGCCCAGACGCAGGCCGTGGGCTGGGAACTGGAGAGCCGCTAGGGCTCGGTGGATGACCGGTTCAGAAACGTGTCTTGCGTCTGTGCATCGGGCTAACCGACCCGCTCACGCCGCCAAGCGACGTGAGCGGGTCACAGCCTAACCCTTCTCACTGGGTGGCTGAATCGGCCGAAAACCGAACGGCCCCGTGTAGATTACAAATGCCGACCTTCAGCGATGGCATCGGCAAAGTTGTGATTGGTGTCTCGGTGCTCAGCCTCGTCGGCGCGGACGGCGATTACTACATCGCGTAGACGGGCACCTTGTGGCAGGCTCCAATAGTCTATGGCGATCTGCGGTGCCGGCACATTCTCCTGTTTGCCCGCATCGATCTCGGCCAGATACTGCGTGTAGCTGATGACTGCCTCTTCCTCCAGATAACCGACAATTCTGTGCGCCGTTCGCGGCGCAAAGAGGTAGGTGAAGAAGAAGACGTTGTAGAAGATCGCCTGGCCTACCATGATCAACATTCGTTCGAACCAGGTTGGTTGCGCGATATGAATGAAGGTCATGAGATGCATCCGCTCGTTCTCGGCCTCGTCGAGGAGCTCGCGGATCCAGCCCTGATCGTCGCGGATATGACGGATCGCTCTCAGATGCTGTAAGAGCCCGCCGACCATGCCCGGCACGGCAGCCACGGTTTCAAGCACCACTGCACGGTGACCGTAGCGTTTTGCAAAGAACGCGTCGGCAAAGACGCGCATCACCTTGACCACGCGCAGGGCGATCCGATCATGGATGTCCCTCGGCGCGACATGGGTGTCCAGCGCCAGCTCTGCCTCGTGGTGCCGGGTTTCCGCGCTGTTCGGGGCCGCGGGGTCAAGGGTGGGTGTGTCGGTAATCACGTCGCGCATTTTTGCCTCCATTACTTGAACCGGAAGAAAGGACTGCGCGCGGTTGTTTCAACGACGTGCGACCGGTTGTAGCTGCCCCGCATACTGCGGGCAGACGCAGTCGACGCAGGCCGGCCCCTGCCCCAGAAAAGTGATCGAAATGGACTACCAATTCTTGGGTGCGAATCCGGGAATCGAGAAGTGCCCAGGCTGCCCAAGCAACGATTCAGGGATGAACAGATCGCCGTTGCGCTGAGGCAAACTCCAGGCGGAATGCTGACCGGCGAAGGCTTTGTCTGAGGCGACGGTGCCAATTGACGAACGCAGATCTGCACTCCTAGGCCGGCTGATACCCTTTCTGAATGAGGCAATCCGCATGACGGCCAGGTAGAGAAAGCCCGCCCCGGTTCTGAGGCAGGGGATCTCACGCGACCCTTTTCCTGAACCCCGAGCGGACGCAGTCTGGTCCTAGACTTCATCGGCCTGTCGGCATGGACGTTGCGGTCCCCAATGGAACCGGGCGCGATCGCGCCACATCCGATGCGTTCTGATATCAGGGCATCAATGCAATGCGCGGGCGTGGCGTTCCCAGCACAGAGTTCCTTCCCAGCGGTTCTCCGCCCGGCCCTAACAAGATGGCCGGCAGGTTGGCGTATCGCGCCGCGACGATGCGACGTGGTTGCCGAAATCGTCGACAGGGTCCGCGAAGCCGTTCTTCTGGCAGTCGATCCTCAGCACCGTCACCAAAAATCGGGCATCGGCGAGAATCCGAAGGAAGCAGAAAGTGCATTGGTCGGTGGCCCACCGGCCTCAGACATCATCACACGGAGAGACCGAAGGCCGACCGTACACTCGCAGCCGTCCTACCGGATCGCCTATCGTTCGCACTCCGCATCGACCTTGGGGATTCCCGCGCTTTCAGCCGAGCCGAGGAAATCTGATCACGCCGCAGGGAAGCAGTGAGTATCACGTTCTCCGTCAAGCGAGCGATGGGTCCCGGCAGTCTCATGATCCGGCCCCAGTGGGAAACAGAGGTAGCGTCACGACCACTCTGGCGCCCCCCAGTGGCGCGTCCCGGATATCGACGCTGCCGCCATGGGCCTGAGTCAAGCTCTGCACCACAGCCAACCCCAGCCCGGCGCCGCCCGTGCGGCGGGCACGCGACGGCTCGGCTCGGGTGAACGGCTCCAGCAAGAGGACGCGCTGTCCCGGGGAGATGCCTGGTCCATCGTCGTCGATGTTTAGGACAATGTTTGGACCGTCGAGGGCCAGGGCGACCCGCGCGCGTGCGCCGTATTTCAGGGCGTTGTCGATCAGGTTCGCGACGATGCGCCGGAGCGCGAGACGGTCGCCCAGAACGACCGCGCCTTCGGCGTTCGCAGGGTCCCCCAGGGCGAACTCGATCATGGCGCCCGCTGCTTCGCGGTCGGTGATCTCCGCCCCGATCAAAGGCGCAATCTCGACCAATTCCTCGTCCAGTTCGCTCGCACCCGCACGGCTGGCGAGCAGGGCGTCATCCATCAGCGCGATCATATCGGCGATCTCAGCCGCAGCCCGGTCGCGGTCGACAGGGTCGGCGATCTTGTCGACCCGCAGCCGCAGGCGCGTCGCGAAGCTGCGCAGGTCGTGCTGGATACCGCCGACCAGCGCAAGGCGCGCCCGCATCAGGGTTTCGATCCGCGCCTGCAGCCGTTCGAAGGCGGCGACCAGCGCTTTCACCTCGGGCGAGCGGGCGCGGATCGTCGGCAGCGACGGGGCTCCAGACCCAGGGTCAAGGCCGTCCACGACCGCTGCGAGCCGGGACAATGGGCGGAATTCGCGGTGAAGCAGTATCAGCGTCACCAGCGCGATCAGAACGCCTGCCAGACCGGCGGGAAACCCGACCGGAAGGCCCAGCGGCGCCACGGCGAAGGGGCTCTCGCTGGTCACCACAAGCGTTCGGTCCCCGGCCAACCCGATCCGGAACTCCACAGCGCTGAAAGCGCTCGCAAAACCCCCGCCGACAAGATGCGTCCCCTCCATCGCCGCAACCGCAAGCGTTCTCTCCGCAAGCGCGGCGCGATAGCTCTCCAGCATCGCAGCATCCAAGGGGCGGACCGCCGGTAGGCGCGATGCGGTCAGTGGCTCAGGCTCCATCCAGATGGCAAGCTGCGGGGTTCGAACGGCGGCCAAAACCTTGTCGCGCTCCTCCACCGACGCCTCTTCCAAAAGATCGGCGAGCGCTGCGAGGCGCATCGGCTCCGGCAGCCCCGTGGCCTGTCCGAGCCCGGCACTCAGATAGCTCGCCGCAATCAGGCCCAGCCAGCCCGCCATCAGCGCGACAACAACGATCAGGCCGACGCGCCAGGAAAGGCTGAGATCCCGCGTCATGCGGCGGACCGGACCGTTGCGGTGAAAAGATAGCCGCCATTGCGCACGGTGCTGATCAACTCGATCCCACGGCTCGTGGTCGCCAGTTTGCGGCGTAGGCGCGAGACCAGCATGTCGACGGTGCGGTCGAACGGCTCGGCCCCCCGCCCGCGCAGACGGTCAAGGATTTGGTCCCGCGACAGCACTCGGCGTGGGCGCTCGACAAAGCAGGCCAGCAGGTCGAACTCACCACTCGTCAATGTTACCAGAGTACCGGTGTCGTCGGTCAGTTGTCGCGCGTCCAGGTCGACGACGAAGCTGTCGAAGGCAAAGCGGCGCGACCGGCTGATGCCCTCGGTCCGCTCGCCGGTCCGCCGCGGCACGGCGCGAATCCTTGCCAGCAGCTCCCGCGGCCCGAACGGTTTCACCAGATAGTCGTCCGCGCCCAACTCCAGACCGACCACCCGGTCGATCTCGTCGCTCTTGGCGGTCAGCATGAGGATAGCGGGACCCCCGGCGGCACGCAGCCGTCGGCAGACCGAGAGCCCATCCTCCCCGGGCATCATCAGATCCAACACCAGAAGATCCGGCCGGCGACGCGCCATCACGGCGTCCATTGCCGCTGCATCCTCCGCATCCTCGACGTCCAGACCCTCGCGCGACAAGAACTCCGCCACCAGGCGGCGGATCTCTGGGTCGTCGTCGACCACCAGGATGAAGGGGCGAGGTTCGCTCATGGGGGAGAGTTTCGCCATGGGCGCCCCGCGGGCAAGCGGCAGCGGGCAGATTTTACAAACTGTTACGCGCCATTGACCGTTCGATACCGACTGTTTCCCGTCATCGATACGGCCATTACAGGCGCCCGATACCCCCCCGCTGCAGACGACATGGCACCCAACGCCGCGGCCGTCTTTCGCACAAGCAGAGAAGAGTACGACACTATGGCCAAGGTCTTCACCGCCTCAGTGCTGATTGGGGTGCTCGCCGTCGGCGCTGCCACCGACGCCGGTGCCTGGGAGCGAAAAAGCTCCGTCACCGGTTGGCGCGGCACCGGAACCGTCGACGCATCGGGAAGCTGCGCCGACCGCGCCTGCAGCCGCAACGCCAGCCGGACCGGCCCCAATGGCCGAACATGGTCACGGCAGCGCAACCGCAGCTGCGCCGATGGCAGCTGTTCGGGCAGCCGCACCACGACCGGACCGAATGGCGAAAGCCGGATGCGCGAGACCTCGATCACGCGCTGACGGCAGCCCGGCACCTCAACACACCGGACCAGCCCAGACCAGCGGCCCTGCCGCTACCGCCACGTTGAATGGATACCGAAATGACCAAGACACTGATCACTCCCGCCATGATCGCTGCAGCGCTACTCGCTGCGACACCCCTTTCCGCGGCGTCCGAGGCGGATCGCGACCAGGCGAAAGCAAACTTCTTAGAGGCTGATGCCGATGCCGACGGCGCCCTGACGCTGAGCGAATTCACGACACTGATACATCTGAACGCGTCTCACGGCCTTGGCCGCGCGGCGATGATCAAGCGCTTGGGCAGATATGGCACCGCCTTCGGCCGGATCGATGCCGATGGCGACAAGCTCGTCACCCAGGCGGAGCTTCAGGCGCTGGCGCAGCGCTGATGGCCCAAGGCCCTGCGCCGCCCCGCTGGCGGGCGGCGCGCCCCAAAAGACCCACCGGCACCGAAGAAAGACACAATCATGCGCAACAGCCGCAACCGGACCCGTCTCCTCCGCCGAGCACTGTTCCTGCTCTGCTCCGCGCAACTGGCCGGCTGCGCAGCCGTGGCGGTCGAGGGGGGATCGGTCGCTCTGGACAAGGCGCGGGTCCAGAGCAACATCGACGCGGCCCTTGCCGGCGATCCGCAGGCGCAGTACGCGGTCGGTGCGGCCCTCTGCTGTTCCGGCGATGTCGCTGAAGGCTCTGTCTAAAGCACCGCGGAGGCCATGCGCTGGCTCTGCGCCGCAGCCAATCAGGGAGACACGAAGGCGATGCTTAAGCTCGCCCAGATCTTTGAGGGCGATCAGGTTGACGGCCTTCGGATCATGCGCCGCGCGATGACGGCAGTCGCCGACACACCGCAAAATCTCGCAGCCGCCCATTATTGGTACTCACGAGCCGAGGCGTCCGGCGAGGACGGCGCCGCAGACATGGCCGGCGAAACCAACCAAGCGATGACGACGGCCGAGAAGGAAGCCGTAGCACAATACGCCGCAGGCGCCGAGCCGCCCTGCGAATGGGCCGACCTAAAATCGTCGCCAATCGCCGGAGGCGGAGAGGCGCCCGCGCCGGAGCTGGGACAGTGACCGGGCGCCGCGGCCTGATGCTACTGCTGCCGGTCGCATTGGGTGCGATCCTGGTTTGGCAGGCTTTGGCAACGCCGCCGGACCCGCCGCGGGATGCGTACACCGAACGGAGTGTTCCCGTCACAGTCGTCACCGTCACACCACGGGTCTTTGTCCCTCAAATCTCTGGCTATGGGAAAGTGATGCCCGCCCGGGTCTGGAGCGCCGTGGCGCAAGTCTCCGGAGCGGTCGCGTCGATGCACCCGGCCTTTGTGCGCGGCGGCTTCGTCGCCGAAGGCGAGGTCCTCGTCCGGATCGCGGCGGACGACTACCTACTTGGGCTGCAGAGCGCCGAGGCGGATTTACGGCATGCCGAGGCGCGGGTCGCAGAGATCCGGGGCTCTCGCCATACCAACGATGCGCTGCTCGCGATCGAGCGAGAGGCGTTGCATCTGGCCGAGGCCGATCTCGCCCGTACGGAACGGCTTGCGCAGGCAGGGACAGTCTCCACCACGGTCGTTGAGGCGCGCCGCCGCGACGTCCTCGCGCAGCGGTCGGTGGTCCAGAGCCTGGAAAACACGCGCGCGCTTCTGCCCGCCTAGATCGAAGCGTTGGAGCAGACGGTGGCCGCCGCGCAATTCGCGAGGGTGTCGGCGGAACTCGACCTGGCACGCACTGTGGTGCGAGCCCCTTTCGATGCCCGCGTCTCCCGCGTCGACGTGGAAACCCACCAATTCCTGGCCGTTGGCGCATCGATAGGGGCGCTCGACGGCACTGCCGCGGCAGAGATCGACGTGCAGGTGCCACAAGACCGAATGGCGGCCATGGTTGGACTGGCCGCCGGCGGAGCGGCAGCCGCCACCAGCAACATGGGCCACGCCGTCCGCCCGTCCCCCGCAGTCTTTCAGCCCATTGCGGCCGGCCGATCGGATCGCCCCGGCGCCGAAGACCCGCACCGTTTGTCTGCAACTGTCAGTCCGACGACCGGAGACGGTGTCTTAGCCGGGCCCGCAACAGTGGCCCGCATCTCCGATAGTGTCGATGCCGAGACCCGGTCCCTGGGTGTCATCGTGCGCGTCGCCGAGCCCTATGCCCAGACCGGCAGCGCCCATCGCTCCCCGCTGATCAAGGGAATGTTTGTCAGGGTCGACCTTGCGGCATCACCTGTTTCGGGCGCGGTCCTGGTGCCGCGGTCGGCCGTTCGGAACGGCCGGGTGATGCTGGTCGGCCCGAACAACCGCCTCGACTTCGCAAAGGTAACGCCCGTGTTCAGCACTGACGGCATCGCCGTGCTGGCGCCCGGGACCCTGCCTGTTGGCGCGCGCGTCGTCACCAGCGACCCCTCGCCCGCGATCGAAGGCCTCCTGCTGGCCCCACAGCCAGACCGTGTCGCAGAGGCAAGGCTGGAGGCTGCCGCCGAGAGAACGCTGCGATGATCCGGTACTTCACCGCCCACCCGACGGCCGCCAATCTGATCATGGCGCTGATGATGGCGGTCGGGCTGGCCATGCTGCCGCATCTACTGCGTGAGACCTTCCCGCGCGTTGCGCCGCGCGAGGTGGAGATCGCGATAGCCCATCCCGGTGCCGCGCCGGAGGCCGTGTCGGGCGCGATCTGCACCCAGATCGAGGATGCCCTGGAAGGACTTCGGCACCTGCAGGAACTTCGATGCAATGCGTTCGAGGGCCGGGCTGTCGCAGTCGCCGAGATGCGCCAAGGCGGCGATTTCGCCCGTTTCACGGCGGATGTCGATGCAGAGATCACCGCAGTCGATGACTTCCCCGACACCGCCGAAGACGCCGTGATCCGCCAGCTTGGCCTGGTCGACCTGGTCGCGGTGGTCGCCGTCGTGGCCGAGGGCGAGCATCCCCTCACGGAACTCCGGGCCTTGGCCGAGGAGGTCAAGCAACGCATGCTCCGCTGGGGCGGTATTCCCCAGGTCGAGCTTACCGGCATCGCCGACCCGGAAATCCGCATCGATATCGAGGAGGAAGCGGCCCGCGGTCTCGGCCTCACGCTCGACGAGATCGCCCAGGCCGTCAGCCGTCAGAACGTCGACCTGCCGCTGGGCGAGATCGCTGCGGCCGACGGATCTTCGCTGCTGCGCTTTCCAGAAGAACATCGCACGATCGACGACTATCGCGATCTCGTGATCGCCTCGACTGCCGCCGGCGGCGCAGTTCGCCTGGTGAATGTTGCCCGCATTTATCGGACCGTCGAGGATCGGGAAGTCGCGGCAGAGCTGAACGGACAGCCCGCCGCGATCTTGAAGATCACTAAGTCCGAGACGGAAGACACGCTCCGCGTGATGGCGGCGCTGCGCGCGTTCCTGGCGGAGGAGGCAGCGCGCCTGCCGCCCGGGGTGATGTTGACGATTACCGGCGACACGGCCGGTGTGCTCGACGAGAGGCTGACCCTTCTGGTGGTCAATAGCGCACAAGGTCTCGCCCTCGTCTTCGCCGCGATGTGGCTCTTCTTCGGCGTTCGACAGGCGTTTTGGATTGCGGCGGGGCTGCCGGTCTCGTTCCTCGGTGCGCTCGGGGCAATGGCGGCGCTCGGATACTCGATCAACATGCTTACCCTGGTGGCGCTGTTGATCGTCATCGGGATCCTCATGGACGACGCAATCGTGATTGCCGAGAAGATCGAAACGAAGCGCGCCGCCGGCGTGCCACCGGCCGACGCTGCGATTTCAGGCGCGATGCAGGTAGCGCCTGGGGTGCTAGCGTCGTTCGCGACGACAGCGGCTGTGTTCGGGGCCCTCAGCTTTCTCGAGGGCGACCTCGGCGAGATACTGCGCGTCATCCCGGTTGTCATGCTGCTGGTGCTGACCGTGTCGCTGGTCGAGGCGTTTCTGGTTCTTCCCGCCCATCTCTGTCACGGCGCCCCGAAGCGACCCGAGCCTCAGAGTGGCGCAGACCGCTGGTTGGATGGTGCCCGCCAACGGGTCGTCGCCCCGGTGGTCCGGGCTGCCGTCGCCTGGCGTTGGCTAACCCTTGGCATCACGCTTTTGGCCTTCCTTGCATCCCTCGCGGCCGTTCTCGGTGGTGCGCTGAAATTCGAGGCATTCCCGGATTTGGACGGCAACCAGATCGAGGCGCGGCTCGCCCTGCCTGCCGGCGCCCCAATCGAGAAGACAGAAGAGGCCATGGCGCAGGTGTTGGCGGGGCTTGATCGCGTGGACCAGGCGCTGTCGCCCCGCAATCCGCAAAGCGCCCCGCTCGTCCGCCATGTCGTGGTCACCTATGGCGAAAACACCGATATCGGCGGCACCGGTGCCCATCTGGCGACGGCGCGGGTCGACCTTCTGGACGCAGAGACGCGCGGGACAACCCTAGACGAGATATTGGCTGCGTGGCGCGCGCAGACGCCGTTGACACCGCCGATGCACCGCCTGAGCTTGGTCGAGGGGGTGACGGGACCCGCCGGCCGCGCGCTTGCGATCCGCCTCGCGCATGACGATCTGGGCAGCCTCGGGACCGCTGCGGCAGCGCTGAGCGAGTGGCTCACCCGCTATGAGGGCACCCACAACGTCGCGACGGATTTGGTCCTTGGCCGCCCCGAGCACCGCATAACCTTGCGTGAGGGGGCCGAGGCCCTAGGCCTCGACGCAAGGTCCGTTGCCGATCAGTTGCGTGCGGGCTTTTTGGGCGTGACCGCGGATGCGATCGAGGTGGACGGCACGACCTGGGATGTCGAGCTTCGTCTCGATGATCGGGATCGAGACGCGATGAGTGATTTGATGGACTTCCCAGTCAAGACCCCTGCGGGCGCCTTGGTGGCGCTCTACGCGGTCGCCGATCTGGAGGAAGCCCGCGGAGCAGCCGTGCTTAGGCGCATCGATGGGCGCCCGACCGCCACCGTCACCGGCGATGTGGACACTGCCTTGGGCAATGCCGACGAAATCGTCCGCGATACTACGGCCCGGTTCTTGCCCGATCTTCAGGCCCGCTACCCGGACATCTTGGTCGAAATCGATGGCCAAAATGCCGAGGCGGCGACCGCCCAGGCCTCCATGGCGGTGGGCCTCGCCATCGGTCTGCTGCTGGTGTTCCTGATCCTAAGCCTGCAGCTTCGCAGCTATGCCGAGCCGCTGGTTGTCATGGCGATCATCCCCTTCGCGCTGATCGGCGCTGTGGCGGGCCACCTCGTCCTGGGGATCGCTATGTCGATGCCGAGCATCCTCGGCGCCGCATCCCTGGCGGGGATCGTGGTCAATGACTCGATCCTTTTGGTCCATGTGATCAAGGAGGAGCGAGCCAATGGGACCAACGTGGCCGAGGCCGCACCCAAGGCTGCAATGGCACGGTTCAGGGCGATCTTTCTGACCTCGCTCACCACTGTGGTTGGTCTGGCGCCGCTGTTGTTCGAAACAAGCCTCCAAGCGCAACCGCTGATCCCGCTCGTTACGTCCATCGCCTCCGGTCTGACCGCAACGACACTGCTCATCCTGCTTGTCGTTCCCGCCTTCTACGCGGTGCTCGAAGATCTTGGGCTAACATCTTCGGCGCGCGCAGCGGGGTCTGCCGGGCTCCACCCGGACCAGCTGCCGCCACAGCGCTGGGCGCAGCAGCGTCGTGGTGATTCAGCATGCCTCGCAACACAACCATGACTTCCGAAGATCATGGTGCCCACAGCCACGGCATAATGATCGAAGACAACAATTCCCTCCTGATGGCCATGGGAGAGTGCTTCCGGTCGAGATCCATGCCGCCGATGCTGCCAGGGAAAGCTGGACAAGTCTGTAGTGTCCGGCGGAGGCGGGCGCAGTCCCCGTCGGCTCGTCCGACGAGTGCAGGGCCCCAACGGAAAAAGCCCGTTTTTGCACGGGCGGCCGTGTCTTCACCAAGCTGTTCGGCGGTCATTCCAGCAAGGACGACGCGAGCCACAGTGTGATCAACTGCATGCGCCTCAACCGGCCGGAGCGGATGACAAAGCGCCTGGCACCGTGCATCCCAGCGATGCTGTTTCCGTCCTCGATGCTCTTGGGTGAGCTGTCCATCCATGTCGCCCCGCCAGGAGCGTAGGGCCGGCGCATCATTCGACCGCAGCTCGTAAGGTGGACCCAACCGGTCGATCAAAGACACTACGCGCTGCGCTGAGACCATAGTCGGCAGCGCAAAGACAGCAACAACACTGCGCTGGCAGAGATGATCGACGGCCTGTCCACGACGGATCCATCCATCGCCGCGGCCCCGGATGCAGCTTAGCGGCTGTCGAATATGCCATGCTCCACTGGGTCGATTGGTTCAACAACCGCCGCCGCCTTGCCCCCGCTTTCAGACACCCCTCCGGCAGAAGCCGAGGCAAACGTCTATGCCGCAATGGAGCCACCGAAGATCGCCGCATCGCTAAAGGCACTCAGCCCCCAAGAAAGCTCGGCGCGGTTCATCCGCTGGGTCTGATGTGCCACTGCGGCAGGGTGACGGATTTCTGCTTACGTAGCCAACTTAAAGGGCAGCTCCACCACTTCCCCCTCGACCTGCGTGCCGCCCACCAAGACAGAGACTCGATCCCCTGGACCAGTCTCTACCGAAACAAGGGCATACCCAATCATCCTTTGCAGGCGGTAAGACCAGGCTTTGTGGGTCATATGGCCCACTTTCTCACCGTCTTTCTCGATGTCCAGCCAGATCGATTGGTTCTCGTCTTCCTGCACCGCTTGGAGGACGATCCCCAATTGGTGCCGCGTCACGCCCCTCTCCTTGATCCGTCGCAGCGCTGCAATCCCTATCACATCATCAGGGACATCCAGATCGACAAAGCGCGCCAATCGCACCTCGAACGGATTGGTCGCGTCGTCCGTGTCGGTGCCATAGTTCAGTAACCCGCTTTCTGTGCGCTCGGAGGGGTTCGGGTAGCCCGGGCCGATCTCGAAGGGCCGGCCGGCCTCCTTCACGATTTGCCAAAGCCGATCACCCTTGCTGCCATCCATCAGATAGAGTTCGAACCCGCCTTGCTTCGACCATCCGGAGCGCGCGACTTTCAGCGGTATGCCCTCGATCTCGGCATCTCCGAACCAAAAGTACTTCAGCTCTCGCACCCAATCGCCGAAGATCGAAGCCACCACATTCTCCGCTTGCGGTCCTTGCACAGCGAGCGGCGAGACGTCAGGTTCCGACACGTCAACATCCAGCCCCCGCTCGCCGGCCACACAGCGCGCCCAGAACCAGATGTCGGAGTTCCCGATCGAGAGCCAGTAGCAATGATCGTCGATCTTGAGGGCGATGGGGTCGTTGATCAGGATGCCCCGATGATCGCAGAGGGCCACGTATTTCCCTTGGTTCTGCTTCTGGGCGGACAGATCGCGGGTGCAGAGGATCTGCGCCAATTGGGCGGCATCGGGTCCTTTGAGCTGCACCTGGCGCTGACCGGCGACATCCCACATCGAAACGCTATTGATCAGCCGCCAGTACTCCGCTTCCCGGTCGCCATATCCTCGGGGGATGAGCATCCGGTTGTAGGTGACAAACGACTCCGCCCCTTCATTGACGGTCGACTGATAGTAGGGCGACCTTCGAAGGCGCCCCGCCGCGAGAATTGGAGCCATCGAGACCTTCCTCAAACGCTACGGTGATTTGCCTCAACGGACGACAGGATCGTCCAAGCGCAGGATGCCGTCGAGATCGGATTGCATGCTATCCCAAACTTACCGAAATCACGTCTTCCGAGACCCAGATGCAAGTAAGCTACCGCGTCCCGCAGCAGCGCCGTCGGTGCTGGAGCGAAGTGTCGGCCACGGGCCGCTTGGCGATGCATTGGTGGCCACTCGGTGCGTCGCCTCGCCGATTGAAGAGGGCTGGCGCAGTGTCCAAAAGTGCTGTCGGTCGCCGTCGCGAAGCAGCAAGCGGTCTCGAAACACCCAAGGACATGCTACAGTCGCGTGGCTCGAGAGATCCGTACTCGGAAGGACGCAACTTTGCCCTCCGACGACATCGGCATGCCCAACTTCCAGGACTTCATCGAGGTCATCGTCTCCGGCGATAGCGCCTCGGCGCTCCAAGCGCTCGACGCTGCGCCAGAGCTGGCGGTCGCCAGCGCCCAATGCGGCGCTCATCGCAGGCGGCGCAGATCCGCTGTAGACGAACAGGAAAGGGTCGACGCCAAGGGAACTTCCCACGCGCGAGAGACCGGTCGCGGCGGCTCAGCATCGGCCGAGGCGCGGGCGGAGCAAAGGAAAATCCTGCTCTTGCTGGAAGAGCCCCGCTCAGCCGGGGCGCAATCCCAGTGAAAATCGAGCGATCAAAGAACGGCTGTTCAGACCCTCAGTCACCGATGCGGGTGATTGGCGCCGCTGAGCGACCGAAGCGCTGGTTTGCGGTATCCTGGCTCGCAGTCTGCGGTGCCGCTACAGCACGGAGAGCGAGCGCTACATTGGCGGTCCCTGCGCGGAAGCGCAGCCCGGTCGCGACGGGGCCCCCGCCGTACCCGGTTCATGCGCCCATCAGCTCTTACTGGCGATGGAGGCAGCAGCACCGCCTAAGCACGTTCCCCGGCGTGGCGCGTCGTCGGAGGGGCACGAGTTTCTGGCGAGCCCCTTGCTGCCCCGAACTTGGCCGGGCGAAGATCGTTCCCCGTCCCCGTCGCCATTCTCCGAGACCGGCGACTTTGGGCATCGCTATCCGCCCTCGGTCGCGAGTGCCCCGGTTAAACGATCTCACTTGGCCGCGAGCGATCAATGCGGCGGCGCTAGTGACCGTGTGCCGGACGCTGGCGCGGATCATAGGGGGCAAAAGGCGCGCCAAAGGGTCCTAGACCGGCCCAGACCCGGTGGCTCGGGCAAAGCAGGAGCAAGGACGTAGTCGATTGGCACTTTGTCGGGCAAAGCGTCCGGATAGAGATTCGACGGCGCGACGGCGACCCCGGAGATCGCCGGCTCTCTGCCAGCACAGAAGCCGCGGGTCCTCGATTTCGAGCCGCGCAGCATGACGTTTTTCGATGCGCTGGCGCTCTTCAGGGGGCTTGGGGGCGGTCGACCAAGCGGGCGGCAGCTTCCAGAATACACCATCGGCCGTCGCCTCTCCAACCAGTGGCATCCCCGGCGCGGGGCCTCCTATTGTGGGTATCGGTGTCGCGATGGCGCAAGTCGAACGGGCGGGTCCATCGGCAGTCGCGGGCGGATGATCGACGCAACTGATACCGCCTATCGCTTTGCCGAGATCGAATTCAACACGCTGGCACTGGCATTCACCTACCGTTTTGCAACAGTAACAGCCGGGTCACCAGAAACCTCCGGTGTTTTCCCTCGTAAAACCCCTTTTGCGCGCCTTGGGGGTCCCACCGGTTACCCTGCATCGACCAGCCCGGTTCAACCACGAGGGCATGGCGCCTTGCGACGCCGGTGGGTGGCGTCTGCGGCTCGGTAGGCGCCCCGAAACTCACGCTCTCCGGCGGAGTAGCATTCTCCAGACCCGCAAGTCTGCTATCACTTTGGCGGTCGCAGCGAGGGCCAATGCGCACAGCACCGACTTCGAGACCAAGCCCATTGTCCCTTCGATCAGCATCGCGTGGACCACGCTCGCCGCGACGATGATCGTCACCAAGGTCGTGTGGGCAATCCGCCATAGGCGAGGGCGCAGCCGTCGGCGGAACACCGCGATCAGGGCAGCCGCGAACACGGCCCACATGCCGATAACGCCCCAGGCGGAGAACGGCGTCGGCGAGGCGAAGAGCAGCGCGTCGACCACGTCGGGGGGAGAGGTGATCCAGAGGCCGGCGACATGCACGACCACCGCGCCGACTAACGCCGCCCCGACGATCCCATGGACCCGCCTGCCATACCGCGCAGACAGGCCGGGCAAATACCCCCCAGCCAAGAGCGGTTGGATGAGGAGCATCGTCATCGCGATCACCCCGGCGAAACCCGCCGCAATATAGATCGGATCTCGCCACGCCAGCAGCGGGCTGAGCGCCGCCACTGCGATCGGTATGGAAACGGCGGTGGCAAGGGCGAGCCATAACAGGATCGCTGTGGCTCGCGACATTTCCTTCAGACGGGTTGCAGAACGAAGTCTGCACTCAAGGTCTGGTCCCTCGCGCTCGGCATCACGGGCCGCAGGAACACCGTCTCATAGGCGCCGCTGTCATAGGCGAGGTGGCCATGGGGTTGGCCGAAAGCAGGCACGATTTGCGGCATCTCCAAGCGGAATGCGCCGTCGGCGTCGGTCAGAGTGGCGCCGTGGCTGTGCGGTTCACGCTCATGCCCCTCTGTGGTGTGCGCCCAGATCTGGATACGAATGCCTGGCAGCGGCGTCCCGTCGCCGGCACGGCGAACGGTGCCTGTCATCCAGAAACCGCCGCGACCGATGCGCTCCACAATCGGCGCGCCGGGCAGGTAGTTGTTCGAGCCGCCTCGCATCGACCGTGTGGCCGCGAGGCCCGCTGCCTGGGCCGGGATGACGAGGGTAGAGACGCCAGCAGCGACCGCAGTGCCGGCGGCGGCTAGAAGGGTGCGGCGCGTGGGGGAGGCAAGGGTCATGTCGGTCTCTCCTATGGGCATGTATTCATTGCGGCATTCTCTGGGTATGTAATGCGTCGCGGCTCAATAATCCTGCGTTTCCAGATATTTTAGCGCGTGCCTTTCGGATCGCTGTTCCGCGCCTAAGCGCGGTTCCCGTCGAGGTTTTCAAAGTCGCTTCGGCGCCGGTGCTTTCGGTAGGCGTCTCACTGGATCGTCACTTTGCTGCACCGGGTTTGTCGGAGGCTGATTGACCTTCGCTACGCCGCCAACTCGTACAGTGCCAGAGCTGCCTGCACGTTCGTCGCGGCTGTAGCCAGAGGGACGTTGCCGATCGCCCCGTGCGTCTGCCGGCATTGCCCTCGCCGCAGCGAAGATGCACCTCTCAGCAATTGGCCTCGAAGCTCGGAGGCTCGCCCCGGATGGCTTCCAGCGCCGCCTTCGCGGTGAGCGCGGTGCTCTACTGTCTCCGCGTCCCTGCCACTCGATCCGTCCGTCCGCTCTTATCGATCAGGCCTAGCTCACGGCACCGGTTGCAGGGGCTGCCACTCCCTAGTGAGGAGCGACCGATGGGCAATCGATCCAGTGCATCGATTGGAGGCGGAACGGCAATACCCGCCGCTTCGGCTCCCATTTCGGCAACGAACCGCTCGATGAAGGAAGCTTCTACTCTCTGATGGAGGCGCAGATGCCGATCGAAGCGGGGGCGGCGCCACCAGAATGCCGTCCTCCCCTGCTCCACGCTCGGCGGGTTGCCACCCGCTCCGGAGGTCAGCATCGCACCGCGAGCCGGCTGCGCGCGCCCTTTCCGTCGACCGCAATGGCCACCGATGCCATTATCCGCCGACCTTCATCCCGGATCTGCTTCGGGGTGCAAGGTCCCGAGTGCCGCAGGATCAGAGCACGGCATCCGCCTTTAGTTTGGCGCCATCTGCCCCGCTCCGAGCAAAAGCGCAGGGTTTGGTCAGGCCGTGGCGGATAGCCGCGCCAAGGCCGAGTACCTGAAGCTGCTCGGCGCCGAGGTCGCGCCCATTGCGCGTGAGCCGGTGTGTCCCGGGGCTTGGGGGCAGCCTCGACGGTTCGACCGGGCGCCTATTGTGGGCGGGCGGGTGGGCCCCGGGGCGCACCGGCGGTCTCCGAAAAAAGCGCTCTTCCGAAGAGGTCACCTCTGCGACGTAGGCCGCTGAGGCATCCTCTTGCGCTGTCCGGACGTGCCCCTCAACCCGCCGAGCATCGCGAGATCATGCAAGATCGGGCGTCGGTGCGAAACGGTTCAGAAGCCGTGCGAGATCGTCCATGAAAACCGGCTTTGGGAGGAACTCGTCCATGCCGAGGGACAGAAAGCGGGCCCTGGCATCGGAGCCAGCATTGGCGGTGACCGCGATGATCGGGGTGTTGCGCCGGTCGTCGGAAAAGGCGCGGATCTGCTCGGTTGCGCCGATGCCATCGAGCCCAGGCATGGTGATGTCCATCAGAACCACGTCATAGATCCGCTCTCGCATTGCGTGGATTGCACCGAAGCCGTCGCCTACGAACTCCGCGGCATGGCCCAGCGCCTCCAGCATCGCGCGCATCATGTCCTGATTGAGGGTGTTGTCCTCGGCCACCAAAATGCGGAGCGACTGTTCCGGCTTCGCGCTTTCGACCGTAGCGTCTATCGGCGTTACCATCAGTTGTTCCTCGTCTGGGATGTCCACAGCCAGCTCGAAAAAGAACGTTGCGCCTTGCCCTTTTACGCTGCCGACGCCGACTTCCGCCGCCATTACCTCCGCGATTTGTCGGCAAATCGAGAGACCCAGGCCCCAGCCGCCCTCTTGCTTCGCGAAGCCCGCATCGATCTGTACGAAGGGGACGAAGAGCCTGCCCCGTTGCTCCTCGTCGAGACCTGGGCCGGTATCGGCGACCTCGAACCGCAGGACCGCCTGCTCATCGGTCCCGGTGACCTGGTGGACGGTGAGGGTGATCCGGCCTTGATCGGTGAATTTGACGGCATTGCTGAGAAAATTTGTCAGCACCTGACGGATCCGGCCCTGGTCGCTGAGGACCATGTTAGGGACGCTCCGATCCATCGCCACATAGAGCTGCAGACCCTTTTCCTGAGCGGGCGAGTGCCAGTGATCGCCCAGAAAGGCGATGAGCTCGTGCAGGCTGAAGACATCTTTTGACAGGGACATATGACCGGCCTCGATCCGCGATAGGTCCAGCAAATTGGTCAGCAATTGCATCAGCATATTGCTGGCGTTCAGGATGCCGCGCACTTGCAGATCGCTTTTTTCCCCAAGCTCGGCGCGGCTGAGGAGTTGGGCGAACCCCAGGATTGCATTCATCGGTGTGCGGATTTCGTGGCTCATGGCGGCGAGAAAGCGAGACTTTGCCGAACTGGCGGCCTGGGCCTCCGCCGCCGCTTCCCGCAGAGCATGCTTTGCCGCCCGCGTCTCGCTGTTGTCGAAAATGATGGCGAGCGAGCGGCGGAAGTTGCCATCCTCCCCATGCTGGGCAATGGCCGACATCACCACCGGTACGACCGCGCCGGCCTTGTCGACAAAATCATATTCGATGTTGTGGATCTTTCCGTTTTCCATGAAATCAGGAAGGACCGTCGCGACGGCGTAATCTCGGGACTTTTCTGTCAGAAACTCGATCGATTTCCGGCCGACCATCTCGTCGGGTGTGTAGCCGAGCCGGTTTGCCCAAAAGCGGCTGACCTTCAGCAGTATCCCGGACCGGTCGATCGAGTGCATCATGATCGGCGCGTCCCGAAAAAAAATGTCGAACGGGTCGTTTGGCGCATCACGCCAATAACCGAACAGATTTTCCAACAATACCCCCCGGCTTTCATGGCAACCGGACGAAAAGGCCGAACCGAATTCTGTCCAGCCGGCTTTCCGTGCAATCCGATGACTGAGAGGTAGCTGCGACGGTTGGCTAGGTCAGTGCGTGAAACGCAACTATTCAGAGTAAATGGTGATCTTACCAATCCTTAAGGGCGAGCCGGGCAGCTAGGTCGCGCAGACGTTGGTGCGCCCTGCCAGACCAATCAGCGACGCGGGAGATGCACAGATTGGCCTGAGATCGCAGGATCAAACCGTCCGCTAGAACTCGCAAATGGTTTGCGCGCAGCGTCGAACGAGTGGTGGTGATGTCGACAATCGCCTCTGCCGAGAGGTTTTTCGGCGCTGCCTCCGTCGCGCCCTGGCTATCGACGATCCGATAGTCGGCGACGCCGTGGTGGCGGAAAAAGCCTTGGGTCAGGTTGTGGTACTTGGTGGCGACCCGCAGCGGGTGGCCATGGCGACCACGGAACGCCTCCGCCACCTCGTCGAGATCGTCCAAGGTCTCCACATCCACCCACCAGGCTGGCACCGCGACCACCAGATCGGCGTGGCCGAAGCCCATTTCGGTGGCAAGATCGACCCGGTCCTCCCACCCCGCTAGGCGTTCGCGGATCAGATCCTCGCCGGTGACGCCCAGATGGATGCGCCCGGCGCCGAGCTCCCGCGGGATTTCGCCGGCGGCGAGCATGATCACGTCGAGCCCGTCGATGCCGCTGGCTCGCGCAGCATACTCGCGCCCCCCGCCGAGCCGCTCGATGGTCACCCCACGTTCCGCGAACCAGGCGACGGTGGCCTCCTGCAAGCGGCCTTTCGAGGGCAGGCCCAGGGTCAGCCGCGTCATGCAGCCCCCCTCCGCGCGAGGAGCGCTGCTTCCGGTCGGATCATTGCGCCCACGGCGGGGATCGCGTGGGCGGCGCCGAGCTGCCGGGTCATCGCATCGAACCGCCCGCCGCCGGCCAGGGGCGGCAAATCGGTGCGTCCTTCTGCCAGTACCTCAAAAACGAAGCCGTCATAGTACTCTAGGTTTCGCCCGAAGGCCGCATCGAAGGACAGATCCTCCGCATCGACGCCGCTGCGGTTGAGCGCATCGAGCCGCGCCTCGAACCGGTCTAGCGCCGCGGTGATATCGGCCCCTGCCTCGGCCGTCAGGCGGCGGAGCTGACTGAGCGCCTCGCCGGAAGGGCCGGCGACCTCGGTCACCGCCTCGATCAGCTCGGCCTGCTCGGCGGGCATTGGCGGTTCGGCCTCGGCGCCAGCCAGGCGTTCGGCCCGGCTGACCAGTTCGTCGAGTTCGCGTAGTCCGGTGATCTCCCCGGCCGCAGCCGCATGGGTAGCGACCGCTGCGACCGGGTCCGGTGCGCCAAGGGCTGCAATCAGATCCGCCCGGCGCGGGGAGGGGGCCTCCGGTCCCCGGACTGCGGCGTCGAGGAGGCCGCGGAACCGGGCCGGCCGCCAGAAATGCCGTCGTAGCCTTTGCCGTCGCCGGGCCGGCATCGCCAGCGCTTCGAGCAGTGCAAAGGGGATCCCGAGATCGCCGGTGGTGACCCGGATCGCCTCCGGCCCGATTTCGGCGATGCCCTTCAGTGTCAGGGAGAACACCTGACTGTCGGCCGTTGCGGCATCGGCGGCGCCGAGATTCTCGATCCCCGCCTGCAGATACTCCACCGGCCGGGTGGAGCCCGGTTCCTGCCGCCGGAAGACCGGACCCTGATAGGCATAGCGCGCCGGGCGATCCCATCCCTGTGCCGCATGGGCGAGGACCACCGGCACGGTGAAGTCCGGGCGCAGACACAGCTCCTCGCCGCCCCCGCCGCCGGGGAAAAGGAAGGCTCTACCGCGGATATCCTCGCCATAGAGGTCGAGCATAAGTTCCGCGCGGAACAGATGGGTGGGGGAGACGACGGCATAGCCAGCCTCCGCATGGAGGCCCGCGAGGCGTTCGAGCGCGTGCTCGACCTCGGCCAGGTCCAGCCCCTCATGCGCCGTAACGCCGAAGCGATCGTCGACCATGGTGCTCAGCCGTCGGCCCGGGCGAGCATCTGGCGCACCTGTTGAACCAGCGCGCCCCGGGGCACGGTGATCTGGGCGGGCTGGGCCTTCCATTCCTCATTGGTCTCGATCTCGGCCGCGAGACGCGCACCGAGGGCGAGATCCTTCAGCTGTACCACGCCCTGGTCGCGTTCGTCGGCCCCCTCGATCACGGCGATGGGGGAGAGGCGCTTGTCAGCATATTTGAGCTGTTTGGCCATGTTGCCGCCGCCGAGGAAGACCTCCGCCCGTATGCCGGCACTGCGCAACTCGGCGCAAAGCGTCTGGTAGTCGGCCACACGGTCGCGGTCCATGACCAGCACCACCACGGGGCCGTTCCAGAACATCGCGTCTTGGGGGGTTCGCGCCTCCAGCGCCGCGAGCAGGCGATCGACGCCGATGGAGACGCCGGTGGCAGGCACCGCCTGCCCGGTGAAGCGTTTGACGAGGTCATCATAGCGTCCGCCGCCGGCGACCGAGCCGAATTGGCGCGGCCTCCCATCCTCGCCTTTGATGGTGAAGGTCAGCTCCGCCTCGTAGACTGGGCCGGTGTAATAGCCGAGGCCGCGGACCACCGAGGGGTCGATCTGAACCAGGTCTTGGCCGTAACCCTGGGCCGCGCAAAGTTCGGCGATGCGGGATAACTCCTCTACCCCCTCGACGCCGATCTGCGAGCTGCCGACGAGGGTGCGGAGTTGGGCGCAGGTGTCCTCCGCGCTCGCGCGCCCCGCGGCAGTGAAGCCCATCACCAAATCCGCTTGGTCGGAGCCGAGACCTGCGCCTCTGGTGAAATCGCCGCTTTCGTCCTTCCGCCCTTCGCCGAGGAGGGCGCGTACCCCGGCCTCGCCAAGCCGGTCAAGCTTGTCGATGGCGCGCAGCACGATTCCGCGCTGAGGCGTATGGGCATCCGGGTCGCCGGGATCGAGGAGGCCGGCTGCCTCCATCACCCCGTTCAGAACCTTGCGGTTGTTGACACGGATCGAGATGTCCCTGCGCGCGAGGCCCACGGCATCGAACGCGTCTGCGAGCATCATGCAGATCTCGGCATCCGCAGCGACGGTCGGCGTGCCCACGGTGTCCGCATCGCATTGGTAGAACTGGCGGAAGCGCCCTGGCCCAGGCTTTTCGTTGCGCCATACCGGCCCCACGGCATAGCGGCGATAGGGGGTCGGCAGCTCCAGCCGGTGCTGGGCAAAGACCCGGGCGAGCGGCGCAGTGAGATCGTAGCGGAGCGCAAGCCAGGTCTCGTCCTCGTCCTGCCAGGCGAAGACGCCCTCGTTCGGGCGGTCCACATCGGGCAGGAATTTGCCGAGCGCCTCCACCGTCTCGACCGCCGAGCTTTCCAGCGGGTCGAAGCCATAGGCGTGATATACCTCGCAAATCCGGTCGAGCATCCGGCGGCGCGCGACCACCGCCTCGCCGAAGTAATCGCCAAAGCCGCGCGGCGTCTCCGCCCGCGGGCGGGGCGCTTTTTTGACCTTGTCCTTCGCCATGGATGCGTTCCCGTCGCGCGGCCTCGCCGGTTGGGGCGCTTGCTAGCGGATCGCGGCGTGCCGGGCAAGCCGTGGCCGCGCCGTGTCAGCCGGCGCGCCGGAACACCAGGCTTGGGACAATCGCCCAGGCGATCAGCGCGGCGTAGTAGAGCGCGACGGGGACCAGCCCGTGGACGTTTGCCGCCAGGAGCCCACCGATGAGGATCACATGGGCGAGAAAGCCCCACGCGATGCCCGCGGCGATTTGGATCGCGCCGGCCTGTCCGTTGACCCAGACGGCCCGAAATACGGCGAGCGACACAGGCAGGAACAGCAGGATTGCGGTGATCAGGCCGGGATTGTAGGCGCCTGCCGCGATCGCCTGCCCGATATGGGCAACGCCGTTGACAATGATCACGCCCGCCATTGCCAGTGCGGGGAAGACGTGATCGGGCGCGCCCCAGATCGCCAAGAATGCCGCCAACCACACCACAGAGGTGTTGATGAAGAAGATCGCTTGGGGCGTCATCGCGCTCGCCGCCTCGGGCCCGAAAGCCGCAGAGAGCGCCTGGTTCAGGAAATCGCGCAGCGGATAGAGGCGGCCAAGCGCATCGACCCAGTGCTCTTCAAACTGGTGGGTCATATAGGCGGCGGCCATCAATACCGCGAGAAGCTTCAGGTCGCTTCCCACTGGCTCCGCCCCGGCAGGGCGGGCAGCAAAGCCCATAAAGACCAAAATCGGCGCTGCGAAAGTACCGATCTTCATCCAATGCTCCGCCAGGAAAGCCTGTTGTCCGAGCGGCAGCCAAAGCGCCGCAAACAACACGGTCATCGCTATTAGAGCCGGGGTCGACTGCGCAGTCACGACATCTGCACCGCGCCAGCGTCTCGTGTGAGCAAGACCCATCCGCTGAGCAGGATGGCTGTGGCGCAGATCAGGGTCATCACCGTTCCAGGGACGAAGTTCGCAAACCCGGCGAGGTCGACGAAGAGCAAATAGCCGACATCTGCCAAACCGCCGATCATGGCGGTGACCCAAATTGCAGTTGCGCTGCCGCGCCAGACAAAGATCGCGCCGATCGTCGTTGCGACCCCGAACCAGAGCAGGTTCCAGGCATGCTGGCCCAGGACACCGCCGACCGCATCCGGGAACGGGCCGGTCAGTGTGCTTGGGTCCACGGCATCTGCGATCGCTTGAAATCCACCCTCCACGGGACCCGACATCACCATGACCCCGGCGACCGCATGGACAAGACCCCAAACGACCCAAAGCCCGGCAGCGACCTTCAAGGCGAGCCTTTGTTTGCCTGTCATCGTCAATCCCCCGATTTGGCCGTGCCTCCTCTTAGAGGTATGCCCAGGCCGGTCTGCTGCGTAGCCGGCCTGGGCGAGCCAAATCCCTCGTTCTGTGGCCGCGAGTGTCTACGAAACAAAATCGCCGGACCAGGACATCGCGCGCCTGGTTGTGCGATATTGGGGCAGGTACCGACCGCGTCTGATCAGCAATGGCGGGTCAGACCTCCGCATGGCCTTGGAAGACATACACGTCGTCGACGCCGAGCGCCTCGATCAGCTTGTAGCCCTTGGTGCGCATCAGTTCTGGCACATCGTTGGAGGCGCCGTTGTTTTCGATGGTCCAGGCCTGAATCCGGTATTTGTCGAATGGGAAATCGGACAGGATCGCCAGCTCCGCTCCTTCGACATCCAAGGAGATGTAGTCGATTTCGCTCAGATAGGCGCTGTCGAGGATCTGGGCGAGGGTGCGGGTACGCACCGAGATGATCTCCCCCTCATGCCTTGGGTCGGTTTCCACCTTCTCCCGCAATGATGGTTCATATGTCGCCAGCAGACCGCCCATCTGGGTCAAACCTCGGGTGACCTCCAGAAACTCCGCCTTGCCGGCATCTTGACCGACCGCGAGGCGCAGGCAGGTGCAGCGGCGGAACTCAGCGGCCATTTTGTGATAGGTGGGCGAGGGTTCGACCAGCAAACCGGACCAACCGCGCATCAGTTCGAAGAACAGGCAATTCGAGCCGGTAATCCCGTCATAGCCGCCGATCTCGACAAAGGTGCCGCCGCGTTTGCCGCGGAACACCGCCTCGTCAAGGAATGCATCCTGGCCCGCCTGACTGAAATACTGAACGCGCCGGCCGGTCATCCGCTCGCATTCCCAGATCTGCTGCAGGATCGAGCCTCGTGCGCGCGCCGCGCGCAACTTCTCGCTCAGCTCTCGCATCAGCCGGTGGCCTTCGACGAGATCCTTGCGCCCGCGCAGGATGGTTTGGCGGGCTTCCTGGAATTGCTGTTCCAGCGCCGCGCGCTCCTCCCCAGCTGCGGCGCCGTTGGGATCCTGCTGCGTCTGCGTGCCGGTCATCCGTGCTCTCCCGTCAGCCCAGCACCGCCTTGACCTGGGCGCCGGCCTTGCCGAAATCCATCCGCCCCGCGAACCTGCCGCGCAGGGCGCCCATCACCTTGCCAATATCGCGGATCGACGAGGCGCCGGTCTCGGCAATCGCGCGGTCGATGGCCTGGCTAACCTCCGCCTCGGTCAGGGGTTTCGGCAAGAACCCACGGATCACGGCGATCTCGCTCCGTTCCCGCTCAGCCAACTCCATGCGCCCGGCTTCCTCATAGACCCGCGCGGACTCTTCCCTCTGTTTGATCATCTTCGCAAGCAAATCCACCAGCCCGGCCTCGTCGAGGCCGACCGCACCTTCCTCGCTGCGCGCCGCGATATCGCGGTCTTTTATGCAGGCGAGCATTAGCCGCAGGGTGCTTGTCCGCACCTCATCGCGAGCCCGCATAGCGTCCTTAAGCGCGGCGTTAATCCGATCACGCATGGTTCGGTGTCCTTTGTCAGTCCCTCCGAGCGCAGCCTCGCCCGTGACAGAGTCGAGACATTACACGAGCCCGAAATAGGGAGCAATAATGTGGATATGCCACAAGTATCTGATATAACTGTATAATTCCATTCGTTTGCGCCTTGACCCTGCCCGATTGCGCCACTAGCGTCCGCCCGAGCCGGAATGGAGCCTAGCCATGTCGACCCCCGCCGCACCGCCGAATGTCACCGGATGCCTCGCCCTTGCTGACGGCACTTTGTTCTGGGGCGAAGGCTTCGGCGCCGCCGGGCAGGCGGTGGGGGAGCTGTGCTTCAACACCGCGATGACCGGGTATCAGGAGATCATGACAGACCCCTCCTACGCCTCGCAGATCGTCACCTTTACCTTTCCCCATATCGGCAATACCGGCACCAACGCCGAAGACGAGGAGGCGCCGGAGCCGGTGGCACGGGCGATGATCGTGCGCTGGTCGGTGACGGAGCCGTCGAACTGGCGGGCGAGCGCGCCTCTGTCCGACTGGCTGGCGCGGCATGGGCGGGTCGGCCTCTCCGGCGTCGATACGCGGCGGTTGACCCGGCTGATCCGGGACGAGGGGATGCCCCATGTGGCCGTGGCCCATGACCCGGAGGGTGCGATCGACGCGCAGGCTTTGGTGGCTGCTGCGCGGGGCTTCACCGGGCTCGAGGGCGCGGATCTCGCCAAGGACGTCACCTGCGCGCAGTCCTATCGGTGGGACGAGCAGCGCTGGGCCTGGCCAGGCGGCTTCGCGCCGGGCGAGGGGGAACGGCGGAAGGTCGTCGCGGTCGATTTCGGTGCGAAGCGGAACATTCTGCGGGCCCTGGTTTCTGCGGGGTGCGAGGTGACGGTCCTGCCCGCGACCGCTACTGCCGAGGAGGTGCTGGCTCACGACCCGGACGGTGTGTTCCTTTCGAATGGTCCCGGCGATCCGGCGGCGACGGGGGAATACGCGGTGCCGATGATCCAGGGCGTGATCGCGGCGGAAAAGCCGATCTTCGGTATCTGCCTGGGCCATCAGATGCTGGGCCTCGCGCTCGGCGCTCAAACCATGAAGATGAACCATGGCCATCACGGCGCCAACCACCCGGTGAAGGAAATCGAAACCGGGAAAGTGGAAATCACCTCGATGAATCACGGCTTTGCGGTGGATTCGGCGACGTTGCCGCAGGGGGTGGTTGAGACCCATGTCTCGCTGTTCGACGGGTCTAACTGCGGGTTGAAGGTCGACGGGAAACCGATCTTCTCGGTCCAGCATCATCCCGAAGCGAGCCCGGGCCCACAAGACAGCCTTTATCTATTTGACCGGTTCGTCGCGATCATGAAGTGATCTAAAGATCTTATCCAATATTGTGAGACAGTTTCATAGAGAAATCGTTAACTTAACTTCCGCTTAACCTAAGTAATTCTATTCAAATTCTCGGTACCGATTGGATCGAGGGTTTGGGTAGGAATGCTACGGCGCGTTGAAATTGCTGGGGCCTTGCCGGCCTTGAACCGGCCGGCGCCGAGTCGCGACGCCGTCGATCCGTTGGGGCCGATCCAGCTCGGCCATATCCTCCTAAAGCACCAATGGGTGAGGCCAGAGCATCTGCAGGCGGCGTTCGAACTGTCGCGGATGCGGGGCCGCAGCCTCGGCGACGTCCTGATCGCAGAAGGATGGGCGGTCCCCGAGGCGGTGGCCCATGCAGTCGCCGAGCAATGGAACTTGGGTTATGCCGATCTGGACCGCGACCCCCCCTCGCCGGGTGTCCTCGATCCCGAGGATTTGGAAGTCTATCTGGCCCATCGCACCGTGCCTTGGCGGCGTATGGGCGGGATGACGGTCTATGCGGTCGAGGATCCGGAACAGGGGCGTCTGGCCGTCGGGCAGCTCGCCAACGCCCGCGGTTTCGGCTTTTTCGCGGTGACGACCCGGGCGAAGCTCGACCGGGCGCTCGGCCGCCTTTTTGCCGCGGAACTCGCCGACCGGGCCGCCGACCGCACGCCGGTCGAGATGAGCGTGCGGGGCATCGCCTGGGCGCGGATGGCGTCTGGCCTCGGCCTGATCGCCCTGATCCTGTCGTTCTTCCTAATCGGCTCCGAGATGCTGGCGATACCGATCCTGACGCTCTTCGCGCTCAACATTGCGACCTGCGCGATCCGCCTCGCAGCATTGATGGCGGGGCGGTTGGAGCGGCACAGGCGGTTGGCGCCCTCGGTCACCTCCATCGCCGATCGGCTGCCGATGCCTCGGGTGAGCCTGTTGGTGCCCCTTTATCGGGAGGCGGAGATGATCCCGCGCCTGATCGACGGCCTGACCGCGCTCGACTATCCGCGCTCGCTGCTCGAGGTGAAGATCCTGCTGGAGGAGAACGACAACGCGACCCAGGCGGCGATTGCCGAGATGCGGCTGCCGGATTGGATCCAGCCCTTGGTGGTGCCCGATGGACGGCCGCGGACGAAACCGCGGGCAATGAACTACGCGCTCGACTTCTGCACGGGCGATGTGATCGGCATCTTCGATGCCGAGGACCAACCCGACCCGCGGCAGATCCAGCGTGTGGCCGAGCATTTCCGCCAGGCGCCCCAGGAAGTGGCCTGCCTGCAGTGCCAGCTCAGCTATTTCAACGCGCGGGAAAACTGGATCACCCGGTGTTTCCAGCTCGAATACGCGATTTGGTTCGATGTGCTGTTGCGAGGGTTCGAGCGGCTGAGACTGCCGATCCCGCTGGGCGGCACCTCGGTTTTCTTTCGCCGCGCCGCGCTGAGCGAGGTGGGTGGTTGGGACGCCCATAACGTGACCGAGGACGCCGATCTCGGCATGCGCTTGGTGCGCCTCGGCTATCGCACCGAGATGGTCGACAGCGTCACCATGGAGGAGGCGAATTGCCGGGCTTTGCCCTGGGTACGGCAGCGGTCGCGCTGGCTGAAGGGCTATCTGATGACCTGGCTCTGCCATATGCGGCGCCCCCTGCGGCTCTTGCGCGAGATGGGGCCTAGGGGATTTCTGGGCTTCAACGTTCTCTTCCTGGGAGGTGCCGCAACCTATCTCGCGATGCCGCTGTTCTGGGGTTCGGTGATCGGCTGGCTGCTGATGGGGCAGAGTGTTTGGGGCCGCACCGTACCGCCTTGGATGCTTGGGCCGCTTTATGTGAGCCTGGGCGCCGGGCAATGCGTGATGCTCGGCACTGCGTTCCTGGCGATGTGGCGGCGGCGCAGTCTGGACCTGTTCCTGTGGGTGCCGGTGCTGCCGTTCTACTGGACGCTGGGCTCGCTTGCCGCCTGGAAAGCCGTCTTCGAGTTGGTGGTGGCACCCTACTATTGGGACAAAACGCGCCATGGCATCAGCCGTGAGCTGCCCTCCCGCCCCGGCTGATACGGAAATTTCATCGCGCAGAGCGTGGCCGGTCGGTAATGGAAGCCCATTCTCCTCCTTGGAAAGAAACGCCACAGTGAGGAGAAACCGATGATCCGTTCCACCAGCCTGTCTCGCCGGGCGCTCTTGGCACAGACCTTGGGCGCCACCGCGGTTGTGTCCGCTGGCGCTGCCTTAGGCGCCACGCCGAAACTGGGCCTGGCCCGCCCGATGTTTTACCGCTTCGAGGTGGGGTCCTTCGAGGTGACCTCGATCCTCGATGGTGCGGTGCAGTTCCCCGGACCGCATCCGATCTTTGGCCAAAACGTGTCGGCAGAGGATGTGGGGGCTTTGGCAGCGGAGAATTTCTTGCCGTCCGACCAGATGGAGGTTTCCTTCACTGTCACGCTGGTCAACACCGGCAACGAGCTGATCTTGTTCGATGCGGGCAACGGCGTGCGGCGGCGGCCGAATGCTGGCTTACTGCTGGAGCGTCTGGCCGCGGTTGGCCTCTCGGCTGGCGATATCGACCATGTGGTGATCACGCATTTCCATGGCGACCACATCGGCGGCCTGATGGAGGACGGCGCACCGGCCTTCCCAAATGCGGCCTACGTGATCGGCGAGGCCGAGTACAACTTCTGGTCCGACGAGGCGTGGCTCTCTGACGAGGCGATGAAGGGCCGGGCGGAGCTCGTTCAATCGAACGTGGTGCCACTGGCGGAGAAGGCGCGCTTCGTGAAGCCCGGCGATGCGGTGGTCGGCGGCATCGAGGCCGTCGACTGCTTCGGTCACACGCCGGGGCATATGGTCTACCACCTGGAGAGCGGGGGCGAGCGCTTGATGATCGTTGCCGACACCGCCAATCACTATGTCATGTCGCTGCAGCGGCCCGATTGGCATGTGCGCTTCGATATGGATAAGGAGGCGGCCGCCGCTGCGCGAAAGCAGGTCTTCGGCATGATCGCCGCCGACAAGATCCCCTTTATCGGCTACCATATGCCGGCGCCGGCGGTCGGGTATGTCGAGCCGCTCGGCGACGGGTTCCGGTATGTGCCGGCGAGCTATCAGTTGAACCTCTGAGGGCACGGACGCGCGTCTAGGGCGCCGCGTCGGGCATTCGGCAGGTGGTAAGTCGAGCGCGCGCGGCGCGGTTGCAGGCCGCGGCGCTTTTGGGACGTCCGCGGGCGAATGCTGTTGAAAAAGTCTGTGTTGAAGTAGTCGCGGTGGCCTGATTCAATTCTCTGAAGAAGAGGGAGGATCGGGCGATGATGGGACCGCGGCAGGTGGCGCAAGGGTCGCTGTTCTATGGGTTCTCGATCGAG